>JBMFOE010000001.1:0-148090 GCA_049969795.1 Desulfomonilaceae bacterium
AAAAAACAACCGCCCCCGCTCCACGCGCCAACTTCAGATTAAGAAAATCGCGAAACTATAGTTTTATATATCGCAGCAAGTTTCTTCGTTGCCACATCCCGCTCGAATTTATCCTCGAACGTCTTTCTCGCAGCCTTTCCCAATTCTTTACGGAGCTTCTCATTTTCCAACAGTTCCACGACCGCGCGTGCTATCTGAGAGGGCGAACCGGGCGGAATGAGGATGCCCGCTTTTTCATGCTCTATCATTTCAGGAATTCCTCCGACGGTGGTGCTCACGATGGGGAGACCAGCGCGCATGGCCTCGAGAATAGACATCGGCATACCCTCTCGTCGAGAAGGAAGAAGAAAGATGTCTGATTCTGACATGCATGCGATAACCCTCTCTCTGTCGATTTCATCGATGACGGACACCCATCGGCCGAGGCCTTCCTGTTCAATTCTCTGACGTACTGGCGCGCTTTCCCCTGGGAATTCCTCCCCTCCTACCATCACAAACCGGACTCGCTTCACGCGGTTCACGATCTCTGGAACCGCGTCAAGGATATCCAGTTGCCCCTTTCTCCATCCGATAAATCCCACAGTCAGGACAAGAAAATGGTCGTCCGGAATGCCGAATTCGTATCGGATCTTTTCGCATTGGTGAGCCGGAGTGGGCTTAAAGTCTTCCAGGAAATTACCCAGCGTTTTCACCGGCGTTCGAGGCGCCAATGCCTGTATCTTGCTCTTCCACAGGTCGAAGAGCACCAATATTTGATCCGGTATTCTAAGGCCAATCCGGTACACAAGCTTAAGACCAGGGTTGACTTGCACGTAACGGGTCTTCCAGTCTGTTCCGTGTATATGGAGGAGTACTTTAGTACGGGTTATCTTCGCAATCAGCATGAATACAAGGGTTCCAAGAAAACTTCTGTTGAAGGCTACGTGCATGTGAATAAAATCATAGCGTCTCTTTTTGAGCGTCTTATAGAATTTGAAGAAACGTTTCACACGGAGAGGTTCCTCTGTATAGGTTCAGAACAGTCGATAGGAATGGGGTTTCTCTCAAAGATGTCGAAAAGGTAATCTTTCGCGAGACCGGATTCGACTATGCTCTTCATCAAAGACGCTATACCGCCGAAGGGTGGAGGAACAGGGCCAACCATGAGGACAGTTTGCATGGATTTAACATACCTCAGGGGCGTATGAATTGGGGTCGACGAGCGATTTTAGGACACGCAGTCATTCAGTATGTTCACAGCCCCTTCTTCGTTTGTCAAGACTTCCCCCTAACCCTGAACTGGGATAGGATAGCTTTTCAACAGTCGAGTCGGCGCGTGACGCTGGCCCGGGAGCAGTAGATAGCGGCAGACGGGATGAATATGAAGACGCCCTTGATATACCTTGTTGTGACGCTTCTTTTTCTTGGAGATTGCCGCGGCTTTGCGCGCCCCGGCTGGGGACAAATGAGAATATCCGCTGATCCATTGCCTCAAGCTGCGCCGATCGCGCCGGAGGTCGGCTCGCCGCAAAGAGAACGAGATCAAGGCGAGGCGCCAGCGCCCCAAAGTCCAATTACGTCAAGCGAGGACTGGCTCAAGGAGGATTTTTCTGCGGTAAGGAACAGAGAGATGGCGAGGCTCAATCACTATATTCCGCAAGAAGAGGCGCTCATGTTCCAGACGGTTCGCCTCATGGAGCCGTACGAAGCGGCCTATTGGCTGTCCACCTTCGTCTCTCGCAAACCATTCGACTGTCCCATCAAGCAGCAAGAAGTATGGATTCAGGCGATCATATCCGCGGTGGAGCGAAACAATCTGCCCCTTTGCAAGGAAATTCTGGCGTTGGCAGCCTCCATTATCTCGATTGAGTCGAGTTTCCGAGCCGATCCCTTGGCTGCTGATCCATCTCGGGGCGAAACTGTCGCGGCCATGGTCGAGAGAGCCGAGAAGGAGCTACTCCAAAAATACAGCGTCTTCATGTCCGTCCCGCCTGTACCCAGCCTATATCGAATGTACAAGGAACGCTATTATCAAAGGCTTATCGAGTGTAAGACTGAAGGGGATATCGAAGTCCTTGCAAGGACCATCGCGGAGGACCTCAAGCGGGATGCAGCCATCCTGCCCGGATTTGTCAGAAATATAGTGCTCAAAGAAATTGACAAGGTGTCCAACGTGGTGCGGACCAAGGGGTCTATGCAGCTCAACTTTCCTCGAGCGCGTCAGGTGATGAAGGAGCGCGGCGAGGAATTCACGGATCAGGAACTCTGCGACTACATGTACACTGTCGAGGGGGGCGTCGATGTGGGACTGGCCGCTCTGAAACCGATTTTCGTGCAATATGCAGCCTACTACGCGCAAGAGGGTACCTTGTCTTGGTTGTTCTATGTCGGCATGGACTACCACTATGGCCCATTCACGAGCAGGAACATGATGGAGCAAATCCGCATCAGGGATCTCTCGGGCGCAAATATCCCCGTGGACGGAGACCTGCTTGCCTATGATGACAAAGGCGATCCTCGACGACAAGAATCCCAGACCCTCACGGCCGCGGCTTCGGCCTTGCCTCACGTCCCCAAGTCATCCATTTTCAAAGCCTTTCTTTTGGAAAAAGACCCCCACTACGTCTATACGGAAGTGCACAAGCAAATCGAGGAGATGCACCGAGAACGATACGGCCCTACTTCCTTCGCGGTGGTAGGCGATCTTTGGATGGGCGAGAACGCCAAGATCAAACACGGCGCAACCTGGAAGACCCAGGCGTATCTCAACAAGCTGGACAAATACCTCAATTCCATCCCTTGGGGAGAGTAGCCTTGGGCTGTCCTTGTCGCGGCGACAGGCACAAACGGCGCATGACCAGAAAGATGAGCATATTACGTTCGAGACAAGCGCGCGTGGCAACGATATCCACGTCAACATCTGGAGGAGCCTCACATGACCAAAGTACTCATTGAACCTGCACGTTACGAAAACGTTGCAAAGGCAATTCAAAAGGTTTTCGAGCTTTTCCCTTTAGAGCTGCGGGGAAAGAAAGTGTTGATCAAACCCAATGTGCTGCGGGCGTCAAAGCCCGACGAAGGCATTGTGACCCACCCGGCCGCGCTCAGAGCTGTCGTTGAGAAAGTCGAATCCATGGGGCCTTCAGAGATTGTGGTGGGCGACAATCCGGGGATTTTCAGCTATGGGGCCAACGAGGCGAGTTTTGAACAAACAGGACTTATGGAAGCAGCCAAGGGGTACTATAGAAATATTGGCGAGGATTCTCTCCAGGTAGAATTCCCCAGCGAATTCGGCCCGCGTGTGAGCATATCCAGGGCGGTGCTGGACGCGGATGTGGTCATAAGCCTGCCTAAATTCAAGACCCACGGGCTCACCGTCATTACAGGCGCCATAAAGAACAGCTACGGGTACTTGCCAGGAGCCCAAAAAGCCCAATTACATCGGCGAGCTGGCAGTCCGGAGCGGTTTCACGACGTGATCGTTGACGTATTTCGGCTGCGCGTACCTGACTTGTTTATCGTTGACGCGGTGGTTGGGATGGAAGGAAATGGACCGGCGTGTCCGGACTTGCGGGACATTGGGCTCATCTTGGCATCTGACAACGCCGTCGCGGTGGATGCGGTCATCGCTACCATGATGGGATGCGATCCTGGTCTGCTCCCGTTCTTGCGGCGTGCCAAAGCGCTGGGATTGGGAGATTACGACGTCTCCAAACTCCAAATCATCGGAGAACTTAAAGTGCTCCCCGGGTTCAAACTGCCGCCGTTGGGCGGCGAGGCCATCTTGAGCAACAAGGATATCCAATCCACGATGAGGGCCAAGACCATGCTCAGGCCGCACGTGGACCCTGCATCGTGCACGGGCTGCGGGACCTGCGTCGAGCATTGTTCGGTCTCCGCCCTTACCATGGGCGACGCTACCCCGGTCGTCGATGCAGACACGTGCATCACCTGCTTTTGCTGCCAGGAAATCTGCCCAGAGAAGGCTATCACCTTGAGTTGAAAGGATTCTTGAGTGATTGCAAGAGAATAGATCCACGCCGAGACGCTCCCAGTGGTTTGAAACTTGCGGCGCAAGAAGAGCGCATCGCTGGCAGGGCCTCGCAACGATACGAGGCGGCCCCGTATCATTGCGAGGGAAGGGTCATCTCTTTGCAGCGGCGGCTTTATGGTTAGTTCAGGAGTACCGTTCCTTCACATACGCGAGGGACTCCTCTATTGCCGTCAACGCAAGTTCGAGATCCGCCTCGGTGTGCCGAAAACTGATGTAGGCGTGGTGGTACGGAGAGAAGAAAAAGCCTTTCCGAATGAGCTGTGTGTAAAAATCCGTACGTTTCCCTTTGTACGCGCCTGTCTCGTCCTTTTCAAAGGTGATGTAAAACATGGGGCCTACGCCAGTCAACTCGGCGCCTACGTCGTACCGATCGATGAGCGCTCTGATCTTCTCTATGAATCGGTCTCCTTTTTCCCAGATATTCTCGAGGACGCGGTCTCGTTCCAACACTTCGATGGTCTTCAACGCGGCCACAAAGCCGTCGCTATTGGGAAAGAACGTCGAGGAGATGAAAAGCTTCTGAGCCGCCGCCATCATGACGTCTTTTTTGCCAGTCACCACGGATATGGGATAGCCGTTGGCCATGGCCTTGCCCAAGACGGTGAGGTCAGGGACAACCCCGTACAGCTTTTGCGCCCCTCCCATGGAGAGCCTGAATCCGGTGCGGATCTCGTCATACACCAAAACGGCCCCGTACCGGTCGGCAAGCTCCCGAACCCCTTCCAGGAAACCTGGCTTGGGTATCTGCATCTTTTCATGGTTGGGGTGCCCGAATGGGGTCATGATAATGGCCGCAGTCTCAGCGCCGTGGATGCGCATCAATTCTTCCAGATGTTCGAGACTGTTGTAAGGGAATTCATACACATCCTCGTAAAGCTTTTTGGGGATGCCTCCCTTCATTTCCACGCACCAGTCATGCCACCCATGGTACCCGCAGCGCATTATCTTGATCTTGTTGGTATGGGCCCGGGCAATCCGGATGCTCGCGGTGGTGGCGTCTGAACCAGTTTTCAAGAAAATACTCAGCTCCGATGAAGGCACCAGTTCAGTCAACTTCTTGGCCAGAATATTCTGGTATCTTTGCGTCAGCGTGAAGCAGAATCCCTTTTCGCTGATCTGTCGATATACCGCATCATCCACCTCCGCCTCTCGATAGCCGAGGATGATCGGACCGTACCCACAGAGAAAATCAATGAACTCGTTGCCGTCCACATCGATGAGACGGCACCCTTTGCCAGATTCAAAAAAGATGGGGTATTCCCCTTCGATGAAGTCGGTGGGCTTGCGGGCGCCCAACACGCCGCCTGGCACAAGTCCCTTCGCTTCCTCGAAAAGTTCTTTGCTCTTCGTTATGTTCAGTTTCGGCGCCTCTTTCATGCGAGTCTCCTGTCCCCTAGTCGAGTTCCAACATAGAAGAAATCGTTTCTGTTTGGTGAATTCTCGCTCCCCTCTGCAAAAACGCGGCGAGAAATTTGGCGGGATCGATGCACCCCTCAGGGGCAACCACCCCTTTGACTGTGACGTCTCCTGCGTCCATCATGAGCGCGGCTATGGCGGCTGGCAACCCCGTTCCAGGGGCCATTCTCCCGACCATATCAGCCGTGTAGGTCACTTTCTTGCCTTCTCTCGTCCCCTTGACAATGACCTTGAGGCCGGAGGCCTGCGGACCCTTATCTCTACCCTCCGGAATTTTCTCCCATAGCTTCAGCGTGAGGTCGTACGGCGCAACCTGCGCCCCCTTGATGTCCACGGGGTCTTTGCTCAGGAACCCAGTATCCCGCTGTTCCTTGATGAGTTCATCGACCCACAATGGGATAAGAGCGCCTTTTATGATCACGTTTTTCACGCCCTGGATGTACTTTGGAATTGTGAGGGGCTGAGGATGCCCCACATAACGCACGTGGCACTCGCCTAGGGGTTCCAGGAATTCCATCGGCGTCACCCCAGTACCCCCTTCTACGAGAACCAGTTCGCCGTCCAAGTATTGGGGAACTTTTCCCAGCGTCATGTGGAGACTGTGATCCCACGCCGCTCCGGCAAGTTCCGCAATGCTCACCACCCAATAGAGATGAATTTCGTCCACTGCGCTGAGACGGTCTGCGTACCACTTGACCAAGACGTTGTTGGTGCCCGGGTCGGACCCCATGCCTGTAAGCACCGTGATCCCGGCCTTTTTGGCCATGGAATCGATCTCCGAGTTAAACAATATCTCTGTTCCCTCATAATCGTCGCAGATATCGATGTAGTTGACTTTGGCTTCCACCGCGGCCGAGGCGACCGGCACCGCAGTCTTGTAAAAGGGGCCAGCGCAATTGATTACGACGTCTTTGCCTTTGATGAGATCCACCATGCCCGAGTGGTCGTTGACATCCATCGCGATGAGTTTCACTTTGTCGCTCTGACGAAGTTTCGGAGCCAATCTTTCTGGGTTTGGATACAAGTCGCCCAGGACCACCTCGACGACCTGCTGTTGTTTTATGAGATCACGGGCAACGCCCTGTCCCATACCGCCAGCGCCTCCTAACACTAATGCACGCACCTTCCATCCTCCCAACTTTTCTCATTTGTTATCAAATGAAGCAGTCGCTAATTGCTCGAGCGTCCCGACGCGTTTGCCCAAAGCATGCTTTTCTCCGAGAATCAAAGTCAACAGACGTGAAGCGCCGCGCGAAGGAGAGGCATACCCACTGCAAACGCATTCTTGATCTTGTTTGGGTACCTCATCTTTTGACCGAATGTCAACCTCGGCGCAATGCGGCGCCCTGTCTTGCAGTGAGTAGAGGGGTTGATGTTGACACAAGGGAGAGATTATAGAGGTTCTCTCAATTTTCCACGATATTGCTTCGCTTCACTCGCACTGACGCATCAACAACTTTTTTTATCATTGCGAGCAGCGGAAGGCGACGCAGAATCTGGTTCACCTCAATCGAGCAGCAAACTTCTGGCCAATTCGCGATTAATTCTGAGAACCGCTCTATGCGGGAGACGCAGGGCGACTATTCCCCACGTGATTCAGTCATGACGATGGGATCCCAATAAACTTTGCTCGCCAAGCTGATCATGCTTTGTCATTTCCCATTTCCTGTCCTGAAAGGGCCGGCAACCTATACACACCTGATCATTAACGCGCACAAGCAAGCTCTCTGGAACCAACGGTGATTAACGGCACAGAAAGCTTCTGAGCGAGGTCTTGTATCATTTTCTTCCAAGTCCGATCATGCTCGGACGCCCCCCTCATTTTGGGACTGTCGAGGATCACCATGGAGACCTCGTTATGCCTCTTTGCGTAGTTGATGAGTTTTTGGTTTACGTCGCCCAGCCGGATGGTGACCTTCACTGGCACGTTGCCATTTTCTACCTTTTGCATGAGCCGCACGATATTTTCCGACACCTCGGAAAGCGCTTGGCGAAGGCCGGCATAACCGTCGTCTCCTTTTGTCATTTCGATGACTTGCAATATGTCGAGCTGGGATCGCGTCCTGGTACACAAATTGAGCGCGTAATCAAAGGTCGAGGCTGCAGGGCTGGCGCCTTCGATGACGAGAAGTATGCTGCTGTGCGGGCGGGATGAGGTCATCAAATCTCTGGCCGCATCGAACTCCCCTGATTCCGCGTACGCCACCGCGCTCATGTGCTTCCGAAGGCTTTCCAAAAAACCGCGTTTTTTTACCGTTTGTACGTCGCGGTCTCCACCGGATGCCTCGCGAACGGCAACCTCGTGAGCAACCGAGTTATGCCTCTTGGTCTCTGAGGTCAACGCATTGTCCTCCAAAGGGGCTGACGAGCTGCCGGCAAGTCCCTTCGCTTTTTTCGAGTCCTTCTTCATACATACCTCCCGAGGCTCTTGCTGGCCTCATACTATCAAATATCGTGCCAACCTTCGTCGAAGAGTAAATCGTTCGCGAAATGAAGCACGCCTACATACTGTGAGGACGGAGCTGCCCTCATGACATAATCCACATGATGACAGAATGAGAGAGTACGCCCGGTGGAACGATATGAAGACTGCAACTTTTCTGGGATATTTGCAGCAACGAGGCGCCTCATCCTCATTTGGGATTGTTTCATATAGCAACGTGCTTGTTGCGCGACGCATCCGAAGAAGGGTTCATAGACGCGTCTGGTCCGACGCTGCCCGCGCCTCAACTTTCAGGGGCCTGCAACTCATTTGAAGCCGTCTCCCAACGGCGACGACTTGCTGCAAGACCTTCGCAGAACTTCGGCAAAGCTTCGGCAATTGTCGGGAAAGGGCGAAGCAAAAAAAGATGAGGAGATGTGTTGCATTGTGCATCCTTGGATTGATATGGTATTCTAGAGACTGGGTCGTATCTCTAGGATGTCTGCCGAAGCAGGCAAGGAAGAACTCAGGACTCTGGCAGGCGGACGCCTCCATGTCATGATGGAACAATTCTTGCCGCACAATACGACAAGGGACGCGATGTCCCAAAAACCAAGCTTCTCGGGAAAAATCCATGCCAACTGCTCTGCTCAGTATTAGACACAAAGTCACCATTGCCGTCATCGCCTTGTACATCTTTATGGCAGCGGGCGTGGCGGGATCCTACTACTACATGTACCAATTGGAAGACAAAATAGGGTATCTGGAAGAGTTGAGTAAACTCGAGGAATCGATACTCGAGATACGTCGGTTCGAAAAGAACTACTTTCTCTATGACGATCAAAAGTCTCTCAGCACGGCAATGTACCATATCGACAGGGTAAAGGAACTACTGCGGAAAAACGTTCCAAAGATCGAATCCCTGTCGTCGCCTGAACAGGTGAGGGCATTCGTCCAGGATGTCAATGACTACCAGAGGTTGCTTCAGGGCTGCTGGGAGGCCAAGGCGAATGAGGAATGTGTAAAGTCGTCGGAATCTCGGTCGGAACGAGAGATTCAAATACGAAAAGTGGGGGCTCGGATATCCGATTTTGCAGAGGGTCTCGCTCGGCAAAAACGGCAATCCATAAGGCAGACGATGCGGACCGCGGTTCAGATTCAGATGCTCGTGTTCGCAGTGGTCGCCTTTGGATTCACCGTCCATGGGGCCTTGCTCGTCACCAAAGTCATAAAGCCGCTTCGGCGTCTGGAAAAGAGCACAGAGAGCATTGCAAAAGGGCAATTCAAGCCGATCCACGACCTCCCGCCCGAGAAGGAAATACGTGAGATTTTCGATTCGTTCAATCGTATGGCGGAGCAGCTAAAAATAAGAGAGGAACAGCTCGTACAATCCAAGAAACTCGCCTCATTGGGGACCATGCTCGCCGGCGTGGCTCATGAGGTGAACAATCCTTTATCGAATATCTCATCTTCTTGCGAGATCTTGATGGAAGAACTCGATCAAGCGGATCGAGATTGGCAAAAGCAACTCCTGAGAAAGGTCTTGGAACAGGTGGACAAGGCCAGGGGTATAGTGCTAAATCTCTTGGAGTTTTCTCGAAACAAGGATTTTTCGAAAGAGTGGTTCGAGTTGGAGCCCATCATCGGAAAGACCTTGTCTTTGTTGCATGGCCAAATACCTGCGCAGATTCACGTTGATGTGGAAGTCGAACCTCGGCTCAAGATATATGCTGACAAGCAGCGATTTCAACAAGCCATCATGAATCTCGTGTCAAATGCGGTGCAGGCCATCGACGGAGAGGGCGCAGTATCCATCAAGGGGCGCCAGGCCGCAGATGGGTTCGTAGAAGTGGCTATCCGCGACACCGGCAAAGGGATCAGACAAGAGGACTTACCCAAGATATTTGATCCCTTCTTTACCACCAAAGACGTAGGGAAGGGCACCGGTTTAGGACTTTTCATTACCCACGATATCATTCTGCGACATGGGGGAGCGATTCAGGTTCAGAGCGAACCGGGGAAGGGGACGACGTTCATTCTCAGACTCCCTGCTCGGGAGGTTATAAATGAATAATCCACCACGAATACTCATCGTAGAAGACGAAGAGCTGGCGCTTGCCAATCTGGAACACATCCTGAAAAAGCAAAACTACGAGATAGTTACCGCAGGAACAGGTACTATGGGGCTCGAACTGGTGCGCGCCGAACGCTTTGACGTGGTGCTTACCGACCTGCGAATGGAAAAGGTCGATGGGATGAAAATCCTAGAAGAGTCTCGAAAACTGAACCCTTCTTGTGAAGTGATCATGATAACCGGGTATGCGACGGTAGATTCAGCGATCGAAGCGATGAAAAAGGGCGCCTATCACTACATCTCAAAGCCGTACCGTGTCGAGGCGGTGCGAAAGATTGTCGCCGAAGCCCTGGAAAAGATTCGACTGCGGGACGAAAATGTCCAGCTCAAAGAGGACCTCAAGAAACTCAAGAAAGCGTCAGCGGTTCAGATTATCACCAAGGACCCGGCCATGACCAAAATACTCGCCACCGCCGCCCAAATAGCCGCGACGGACTGTAATGTGCTTATCACGGGCGAGTCCGGCACCGGTAAGGAGCTTTTAGCCCGCTTTATCCATGAACATAGTCCTCGACGCGCCGGCCCGTTCCTCGCGCTGAACTGCGGCGTGTTCAACGAGGAACTTTTAACCAACGAGCTGTTCGGGCACGAGAAGGGCGCGTTCACCGGCGCGCACGCAGGCAAACCGGGCATCATAGAGCTTGCCAAAGGCGGAACCCTCTTCCTCGATGAGATCACGGAGATGTCTCCGAACATGCAGGTAAAGCTCCTCAGGGTTATTCAAGAAAGACAGATGATGAGAGTAGGCGGTACGACAACCATCAACGTGGATGTGCGGTTTATTGCCGCAACCAATCGAAACATTCAAGAAGCTATCCAAACCCGAGGATTTCGTAAAGACCTATATTACCGCCTCAATGTGGTCTCCCTGGAGCTGCCACCCCTCGCAGCCCGCAAAGGCGACATCCCCTTGCTGGCTCAGCATTTTCTCGACAAACACGCCAAGCTTATGGGCCGAGAAACGCCGTCGCTGTCCAAAGAAGTGCTGGAAGTGCTTCGCGACTATGACTTCCCCGGCAATGTACGGGAGCTCGAGAATATCATTGAGAGGGGCATCGCGCTTGCCGCCAACAATGTGATCGATCTTGAGCAGCTTCCTGACGATATTCGGGAATTCAAGATTACCACGTTTCGTAAGAAAGAAGGAAAATTGCCCACGCTGGAAGAACTCGAGGTGGATTACATCAAGCGGGTTCTCGAAGAGACAGGGGGGAATAAGACCTTGGCTGCCTCTACCTTAGGCATCGATAGGGTGTCTCTATGGAGGAAGATCAGGCGATATGGGTTGGAGTGAGCGCGGGGCTGCCGTAGGCGAGGCGCGTCAGCCTCGCGTGACCAGGACGGGGCAGGGCGCATGACTTATGACGTTCCCCGTGACGCTGCCCATGAGAAGCCGCTTGATGCCGGTACGGCCGTGCGAGCCAATCAGGATGAGGTCAATCTTCTCCGAACGCGCGAACTCATTGATAACTTTGGCAGGCTCTCCTTCTCGCAGCGCCAGTTTGAAAGCATCTTCGCCGCCTGCTGCTTCTGTTTCCACCGATTCCTTGAGCACGGTTCTGGCCTTTTCCACCAGCTCCCTCGCCGCCCGGGCGTCCACTCCGTAGAGGTCAGGGGGGACGTCAGCGACCGAGAGCACCGAGATATGGCTGCCGTACGATTCACGGATCGCCACGGCCGCTTTTAACGCGCGTTTCCCAAGCTCTGAGCCGTCCACTGCAACCAGCAACCGCGTCAACCCGATGGCGCTGTGCAAAGGCACAACCAGCACGTTTGTGCTGCTGTATCCTATGATTCTTGCCGTCACGCTGCTCTGAAGTACGCTTTCGACGGGATTGAAGCCGCGGACGCCGACGATGATCACATCGCATCCTTCGGCTTCCGCCGCTTCTGGAATGACTTCGTGGGCCTCGCCCTGGGCCAGGAGGGTAGTCACCCTCACGCCGAAGTCTCGACCCATCTCCTCAGATCGCGCGAGGGCCTCTTCGTAAGGCCCTCGCATCGTTGCCGCAATATTCTTGACTCCTACAAGCCTCAGTTCTCCCTCATACGGCGGGATCGCGGAGATGACTTTGACTGACGCCGCTGCGCCCCTGGCCAATCGAAGACTCTCCCGCAACGCGTGGAAGCTTGCTTCAGAGCCGTCAACTGCAACCAACAAACGATCAAACATGCTCGAGGCCTTCGTGTATCGGCGCAACATGAGGCTCATGCGCCGGTTTGTTTCTCCACATGCTCCCAAGGATTATCACTGCGCCGACCAACAGCGCAATACACATGGTGATGAAACTCGCCACGTCGAGGAAACTGACAGACGATGGGGAAATTGCGAGCAGCCCCAATTGCTCGAGGTACTTGGGTACCGCCAAAGCCCGACTCACCGCCACAATGATCATGATCGTGCCCATGACCACTTTGATCATGTTCTCCTTGACATACGTGGTGCCAATAGCCCCGAGCTGCACGCCGAGGAGAGAACCTGCAAGGATGATGAGGGTAAGCCGAATATCCACCATCCCGTGTATCGCCCATTTGATCGAGCCGCCCAATCCCATGAGAAAAGCGATGACAAGCTCAGTGGCTGAGGCAATCAGGCTAGACGCTCCTACCACATATATCATGCCGGGGACGCCGATGAAGCCGCCGACTGCGATAGTCGCCGCAAGCAGGCCGGTTGCCACTCCCACGGGTATCGTAAACCACAGTGAGATTGTAATATCCGCTGTTTTGAAATGGATCATAGGAGGAAGGTTGATTGCCTGCAACCTCTTGGCGAGATTAGTCACCTGGTTGACCGCGCCTGACTGAGACATTTTCCACGCATCGTAAAATACGTAGCTCCCCACGATTACCAGGACCGCCACAAATGAGAGACTCACGTAAAGATTCGAGCCGGCTTCTCCCCATTTCGCCAAAATCATCTCTTGAATTTTGATGCCTATTTGGACCCCCACCGTGGCGGACGCCGCCATGACGAGCCCCAGTTTCAAGTCCACCTGGCCGTACTTATACCTCTTGTACGCGCCCACCATGGCCTTGGGAAACTTGTGGCACATGTTGCTGGCCACTGCTACTGCGGCAGGCACCCCGAGACTCATCATCCCCGGCGTCAACACGAAAGCTCCCCCCGAGCCTATGAAGCCGCTGACAAGGCCGCCGATGAAGCCCACGGTAAACAAAAATGCGATATTCATCCATGTTAAATCAATGAATTTTACGCCTTCGGCTACTACATCATGCATTGTTGTTTCCTCCTCAGCATCCCATTACACGCTCAAACGGACACGGGGGCGAGGTCTCTGAGCTGGCCTCGGCGCCGGAGCGGTTGGCCTCGGGGCCGACACTTTCGTCACTGCCTCTATTCCCAGGCAGGACCACAGATTACTGGCAAACGCGCCGTGCGCGAATGAGAACACAAAGACCGTCGCTATGGGGAGCGCCGCGTAGATGCCTCCAAGAGAGAATAGCTGCACAACACTGTCGGAATGTGTAAACACCGCTGCATACAAACAAGCAGTTATGATTCCATAAAGCGCCGTCCTTCCGACGGGTTTCTTTTTGCTCGCACTAGAACTCATAATAGCCTCCGTTCCCAATGGTTGTTCGGTCATAAAGTGAAACTTAGGTCGCTGCGTGAGGAAAAGTCAGAGGACTCCCTCCGCCAATCAAGCGCGATATGCACGAGGCCTTTGCCTCTGATCCACGCGGTTTGCCTTGCCTACTGCGGCTTCGGCATTCTTGCGCTCGTAATCCTCAAGCAGGGACGTTGCAGTGTCCCACTCTCCTTCTTCTGCATAGGCCACCGCCATGGCCATGGCCATGAACTTTTCTCGCCACTTTTTCATGATATCCTCCAGATAGATTGCGGTTCGTGCGCCTGCCTTGGGATTATCAATTATCGTGCCAACATTGAGAAACAGCTCCAGGTCTTTTCTTTTGCCCCTGCGACGCCTCTTGTATGCCGAATAGCCGCTATGTGACTGTTGCAATGAGAAACAGGTTCGAACGACGTCTCTCGATCTTAGGGCTCAAATAGCTGGATAGAGCGAATTCCTTTGGTGAAGGCGCGTTTCATGGTGCAACGACGGCGTTGCGATTCCCCTTCAACACCCGAGCCTGTTCTCAACTCATTGTGACTTTCAGGTTTTGTTCGTATAATTCTTTTCACAGAACATGCCCGGGAGATGAGTACGCGTTATGTCATTCTTCAAGAAAAACGAGGAACAGAAGCCGACCACGCCTCAAGAACTCGTGGCGCTTCGCGCTGCCATAGAAAAAGCAGGGCTGCCCGAGAACGTAGCCGCGACAGCGCTCAATGAACTCGAGCGTCTTGAGAAGACCGATCCTTCCGCTGCTGAATATCCACTGGGGCTTCATTATCTCGATTACCTCGTGTCGCTGCCGTGGAACCGATCTACGGACGACAACCTCGATATTGAGAGGGCAGAGAGGATACTGGAATCCGAGCATTACGCGCTTGGCCACGTGAAGGAACGCGTGCTCGAGTATCTCGCGGTGCGCACCCTGCGAAGCAAAAAAAGATTTCGTGTGCTTGTGGTGGACGATGAAGAGATGGCGCGCGCCAATGTCGAGCATGTGGTGTCGAAGCTGGGGTACGACGTCGAAACCGCATCAAATGGCGTGGAAGCCATGGAAAGGATGCGAGAGCGCTCTTTCGATCTTGTCATTACAGATCTGAAGATGGGCAAGCTCGATGGGCAGCAGCTTTTGGAATCCATCAAGCGCGTAGCCCCTCAGACTGAAATCATCATGGTCACGGGATATGCGACGGTCGATTCTGCAGTGGCCGCCTTGACCAAAGGCGCCGCTCATTATCTCGCGAAGCCGTTCAAGCTGGATGAGCTGCGCGCGACGGTCAACCGAGTCCTTGAAAAGAAGAAATTTGCGCAGATCACCAAGGGGCCGATCTTGTGTTTTGCCGGCCCGCCCGGCACAGGAAAAACCTCCATAGGCAAGTCAATTGCCAGGGCCATGGAGCGCAAGTTTGTGCGTCTGTCTCTCGCTGGGCTGCGAGACGAAGCAGAGCTGCGCGGTCACAGAAGGACGTACGTCGGATCGATGCCCGGCAGAATCATCAGCGAGATCAAGAGATTAGGCGTCAAAAACCCCGTTTTCATGCTCGATGAGATTGACAAGATAGGGCAAGATTTCCGAGGCGACCCTGCCTCCGTGCTCCTCGAGATCTTGGACCCAGAGCAAAATTCGAGTTTTATTGACCACTACATCGAAGTCCCGTTCGATCTCTCTTCGGTGATGTTCATTTCGACGGCCAATCTGGTGGACAATCTTCCCGGGCCTCTCCTCGATCGTCTCGAAGTCATCACTTTCCCCGGTTACACGGAGAAAGAGAAGATGAACATCGCGCGACATTACCTGATCCCTCGTCAATTGGTCGATAACGGCTTGGAAGGTTTCTCGATAGATTTTTCGGACGCGGCGATTCAAAAGATCATACGAGACTATACCAGGGAGGCGGGGCTCAGAAACCTGGAAAGAGAGCTGGCGAATATTGCGCGTAAAATAGCCAGGATATGCGTGAAGGACAGCAGTGACAACATGAGAAGCATCCTCGTGACGCCGGAAATGGTCGAGGAATACCTCGGGCCGCGGAAGTTTGTTCACGGAATAACGGAAAAAAAGGACCAAATAGGCGTCACCACAGGGCTTGTGTGGACTCAGTTCGGCGGTGAAATCATCTCCGTGGAAGCCACGATCATGCGGGGAGCTCAACAGCTCATTCTGACAGGTTCCCTCGGCAACGTGCTGAGGGAATCCGCGCAAACCGCCTTGAGTTTCGTGCGAAGCCACGCGGCAAAATTTGGCATCGATGAGGATTTCTTTGCCGGCCATGACATACACATCCACATCCCCGCAGGCGCCATCCCCAAAGACGGTCCTTCCGCCGGCATTACCATCGCCTGGGCGCTGATTTCCCTCCTAAGCGGAAGACCAGCTCGACGGGATGTGGGGCTCACTGGCGAGATTACGCTGAACGGCGGCATCTTGCCGGTCAGCGGGATTCGTGAGAAGGTCCTTGCAGCCCAAAGGGCGGGTCTGAAAATAGTTGCCTTTCCGTCTCGGAACCAAGACGACGTGAAAAACATTCCTGACGAGGCCAGAGACGGCCTTGAATTGATCCTGGTGGACAACATCGCGGACCTGGAACGGATTGTACTGACACAGGACTGACTTCTTGACGGCGCCGCCCAGGGCTACGAAGAAACGCCCCGCAGGGGCGGGGCTCGAAGGGAACGCGAGTGGCGTCAGTGTCAGGTTCGTGCACGTCCTGTGTCGTCACGAAAAGCCAAAGGCAACGCGGTATTTCAATAGAAGAAACGGGAGCGGCGAACGGCGTGTACGCAGGGCGTTGCCCTGGGCTATTGTATTGCGCCCCGAGGAGCGGGGCGCAGGTTTGGTGTGCGTCCGTGCAGGTCTGTCATTCCCTCGGCAGCGGGAATCCAATAGGCGTCTGTTTGGCAGCCGTTTGCGTCGATTTCCAGGGGAAGCGCGAGCCCGCTTCTCGGGCGATCCGGCGATCGCTTGTTGCATAACTCGTACTCTTTATGTGCAGCGGTCGCGACAGCGCATCCTTGCCATAGCGAATGGAACGCGTCTTTATGGCCTTTTCCTTGAAGCCAAGATAATGGGAATGGCGATAAGCTGCGCCGCAACAGAAAAGACAACCACGGCGTATATCGACGCGTCATAGAGAACTCCCATGACAGCGCTCCCCGCAAACCAGGCAACCCCGAACATGGTGTTGAACAGCCCAAAGGCAAAACCCAATTTGTCGGAAGGAACCAACTCAGCGACCGCAGCCCTCATGATGGACTCCTGCGCGCCCATTCCAACGCCCCAAAGAATCATGCCCGCCAACGCCGCCCAAAAGCCGCCCAAAAACACGAGGGGGGCGAAAAGGGCAGAGGCCATCACTGACAACGCCAACACTGAAAACCCGAGTCGATCAAAAAGCTTACCGAACGCCAGCGCCGCCACGGCGTCTGCGCCCATTGCTATGGCGTAAAAGATCGGGATCCACGGCGCTGGAGCGGAACCTTGTTTGGCGATGTGGTAGGCGATGAGGGGAAAATCTGCGTATCCCGCGGCAATGCAGCTTATGGCCGCGACATAAAGCCAAAAGGAATGCGTGTACCCTTTTCGTTCAATCTTGATCGATGCGGACTCGAGTCCCCTGGGATTTGGGTAAAGCTTGTACGCAGTAAAAAGGACCGTAAGCGCGGCGATTGCCGGCAAAAGAAGGCCGGCAAAAGCCGATCGATAATTCCCGTGTGACGACAAGATTGCCGCCACGACGAGGGGGCCGCATATAGCCCCAATCTGGTCAAGAGCTTCGTGCAGACCGAATCCCCAGCCTCGTCCAATGCTGTCCGAGGCGCAGGACAGCATGACGTCTCGCGAGGGATTCCGTATAGCCTTGCCCATTCGCTCTGCAACGATCAAAAAAGCGGCAACCTGCCAAAGACCGGCCAAGGCGAGAAGAGGCACAGACAGCAAGTTCACGCAGTACCCAAAGAAAACGATGGCCCAGTACCTCTGCGTCTTGTCAGCCCAATACCCCGAGAGAATCCTCAGCGCGTACCCGACCAACTCGCCGAAACCCGCCACTATGCCGACTACCGTGGCGCTTGCCCCCAACACGGATAAGAATGGGCCAGTGATGCTCCTCGCCCCCTCATACGTCATATCAGAAAAAAGGCTCACTATGCCGATGAGTACGACGAATTTCACCGCTGACGGTCGAGCGATGTCACAAATGGCAGGGGCCTTCGGTTCCATGATCCGTCCCTTTTTGAGGGATTACTGGGTAAACGTATGAACCACCAGGAATACCACGAGCGTGATCAAGACATAGCCAGCATACGCGTTGACGCGCGCCGAATGAATCTTTCCCATAATCGCGGCACACCATTGGAATGAGCTGCGCACCGGGTGAATCAGCGCTCTGTCCAATACGTACGGTTCCTGTCGTCCATTTCGGATTGCGGTGCGGAAATGGCCTGCGATGGTCTCTCGCGTATTTTCCGTCATGGACGGACGAAAAATTGCTTCGAAGATCACTCGAACAGGGTTTGAGAAGCCTGTGGCAGTGTAGGTCATTTCCGGAAAAAGCCGCCGTATTCCGCCGTCCCACACAGGTTTTCGGAGAACTAACCGGTTCCTGAAGAGAAGCCGTATTACAAGGACGCTGCCTATGAGGAGCAAGGCCAGCACGACAAAGGTGTACGAGGTTGACATCGCGAAGACCACGGGGTTGCGAGCAGTACCTTGATGCAAGACCACCAGGCCGCGGCCAGGCAACACAGACGAACCTACTTGCGCCCCGAGATCATGGAACTCCGCCATGAACGCTGCGCTGAACTTGGGATTCTTGTTCCCGTTCCCTGAAAAAAATGGCGGGACCAACTCGTCGGTGACGCTTTGATGCACCACGGGCGTGACTGCCCCGTCGACTACAGGAATGATATAAGTAGGGGTAATTCCGAAGATGAAACACAGCGCTGCCAGCATCGCCATAGAGACGATAGTAGGCGACTTTGGCTCAGCAGCGGATTCCGCCGCTTTAGACCTTGGCATGCCCAGAAAGCTCATGCCGTAGGCTTTCACAAAGCAGGTGACTGCCAGGGCTGCGGTCAAGGCCAACATGGCCCCGCACAGCGCAAAAGCTATCTTCAGTCCTTTTGCGCTCAGAACGGAGCTCTGAAGTAGAGTCTGCAACGTCAGCCACTCAGTGACAAATCCATTGAACGGCGGCAGCGCGGCGATGGAGAGAGCTCCGACAAGAAACCACGCAGACGTCCATGGCATGCGCTTGATCAGGCCCCCAAAGCGATTCATATTTCTGCCGCCCACCTTCGAATCTACCGCGCCCGCGCCGAGAAACAGGAGAGCCTTGTACAGGGAGTGGTTGGCCGTATGGTAGAGGGCCACGACAAAGGCAATGCCAGCCAAGGCTGATTGCCCACTGGCGAGAAACACGAACCCCGCTCCAAGGCACGCGGTAATGATTCCCATGTTTTCTATTGAACTATGGGCCAGCATCCTTTTCATATCGTTGTCGATAGTTGCGTAGAGGATCCCGATGAGCGCCGAGAGGCTTCCTACAATCAGCGCCACAATCCCCTGGCTCGCGTGGCTCACCGGCAAAAGATCCGCGTTTACGCGCACGATCCCGTAAATGCCGAGATTGAGAATGACTCCGGACAGTATGGCGGAGCAATTGGCCGGCGCGGCAGGATGCGCCCTCGGCAACCAACTGCTTCCCGGTAAAAGTCCTGCCTTGACCCCGAAGCCAAAAAACGTGAGCAGAAAGACTCCCCATCGAGCAACTTCACCGATGTTGCTCGATGCGTTTCTCAGAGCCGAGAAGCTGAGGTTGTCCGCCGAGCCGGCAATGATCAAGAGACCCAACGCCGCAGCGAACGTCCCTACCTCGCTCATGGAGAGCAGCAGATACCCAGCGCTCGTCGCTTCCTCGTCTCTGTGTTCGTAGTTCACGAGTAAATAGGAGAGGATCGTCATCAACTCCCAGGCGATCAAAAAAGAAGCGACGTCGCCGGTCACCAATGTCAGAACTATGGAGGCAAAAAGTAGATGACCAAAAAAGCCAAAATATTTTATGCTGTATCGACCGACATACTTTTCCATGTATTCCACAGAAAACAGTGATATCGGCGCATACACGAGCGCGGCAACGAAAACGAACAAGGCCGAGATTTTATCCATGTGCAGGACGATCGGTCCCAATCCCGGCAACTCCCACAGGTTGACATCAAAGGAGCACCCGAACAGCAGGATTGCGGCGCTCGCAGCGAGCGCAAATGCGGATGCGACTATCCCCACAAGCGTCTGCATCACGAGATTCATCCGATCGGGCAGCACAACGGAGAGTGTTGCGCCCGCCGCGCAGGTCGCCATGAAGAGGAACAAGAGCATTGAGACGTCGATCATGTTCCACTCCTCCTGTCAACAAATGATGTCGCTCCTGCTTCAGCCGGAGGCCGGCGTCCTGTCAGGACAAGCAAGCCGTGAATAATCGCCAGAGGCGGGGGTGGGCATCCAGGGATTTCTACATCCACTGGAAGAACATTCTTGACGCCGCTATAGGATGTGAAGCTCGGCCCAAAGATTCCACCCGACAGCGCGCAGGCGCCTACTGCCACCACGCGTTTGGGCGAGGGCATTGCATCGTAAGCCTTCTCGAGGGGAAGTCGCATATTATCCGCGACAGGGCCAGCTACGAGTAAGACGTCGGCGTGTCGGGGAGTTGGGGTCATAAAAAAACCAAGGCGGTGTATGTTGTAATATGGCTTGCCCAGTTGCTCGATTTCACTCAGACAAGCTCGACAAGCCCCGGCATCCAGGACGCGAATGTGCAGGGATTGGGAAAAAGGCCGCGCCAATACGCCCGACGAGTTCGGGTCTGGCCCGCTTAGGCTTGCCCATTCCCACGACTCTTCCCAATCCAGAGGAGCGGCGGCGCCCCGGTCGCAACGCCGGCAAGAGACGCAGCGCCTATAATCCACGGCTATGCGGTCGTTCTTGGCGTCGAGAGCGCCGGTAGGGCACACGTCTCGGACCACCCCCCGCGCGATTTCGTCTGCCATCAAGGTATCTTTGGGACGCCCGGGCGAAATGCCGGCTGCTGACTCTGTGTAGCTCGGATACCTGGTCGTTTTGGTTCCGCTGCGAATACCCAATAAAACCCATTTGCTCAAAGGGTCTCCTCCTGTTAACGGTCGCATTCCGCGTTGGAAAGCCCAAACGTTGCCATGACGATGGGAAAATCCTGGAATGCGAAGTTCTCCGCGGCTAAGTGGAAGCCGTGCCAATTCATGAATGACGGCGGCGTCACTCGATATCGTTTTACCGCGCCGTCTTCGCCGATATTTACCCAATGGAATGCAGCGCCCAATGGAGCTTCTACCCAACCCAAGGCCTGGCCAGCCTTCACGTGAAATTCAGGACAGGAGACGTCGCCAGAGGGCAACTCAGAAGAGAGGCGGCAGATGACGTTGGCCGATTCTTCGGCCTCACGAAACAGCACTCTCAGGCGAGCATAGCCGTCGCCTTCTGTTTCCAGCGCAGTTGAGCATTCTATCTGTGATCTGTACGGACCGTAGGGAAGGATTTTCCGCAGATCCCTGGCGATCCCCGACCCTCTCGCAACCGGGCCTACTAGTCCATACGAAAGCGCATTTTCCTTGGAGACAATCCCCACTTCCTCTATTCGGTCTAAAAAGCTGCTCGACAACCGGAGCATGTCGAACAATTTCTTGAGATCGGAGGCAATAGAGGTGACCGAGTTTCTGAGCATTTCGCACTGGTCGCTGGCGACGTCGATTGAAATTCCGCCGGGTCTGTTGATCCCAAAAAGATATCGGTGTCCTGACATGATACAAGAAAGCCTCAGAAGCTCTTCCTCCAGGATGCTTGCTTGACTCGTTGCGACCGCCAGCGCGGTCGAGCCGCAGATACCCGCGATTGCGCCGACGTGATGCCTTAGACGTTCCAGCTCGGCAAAAAGGACGCGCAAGACCTGCCCACGAGGAGGGGGCTCCATCCCCGAGATTTTTTCGACAGCTCGACAGAACGCAAGCGAGTGAGCAAAGGCCGACGAGCCAGAGAAGCGCTCCGCCATGAGAAGTACTCGTTCCACAGGCTGATTTTCTGCTAACTTTTCCACGCCCCGGAATTTGTAAAAGATGCGCGGCGTAGTCCTCACCACGTCTTCGCCGACTGTTTCGAGGAAAAACTGGCACGCCTCGGCATAATCTGAATACACAGGTCCGATTGGCATCATGAAAGCGCCTTGAGCCTCGAGTATTCTTAAGGGACGCCATTCCGGATCAACCTCACGATGCACATAAGGCTTTGAAGCGTCGAAGCCCTTTCTCATGGGATTGACGCCTTCAGGCCATTCTTCATGCAGGACGAAATCGCCAAGCCTCGGATGGCCTTCAAAGCAGATTCCAAAGAGGTCTTCGACCTCGCGTTCGTGCCAATCTGCCGCATGCAGCGCTGCACTGATACTGGGCGCATTCGCATTGCTTTTTGGCTGCTTCATGCAGACGTATACCATGCGGACTTCAGCGCCTCCATAGAAGACGTAACGGAAAAGCCAGTTGGCCTCTTCCTCTTCGACAATCAAGGTAGCGAAAGCGTAATCATTCTCGCAAAAGAGCCGCTCACACAATTCCCCGAGGGTGGAGCCTTCGCATGTAATTACAGCGCACCCGTCTTCTTCAACGCGTGTGGTGAGTTCCACGTTGGGCCAGCGAGAGCGAATTCTGTGGATAAAGTCTTGTTGTGACGACCGTCCTCTGTGCGATTGATTCATTTCCCATTACCTCCCAAGCGCATCAGAGGCGAGACGCAAAAGTTCCAAGAGGGGATTCGGCAGAAACAAACCAAACAGCGCCACCGGGATGCCCGCGAGAACAATGGAGAAGACATAACTCAGGGGAAGCCTCGGCCGCTTAAGCTTTCCAAGCGGTTCGTCAAACACCATGCGTGACAAATGAAACGTGATGCCACAGAAAGCAATTACTATGAAGAGGGCCAAAAGCCCTGTCTCTGCATAGTGGGCGCTCGAAATGCCTGCCCGCAATATGTTGAGCTCACTCATGAACACAGCAAAAGGAGGAGCTCCCGAAATCGCGAAGGCGCCGACGAGCAAAGCGGCGCCCACAAATGGCGACTCATGAATCAGCCCCCTGATCGATCCGATATTTCGCGTCCCGGTCATGCGCAGAACTGCGCCTGCCGCAAGAAAGCAAAAGGATTTGGCAAAGGAATGGCTCATCATCTGATAAGCGGCGCCAAAGTAACTGGCAGAACCCCCGAGACCTACTGCGGCCAAAATGACGCCCATGTGTTCGATGGTGGAGAAGGCCAGCAGCCGCTTGTAGTCTCGGGCCTGGAGCAACAAAAGGGCCGCAAAAGCGCACGTCAAGAGGCCGAACGCCAGGACCCACTTGTCTGGCGTCGCTCCCGGGGCTCCCTGAGCGCACGGGATCATTCTGATGATGCAATAAAGCGCGGTGGACGTCTCAACGCCAGACAAGAGGGCGCAAACGGATGATGGAGCTTGGCTATGGGCGTCTGGGAGCCAGGTATGAAGAGGCGCCAGGCCGGCCTTTGTCCCAAACCCAACGAGCACGAAGAGAAAAGCAGTTTCCACAAGAATAGGCGGCATATTTGGCGTTGCGTTCAGAAGCGCATTCCAGGTAAACACAGCCCCGCCCGTCGTGGCAACTCCCCAGTACAGCATCAATATGCCGAACAAGGCGAGGGCCGCGCCCATACACGTCAGTACTGCATATTTCCACGCGGCTTCTATCGCCTCGGGGGTGTTTGGAAAGCTCACCAGGAAGACCGATAAGAGCGTGGTAAGTTCCACAGCCATCCACACCAATGTGAGCTGAGCTAAGATGGGGACCGCAAGCATTGAAGCCAGAAAAAGGTTATAACGCCAGTAATAGCGGCGTACGCGGACAGCGTTTGGCTCGACAATATTTTTGGTATATCCCCACGAAAAGATGGCCGCGGTAAAGCCTACGAAAGAGACGAGCAATAAGAGTAAGCCTCCAAATGCGTCGCATTCAAGCCAGTCTTTCACGGCTATGACCGGCGCCCCCGCGGATACCTCGAGTACGACGAGCCATGACGCAGCCAATACGAGCAACGCAGCGCCAATCGTCAATGCAGCAGGAAAATTCCGGTTCTTCGCGGGAAACAGCGAAAGAACAGCAGTCAACAAGGGGAGCCCGAGGATGTAAAAGAGTTCCATGAAATGCTATTCCTCCCTCAGGGTGACGAGGTCTCCGACCGCAGTGGTTCCCACGCGTTCGTGGACTTTCATGACAAGCACCCCCATCACCCTCGTGATGATGAGCACATCGAAAGCGCCGGAAAGTTCGGCAATGAGAGGAAGGTGAGGCGCAATGGCGATTCCTGCGAAGAACGCCCCGTTTTCCATGGACAAAATAGCGATGATCTGGGGTACCGCCTCTCGTCTCACTGTCATTGCGTAGGCGCCTAGGAGCAGCCCGGCCATCCCTATGGGCAAGTTCATCCCAGCCGCGCCTTTGGGAGCCGCCGCAAGAATGCGAACCGAGACGAAATATGAAAAGACAACGATGACCAGGGCAATCAAAAGCGAAGTGGGGATGTTAAGAACTTGGGATATCTCCCTGCGCGCCCGAAGCTCGTCCCCCAGCGTCCTCAGCAGGAGCCACGGTATCAATACGATCTTCACCACAACAGTGATCGCGCCTACGGCAACCAGAGAGGTCGAGGCATTGAGGTAGCCAAGGACGAAGGCAGACAACGCCAAGAACAATGACTGAAGCATGAAGGTCCTCAGGCACGCGAGCGTCTGCCTCGTTGCAATGAGTCCGAACGCGGTCAGCAGGAAAAGCCCCGCGGCTAGCGCGCTGACCTCGTGCGAGAGAAGGTTCGACGTCCATGTATCCGGCATAGTCCCCTCCTAGAGTTGCAAGAGTCTCGTCATGACCGCAGCGACTGCTGCGACAAACGCTGCGCCTAGAAACTCTGGGATGCGAAAAAGTCTCAGCTTTGCGAGAGACGATTCAATGATCACGAGAATCAAAATAAAAATGAACATCTTGAGCAAAATCAAAGGTACGGCCAGCAGGACTTCGCCAATATGATCTCCTTGCGCCAAACCCCATGGGCTCACGAGTACGTTGAGAAATATGCAAAAAAGAACGAACACTTTCATGCATCCGCCCCATTTCATCAGAGCCGCGCCTCGGCCCGAATATTCAAGGCCCTTGGATTCGTCAACCATTGCCAATTCGAAGTGCCCGGAAGGACTATCGACAGGAATGCTTCCTGTTTCGGCTATGATGAGCATGACAAAAGCGATCATAACGAGCACATGCGCTGGTTCAAAGAAATTGGCCAAGGGCGTCACCCAGTGTTTCTGAACTATGTAGGGGATGGTCGAGCCGGCTACGAACGAGACGGTGAAAAATACAATCATGAAAACTGGCTCGGCGAGGAAGCCCACCATTCTCGTCCGGCTGGCTCCCATGGGACCATAAGGGTTTGCAGTATCGATGGCCGCAAGGGTGGCAAAGAAGCCGCCCAGCGCCAGAATGAAACCGCCTCCAAGCATGTCCGCCATAAAAGCGAAAAATAAAGGGTAGCTGGTGAGGACCGGGATGAGCAGCGCCACAAAGATGGGGGTCACGAACACGAGATATGGTGCGGCGCGGAAAATCCAAGAGGAATAGTCTGATACGATCTCATCTTTGTGGAACAGCTTCCAGATATCGTAATACGGTTGAAATATGCTTGGCCCTTGTTTTGACTGAATCCGTTCTTTCAACCGATTAAGCACACCCTTGACCAAAGGCGAAAAAGCCATCACGACAATTACCTGGATAACATTCAAGAGGATTTTGTTTCCCAATGGCATTCCTCCCTGTACATGGATGTCGTAGCGATTACAGTCCAAAAGGCGTTTTTCGACGCCGGCTGCACACAAAAAACCCACCTGACTTTTCAGTAAGGTGGGGTAGGGGTACACACATGACTCCTACCCGCTATGGTAGGAGTCATAAGCTCTTATCAGTTATTTTTGAGCGGTTGAGGCAGACTCCATTGCCTATGGCTGAAAATTAGCAAAGCCTCGCGCGCGTGTCAAGGCTCGCCGGGAAAGAAATATCCTCCTATTCATTAATCCACAAAAATCCACAAAAACTCAGCCACCCCTTCGAGGTTTCTGACCAATATTGAATTGCTAGGGGAAACCGCCGGTCCCGGCTGCATGCTTTTTCGGATTTTCTCCGATGGAATATGCTTGCCCGCCAGTCGCTCTGAAGGTATCTTTTTATCAAGGACGCACCGAAAGGAACTCGTTCATGGCGCACGAATCGGGTCGAGGCGCGCACAAGAGTCGTGCAACCTCAAGGGACAATCCCATGGTAAGATGCTTCGTCGCGCTGGAACTCCCGGAGGAGGTGAAATCCTTCGTGGCCGCGGTCGCCGCCGAGTTGCGACTCAAAATCAAGGACGCGAAATGGGTAAGCGTCCAGGGAATGCATCTCACCCTGAAATTCCTTGGGGATGTTCCGTCTGGCGCCATTCCCGCGGTCGGCAAAGCCCTCGAGGAGCCGTTCGCCGTTCGAGGACCAATCCAATTGAAGGTGCAGGGCCTTGGTTGTTTCCCCAACATGAAGCGGCCCCGCGTCATATGGCTCGGCATAACGGACAGCCAATCGGCGCTTCAGCCCCTCGTGCAAAAGATAGAAGACGCCCTAGTTCCTCTCGGCATTCCACGGGAGACCCGGAGCTTCAAGCCTCACCTCACGTTGGCGCGAATGAAAGACGCCGGAGACCTTTCCAGAGACATGGAATTCATCATGGAGCGCCAAACAGCGACTGGTCCCTCTTTCTCCATCAACAGCGCGGTCTTGTTCGAGAGCGTCTTGAGACCGCAAGGCGCGCAATATCACCCCATAAAGAGGTTCTCTTTCCTTGATCTTTAGAGAACTAACGGCTAAGAGACCGCAAGGGATAGTTTTTTGCCCGCTCACAAGGGTATCCCAGTAAAAACTCGCGCAACATGATGTGATGTCTTACAATGATTGCACGACTATGCACATTAGGGCTCGTACTGTGTCTGCTGAGTATCTGTTGGGCTCTGCATGCGTGGGGGGACTTATCTGAACAACCTCTCACGGAACCGCCGCAGGGCAGGGGGGCCGAGGCTCCGACGCCGATTCCCTTGCCAGAAGAGCCCACGTCTGAGACCTCGCCTCGCAACCGCGCCCTTGAGCCGCCTGACGACCCGTGTCTGCCCCCTCTTTACAAAGACTGGGAGGAATTCAGCAGGTTCAGCAGTGAAGAGGCTGTGACCTCTGAAGGCCGATTAAGAGTCGTGATTGATCGCGCCCTCTTCACGCTCGTATTGGAGGAGGTCGGCCCCGAGGGAATCCCCCAGATGGTGTATTACACCAACGTTGCGTTGGGAGGCCTGAGGTCGCCGACGCCGGAAGGCTCCTTTGTCATCAATCATATCTACTGCTATCCCGACGTCGCGTATTTCACCCCTGCCCACGAGAAAGTATCCGGTCTTTACAATGGATTTTTTGCCCCCTTGCTCCTATGCGATGCTGACGGCAAATGCGAAAGATTTAACGACCTCGGCTTACATGGGTTTCTGGCGGACGCCCGTCCCGACTCGTCTATCAGACCCGAGACTTTCGGCGCGGTCTCAGGAGGGTGCATCCGATTGCCCGATCCGTGCACCTTCAAGAAGAGTCTCATAAGCAGGGCGCGCCTGGGACCGCGACGGGCGAACGAGCGGGGCTCCTATCACTGGCTGAAGAGACCCATCGAGGTCCTGATTGTGAATGGATACCCCTCATCGGAGCACTCCTCTGCATTCCTTGATATTTTCACCGATGGTCTAGATCGTCTGGGAAAAGGACTGGGGGAACTTTTCAAGGGATTCGGAAGGTAGGCGCGGAGCGCTGCTTGGCTGTGCCCGGAATCGTGGTCAAATGGCCAGGCTTACCATGGGGGACGTCGTAACGAACTTTGCGCAACGGAAATCTACGGAGACGTGTGGGCAGCGACTGCATGAATCGCTGCCCAACTGGGGATAAGAGTGTAGTATCGAGCCTTATGAAGAGGCTCTATGATTCAAATGACCTCTAGTCCCCGGATGGGGGGGTTATGGGGGAGGGAGGGTGTCCATCCCGGGTAGAGGTCTCACATGGGAACCTTCGGCTTTCGTCGAATGCGTTCTCACGTTTTTGGACTATAGTTGAGAGGAGTCCGAAAGTCAAGAAAATACTTTAAGAAATGATGCTAACATGGTGGTATTATAGCAGTAATTAATGGAAGATAGACATACCAATCTCTGCGATCCCGCCCCCCTCCAAGAAATCCTCCTCGACTCTTTCCCCACATCGCGCCTCCCTCTGCCCACCCCTTCACGCCCGCAACGGCAATGCTTTCAAAAGGTTGGGCATGAGCGCCCTCCTTTGTTGTTACAGGCCAAAAAAACCTTTCAGCGAGAACCCCACCGTCACAATACTCAAGACAGAAAGTACAGCCACAAAAGCCCAGGAGATCACATTCAGGACCACGCCGTTGGTGTGTTGGAGCATGATAGAACGGTCGTTGATCAATATGATCATGAATATGAGAACAACGGGCAGGACAAGTCCGTTGATGACTTGGGATACAAACATGATGGACACAAGGGGAAGATTTGGCGCGAGGATCAGCAGGCCTGAAAAGAAAATGATAAAACAGTACAGGCCGTAAAATTGAGGGGCCTCGGAAAATTTTTTGTCCAGACTTGATTCCCAGCCGAAGGCTTCGCAGACGGTGTAAGACGTCGAGATGGGCAATATGGCGGCCGAGAACATAGAGGCGTTGAAAAGCCCGAACGCAAAGAGCCAGGTGCAGTATTTCCCTGCTAGAGGTTCAAGGGCAAGAGCGGCTTCTGCCGCCTCTTCGATCTTTACCCCGGCTTTGTACAACGTAGCGGCGCAGGCGAGGATAATGAAAAAAGCTACGATACTGACCACGATGGAACCGACTACGACGTCGATGCGCGCCGCTGGGAGGTCTTTCTCTTGCAGGCCTTTATCCACGATGGACGCCTGGAGATAAAACTGCATCCACGGGGCGATGGTGGTGCCGACCAAACCAGCCAACATCACGAGAAAGGGAGTATCCCACTTGATGGAAGGAGACGCGACGGCTTCTACCACCTCCACCCAATCCGGTTTTATGAGAAAACCGACGATGACGTAGGCTACGTAAAAGACGCAGGCGCTTAAAAAAACTTTTTCGATGGAGCTATACGAGCCTTTCACCGCCAGCCATAAGAGGAAGAGCATGCTGAGGGGCACCGAGATGTATCGAGATATCCCGAAGAGTTCAAGCGAGGCGGCGATGCCAGCAAACTCCGACAGAGTATTGCCCAGGTTCGTGACGACCAGGAGGATCATCGTGTAGAAGGTTATTTTGATGCCAAATTTCTCTCGAATGAGATCTGAGAGCCCTTTCCCCGAGACCACCCCCATCCTCGCTCCCATTTCCTGAATAATGATCAGGATGACCGTAATGGGTATGAGGGTCCAGAGCATAGTGAGTCCGAACTCGGCGCCGGCCAAGGAATAGGTAGTAATGCCCCCTGCGTCGTTGTCTACATTCGAGGTGATGATGCCTGGCCCCATGAGAACCATCATTCCCCATAGCGCCAAGAGCTTTCGCCGCAAAAAGCTTTTCGGCGAACCGCCATTCCCTGATTCATGAGTCGCCGGCGAGGACACGCGCTTTCTCCTTCGCTTATTTCCCCAGGTGGGGGGCGAGAATGTCAAGCAAGGCCTTGAATCGCACAACCCCTTGTATGCGGTTTTCCTCATCCACCACAGGAATCCCTCTGAAACCATACTTCGCAAAGAGGTTTGCCAGCTCGTTTGCTGAATCGTCAACGTGCGCGGTTATGACGCGAGTGGTCATGATCTGCCCCAACGGCGTGAAAATTTCATGCGACAAAAGGTCCCTGAGACTCACCACGCCCAGAAGTTGAGATTGATCGTTCACTACATAGACATAATAAACAACGTCCATTTCATTGGCGTGCTGCCGGATGTAGTTGAGAGCGTCCACGATCGTCTGGTTCGCGCTCAGCGCCATGAATTGCGTGGTCATCAACCCTCCGGCCTCATCCTCCTCATGCTCGAGCAATTCTTTCACTTTACTGCTATATTCTGGGGCCAGTTCCCGGAAGATTCCGTTTGCCGTATCCTTCGGAAGGTCAGCTATGAGGTCCGCAGCCTCGTCAGGGGACATCTCTTCTATGATGTCTGCAGCCTTTTCAGGTTCCAGCCCCCTCATAATGGCGACCTGAACCTTCGGATCCATTTCTTCCAAGGCTTCTGCGAGCACTTCCTGGTTAAGGGAATCCACTATGGCGGCGCGTTCCCGCACATCCATATCTTCAATAATGTCGGCCAAATCTGCAGGATGCAGGGTCTGAAGCTTGCTTTGAGGTATCTGGAGCCTCAGGCGATCGAAATCAGCCAGCGGTTGCACGAAGTGCCATGGAATAAACCTATCTTTGAGGTCGTAATCAAAGAACCACTTTGCAAATCTCACCGCTGCATCTTCAAACCCCAGACGCCTGAGCATGCCGCGTAAGCCCACGTCAACGAAGTCTAAAACCAATGATCCGTTTAGTCGGACAAAATGCAGATCATTGACTCGCTCGACCTTCGCGCCGTCCACATCGACGATTTGTTTGTCCAGGAGCAAGTCTCTGAGGAGTACGCGCGATGCGCTGAGACTTGCCTCACTGAAGGGGATCAGTTTTGAGTCGGGCTTGAGGACGATTTCTTTTGAGGACACGCGCTCCACGTCTTCCCACGCAGCGCAGAGCCTCCGCTTTCTCCATCGTCTCCGAATCACCAAGGCTATGACGTGAGGATTCGCTTCCTCCAAGGACACCACGAGGTCTGAACTGATTCCCAGCACCGGGCCGTTTTCTCCGGAGAGGACCTTCCGGTCCAGGAGGTCGCTCAAATAAAAATGATCTTTTGCGAGGCTCAGCAATGGGGGCGTCCTCTTTTTATTCCAGGGCGATATTGTGCCGTTTGCGCCTCACACAAGTGCGGCGCTCAGCGTCCTATGAGACTGGGGGTCGCGTTGCTTTTTTGGGTGGCGCCAAGTAATTATACATGGAAAGGAATTCCTTTCAAAGGACAAGTATTGCATAATCGGTGCAATTCTAATCGAGAGTTGGAGAAAGTGGCATGCGCGTACGAAAGCAGCTTGAAGTCATGCTGGCAGATGCGCCCGGCGAGTTGGCAAAGCTGACGGCCAATCTCGCTGAAGAGCACATCAACATCGAGGCGATGAGCATTCAGGACGCCAACGAGTATCTCTTGGCGCTGTATGAGGTCAGAGCCAAAACTGGCAGGCGAGTGGCGCCTCGCGATTATTATGAGGCTATCCTCAAGGAATCGGCGCGTTACTCGATGATACGGCTCATCACCGACAACCCCACAAAGGCGGTGGATGTCCTTGCAAAGCGGGGGTATCAGGTGAAGGTTCAGGATGTCATCGGATTAGTGCTCGAAAATCATCCCGGCATTCTCCATCGGGTCTCGCGCATTCTAGGGGACGCGGGGATCAACATCGCGTACACCTATGGGTCTGGGTTTTCCGATAGCGAGGCTGCTTTGTTCATTTTTAAGGTGTCCGATCTGGAGAAGGCGCTGACAATACTGCCAGATCCTTTGACGTGACGAACCAAGAGAAGGCCAAAATGAAACTCAAGTTGATCCAAACCGGACCACGCAGTGTAGAAGTCGTGTCTGATCGCTGGAAGTTTCTTGTTGATCTGAAAGAAGAATACGGCGGCAAGGACCAAGGACCAAATCCGTCCGAATTGACCGCCGCGGCGGTTGCGTCATGCGAGATGCTGACAGGCATCTTTTGGGCCTCGAGACGTCACGGCGTCGAGCTTGAACACCTCGAGGCCGAGGTCGAGTGGGAGTACGGGACAAAACCCGATCGGATTACTCGCTTCGATGTGAAGATTCGGGGCGTCAAAGATCAACTCGGCGACAAAACGCGGGGTTTTGCCGCGATGGCCAAGGCGTGCACGGTTACGAAGACGTTTGCGATGCCTCCGGAGATGACGCTGGAGGTTGAGTGATGGTTTTATCGAGGGCTTGCACTGAAGTGGGCGCATGGAGAGCGAGCGGGTTTATGTCCGATAAGATATATTATGTTAACTCATGCGGATCGCCTGAAACAATGTCGCTAGAGACGTCTCTCGCCGGCATAAACCCATGCGGGGCGATCTCCTCTCCCCACGCCCCAAGGTGAAATGTCCAGCTCTGATGCAGCATTGCCAACGCTCTCTGTCGCGGTGATCGCAAAAAATGAAGCCGATCGAATCGGTCGCTTGCTGGACAGCGTGGCCATAGCTGACGAAGTGGTTGTCGTGGACTCCGGCAGTACGGATGGCACGATAGAATTGTGCGAAGAACGCGGCGCGCGTGTCGTTTTCGTTGAATGGCAAGGCTATGCGCGGCAAAAACAGGTTGCCATGGAGCTTGCGCGTGGCGAATGGGTGTTGAATCTCGACGCTGACGAGGCGTTGTCGCCTGACCTGGCCCAGGAAATTTTAAAGGCCCTTGAACGGCCAGACCCGGCAGTCAAGGGCTTTTCAATGCCCAGACTGAGCCGTTATCTCGGTAGATGGATTTGGCGCGGAGGGTGGTATCCGGACCGCAAGGTGCGCCTCGTACGAAAAGGCTGCGGCCGCTGGACCGGCGACGGTTTGCATGAGCGGTTGGAAGTGGATGGAATCGTGAGGGAGCTCCGGCATCCCCTCTTCCATTTTGTCTATAGGGACATTTCTGACCAAGTGAGAACCATAAACAATTTTTCGTCAGTGTTTGTCCAATGCTTACGGCGGCCTGCATCCTCCCTGTCTGTGTGGTTTGGTCTCTTGCATGCCTTTGGGAAATTTTTTGAGTGCGCCTTTTGGAAGCTGGGCTTGCTGGACGGAATGCCCGGGTTGATCATCGCGGTGAACAGCGCGTTTTACGTGTTTCTCAAGCATGCCAAAGCCTGGGAGCGCACACATAGCCATTCTCGAGAATAATTGGGAATTGGGCTGCTGCGCCGCTGCATGTCATTCCCACGGAAGTGGGAATCGATGGTCCGTTTGATGTATGCCGGATCAATTGCAACGTGACATATCAGGCGCTGGGGCTGTAATGATGGATTACGTCTTCACTGTGGGGTAGGCTTTGAAAGCGACCGTATGTACGCCGTATGCCATGCCATTCGTACTGAACTTTCGAGAAGGCCTATATACGCGTACAGATTGCGCTCGCACGAAACAAATGAACCCGACGCCATTACAGGCCATATATTATACATCATCGACTCAGCGCGTTTCTGGCGGGTCGGCGCCGAGCGGCGAGAAGAGACCGAGGTCTTGTCTATGAGGATTGCGATGGCTCTCGAGAAATTCGATCCCTATGCAGGGGGCGTCGAGGCCTATGCGGTGGGCCTGGCGAGAGAGCTTGTCGCACAAGGCTGGGAAGTGCATCTGTATGGATACTCGTGGGCCAACGATCCGCCCGATGCAATCTTTCATCAGATTACCCCCCTGCCCCGCTTTTTTCCTTCTTCGATAAAAAATCTTCATTTTGCGTTGCGTCATCGTGAAATGGTCATGTTACAGGATTTCGATGTGGTGCTGGGTTTTGGCAATACCCTTGTCATGAACGTCTATCAAAGCCATGGCGGGGTGCATCGCTTCAGCGTCATGCGGAAGATCGACGCGATCCGAAATCCCCTGGTGAGAATTTTCAAGCGCCTTGTTGCCTTTGCCAGCCCCAAATATTACGCCCGGGCTTGGATAGAAGGAGCCCCTTTCCGCGCGGCCACGCGGCCAGTCCTCATCGCAATATCGGAGATGGTCAAAAAAGACCTCTGCAGGTATTTCGGGGTCAAAGAGGACGACGTCTTGCTCATCTACAACGGCGCGGATCAATCGAAATGCGCGAAGGTCGAAGAAGCGAGGATTTTCGAGACACGGCGTCGCCTTGGATTCAAAGAGCGACTCATTTTTCTCTTCATGGCCTATGATCTGCGTAAAAAAGGGGCGCATTATCTTCTCGAAGCCGCGAAAAAATTGAAGGTCAGCGCGGGGAGCAGCAAGTTTGGCGTGCTTTTTGTCGGAGGCGCTCCGTCCTCGGGCATGCGCTCCTTCGTAAAAAAACATGGACTCACGGACAATGTGGTCTTTTTGGGGCCGACCACTGAGCCGGAGCTTTATTTCAGAGCCTGCGATGTCCTTGTACTGCCGACGTTTTACGATGCCTGCTCGCTTGTGGTGTTTGAAGCGCTCGCCGCCGGAACGCCTGTCATCACCACGAGATTCAATGGAGCTGCCGGCGCGATACGAGAGGGCGTCACGGGGTTGATACTCGAATCGCCACGGGATACTGACGCCTTGGCAAACGCCATGGAAAAATTCCTCGATCGACAATTTCTGGCCCGAGCCAAGGAGGCGGCTCAGACTGATTCACGTTTGTATCGGATCGAGGACAATTACCGGAAGATGATTGACGTCTTCACCGCGGTCGCTCGCAGGAGGCATGAGGGAGAACGGCGCTGTCCTCCTGGCCCGGCTGAAAACTGAGGGTTCGTGAGAGGCTGCGTCGGAGGAGCCGCGCGCGATGACGCGGCGCGGTCCTGCAAGGAGACCCTCGATTCGATGCTGGCCTGCCATGTCCCCGCCCAAGCCGAACATCGCGGCTCTTCTAGTGGAGCTGCTTGGCCTTGTAGTACTCGACCATGGCGTTAACCAGCCCGTCAATGGTGTACTGACGAGCTTCCACGGCAACGCGCAGGCCAAGCCGTCGGGCGGTCTCAGTAGTCACGGGACCGATGGACGCCGCCGTCACATCCACCATCAATTCGCCGAGGCGCTGGGAACCCACTATATCGACAAAATGGGATACCGTGGAAGACGAGGTGAAGGTCACGGCATGGATAGCCTTTTTTTCCAGCATGTCGAGGACGGGCGCGACGTCGACGTCGTCGGGCTTGCAGGTGCGATACACGCCCACCGTGGTCACCTGAGCGCCCGCCGTCGTCAAAGCCAGCGGCAATGCGTCTCGGGCTTTTTCCGCCCTTGGGATGAGTATCTTTTGACCTTGGAGCGGCAGTCCTCGAAAGACCTCGATCAATCCTTCAGCGACAAAAGTTTCGGCGGTCAGGTCCACTTTGACGCCTCTCTCCGTCACTGCCGCAGCCGTGACAGGCCCAATGGCCGCAATCCTTGGCCCCTTCAGTTCACGGATATCCTCAGTGAGATGCAGGAATCGCGTCATGAATCGTTGCACGCCGTTGACTGAGGTGAAGACGACCCAGTCATAGGTTTGTATGTTTCGGATAGAGTCGTCGAGCGCAGAAAAATCGTCTGGGTCACGAATGGCGATGGTGGGGAACAGAATCGGCTGTCCTCCTAATTCTCTAATTTTGCCCGCGAGTTTGCCCGACTGTTCCCTTGTCCGCGTGACGAGGATGTTCTTGCCGAACAACGGCTTCGTCTCGAACCAAGCCAGCCGCTGGGACAAGGACGCCACTGCGCCGACCACGATGACCGCCGGCGCTTTGACGCCTTTTTGTTCTGCTTTATCAGGCAGATCGCCCAGCGTCGAAACGAGCGATTGTTGACGGGGCGTTGTGCCCCACTGGACTATTGCCGCCGGAGTTTTTGCCTCCATGCCGCAGTTCATGAGGTTCTTGCATATTTCTGTGAGGTTTTTCATCCCCATGAGGAACACCAAACTGCCGGGGCTGCGCGCCAACACATCCCAATCGATGGCCGAGCCTTCTTTTTCCGGATTTTCATGTCCTGTCACAAAGGTAACCATAGACGCGTGCTCTCGGTGCGTGACGGGTATTCCCGCATAAGCTGGCGCGGCGATGGCCGACGTGACGCCTGGTATTACCTCAAAGGGGATGCCCGCGGCCACGAGCTCCTCGGCCTCTTCCCCTCCTCTTCCGAACAGAAATGGATCCCCGCCTTTAAGGCGGACGACCGTCTTGCCTTCCCGGGCCTTTTGCACGAGAAGCGCATTGATTTCTCGCTGTTTGAGGGTGTGCTGACTCCCTGTTTTCCCGACATAGATGAGCTCAGCGTCCGGCCGCGCCAGCGTGGTCAATTCATGACCGGCGAGATAGTCGTAGATGACGACGTCTGCAGTTTTGATTTTTTCGTGAGCCTTGAGGGTGATAAGCCCTGGGTCTCCCGGTCCCGCCCCTGCCAGATAGACGATCCCCGGAGACAATTGTTTGCCTGTCATATCTTGCGCCATACGCGACCTCATCTAAATAGTCGTAGAAAAAGGACATTAATCATATGGAGAGCGACCCACAAGCTGGAGATTCTGTGTAAGTCCGACTGATGCGAACGCTTTTTCCCATAAAGCATACGCGGGCATTCACGTGAGTGGCATTTACACGCGGCCCGGCTCCCAGTCGCGTCCCAACACCTTTTTCAGGATCTCTGACGCTCCTCGATCAAGGAGTTTCTCTGCCAATAGAGCCCCATCTTTGACATCGATTGAATCCCCTCTATATTCATCTTGCACTCTCGGGCGCCCGCTCGGATGCACGACGGCTGCCAAACAGCGGAAGCCCCCATTCAACGGGATGCAATGCGCCGCCATTGGCACCTGACATCCGCCGCCCATTCTGCAAAGAAAGGCCCTTTCCACCTCAACGCATTTCTCGGTCATGTTGTCATTCAGCGCCGACACTTTTTCCCGCACCACAGCATCATCCTCCCTCGTTTCAACGGCAAGCGCGCCTTGTCCTATGGCAGGTATGAATACGCTGGGATCCAAATACGAGGCTATGTGGCGCGAATACCCCATCCGTAAGAGACCTGCGGCGGCTAACACTACTCCTGCGAGCCGTTCGGAGTCTATCTTTTTTATCCGCGTCTCCACATTGCCTCTAATGGGAACGATCTCCATCTGCGGATGCCGGTTGAGAATGAAGGCGCCGCGTCTCAGGCTCGATGTCCCAATCCGGGCTCCTGGCGCCAAGTCTTCCAGACGAGCCGCTTGGGAGGACAAGAAAACGTCACGGGGGTCCTCGCGTTTCAAGAAAGCACTGACGCAAAGTCCGGGCGGCAGTTCGGTAGGCAGGTCTTTGAGGGAGTGAACAGCGAGATGTATCGCGCCCGCGAGAAGGCTCTCCTCGATTTCCTTGGTGAAAAGACCTTTCCCGCCAATATACGCAAGGGGGGCGTCGAGAATGCGATCTCCCTTGGTCTTTATGATCACCAATTCGCAGCGGATTTCGGGATGAATCCTCTCGAGTTCCGAGGCGACATGGCGCGCTTGCCATAGGGCGAGCGCGCTCCCGCGAGTCCCAATTCTAAGTCTCATCCTGACGCTTCTTTTCTTGTTGATCGTTTTCTTGGGACGACGTGTCCGTTTCGCCGCTCAGAGCAAAGAGTTCTTGCGCCACATCCAAGTAAAGGCTTTGTTTGGTCTTAGACTTGGTCCTCTTGAGACAAGAGATGGGATAATGCGCTATCTTGTTGACGATGGATCGAGTAATTATCTCGACCGCTTCCCGTTGCTCGGGCGTCAGGCCTGCGAGCTTTCCGTTGGATCGGGCCAGTTCGGACAGTCTTATTTCTTCCAGTTTGTTTCTGATGGCGACCAGGGTCGGCGTGCAGCTCAGCGATGCGGTCCACTCCATGAACTTGGCGGTTTCCTCATCGACGATCTTTTCGGCTCTCATGGCCTCTTGCCGTCTCTCGGTGAGATTTTCCGCCGCTATGGTTTGCAAGTCGTCGATATTGTAGAGGTACACGCCGTCGAGTTCATTCACGCTGGGCTCCACATCACGTGGCAATGCGATATCAATGATAAACAGAGGTCGGTACCGCCTTTTCTTCATGATCTTTTCTACGTGATCCTTGCGGATAAGGCTTTCGCAGCTTCCCGTCGAGGTGATCACCACGTCCGCTTCGAGGAGGTAGTGTTTGAGGGCGTCAAGGGTATCCGCTCTGCCGTTCAGCCGATCGGCCAAGACGCAAGCGTTCTCCAGGGTCCGATTAAGGACTATCGGAGGATTGGCCACGTGGCCCACGAGGTGACGAGCAGCAAGTTCGGCCATTTCGCCGGCGCCTATAAGCAGCACGCATGCGCTCTTAAGGTCGCCTAAAATCTTCTTGGCAAGCTCCACCGCGACATAGGCGACAGATACGGCGGCAAGGGCCACTCCTGTTTCATTTCGAACGCGTTTGGCGGTAAAAAAGGCTTTGTGCATAAGGCGATTGAGGATTGGACCAGTGGCATTTGCGTAAGAGGCGCGTCGATAGCCCTCCTTTACTTGCCCCAATATCTGCGGTTCCCCAAGTACCATCGAGTCGAGGCTGGAGGCCACGCGGAACACATGATGAACCGCGTCTCGTCCTCTCTTGAGATACAAGAATTTAGAAAAGGACTCCGCAGGTACGCGGTGGATATCTGAGATGAGCTGAATGACCTCCTCAGCGATGTGGGGCGCGGCCTCTGCCACGAGGAGCGCCTCTGAACGATTGCAGGTGGAGATAACCACGGCCTCGCTTACTCCCCTGATGGCAAGAAACTTCCTCGTGGTCGCGCCGTCCTCGTTGCCCGGGAAGGTGATCAGCTCACGAATGGCTACGGGGGCTGTGCAATGGTTCAGCCCAACAAGCACGATCTCTTGCTTCATGTGCGTGATGCTCCCATGCCTGGGCCCGAGATGGAATGGTGGCCGCCGAGCAGCGTGCTCGCGCCCACAAAGGTGAACATGACTAGCACAAATCCCAGAATAGCCAGCCAGGCCGCCTTTTTCCCGCGCCATCCCAGCACGATTCTTTGATGCACCATGGCTGCATAGGTAAACCACGTAATAAGGCTCCAGGTTTCCTTGGGATCCCAACTCCAGTACTGACCCCACGCGCTGTTGGCCCATAGCGCGCCTGAGAGGATACCCACGGTCAGGAGGCAGAATCCAAGCGGCAACCCATGCCGATTCATTTTGTCCAGCGTTTCCAAAGAAGGCAGCAATCTATGCAACCTCCCTATGCGTTTTGCCTTGATGAGCCATTCCTGAAAAATATAGAGAATGCCCCCTACCGCCATGAGCGCAAAGACCGCGTTTCCTGCGAGGGCAAAAATGACATGGATAGGGAGCCACCAACTGTGAAGAATAGGCACCACAGGGCCTCGAGTCTGGTATGAAAATGCGGCCCCCAGCAGCATCAAACCCGCCGCCATAGGAGCTACCACTGCCCCGAGAACCGGTATCGAGATCCTGCGATCCAAGTAGATAAAAAGTCCTATGATCAGCAACGAGAGAAATGACAGGGCGTCGAAGTACGTGCCCAACGGGAAAAAGCCGTACACAACCGCTCGATGAATGAACGACAGCACTTGCAGCCCCAACCCCATCTGACAGCATACAGAAGACGCGGAGGCTGCCCTTGCCGACGAGGTGAACAGGAAGACTACATAGCCCACCGACGCCGCGAGATAAAAGATCAATGCCGCCTGAAAAAAGATGATGTCCACGTTATTCCCACTTCAGCAAAGCGTCGTTCGCCGTTTCCCCGAGGGCAGATTCAGGACTCAAATCGGAGGGGAGGATAGACGTAAGTATTTCAAAGACCCGGTCTTTATCCTTGGTCCGCAAGGCCTCCAGAAGCTCCGAGTTGACCAGCGCGCCAAAAAGCCTTTTGTTCTCGTCCGATGTCTTCCCTTGGCGTAAGATTTCTTTGCGCAACTCGCCCATGAGCTTTGTCATTTGAGCATATTCAGGTCCGAAGCGCTTTTGCAAATCCTCTCGAATCCTCTTGGCCAACGCCGGGGACGCGCCGCCCGTGGACACGGCAATCATCAGGTCGCCCTGTGTTATCACGGCTGGCACAATAAACGTACACAGGTCCGGCACGTCAGCAATGTTGCACGGAATTCTTCGATCCGCGGCAGCCCGATAGATCGCCACGTTTGTCTCACGGTTATTTGTCGTTCCGAAAACCATGATGGGATCAGCCAGATCATCAAGGATGCTGTCACGAAATTCCGCCTCAATCCATTGGATCTTGCCCGCGCTCGCCAGGTCGCGCATTTCCGGTTTCAATTCAGGAGCAATAACCACCACCTTTGCCCCGCACGCAAGCAACCCGGAGGTCTTGCGAAAGGCCACGTTGCCGCCGCCCACGACCACTGCAGTCCTGTCTTGAACGTTGAGCATGATCGGGTAAGGCCTCAATCTGACTGGCTCCTCATAAAAGTTTCCTCCAAAAAATCCATCTCGAATTGCTCACAAGGAAAAAAACTCTTCGGGCTTGCGAAAAAAATCTTGGTAGAATCGATACGGCGCGGATTCCTCGTACGATATGGGAGAGATCGTCTCGTGATCAAAAGAAAGTATCTGCGCGTCAGGGCACGCCAAGATGATCGGAGAAAGGGTCGCGATAACATATTGCTTATTCCCGTTCATCATGTTTTTCTGCAGTATTTTCACGAACTCCACCTGATTTTCAGGAGAAAGCGCTGCCTCGGGCTCGTCCAACAGATACAGGCCGTCAAGGTGAAAACAATACGATTGGAAAAAGGCCAGGAAGGACTCGCCGTGTGACAGCGTGTTCAAGGATTTTCCTCCAAAGTATGTCTCTCTGCCCGGATCGTCTGTAATGATATCGTCCAAGGAACTGGCAAAGTTGAAGAATGCCTCAGCTCGAAAATAGAAGCCATACGGACGCCACGAGTTGACCTGGAGAGAGATATATCGAGCGAGCTGCGTCTCGTAAGGATTCTGGTGAGATGTATGCATTTTCCCGCCGCCCCAGGGCAGGAGTCCACTTTTTCGCGCGATGGCGTCCAGCAGCGCGGATTTCCCTGTCCCATTGGCCCCGGTGAACAGCGTCGCAGGCTTTTGGAACGTAATCTGTGGCGTTGCGTTCAAGATCCTCACGTTGAAGGGATAGACATCGCTTCTCGGGAATCTGTCAGCGTGTATGGAAACGGCCTTGAGGTACATAACGTTATCCAATGCAGCGCCCTGCTGTCTTCGCCCTCATACGGTAAAGCGCCATTGACAAAACCGATCCACAGGATGCGGATCAGGCGGCGCGTGAAGGCATTCCACGCGAATCCGAGGATCAATGGCTCGGGCAAATGATACAAACTCGGCCTCATGCATCCCCTTACACGCGTATTCCCCAAGATTGCGTCGGATTCTGGCAACTTGGGTTGGGCATTCGGGTACTGATATGAGGACCTGGCTGTCGCGGACAGTGACGTCGTACCCCACTATGATGGACCATGGAAAATATCTCAGGGCTTTCACAAAGCCTTCCAGCCCTGTTTCTTGAATCTGAAAACGCTGCAGGATGTCCTTTGCAGCCATGCCGGCCACCCTACCCCACACTCGTTCGTTAAAGTGATCCGCTTTGCCAGAACCTAATTCTTCTTCCACAAAGACGTACCAGAATGCATCCACCACGCGGTAATGCCATAGAAGGAAATCCAAATACTTCCGCTGTTCTTCAGACGTCATTTGGTCGAATATCATGTTTCGCCTTTTCATTCCTTAAGGTGATCTCATGGCGCCAGCTTACTCTTGGGCCGCTTGAAACAACCCAGCGCCGCGAAAGCCCCCTCCAAAGTTGGAACGCGTCGGACGACCGCGAGACGCACGTACATCCATCACGCTCATCTCTTATACCGCGGGAACCAAACTATATACATGAACGTCTTGTTGCACGTTCTTGAAATGCATGTGGCCGCGATCGAAGAGCGTTGTTTTGTCCTTTATTCGTCGGGCTGTTTCTGGTCCCACAAGTATGTCTCCATCTTTTGCAGCCGCGGCTAAACGAGCCGCCAGGTTCGTGACAGACCCTGCCGCAGTAAAGGTGGTCCTTGTTCCCGCGATTCCCGAAAACTTGCTCATGCCCACTGCCGCTATCCCCGAGTTTATGCCCATATTTACCACGACAGGAAAGAAAATCCCCCGGAGTTCGTCATTGATCTCAAGAGTGCGACGTCGAATTTCGAGAGCTGCGGCTGCCGCGTTCAAGGCGTTTATATCCTCGGGGCCCTGAAAAATGGCCATGAGACCGTCTCCGGCGGTCTCATTTACGTCGCCGTCTTTGCTGTAAATCACATCGAGGTAACTCGAGAAATATTTTTCGACAATAAAGCTCACTTTATCAGAGGTAAAAAATTCGCTTATCCTGGTGTAGTCTGCCAGGTCAAGAAAAAGAATCGAAACGTCTCGCTCCACGCGATCCAACTCCGGCGCATCCGGATTTTTTTCTATGATGCGCTGCACGGTCTCAGGGACAAAGGTTCGGATATGTCCCAGGATGCGCTCGAGCGTCAGCTTCTCGCGCGCCATCACCGAGTATTGTCTCGCATTGAGGATGGCGTTAGTGGCCAGCTCCACAAGGTCCTTCAGGAGGATCATGTCCTTGTCTCGGAGCGGACTGTCGCGACGCGTTACCACGTTGAGGACAGCCAACGGGACCTCGCCATCGTAAATTGGCAGGGCGACCTCACAAACATTTGCTGTCGGCCAACTATCTCTGATCTCGGATAGTGCGTCGTCTTCTGTCAGCGTACAAAACGAAACAGCGACCGGCTTCTTGAGAGCCTCTTGTACAATCCGCTTGCCTCTCTTGCACTGATGACAGTTGATCTGTTCCTTCTTCATCGTACAGTGCAGCGGCCTCGTATAATTTATCGCATCAGGATCAACCAAGATCAGGCATGCCTCTTCCGCATGAGGGACGGTGATTTTGACCTCGTCTCGGATTATTTCCAATATGTCCGATATGTTGAGGCACGAGGTCATTTTCTTGGCAACTCGGAACAGATTTTGAAATCTTTCTTCGTACATGAGCCGTTCCGTAAGGGTTAAGGCGCTATTCGTCACGACGTCCCCGTTTACATTCTATAAGACACATTTACCACATCGCTCTCCGCCGCTCCATGATACTACGATGCCTCACGCAGTTCCACCATCTTCTCTGCCCCGCGCTGCGGACGACCCTATTGTGAACGCCCTCATCATCTGCTAAGTATGGACCAAAAGCATTCTCGACTGATGAAAGGACTGACCAATGTCGCGGATCATCTTCGGCGCGATGGTATGTGCGACGCTGCTCTCAATAGTTCTCCCTAGCCATGCCCAACAAAAGTATCAGCTTCCCGACGTTCGCAACCTCAAGCATATTACCACGTCCCAATCAGATCATGCCAGCGATATACCGGGCAAAGAGACCACCATGGATTTTTACTCCGCGCCCAATGGACAGGTTATTACCATTTATTCCTATCGCAACAGGCCCGTTGCGTTTAGCACCCATTCTAACAACGATGTGCAAAACACCTACCGATTGTTCATGGACTTGACCGGCGAAGGGTTGTTTCAGGAGGTCGATCGATCACGCCCCTGGCAGCTTCCTGCATGGGTGAGATAGCCACCCACGAAGAGAGCGGCGCAATGCATGAAATGGCCATAGTGCAAAGCATGGTAGGCATCCTGGAAGAACAAGCCAAAAGGCACGGGGCCACAAGAATCATATCGGTCAGTCTAGAATTTGGTGTGCTTACCGCGGTCGTCCCAGCCGCAATCCGGTTCGCGTTTGAGATTCTTTCCAAAGGTGGTATGGCTGAGGGCGCGCGGTTGGACATCACCATCATTCCTATAAAAGCGGTCTGTCAGGAGTGCCATAAAGAAATCACCATGGAAGATTACGACCCGTTTTGTCCTCAGTGCGGTTCGCCCGCCCTTCATATACTCGAGGGACGAGACGAAATGAAGGTCGCTTCCATGGAAATCGAATAATTTCCTTAGCAGTGGATTAACCTGTCTATTTGCCCGGGTATTTGTCTTGGGAGGAACATCGTTGGAAGCGGCGGAAATTACGGCCTTGGATGGGTGGGCGCTTCTTCCGGAAGGGTTGAAGCACGTCCGCATTCGAATTGCATCGGGAAAAATTACTTCTGTTGACGAGAGTGCCGCAGGCGGCTCAGCGGGGCGGATCATCTTCCCAGGTTTCATTGACCTCCATGTGCATGCCAGGGAATATGTTCAGACCGACAAAGACGATTCGACATCACAGGCCGTCTGGAATGCCATGACGGCAAAGGAAAGTTTTGCGACGGCAGGCGCGGCGGCCATCAATGGAGGGGTAACCCTCTTCGTGGCCATGCCTAATGATCCAGAGCCGCCGGGCTGCCCATTGGCGTATGCTCGCAAGCAGGAGCTGTCGCTGGCGTGCTTGTGTCTCGTCGAGCTGGCCGCCGCGGTCACGGCTCGTTCAGAGCCTTGGGACGATCTATTGTACAAGGTGTACCTCGACCCCAAGCCTTCCCCTGTGTCTTTCCAGCGTTGGCAAGACCTTCGAACGGTTGTCGCCCGCTATACGCGCTGTCGGCTCATGTTTCATGCCGAGGATCCCGAATTTATAGCGAGCCAGACTGAAAGCGGCCCGAGATGGAAAACCAGGCCCCCTGAGGCTGAACTCAGGGCGGTTGATCGGATCCTCGATCTGACTGCCAAATTTGGCCTGCGCGCTCATATTTGCCACGTCTCGACAAGAAAAGCCGTTGAACTCATCGAGAATTACAACCAGCATTCGTCAATGAAGGTTACCAGCGAGGCGACGCCGCACCATCTGTTTTTCAGCCTCTCGCCCGAGGGCGTGACCGGGGCCATGGGAGACCCTGAAGCGCCAGAGCTGTTGGAATGCAACCCTCCGATCCGGCCGGAAGACGATCGACGATTTCTGGTGGAGTCTCTGCGCAACGGCGCGGTGGATTGTCTCGCGTCCGATCACGCCCCTCATACCATTGAAGACAAGTACAATGGCGCGCCGGGAGTGCCTCATCTGGATACCTACGGCCCCTTCGTCGGCTGGTTGATGCATCACTGCGGATTTACCCCGCAACGCGTCGGCGAAATAACCTCAACCGCGCCCGCGCGTATCCTCCCTCCCCATTGCCAGGAACGCCTCGGAGCCATTCAAACGGGCTTTTCAGCGACTTTCACGATTCTCGACATAGACGGTCAGTCGCGGATAGAAGGGGCTCAGATAATAGGGAGAGGCGAGTTGAAGTCCCGATGTAAGTGGTCTCCCTTTTCAGGATTTACCTTCCCTGCGAGGGTTCATCAGACTATAGTAGCCGGAAAGTGCTATGAGTTCGGAGACAACGCGTGATACAAGGTAGGGCCAAGGCAACTCAATCTCGCTAATCGATTCGAGAGGACAGTGACCATGGATTTTGAAGGTCGAGACCTCATATCAATGAACGACCTCAGCCGAGAAGAGATCGATGGCATTCTCGCCAAGGTGCCCGAGGTAAAAAATCATCCCAATAAACGGAATCTATGCAAGAATAAAGTGTGCGCCCTATTATTCTTTGAGCCATCCACCCGGACGCGCACGTCATTTGAAGTCGCGATGCGCAATTTGGGGGGCGTCGTAGGCGGCTTTTATGATGCGAGCATCACGTCGGTCGTAAAAGAAGAATCGCTTTGGGATACCGTCAAGATGCACGATGGATATGGCTTTGACGTCATGGTCATCCGTCATCCTTTGAAGGGCGCAGCTCGTTTGGCGGCAGACGCAGCTCAGAGTCCCGTGATCAACGCGGGCGACGGGCCGAACCAGCATCCCACCCAGACGCTTTTGGATTTGTATTCTATTCAGGAAACCCAGGGGCGAATCGATGGGCTCACCGTCGCCATGGTGGGCGATCTCGCCAATGGTCGCACGGTACATTCTTTGACCGAAGCGCTTCTGAAATACCGATCCTGCCGCTTGATTTTCGTCTCCCCTCGAGACTTGATTATGCCGCGGTTCATCATCGACAAATGTAAAAAAGCCGCGCCCGCGACCGGCGTGTCGATCACCGAGGGGAGTCGTATCGAGGATTACATCGCCGAGGTCGATGTCCTGTACATGACACGGATTCAGAAGGAGAGACTCAAGGAACGCACCGCGGCCGAGAAGTTTCGCAGCATTTATCGTTTGGAGGCCGCGATGCTGCGAGACGCGAAGCCTACCATGAAGGTGATGCATCCGTTGCCACGAGTGACCGAAATAGCCCAAGACGTTGACGCCACGCCTCATGCCTATTACTTCCAGCAAGCCAGAAATGGTCTATTTGTGCGGGAGACTCTCCTGGCCCTCATCCTCGGAGCAATAAAATGACCCAGCGTCCTATTACCATAGCCAAGATCGAAAAGGGCATCGTGATCGATCACATACCAGCGGGCAAGGCCTATCTCATAGCCCAAGTCTTGGGGCTTAACGCCCTGGCAAGAGAGACGGGGGACATCATTGCCATCGGGATCAATTTCGAGTCGCCTTCCATGACGAAGAAAGACATCATAAAAGTGGAAAACCTAGGTTTGACGCGCGATATGCTCAATGTTGTGGCGCTTATCGCGCCCATGGCGACGATAACGAGGATCGAAGACGGCAAGGTAACCGAGAAGCATAAGGTCGAGATTCCAGATACGGTAGGGGACATTGTGCTCTGTCCGGACACGTTCTGCATCACGAACCATGAACAGGTTCCCGGAAGGTTTGCCGTTGTCGAAAAACAGCCGCTCACCCTGAAGTGCTACTATTGCGAGACAGAGTTTTTCGGGCCATTGATCAAGTATAAGGAAAAGATTTAGCGGAGTGGTTAAGAAAAAGGGCGACCTATGGTCGCCCTTTTTACTGGCAGAGAAAAGTAGCTTTGCCCTGTTAGTACATGCCGCCCGGGGGCATGCCGCCGCCCGGCATGGCCGGAGTCTCTTTCTCTTTGGGCTTCTCCGCCACCATGACTTCGGTGGTGAGCATGAGACCTGCCACAGAAGCGGCATTTTGAAGCGCAAGACGCGTCACCTTCGCCGGATCGATGACGCCATTTTCCATAAGGTCCTCATAGACCTCTTTGTGGGCGTTGAAGCCATAAGCGTAGTCTTTGCCTTTCACTTTGTCCACTACGATAGACCCGTCATGACCAGCGTTGATGGCTATTTGCCGCAGCGGCTCTTCCAGGGCGCGCAGGACTATTTTTGCGCCGGTGAGCTGATCGCCTTCAAGCTTGAGGTCATGGATCGCGTCCAGGCACCGCAAGTAGGCCACGCCGCCTCCGGGCACGATGCCTTCTTCTACGGCAGCGCGAGTGGCGTTGAGCGCATCTTCAACCCTAGCCTTCTTTTCCTTCATCTCGGTCTCAGTCGCAGCGCCTACGTTGATTACCGCGACGCCGCCGACCAACTTAGCCAAACGCTCCTGCAGTTTCTCCCGATCATAGTCTGACGTGGTCTCTTCAATCTGCGTACGGATTTGTCTGACCCTGCCTTCGATCTTTTCCTTTGCGCCGGCCCCGTCAACGATGGTGGTGTTGTCTTTATCGACGGTGACCCGTTTGGCCCGTCCAAGATCGTTGAGGGTGACGTTTTCGAGCTTCAAGCCAAGGTCTTCGGAAATGACTTGACCGCCTGTCAAGATGGCAATGTCTTCAAGCATTGCCTTCCTACGATCTCCAAAACCTGGGGCCTTCACAGCGCATGCAGTGAGCGTACCCCTCAATTTGTTCACGACCAGCGTGGCCAAGGCCTCGCCTTCAACATCTTCGGCCACGATCAACAGGGGCCGACCCATCTTAGCTACCTGCTCCAAGAGCGGCAGCATGTCTCTCATGTTCGAGATTTTTTTCTCATGGATCAGGATGTACGGCTCGTCAAGGGTGACTTCCATCCTCTCCGGGTCCGTCACAAAATAGGGCGAGAGATAACCGCGGTCAAACTGCATGCCCTCGACCACGTCAAGGGACGTCTCCATGGACTTAGCTTCTTCGACCGTGATGACGCCCTCTTTCCCGACTTTCTCCATGGCCTCGGCAATAATGTTCCCGATGGTGGGATCGTTGTTGGCAGAAATGGTGCCTACTTGGGCTATTTCTTTCTTGTCTTTGGTGGGCTTGGAAAGCTCTTTGAGTTTCTTCACCACGGCTTCAACTGCCGCATCGATGCCCCGTTTCAGGTCCATAGGCGACGCGCCAGCCGCCACCATTTTGATGCCCTCACGATAGATGGCCTGAGCAAGCACCGTGGCCGTCGTCGTTCCGTCTCCTGCTACGTCAGACGTCTTCGAGGCCACTTCTTTCAGCATCTGAGCGCCTAGGTTTTCAAACTTGTCCTCGAGTTCAATTTCCTTCGCGACGGTAACCCCGTCCTTGGTCACGTTGGGAGCGCCCCATGATTTTTCGAGGATAGCGTTGCGACCCCTGGGGCCGAGGGTGGACTTTACTGCGTCTGCGAGGATGTTCACGCCCCGCAGAATCTTATCACGAGCCTGTTGTTCAAACATAATAACCTTAGGGGCCATACCGATTTTTCTCCTTTTTTATGTGATTTTCAGAAAGATACGTAAGGAATGAGGTTTCGTCCGATTCCTCAGCGACAAAGGTTATTCCACTACTCCCAGTACATCATCCTCTTTCATGATGAGATACTCGTTGCCCTCGATTTTGATTTCAGAGCCTGAATATTTCCCAAACAAGATCATGTCCCCAACCTTGATTTCCAGAGGTATGAGTTTTCCATCTTCGGTCTTCTTCCCGTTTCCTACAGCGATGACCTTTCCTTGTTGAGGTTTTTCCTTTGCTGTGTCGGGGAGGATGATACCTCCTTTGGTGACTTCCTCCGATTCCACCCTCTCGACGAGGATACGATCATGCAGAGGACGAAATTTCATGTGACCACCTCCAAAGAGTTATGAGCTTTTGAACGCGTTGTTAGCACTCTATTGAAGTGAGTGCCAACAGCCAGCGCTTTTGTCAAGCCCATGTACAAAAAAAATTTCACTCACAACTCAGCCGTCGCCTACACCGTCTGCCCTCCACGAATCATAATATCCCGCTATTACAGCACTTTTTACGCTTCGGCGCGATCTCCCGCAACGCCCCTTGGCGCAACCCCGCGTCTTGAGCAACAGCGCGCATGGTTTCACAATCGTTTCGAAACTTGATAGGATGGATGCTGCGACGGTAAATTGAGCTGCAACGCAGCCTGGCGCGTAGGGTTGAGCCATTGTGTGCGAGGTCCGGACATGATCGTTTCTTTGCGAGGGCTCGGACGCGAGGGAATGAGCTTCAACGGCTGATACACCTTGCGATTTCCGCGGAAAGCTCGCAGTTGTTCGAGGAATGTATTACTTTTAAGAGAGCCTATGCAGGCGACGGAAATCGATGAAGGCGAGCCAAACCACGGCGCGGCAAAGCGAGAGCCAGCGGAGATAATGATATGGCAGGAGTGATTTGCCCTCAGTGCGGCGCGGAGGTGCGAACCTACCGCAATCCGATTCCGACGGCTGACGTCATCATTGTGCATAAGGATGGGGTCGTGTTGATCAAGCGCAAAAATCCGCCATATGGCTGGGCGCTTCCCGGGGGATTTATCGATTACGGCGAGACCGCTGAACAAGCCGCTGTTCGAGAAGCCCAAGAAGAGACTGGTCTTCGGGTTTCAGACTTGAAGCTTTTTGGCGTGTACTCGGCCCCTGATCGAGATCCGCGACAGCACACAATCACCATAGTATTTTCAGCTCACACTGATGAGTCGCCTCATGGCGGAGACGATGCTGCGGAGGCGCGGGTCTTTTCCTGGAATCGTCTCCCCGAACCCATGGCGTTTGACCACGCCAAAATTCTCCGGGACTTCTTTCAGACAAACGCAAATGATCCTCGATTGGGTAAGGCCTTATGCGCGCCCTGAGAACGACGAAGATGTTTGAGGACTAGGATATGATCGGTATTTCAAAACTTTATTGCGGCGCTGTGGAGGCGTCGGACCCTTTGCGGTACGGTCGGCGATCGAAGGCGTTGCCGTCTCATCTCCTGCAGTTTTCTCAAGACAAAAAACCGGTGGTGGTCTGGAATGTGACTCGGCGATGCAATTTACGGTGCGTCCATTGCTATTCTCATTCCGAAGATAAGGATTATGCGGGGGAGCTTGGAACCGACGAAGGGAAGAGATTGCTTGATGACCTCGCAGGTATGGGCTGTCCGGTCGTGTTGTTTTCAGGCGGCGAGCCGCTCATACGGTCTGATATTTTGGAGCTGATTCGTCACGCCGCGGGGCAGGGGATGCGGGCGGTGCTATCGACAAACGGGACCTTGATTACAGCGTCGCTGGCCGCCGAACTCCATTCCATCGGTTTGAGTTATGTGGGCATCAGCCTTGATGGCGTCGGCGAACGTCACGACGCCTTCAGAGGCGTTCCCGGCAGCTTTTCGAGGGCGATGAAGGCCATAGACAATTGTCAGGAGGCTGGCCTGAAAGTCGGGCTAAGATTTACCATAAGTAAACGAAATTTCCGAGACATCCCTGCGATCTTCGATCTGGTGGAGCGCGATCGCATCCCTCGCATTTGTTTTTACCACCTGGTGTATGCCGGTCGGGGGTCCCAACTTGTCAATGAGGACCTTAGCCACGAGGAAACCAGAGAAGTGGTTGACCTAATCATAGACAGAACCAAAAGGCTTCACGATACGGGTCTTGCCACGGAGGTGCTGACGGTGGACAACCACGCCGATGGCCCCTATATCTACCTACGCCTCCTCAAAGAAGATCCAGCAAGGGCTCAACAGGTCTTGGAGCTGCTGCGCATGAATGAAGGCAACAATTCCGGCAGAGGAATCGGGTGCGTCTCTTGGGATGGGGAAGTCTATGCCGATCAGTTCTGGCGTCATCGAAGCTTTGGCAATGTGCGGAATCGTCCTTTCAGCCAAATATGGGATGGCGGCGCAGACGAACTTCTGGTCAAACTGAAGGAAAAAAAGAAATACGTGAAGGGCAGATGCGCCGCGTGCAGGTGGCTGGATGTGTGCGGAGGCAACTTTCGTGTGAGGGCTGAAGCGGTGTACGGGGATGTGTGGGCGCCGGACCCGGCGTGCTACCTTACGGACGAAGAGATTTCCGGCGCGAACTATGGGGAGTGAGCGTCGAGTGCTCTTCGGAGGCCATGTAACCTCTTCGGAAGATGTCGTCTACCTGACATCGCACGGCTTCGATTTCGGGGAGGTGGTATTCCGCGACGGCATCGAGAGTGGTCATTTCAAAGACTTGGCGACCTCTCTTCATCGCGATAGAAAGTTCTTTCTCATTGGTCATGGCCCGTCTGAAGGCCCTCCCAACGATCTGGAAAACCTTTGGCAGGTCTATTATCCGAAACTTATGCGCACCCTAGAAGCGGCCGAGCAATTAGACATCCATTTCTTGACAGTCCATCTCTGGTTCGATCCTCGTTTTGTGAAGCCTCACGTCTGCAATGAAAAACTTAAATTCATGGAGGAGCTTGCGCAGGCGGCTTCTCCTCACGGGATTCTGATCAGTCTGGAAAATCTTTCGGAGAACGCCTTGGATTTGGCGTTGGTCGTGCAACGCGTATCAAGCATCTCCCTGACCCTCGACGTGGGACACGGGCAATTGCTGGCGGACAGGAACACGTCATACGACATTGTGAACGAATTGTATCCGTGGATAGGCCATGTCCATCTTCATGACAATTATGGAGGAAATAGCGTCAAAGACGATCTCCATCTTCCCATCGGCTCAGGCCGGGTGGAAATCGAACAAATCTTACTAAGGCTGATTGAGAAAGGTTACACGGGCACGGCCACTTTGGAATTGAAGCCCCATGAACTTGAGGAGTCTTTAAATACGGTAAGAGGCATGATAGCAGGTTTCGGACGCCTCCGATGCGCTCGAGGATGCGGACTGTTACACTGACATGAGTGATGCGGCCGTGCTCATCGATGTAGCCTTTCCTCTTCCTACGAAGAATACTTTCAAATACAAGGCGCCTGCCGCCGCGTCGCGCTCTGCTGTTTTTGGCAAGCGAGTCATTGCGCCGCTCGGGCAAAAGATCGTTACCGGCTTCATTGTCGGGGTATCACAGCCAGCAGACCCAAATTTCGCTTCCGCCTGCAACTACGAAATAAAAGAAATTGTCAGCATACCCGAGGAGCCCCCCTTCTTTACCGAACAGCTTTGGCGATTTATTTCCTGGGCCGCTGACTACTATTTTGTGCCGGTCGGGACAGCCCTCAAAAGCCTTTTACCTCCCGGCGCCGCGAAAAAATCCAGGCGCTGGGTTTTCCTTGCTCAAGATGTGCGCAGTCAAGCTTGCGAAGAACCTCAAATAATGGACTCATTGCCGTCGCCCCTCCTCAAAAAAGGCCGAATGCGAGAAAAGGATTTGATCTCTCTCATTGGTGAATCGGCTTTGAAGGATTTTATCAAGCAGGGCTTGCTGACTACCCAGGACTACCTCGAAATCCCCCGGGCACTGAACCAATGCGGTCGTGCCAAGAAGCCGATTCGCGCGCTTTCGCCACAAAACGGCAGTTATGATCCGGCAGAGTGGCCTGAACTGACTCCCAGTCAACTCGCAGCGGTGAATACCATCTCCGCCGCGATCGAATCAGGAGGCTTTCAGCCCTTTCTGCTCTATGGAGTAACAGGGTCCGGCAAGACGGAGGTATATATCAGGGCGATTGCAAAGGCCCTCGAAAGAGGCAAGGATGTTCTTGTGCTTGTCCCTGAGATCGCTCTCACTCCACAGACGGCGAGAGTGTTTCTCGACCGGTTTGAAGGCGGAGTCGCGCTCTTTCACAGTGGATTGACACCCGCTCAGCGACTTCAAGAATGGAGGAGGATCAAAGAACGAGAAGTGCGGATCGCAGTGGCTGCGAGGTCCGGCATCTTTCTACCCATTGACGCATTGGGACTGATCATCGTCGATGAGGAGCACGATCCTTCGTACAAGCAGGAGGACGGTTTTCCTTATAACGCCAGGGACTTGGCTCTCGTAAGGGGAAAGCTCGAGGCCGCGTGCGTCATCCTTGGGAGCGCAACGCCTTCATTCGAGACCTTTGAAAATGCGAGGCGCGGTAAGATAACGCGCATTGACCTGCCCGAACGCTATCATGCTGGACAAATGCCCACGGTCGAGATCGTGGACCTGAAGGATTCGAAACGTATTGCCGATAGAAAGGGGTTCCTGACGCCTTTGCTTCTGAGTCATATCCGAGACACGCTGGATCGAGGGGAACAGGCGCTTCTTTTCCTTAATAGGAGAGGTTTTGATACCTTTGTCCAGTGCAAATCCTGTGGTTTCATCTTTCGGTGTCCAAATTGCGACATCAGCTTGACGCATCATAAGTCAAAGCAGCAACTGCGATGCCACCTGTGCGGATACTCGCAATTTGCCCCGCCGGTCTGTCCGAAGTGCGCCAGCGCTGCGATGTCGTTCCATGGCATTGGAACGCAAAAAGTCGAAGAGGAACTCAAAAAGTTGTTTCCTGCCTCCAGAATAGAAAGATTGGATCGGGATGCAGCCCACAAGCAAGAAGATCTTGTCGGTATTCTCGAACGTTTCAGAAACCACGAGATAGATATACTTACCGGAACTCAAATGATTGTGAAGGGACACGATTTTGCGAGAATATCCCTAGTCGGCGTGCTGTACGGCGATGCATCCCTGCACTTTCCAGATTTTCGAGCCGCGGAGCGGACCTTTCAGGTTTTGACCCAAGTGTCAGGTCGTGCGGGACGGGATCGACGTCCCAGTTCCGTGCTTTTCCAGACATTTGATACCGAACATCCCGTGATCCGCTACGCGGCAAGACAGGCGTACGAGGAGTTTTTCCAGCACGAGTGCGAGGTAAGACGGGAGCTGGCGTATCCACCCTTTGGTCATTTGATTCTCATGAGGCTAGAAGGAAACTCCGAAACCAAGGTCGAACAAGCCGCCATAAGACTTGGCAGCGCGAGCCGCATGCTCAAAGCGTCGCTCGGCGGCGTCACGATTCTTGGCCCTGCTCCTTCGCCTAGAAAGAAAGCAGGTGGAAAATACAGATGGCAAGTTCTTCTTAAGGGCCCCAAGCGAGAAAATTTGAGACGATTGGTGCAACAATTACACGACGCTGGTCATCTAAAACATGCAGGGGTTAAAGTAGCCATCGATGTCGATCCCGTCGAGATGATGTAGCAAGGAGTTCTTGTAAGGAAGCATGTGGATTGAAGGGACGCAACAATTCTTGGCGCGCAAATTATTGATCGTCAAAGGGAGCGATTGGGACTGTTTGGAGGCTTCATGAAAAAATCATCCATCGTCTTGATGAGCGCGGCCTTATTGGTCGTCCTTGGGGCGATCATCGTCGGCTGGTCCTTGTATCAAGAAAAGGGGCGCGAGGGAAAAGCATCCTTGATTCGCACCATTACCGATGAGAACTTCGACAAAGAGGTGGTACAGGCGTCGCGGAAGCAGATGGTCGTGCTGGATTTCTATGCAGACTGGTGTTTCCCATGCCGCTTAATGGACCCTACGCTGGAAGAGATAGCCCGCGAGCTGAAGGATCGCGTCATTGTCGGGAAGCTCAACACCGACAAAAATATGATGGCAAGGCGTTTCGGGATAACGCGAATACCCGCAGTGTTCATCATAAAGAACGGGGAAATAAAAGAATCTTTTTTCGGAGTGGTTTCAAAGGAGACTCTTCGCAACGCGCTGAAAGATTGACTTTCGGGAAGGAGATACCTGATGGGGACGATGCTTTTCGATGCTCGTATATGCATACGCGGCGCGGGCGACCTCGCGAGCGGAGTTGCTTTGAAATTGTATCGATGCGGCTTTAGACGTCTCCTCATGACGGAAACTACTTATCCGTTGGCTGTGCGGCGTATGGTGAGTTTTTGTGAAGCGATTCATGAAGGCGTGTGGGAAGTGGAGGGGGTTCGATCCCAACGCGCTGAGACCCTGTCCGAGGCCTTTCGGGCGTGGGATGAGCATGCCATCCCAGTGATGGTGGATCCTGAGAACACGGTGAGTCACGAGTACCGTCCCGAAATCATCGTCGATGCAATCATGGCAAAGAGAAATATTGGCACCGCAATGTCCCAGGCCGACTTGGTCATAGCGCTTGGACCAGGATTCGAAGCAGGTCGAGACGCCCACGCGGTTGTCGAGACCCACCGAGGACACAATCTCGGTCGTATTATTTGGGAGGGAAGCGCGTTCCCCGACACCGGCGTCCCCGGGGACATAGGAGGCAAAACCGCGCAGCGAGTCCTACGGGCCCCCGCAGATGGCGTTTTCGAATCGACGATGCACATTGGCGCGCTCGTCCGAGAAGGCGCGGCCGTAGGTCACGTCGCAGGCGTCCCTGTCATATCAAAGATAGATGGGGTGTTACGGGGGCTCATACGCCCCGGGACCTTTGTGGCGCATGGCCTCAAAATAGGGGACGTGGATCCAAGGGGCGAGATTTCGTATTGCTTTTCAGTATCAGACAAGGCCCGCGCCATTGCGGGAGGCGTCTTGGAAGCTGTTCTCGCCCATTGCTACGAGAAGCATAGAAGACCCTCGTAGCGTCTCGGAATTCAAGGGGTCCTCTTCCCACGGCGCGTTCGCGGTCGTTCCGGATCTTCAATGCCCCTTTTCAGGGCATTTCACCGCATCACATCTTGTTTGCCACGCGCCTCTTCGAGCCCAACCTTCTGCGCAAGAGAAAAAATCTTGGCGCTCGTTCGCCCGTGTCCTCGTTCCGCTTGGGCGATTGTGATTGAAATTTTGACCATTTTGCGCTATATAAACGAAGGAAACCGTATAATTACGATTGAGTGTTATTCCTATTGTATTTTAAGGGTGGAGAAGTTGCGAAAGATACACGTGCTTACAACAATCATGACGGTAGTCGTTTGGTATTGCGTGGCGGCGGCCAATGAGGCGCACGCAAATCGGGAAGCCCTTCTTGGGACAGTCTATGCGGACGCAGCCGGATCGCCAATTGCTCAAGGCCGTACTTTCAACCTAGCAGCTCAAACATCTAAACAGCGCGGGCTTCATAGCCAAGATAAGGGTCCCACCAAGGAAGCCGCGCTTCAGGAAACGACGCAGCATACGGCAGGACCTGCCGGTTCCGTGAATATCCCTGACCAGGCCGAATCTCGACTGCTCGCGAGAGACCCCCTTGACTCGATTCAACTCGACAATATCAAGCCTCTTTACACATCTCCGGCGATGCCCGGAGAGGGGGTATGGGTCTCCTCCGGATCGCCCAGAGATGCGTCAGGACGTCCTATTGTGTACAGGACGTTTTACCGCCCGAGCGTCGATTTCCCCAACGCGGTTGTGTACATGATGGTCGTGGATATGAGCAAGGCCTTCGCGCAGTACTACGTAGGTTCTCAGGAGCCCGGCGCGCCCATGGCCAGGTCAGAGGTGGAACCCGAATTGCGCTCTCGCATCATGGCGGTGACCAATGCAATGTGGATGCAGCGACATTCCAAAGGCGCAGGGGCTATTTTCCGCGGAAAAGTCATCTATCCAATGACAGACGGCATGGCCACATTCATAATTTATAAAGACGGATCGGTTGACATACGGGAATGGTCTTCCGAGATCCCCCTTCAACTTGTTCGGGACGCGCGTCAGTTGCGGCACCTCATAGTGAAGAACGGTATGGTGGTGCAATCGATTTATAGAAAAGGACGACTCGAAGATTCCGAGATCGGTCTGGGGTTCCTCCTAGGCGGCGGCGGCAGGGATCAGGATGGAAAGCACTACTGGTTTGTGGCTCACAGGAGCGCGTTCGGCGTACGGAAGGATGGGAACCTAGTCTTTGCCATAGGACATCACATAGGCAGCAAGGACCTCGCAAAGGCGCTTGTACTGGCCGGTTGCGAACGAGGAATGCATGCCGACGCGAATCCGGACAATATTGTGGGAAACTTGTATCTTAGGGATGCTCATGGCAACTTGGTCAAAAAACTTAAGCTGTCCCCAGAGCAACCGAAATACACCTTGAACCGTTACGAAGATCGGTATTCAAAGGATTTCTTTGCTTTTTTCCTAAGGGACAACGCAGCCCCATCAGCGACTAACGCAAACTCCTCGGGCTTGTCGTCCAAGAAATGATCTGACTGCCGCGTGCTGACCAATGAATGACATGAGGCATAGGGAGCGCCGTTGGCGGCGCCTCTTGGCGCTAGGCGCGTTCATCTTTTTTACTGCTGCGCTTGGCGCCTCCTACGCCGCTTCGAGGACCGCGGCGTCTGACGGCAAAATGAGCGATGAACAGGCTGCCCTGTTGGAACTGGGGATCAGCAAAGTCAACGCCGGCGAATACGAGGAGGCGCTAACACTCTTTGACTCCTGCTGCAAGGCGGCCAAACGGGCGCCCCTGCCCTTCCTCAACCGCGGCAAACTCTACCTAATCATGGGAAAGCTCGACAAAGCGGCCGCTGACCTCGAAAAAGCGATCAAATTAGATTCCTCCCTACAAGAAGCGCATCTCGTCCTTGGTATGATTGAGCGAATGCGGGGAGACTATGATCGCAGCCTCAAGGAATTGAACATCGCCTTGGAAATCCTGCCTACCGACTCATCGGCGCTCATGAATCGCGCTCAATTGTTCGTCGAGACGGGGCGAACAGAGCTGGCTCTCGAGGACCTTTCGAAAATATTGGATGCCAATCCTCGTATGCTGAGGGCGTTAGAGAATCGAGCGTATGTATTGGAGCAATTAGGTCGGTACGACGACGCGATCAACGACTTGACGACTATACTTACCTTGCAGCCTGACCATGTTCAGGCCATGAAACATCTCGGCTACGTCCATCGACAAAAGGGCGACTTACAGAGCGCCCTTCGTTGGTACAAGAACGCAGTGAAACTCGAACCAAACGACGCGGCCAAAAATCGCCTTCAGCGGGAAATTGAGCAATTGCAGACTCACATTGACGGCAAATAGTTCCGGTATTGAAATGAGCGAGAAAGACTATACGCGACGTAATGCTTGCGGGAGCGGAGAGGCGCCAGAACGATACGCCTATTCAGCAGTAAATGCCCTGAATGGGTGCGGCAGACGAGAAGCGATGATTCCTCTTGACTAACTTTGGCGTGTTGACTACATTGTCAATGTTTAACCCTGATTCTGCCATGTTGAGCGTGTAGAAAGTGCCGTTCCTAACCTCGCTCATGGCCGTCTAGCATAGACAGATTTATCGATCGAGAACTCAGTATCATTGCAGCCTTCTCCTGGATGCTGCACCCGCTGAGGAAGAATTCTCATGTTCAAGGAGGACATTCCGTGAAATCATTGGTGTGCCTAAAACAGGTCCCTGACACCGAAACACAAATCAAGGTGAATCCTCAGGGCACTGGAATTGTAACCGACGGCATCAAATACGTTATCAACCCATACGACGAGTTCAGCGTTGAAGAGGCGTTACGCCTGAAAGAGAAGTTCAAAGCTGGCGACGTCACCATCGTATGCATTGGCCCAGAGAGGTCCACAGAAGCAATCCGGACGGCTCTAGCAATGGGCGCGGACAAAGGCATTCACATCTGCGATGATGCGCTCAATCAGGCCGATCCGTACGTTTCGGCCTCAGCTTTGGCCGCCGTAGCCTCTCAATTGACGTATGACGTCATCTTCTGCGGCCACCGCGCCATCGATGACGATTTTGGGGAAACCGGCGCGATGCTCGCTGAATTCTTGAACCTCCCGCAAGTGACCTTGGTTACCAAGGTGGACGTCGCACAAGACAAGAAGACAGCCATAGTGGAACGCGACGTGGAAGGTGGCAAAGAGATTGTGGAAGTGACCCTGCCCTGCGTCCTGACGTCACAGAAGGGCCTCAATGAACCTCGCTATGCCTCTCTCCCCGGCATCATGAAGGCCAAGAAAAAACCTATCGAAAAGAAAACACTTGCCGACCTCGGGATAGCCGCCGAGCCTAAGCTCGAGTCTCGTTCCTACAGCATGCCAAAGGAGCGCCAGGCAGGAAAGAAATTCGAAAATATGGAGCCTGCAGACGCAGCCAAACAAGTGGTGCAAGCGCTGAGGTCCGAAGCAAAAGTGATTTGATGGGCGCAGTTCGCAACAACGGAGGAAACAGGAAATGTCTAATGTATTGATATATGGAGAAATTAAGGCTGGAAAACTAAAGAAAACCGCTTTTGAACTTGCCAGCGAAGGTCGTAAAATAGCGGATCAACTCGGCGGACGACTCGAAGCTGTGCTGGTGGGCAGCGGCGCAGCCCAGTTCGCGCCGGATTTGGCGAAGTTCGGCGCAGACGCTATCTATGTCGTGGACGGTCCTGACTTCGAAGTGTACAACAGTGAGTATTACGCGCAGGCGTTGTGCCATGTGATCAAGGAAAAGAGTCCGTCCATCGTGCTCTTGAGCCATTCTATGCAGGGGAAGGACCTTGCGCCGAGGACGGCCGCCAAACTCGGCGTCGCGGTGATCGCGGATTGCATTTCTTTCACGCTCGACGATGGGAAATTGGTGGGCAACCGGCCAATGTACGCGGGCAAATGTTACGCGCAGTGGGTCAGCACAGCATCGCCGCAGATGGCCACAGCCAGGCCCAATGTGCTCGAGACAGCCGAAAATCCCCGCGAAGGGGCAGTCGAAACGATCTCATTCACGCCAGACAAGAGTCGCCCCACCTACGTCACCAAAGAACTCAATCTGGACACCAGCGGAAAAGTGGATCTCACAGAGGCCGAAATCATCGTCTCAGGTGGACGAGGGATGGGGGGACCCGACTATTCTCTGCTGGAAGAAATGGCCGCGGTATTGGGGCCTACCGCCACTGTCGGCGCCTCACGCGCAGCAGTTGACGCGGGATGGAGACCCCACTCTGATCAAGTGGGCCAGACAGGAAAAACAGTGACGCCCAATCTGTACATAGCGTGCGGCATATCCGGCTCCATTCAGCACTTGGCTGGCATGGGCTCATCAAAGGTCATCGTGGCCATCAACAAGGACCCCGAAGCCCCGATCTTTTCCAAAGCCGATTACGGCATCGTCGGAGACCTGTTCAAGGTGGTGCCGGAATTTACAAAGGAGTTGAAAGCCCTTCTTGCCGAATAACTGCCTTGGCCTCAATGATGCGCAGACGGACTCGTTCGCGGCGAGTTGAGGACAACAATGACAGCGAAACCCTCGTGAGCGTGAGTGAAAAATGTTTGACTGAACGCGCTCTCCTCGTTAAAAGGTCACAAGCAGGGACGAAGGCCGCAAGGGTGTGAACCCAAAGCGAGTTCGTCCCTGCCGAAACAGAATACGTATCCTTAGACAAGCAGAAGCAAACAATATCCAGCGCCATGAATACGTTGCCGGTTGGTCAATGCGGCGCATGGTCAGACGTGTAAACGCGGATTGTCGCGTCGTCCTCGGTACTTCGCGATGAGAGACCGTCTCTTGGTGTCGTTGCGAACCGCGGGCGACGTTAATTTTGGCGACGCATCTATGCCCTCGCAACAGGCTGCCGGCGCAAGCGTGTACGCCACGAGAGGCGGGGAAATTCATTGAGGGTCCTGCTGATCAACGCAAACTTGCGTCATGACCTTTTTGCAGCGGCGCCCATCGGACTGTGCTTTGTCGCAAGCGCCGCCAAAGCTGCTGGCCATGAAGTGCGCGTGCTCGACCTTTGTTTTGTACGCACCCCATTCAACAAAATTCAAAGCGTCTGTCGTTCCTTTGCCCCGGACGTTGTGGGCCTTTCGGTGCGAAACATCGACAACGTCAACATGCTGCACCCCGTATCTTATGTGCGGGACGCTCGCAGCATAGCGGATTGGATTCGCCAGTGTACGGATGCGCCTTTAGTCGTTGGAGGATCAGGGGCAAGCTTGCTGCCCCGGGAACTCCTCGCTACGCTTAAAGCCGATTATGTCGTTGTCTCCGATGGAGAAGCGAGCTTCGTCAAGCTCCTTGACTCCCTGTCCAAAGGCGAGAACGCTCCGAAGATTCCCGGAGTGGGATATCAAAAAAACGGCTCATTCGTCATGACGCCCCCGCTCCTCGGCGCCTTTCCCGTTGCCAGACCCCACGTTGACTCGTGGATTGACTTCTCCGGTTACGACAACCTCGGAGCCGGCTACAGCATTCAATCTTACAGGGGGTGTTCGCACAGGTGTATCTATTGCCTCTACCCTTCAAAACTGCAGGGCAATGCCATTCGTCGGAGGGACCCCAAGGAGGTGGTAGATGAAATAGAGGAAGTGCTCTTCCGACTGCGACCAAAATCATTCGAGTTTGTGGATTCCCTCTTTAACGAGCCCATAGATCATTGCATCTCTGTGCTCGAAGAAATCGTTCGTCGGCCTTGGCAGGCCATTTTTTCCGCCACATCGCTCAGCCCCAAAAAAATCGACCAACGTTTCTTGTCGCTTTTATGGCGAGCGGGTTTCAGGTCCTTCCATGTATCCCCGGAATCTGCTTTACCGGACATGATAGCGGAATATGGGAAGCCCTTTTGTTATGACGACGTTCGACGCGCCGCCGAAGCCATCGCTGAGAGCTCGTTTAAGGTGTTGTGGTTTTTCATGATTGGCGGACCGGGGGAAAACGCCAGGACGCTCCAAGAAACGCTTGACTTTTGCGCCGCCCACCTTCGCAACGAGGGGAAACGTTGCACCCAAGTGGCCAATGTCATGCTCGGGGTCCGTTTGTATCCTGAAACCCAGCTTTGGGAAATTGCGCAGCGGCAAGGCTACGTGTCGCCTCGCTCGGACCCTTTGGAGCAACTTTGGTATCTGTCTCCCGAACTCGACATCGGTCGTACCATTCGCCAGTTGGTAAAGGCCGCTCTTTCCATGCCAGAGATAATATCAGGGATGGATGAGCGTTTCATGAGGTTCTCTCACGTGATGTCGGCCGTGGCTCGCCTTGTCGGTCTCAAAAGCGGCTATTGGTCCCTGATATTCCACGCCAACAGGGGCTGCGCCGGTCGCTGCTCCCCCTCGTTTTCGACACACAAAAAATTATCGACAGCGTTGAGTTGCAACTATCCGCCCATAGGCCGGTTGACATCTGTATGAATGATTAATAGACAAAGAAGAGCGAACGGAATCCTTAGAAGGAGCGGGGATTTAATCGAATGGAAGTTCAGATCGTTTTCTATAGCATGTATGGCCATGTGTACCGTCTTGCGGAAGCCATCGCCCAAGGAGTTGAGGAAGCGGCGCCTGGCGCCTCTCGACTTCTCCAAGTCCCAGAGTTGGTTCCTCAGGATGTGCTCGATAAGACAGGCGCAGCCAAGGCAAGGGCGGCATTTGCGCACGTGCCCGTAGCAGTCCCTGAAAAATTGGCCGAGGCTGACGCCATAATTTTCGGGACGCCTACCAGGTTTGGGAACATGTGCGCCCAAATGAAAAACTTTCTCGATCAGACGGGCAGCCTCTGGGCGTCAGGCGCGCTGATCGGGAAGGTCGGCAGTGTGTTCACTTCTACCGCGACCCAGCACGGAGGCCAGGAAACCACAATCACGAGCTTTCACATAACTTTGCTTCACCACGGCATGATTGTGGTAGGGACGCCGTACTCGGAAAAAAGGCTCTTGACAATGGCAGAGATCTCAGGGGGTTCTCCATACGGCGCATCAACCTTGGCCGGTTCGGACGGCTCCCGCACGCCCACTGAAAACGAACTGGCAATCGCGAGATTTCAGGGAAGACACGTCGCGACCATAGCCGCCAAGCTCATCGCGTGACATGACCGTTGCCATCGCATAGAGGGACCTGAAGGGGGTGGAGGAGGTTGCCGGCGGCGCGGCGTCACGTGGAGCGACGGTGAAGCTGTGGACTAAGGGACTTACCCATTCGGAACGCCGCCTTTGTTGCGCAGCCGTACCATCAGCGCAGTGACCGCCGCGGGAGTGACGCCTGGAATCCTACTGAGCTGACCGAGAGATTCCGGTCGTGCAGAACTGAGACGCTCCCTGATCTCTCGGGAGAGACCTGGGACGGCGTTGTAATCGAGGTCCTTAGGAATGAATACCCTCTCCATTTTCGCAGCTTGAGACGCCTCCCGTCGCTGTCTCTCGATGTAGCCCTCGTATTTCACCATGATTTCAAGAGCGCACCGTTCATCTGGCGGCATGGAGGCATCGAGAAATCCCAAGGCGACGAGATCATCCACAGAGATCTCGGGACGTTTGAGAAGCTTGGCCCCGCTCAGGGCGTCCCTAATCTCTCGCCCGCCTTTCATCCGGACGAGGCCGTTGAGTTCTTCTGTTGGTCTCACACGAACGGCCTCCAACAGACAGAGATTTTTCTTCAATTTTTCTTCTTTGATTTCGAGCTCTTCGACAAGATATTTTGGTATGAGGCCGAGGGCATGGCCCTTTTTTAGGAGTCTGGCCCCCGCGTTGTCCTCCCGCAGCAGTAGTCGATATTCGGACCTGGCGGTGAACATCCGGTAAGGCTCCTCCACCCCTCTGGCGATCAAATCGTCCACCATGACCGCGAGGTAAGCCTCGGAACGATCGAGCAAAAACGGCGGCAGCCCTTTAATCGCCAGCGCCGCGTTGACACCGGCCCAGAATCCCTGAGCCGCAGCCTCCTCGTAACCCGATGTGCCGTTGATCTGTCCTGCGAGGTATAGGCCATGCACGAGTTTACTTTCCAATGTCCTGCGCAAACCCCTGGGATCGATGAACTCGTACTCGATGGCATAGGCCGGCCTCACGACTTCCGCTGATTCGAGACCCGGTACGGATTGAATCAGCTCCTGCTGGATTTCAGCAGGCAGCGAATTCCCTAGGCCCTTGAGATACAACTCAGCGGTGTGAATACCTTCTGGTTCCGCGACCACGAGGTGACGCGGCCTGTCAGGAAATCGCGCTATTTTGTCCTCGAGCGAAGGACAATATCTTGCAGGCGTCCCTTTGATCCTACCGGAATAAAGCGCCGAGCGAAGAAGGTGGCGGCGGACGATCTCGTGAGTTCGTTCCGACGTGTAGGTCCTGAAGCAAGAGCGCAGAGGCCTCGAAATGCTGCCTGTTCTTAGGGAGAAAGGCCTTATGGCGTCTTCTCCCGGGTCTTCCTCCATGACCGCAAAATTTACTGACGATGCCTTGAGCCTCGGAGGAGTTCCTGTTTTGAACCGGCCCATGGGCAGCCCCAGGCTCTTGAGCTGTGCCGCGAGTTCGACCGACGCAAACTCCCCTGCCCGTCCCGCGCTGAAGGAAATGTCGCCCACGTGAATCATCCCGTTCAAGAATGTGCCAGTCGCCAGAATTACTGCGTGGGAGGATACGCGCAATCCGGTACGTTCCAGAACCCCTTTGCACCGCCCTTGCTCGACGATCAGCCCCACGACCATTTCCTGCCGGATCAGCAGATTGGGCTCTCCTTCGAGAGCTGCTTTCATAGCCCTAGAATATTCTATGCGATCGCACTGCATGCGCGAGCCTTGAACCGCAGGCCCCTTACTCGTACCGAGACGCTTGTACTGAATGCACGAGGCATCGGCCGCTCTCCCCATTTCCCCTCCGAGCGCATCGATCTCCTTGACGAGGTGCCCCTTGCCCAGTCCGCCAATGGAGGGGTTGCAGGGCATCAGCCCGATGGTGTCCGCGTTCAAGGTGTAAATTCGCACGGACAGCCCCATCCGAGCGCAGCTCAGCGCCGCCTCACATCCCGCATGTCCGGCCCCTACTACGATGACGTCAACATCAGGATTTCTCATCTTTGGTGCGCAGGCGCCTCGCGAACGTTCTTAAACTATGACGATCTTCTTGATGATAGAAACGGCCTCGGCTGGATCATCCACTGTCTGAATCAATTCCAAGTCCTCTGGGCTAATCATGCCATGTTTCATGAGCACAGTTTTTCTTATCCACGCGATGAGATCCTTCCAATACTCCCTGTCCAGCATGATCACGGGAAATGGCTTTATTCGATGCGTCTGTATCAGCGTCAACGCCTCGAACAGTTCATCGAACGTGCCGAACCCACCTGGCAAGATGACGTAGGCCACCGCGTATTTTACGAACATGACCTTGCGAACGAAGAAGTATCTGAAGGATAGTTTGATATTGGTATAGACGTTGGCGGCCTGTTCCCGAGGCAGCTCTATGCAAAGCCCTATGGACTTTCCACCCGCCTCCCGCGCTCCACGGTTCGCGGCCTCCATCGCGCCTGGTCCGCCGCCTGTGATCACCGAGAAGCCGGATTGAGCAAGGAGCTTACCGACTTCTCTTCCCAATTGGTACACGTGGTCGCCTTCCACGCTGCGTGAGGAGCCAAAGACCGATACCGCTGGGTACACATCTGCAAGGGCCTCGAATCCATCGACGAATTCGGAAATGATGCGAAAGATTCTCCAACTGTCCTGAATGCTAAATTCATCGATTACGTACTGTCGTTCGCTCATGGGCACGTCCTACTAGTTCTTCGCAGAAATACGCGCGGTGGGTTCCGATTGCGTCTGATCGGGAGCTCCTCGCTGCATTCCAAGTATCTTAAGTGGCGTGTGGGGGCATGTCAACGGGCCAGGACGTCACAAAGAGACTGGACGCTTATTACACGGCGTCAAAGAAGCTGCGCGCCGGGCGTGTTGGGAAATCGGCGTTTTCCTCCCTGAGCCTGATATGCAGCAGGCCCCGAGGCGCTGGTTATGACAGTTTCAAGCAGCCTTCTCTTTCCGGAGGTCTGCGACGCATTTCAGACAGCCACCACAGCCGTCCAAAGGCGACAAAGTCATGGGCGGCGCGAATCTCGGGAAGCCATGGTCAGCCGTCGATATTGAGAGAGAATCCCAAAATTTCCGATGGATCGCTGATCCTCAATAGATGATACGGCGGAGAATTGAGTACCTCCCCTTCTTTCACTCGATGCATGACGTCTTCCACGTCCTCCACTCGAGGCGATTTCTTCTCTTTAAGATCCTCTAGCTCAGGGATCTTTCGTAAGGAGAGAAATACGTAGAGCATGTCGCCGACTTTCTTGGGATCGTAGAGAAAGCCTTTTTTGCCAATGGGTATTTCCACTGCCTCGTGAGGATGAACGCGGCCAGAATCTCGCATCAAAGGCTGGGCAGTCTTGGTCCTCTTCGTGGTCTTCACCGCGGCAGGATAAAGATATTCAAGCCCTTTGGCCCCCTTGCGCAGAACGTAGAGATAGCCATTCACATTTGACTCGAATCGCAACTTGTATTCATCGCCTTTCTTGAACTCTACGCCAAAGCGCTTGGGCGCGCCGAAGTCTTTTTCTCCTTTGGACTTAATCATGATCTCACTGCTGACGCCGATAATAGGATTCGGCACCACGATCTTCTCGCCTGCTTTGATGGCCGAAGGCGAACTCAGATCATTGAATGCGGCAAGATCAGACGCTAATGCGGGGTCCCCCATGAGGTTCTCCGCTATCGAGTCCAGGGTATCCCCTTCCTTCACCGTGTAGGTAATGGTATCCGGATCGTTCCCGTCTTTGCGAGGCTTTGGCAACTCGCTCCATGGATAGGCCTTAAAGTAGTCCCCCTTCATCGTCAGGGGCGGTTTGGTCTCCTCAATCGGCGGGAGCGGCGGCGGTTCATCCTTTTTCTGAAAATATGCACAGCTCGATGCCATGGCTATGATTACCAAGAGAGGCATGATAAAAAGTCGGTGCTTCATAGACGTCCTCCTCAAAGGCCGTTTCCGTCCTCTCTCACCTCACACGTCCTTGGATGAGAGAGCTCTTTCTCACGGCAGGCTCACTCTGCTCAAAGGCGCCGGGGAGATTCGTGTCAAGAGCCCCTTTCCATTTGGTCGTCAGGCTCTGAAAGGGGGCTCGAATACTTGGGGGAACTCGAGACAAGGCCGCGCGAGATGCCTGTTCGATTGGCGGGATCAATTTACTTGTCTTGATGGCCGGCCATTCTGGCGCTGCCAGGACGAGCAGTTGCACCGTGGTTGCAACGAACAAAAAACCCGCGCCAACGCCCAGTCCCGCTCCGAGGATGCGATCCAACCACCCGAGCCTTGTGAAATCAAGGAGCAGGTCCAGCCCCTTGCGTATCAGTACGAACACCGCCTGAACCGCAATGAAAAGGATGATCATCGACAAGATGGTGCAAATGTAGGGGTCAAGGGACGAAATTCGGCTCAAATATGGCTCTACGGACCCGTGATACCTACTTGCCGCCAGGATGCCAATCCCCACTCCAGCTACCGCAGCCAACGTCCTGGCAAAGCCCTTCCAAAGACCGAGCAAGAAGGCCACGACCAACGTAACCGCCACAAACATGTCGATCAAATTATATTGTTCCAATTGCTCCATGACTGCCCGTCAAGCCACGAAATAATCCTTTACAGCCGTGTGAACGCCTCGAAATTGTCAAGGGGAAGCTCTTGCATTTGATTTGCCAACGCAGCGATGCCTGTTGATCCGAGGCGCCCTTCTGAATATCTCCGAAGCTGAAGGGCCTTGAGATGTTGCTTCGCCGCACAGGGCACTTCCTTTACGTTAAATTAGGACATGTATGGGGGGTGGAGGGTCCCTTGGTTACACCACTCCTCAGCCGAGTCTCTAATATGATATAGACAATTTGTCAATAAAAAACAAAGCGTTTATGATATTTATTAAAGTATATTCTATTTTTATCTTCACCGCCGCCAGCCCCGTCAATATGACCACTCGACCACAGGGACTCTCATTTCGATAACATCGTCTCGATCCGGCAGGCGTTGATAAAGTTCGGACATTGAAGGCGACCATCCCGTCAGCCGACTGTTCGGGAGAGACGTCTGTCCACTCGTCGAATACCCCTTGTCGCGCCGACGACTTGTCGGACGGCTTTTCCGATTGTTTCATAGGCCAAAAGATGAGATGATACCCACTGGCTGAGAGGCGCTCGAAGTGTTCTCGCCATTCTCGGCCCGGCCCGCGACGCCGGGTTCTATGCGGTTTGTCTGAATGTCCGCCTCATCATGAGGGAGTTTCTGTGATCATCTCGGAGTCATTTGTCCAGTGTTTCACCACCGCGCCAACACTTTGGTTTCAACGCGGGTACAGGGATGCATGACATGAGTCGCGTTGGTCGAGGACTATTGGTTGTCGGAGTGTTGCTGGGGCTCGGTGTAGCGGGCACGTGGATAATCGAGCGCGACGGGCTGGATATTGCATGCAGCAAGTATTTTTACTCCTTTGGGGGACGCGAGGGTACCTCTGGTTGGATAGCGGGCTCATTTCAACCGTGGCGCCTTTTATATCGTTATGGCGAGATGCCGGGGATAGCCATGTGTGGAGCAGCCCTTGTGGCTTTTGGGGCGTCATGGCTGGGGCTCGCTCCCCAGAAATGGCGGAGGCCCTGTCTCGTCATCATTTTGAGCATCATAATTGGGCCGGGATTGCTGGTCAACGGCGTGTTGAAACCGTGGTGGGGCCGGCCTAGGCCTGTTGACGTCGTCGAATTCGGCGGCGCGATGAAGTACCACGACGTCTGGGCCAGATCATCCTGCTGCGGGGGAAAATCCTTCCCCTGCGGGCATTGCGCCATCGGTTTTTCTCTTTCATCGGCCGTCGCGTTTACGCCGTTTTACCCCGTGATTGGGTACGTGGGATTGGCCGCGGGTCTGCTGTATGGCTCCGTATTGAGCGCGGCGCGTCTCATTCAGGGGGGGCATTTCCTGAGCGATATCCTTTGGAGTTTTGTGATTGTGTATGTCGTCATAGTTGTCCTCTATTATTTCGTGTTCCCTGTCTCTGAAAAAGGAGAGCAGGCCGCCCGCTTGGAACATGACCGTCGCTGTTGAACAGCTCGACGTTTATAATTTCTCGACATTTCTGTCGGAATGATGTTCGCCGCGGGCTGAACATGATAACTTTCAAAGTCTATGCCCGGCGCCTGATATGTCATGCCGGAATCGATCCGGCATCCAGGAAACTGACCATGGATTCCCACTTGCGTGGGAATGACATGCACGGGGACAACAGCGCATTTCGCGATTATTTTCGAGAATGGCTCTAGGATGGCCGTCTGGCCATTCTAAGCCAGCGCGAGAGCGTTACCGCGTTCGTGGCGATATTCGCGAAGACATTGCCTTGTCTCACTCCCACTGACAAAAGCCTATAACGCGTGGGGGGTGAGAGCTCCGGTCGAAGCGGCAGCGCCAAAGGAAACGCATCACCGCGTGGAACATTTCGGAATAACGCCAGTTTCTTGGCAATCCCTATTCGGACGCAGCTATTCCCTCGACAAAACGGCTGCCCATGGCTATAAACAACCTCAGCGCGGCGCCGAAGAGCCGCGTGACCCCAAAGGCAGTGAGAGGGAAAGGCGCTCAAGGGTGAAGACGATTGCCATACTCTTTTGGTCGGCATTCATGCTTGCCGGGATGGTTGAAGCGCAAGGACCGCCCTATTCCCAGTATCCCTCAGCCCCATATCAGGGCGCTGGGCCCCCAATGTCCTCGCAGCAAGAAATGCCCTCTGAATATGCGTTCCGACCCGATCTCTCCAACCCGGAGTATGGCGCCTGTCTGCAGTTGGAAAAGAACTGGAAAGCGCTTTGGTATCGGTATAGCCAGTACTATAACCAGGTCCGTATGATGCATCCAGGGGATCCGCAGTTCGGTCCCGCAACCCGGTATCTGCAGAACATGAAAATGGAATTGGACGCCGCGTGGAATACATTTCGAAACAACTGCATCTACTTCCCCAGGAGTCGAAGAGACCGGCAATGATGGGATATTCGTGATGCATGTTGGCAACGGAGGCCAGTCAAAGCAGACGACGCCCCCAACATCAGAAGGCCCAACTGCCGCCCTCAAGCCCTACAGGATCGTACGATCGGTGCTCGTCTTTGCAGCGATCGGTACGATTTTGTACGCCGCTGTCGCGCTGTCGTCCAACTACGACGCGGTGGTTTCAGCGTTGGTTTCGTTCCCTGTCACCTATTTGGGAATCGTCATTGTCCTGGTGTTATTTGGGTGGTTCGTGAGAGGCGTCCGGTTCCATTACTATCTTGCGCAATGTGGAGAACATGTCCCCCTGTGGTATGCAGTAAGCGCGCTCTTGGCCGGATTCGCCTTGACCGGAACTCCGGGCAAAGTTGGGGAAGCGGTGAAGGGAGTTTTTCTGAAAGAGGACTATGAGGTGCCGGTCACCAGAACCGTGGGGATTCTTGTGATAGAACGCCTCATGGATCTTTGGGGCGTCCTTTTTCTCGGATCGTTTTCGTTTCTCATGTTCACCGGATGGGTGAGCCTTTTCTTGATTTGTGCGGGAATCGTTGTGGCCGCGGCGATTTTCCTCTGTGTGGAGCAATTTTATCGACCTGTGCTGGAAAGATTGGCGCATTTCCGCTTCTTTTCGTGGATCGCCCAACGGCTCTTGGAAACGCTGCTCACAGGGAAAGATCTCTTGACCTGGAGGATTTTTGTGATCGGGCTTGCGCTCTCAGTGGTAGCATGGGGGATGGAGTCCCTTTGCATGTACCTCATCATGGTCGGTTTACATCTGCCTGGATCGCTTCTGGAGGCCAATTTTGTCTATTGTTTTTCCACGCTCGTGGGAGCGATTTCCATGCTCCCGGGCGGTATTGGGGGAGCGGAAGCAGGCATGATGGGCCTCTTGTCGTTCCTTGGTATATCGTATGGGGCCGCCATTCCAGCAGTCATTTTGATACGGCTTTGCACGCTTTGGTTGGCGGTGTTTGTGGGGTGTTTCTTTATGTGGTATTTCCTTATGCGGACATCGCCGGCGAGGAAAGCGTGATGGTCGTGCGTCCGTGACTTCCAGATGCCCCGGGCCTCAAGCAGGTTCACTGACATGAACCCATGAGTCTCCGGATCACAAGCTTTCACGCGGCTTGACTGTCGGAGAAAGAATCTGTTAGTGTTGAGGATTCAAGATCCTGAAAAGGTTTGGTGGCCGTCATCTTACCATCTTTCAGGTCGGCGTCGCGCATGGCTATCACGCGTAAACGGTCTGCTAGGCGCGGGCGCTTGCATTGTACCGAAACGACAGTAGCCCTCTTCGTAAGGAAACAGGTAAATCTGAATCATCGCTGTTTCGATGATCGCACAACACGTGAGGAGAAGCTGACATGAGCGACCAATATGATGTGGAACTCACCGAGGATCACATAATGCTTCGGGACATGGTGCGCAAATTTGCAGAAAAAGAAATAGCGCCCGTGGTTGATCGTGACGAGAATGAGCATCGCTTTCAACGTGAGCTCGTAAGCCAAATGGCGGAGCTGAATCTCTTCGGCTGCCCTATTCCAGAGGAGTATGGTGGCAATGGAATGGGGTATTTGGCGCATGCTATCGTGACCGAGGAAATAGGACGCGTCTCAGGGTCTCTGCGGGCCGCGTTCAACATGCAGACCATGGGGACATCTTTGTCCATACTGAAATGGGGAAGCGAGGAGCTGAAAAGAAAGTATATACCTGCGTTGATGTCTGCGGAGATTCTGGGTTGTTTCGGGATTACCGAGCCTGACGCCGGTTCAGACACGGCCGCGATGACGACCACGGCGGTGCGGGATGGCAACGAATATGTCCTGAATGGTCGCAAGATGTGGATTACCTGGTCGCCGGTCGCGGACATGTCGGTGGTGTTTGCCATGACGGACAAGAAGGCCAAACACAAAGGAATGAGCGCCTTTGTCATGGACATGGATACCCGAGGGGTTTCGACGAAAGCCATTAAAGAAAAACTGGGGCTGTGGGCGTGTCCGACGGGCGAAATCATTATGGAAGATGTCCGAATACCTGTCGGGAACCGGCTTGGCGAAGAAGGAAAAGGATTTGGCTACTTGATGCAGGAGCTTATAAGCACCAGACTGACGGCTGCGGCAGGCGCGGTGGGGACTTGTCAGGCAGCACTCGACGAGGCGGTGAAGTATGCAAACGAAAGGAGCCAGTTTGGCAAACGCATCGCCGAATTTCAGATGGTTCAGGAAGTGATTGCGCGTATGGTGGCCGAGACCGAAGCCGCTCGCGCGTTGGTGTGGCGATGCGCAATACAGAAAGACCACGGCCTCATCAATAATAACCGAGAAACCGTCCTCGCCAAATTCTACGCGTGCAGAGCGGCGGACGAAGTGCCGAATCTCGCCTTGGAAGTTTTGAGCGCCTATGGGTATTCCAACGAGTATCCCATAGCCCGTATTTTACGCGACGGCAAGGTGTACAAGATACTCGAGGGCGCGACCAACATCATGAAGATGATCCTGGCAACCGACGCCCTTGGCATCAAGAAAGCCAACAGGTGAGAGAGGTCGCATCCTGGGTCAGATTGTCTTGGAGACGGGCCGGGCTTGGCCAAGCAAACTCGTAGCCTCACTCGCGCGTCATGGCAATTGACTTTCGAGTGACGCATACCGACGCGGGTACGTCAGCGCGCCTCGGCGCGCTCACCCTTTCCCGAGGCGTGGAAATTGCCACCCCCGCCTTCATGCCCGTCGGCACAAAAGGAGCGGTAAAATCCCTTTCTCCTGACGAAGTGCACGACCTTGGGTATGGAATGATACTGTGCAACGCGTATCATCTGTATCTCAGGCCGGGTCATGAGCTGATACGTGGATTGGGGGGCCTCCACCGTTTCATGAACTGGCATGGAGGAATCCTGACCGACAGCGGAGGATACCAGATCTTCAGCCTCGCTGCCCTGCGAAAAGTCACCGACGAAGGAGTGGAATTCAGATCTCATATTGACGGAAGCATACATTTTTTCACTCCAGAGAAAAGCATCGAGGTTCAAGCGTCATTAGGCTGTGACATCGCGGTATGTCTTGACGACGTGGTGGGCTATCCGGTGGAAAAATCCGCAGCAGCCGCGGCGGTAAAACGCACGACGGATTGGGCAAAGCGTTGCGTGGTTGCCCAAAAAAGGGTTGACCCTCCGTTGTTTGGCATAGTACAAGGTTCGACGTTTCCAGAGCTGAGGGCGCAGAGCGCAGAGGCGCTGGTGTCCTTGGATCTAGACGGCTACGCGATAGGGGGTTTGAGTGTGGGAGAACCCACGGAAGAGATGCTCCGAGTTTTGGAGACAACAACCCCTCTCCTACCACCCCATCTGCCGCGTTATCTCATGGGCGTTGGCACACCTTTAGACATATTTGATGCAGTGGTACGAGGAATAGACTTGTTCGATTGCGTTCTGCCTACGAGAAATGCGAGAAACGGGATGCTTTTTACCTCGAACGGGCGTATGAACATAAGGAATGCACGCTACCGAGATGATCCACGACCAGTGGACCCAGAGTGTGCGTGTGGATTATGCAGCAAGTATTCGCGTGCTTACTTGCGACACCTTTTTCAAGAAAAGGAGATCTACGCTCATCGATTGGCCAGCCTTCACAATTTGTCTTATTATTCCAACACGATGAGGGACATACGCCATGCGATAGCCGCCGGGACCCTTTCAACACTTTACACACGTCTTCAAGCCGAAACGGAGGAACGAGATGATTGACACCGCATACGCCATGGGGCCGCCCGCCGGCCAAGGTGGGGGAGACATGAATACCCTCGTAAGCTTTCTCCCCATGATTTTGATCTTTGCCATCTTCTATTTGCTGCTCATAAGACCGCAGCAAAAAAAGGCAAAGGAACACAGAACCTTGTTGGAAAATCTCAAGAAAGGCGACTCAGTCATTACCCAGGGCGGCTTGTATGGGAAGATCGTCGGTATTCAGGATCAGATAGTAACCCTTGAAATTGCAGACAAAGTAAAGGTAAGGGTTTCCCGGGCGCACATTGCAGGGTTGGCATCCGCCCCCCCGACGCCTGAACAAAGCAGCTCATAAGGATCTCAGTCATGATTCAAGACTTGCGGATACGTTTTGGCATTATTGGCATTGTCCTTTTGGTCAGCATATTCTTGGTATATCCCTCTCTGGGACCGGTTCCGGCGTTCTGGAGCAAATATTTGCCCGACAACCCAGTGCGTTTGGGGCTCGACCTCCAGGGCGGTTTACACCTCATATTGGAGGTGCAGGCTGATAAAGCGGTGGAAGCGGTAGTCGATCAGACCGCGTCTGAGGCTGCCGCCATAATGAAGGATGAAAAAATCAGATACTCGGATATCCGGCGTGAACCGCCGGCCACCATCGAGATCGTGCTGAAGGACGCGGAGCAAGCTGGGCTCTTTGACCAGAAGGTGCTGGATAAGCTTCACAACTTCAAGAAAATATCTTCGACGCCTGTTGATCGCGGGATCGCTATCAAACTCGAAATGGACCCGAAGGCGCAGGAAAGCATCAAGACGAAGGCGGTTCGTCAAGCCGTTGATACCATACGCAACCGAGTCGATGCGCTGGGCGTTGCGGAGCCTGACGTTGTCATCCACGGAACGGACCGGATCATAGTACAGCTCCCAGGCCTGAAGGAGGACCTCAATCGGGCCATAGATATCATCAAACAAACCGCGAGGCTCGAGTTCAAACTCGTGGATGAGAAGGGCGACCTCAACGCCGCGCTCAAAGGAGACGTCCCCCCTGGCGACGAGGTTCTCTACAAGATCGATCGCAATCCCGCCACCGGCGTCGTGACGAAAACGCCCTATCTCATCAAGAAACAAATACTCATGACAGGAGACGTCCTCACCGACGCGAGAGTGCATCCTGACAAAATGGGTCGGATGATCATCAGCATGGACTTTAACCGGCTCGGCGCGCAGCAATTTGAGCGCATCACCGGTGAACATGTGCGTGAGCGTCTGGCAATCATTCTAGACAATCGAGTGTATTCTGCCCCTGTGATTAAGGATCGTATCTCTGGCGGGTCCGCCATCATAGAGGGCATGTTTACGCCGGAAGAGGCTCATGATCTGGCGCTGGTATTGAGGGCAGGCAGCTTGCCGGCCCCGGTGAAAATACTCGAGAATCGCATGGTTGGTCCTTCATTGGGAGCTGACACGATCCGCCTGGGGAGAAACGCCATCGTATTGGGTTTGCTGCTCGTGGTCGCTGGAATGTTGATCTACTACAAATGGTCAGGTTTGGTGGCAGACGTCGCGTTGGTGTTGAATCTCCTCCTCATATTTGCCGTCATGGTTTCCCCTGGCTTGCGAGCGACTCTGACGCTCCCGGGACTCGCAGGCGTTGCCTTGACCATGGGTATGGCAATCGACGCGAATATCCTTATTTTCGAGAGAGTTCGAGAAGAACTGAGGTTGGGCAAGTCCCCCAAGGCTGCCCTTGACCTTGGCTACTCCAAGGCATTTTCAACGATCTTTGACTCGAATTTAACGACTATTTTGTCCGCCTTGCCGTTGATCCAATTTGGCACTGGACCGACCAAAGGCTTTGCGGTAACGCTCTGCATAGGATTGATTGTTTCTATGTTTACCGCGCTTTTCGTAACGAGAGCCATATTCGACTACGCCTTCCAAGTGAAGCGTATCAAATCACTGAGTATCTGACGCCGAACGAGGATTGCCCAAGGTTGGAAATTGTGAGATTTCAAGAATGAATGAGCAGCGATGTCTGGAGACGCGAGTATCCGGTTTCCGCGCCAGATGACGTCGAACATCATATCGCCCTACGTTTGGTAGGCAGGCGCCCAGCCGCTCGGAGGGAACACTCAGTTCAGACAGACAGGAAGGATGTAGAAAGTGGAACTCATACCGCCGAACGTAAATATCGATTTCATGGGAAATCGGAAATACGCCTATATGTTTACCGCAGTGATGATTATTTTGTCTTTACTGTCTATCCCCATAAAAGGGCACGTCCAGCTCGGGATAGACTTCAGCGGCGGGACGGTAGTGCAGGTAAAGTTCAACAAGCAGGTGCACATAGAAGATGTGCGGGCTGCCTTGAAGACTTTGACCGAAAATCCCATCATCCAAAAATTTACCATGGGCGAGGAAGAGTACCTCATAAGGATGGAAGTCCCAGAAGAGGCTCATGAAAAGCTTGCAAAAGATGTGCAAGCAGCGCTGGACGCTAAATTTGGGCAAGGCTCAACCGAAATAAGGGGCATCGAAACAGTTGGTCCCAAGGTAGGCCGGGACTTGCGCGAATCGGCAATCTGGGCAACCGTAGTCGCCCTTGCGCTCTTGCTTATTTACATGGTCTTTCGGTTCACCTTTAGCATGGGATTGGGAGCCATCTTCTGTCTAATTCACGATCTCATTATTGTGTACGGTTTTTTCGTGTGGACAGGCAAAGAATTCAATCTCACCATACTTGCCGCTATGCTCACGGTGATTGGTTACGATATCAACGATACCATCGTCGTCTGCGACCGGATTAGAGAAAATCTAAAAATAATGAAGAAAAAACCGCTTGCAGAGATCTTGAACGCATCCATCAACCAGACATTGTCTCGAACCGTTTTAACCTCTGGATTCACGTTGCTCGTGGTGGTGTCGCTCCTCTTTTTTGGCACGAACGTGTTGCGTGACTTTGCCTGGGCGCTTTTCATCGGCATATTGTTTGGAACGTATTCATCAATCTTTGTCGCGTCGCCCTTGGTCCTGGCAATGGACAAATACATTCCGGTAAAACGGGCATGACGCTATTTGCCGGGTCGTCGGTAGGGTCAGTTTTCGAGGCCGCAGCCGGGCCAAAGGACATCATGATCGGCGCTCGGCTCTCCGCAAGCCCTGAACGACTGCATCTGCGCAAAAGTTCGTACGCGTGGTCACATTTCGCTTTTACGATGCCATGAGCCACATTGTCGGTCACGAACATATCCTGGAGATACTCGCGCGGACTGCGCGCGCAGGCAATCCTGCGCATTCATATCTGTTTACGGGAGGAGAGGGGATAGGCAAGAAAATGGTAGGAATCAGATTTGCCGGTTTGCTCAATTGCCCCTCGCCTATGGAGGATCCTCACGGCGCTTGCAAAGTCTGCAAACGTATTGAAGCCTTGAATCATCCCGATTTTCAGGTCGTCTCGCCCGATCGGGGCGCCATACGCATTGAACAAGTCCGGCAGCTTCAGGAGTTCTTCAAATTTCCGCCTTACGAAGGCCGTTGGCGAATAGCGCTCATTGACGACGCCCATGTCATGACGCAAGCAGCTCAAAATGCACTGCTCAAGACATTGGAAGAACCCCCTGTCGGTCGTATGATCATTTTGGTCACGTCAAAGTCACACCTGTTGTTAACCACGGTGCGATCGCGTTGTCGAAGGATACGATTCGCCCCGCTGCCGCCAGGCGAAGCGGCGCGGCTGATCGTTGGTAACAAGAAAATGACTCAAGACAAAGCGTTGATACTCGCAGCGCTCGCGGGCGGGAGCGTCTCGGAGGCCTTGCGGCTAGACTCAAAGAGTTTTACGGAATTGAGGAGGCAGTTGCTCGATGCCCTTGCACAGGCCCACAATCTTGGGTGGTGCAACTTGCTCGCATTGTCTGCTAAGATAGCGGGAGATGCAGAGAGCGCGCGGGAGGCAGTGAGAATAATCAGCTCTTGGTTGAGGGATCTTCTTCATGTGAAATCGATGCCAGACGATTCGGGCGTGACGAACACGGATTTCATGTCTTTTTTGAGGCGGCAGGCAGACGCTCTAGACGCGCCGCCGATTTTGCGTTGTTATGACGAGGTAGTACGCGCCTTGGAACTCATCGAATCTGATACCAATGTGAACCGCAATTTGGTGGCGGACGTGATGCTTGCTCGTATCACGCGCATCTTAAGCGGCCGCAGCGCAGCGGCGTAAGCGAAGGGCAATGACCTAGCATGGCGGGTGATAAAAAAAACAGCGAAACGGGCTTGTTGCCAAAAACGTGGTCAAAAAAAGGGGCCAAGCGTCGCCGCAAAAAGACTGAAGAGCGATCTGTGAAGCCCTGCGAGAATGTGGAATCTTTGGACGCCTCGTCAGTCGATGAGGGATTTGGCAAGCCTTGCCCCTGCGAAACCTGCCTTCAGGTTGGTCACCTAAGCCCGCCCCCTGTTCCTCATCGCGAAAACAAAGATCAGCCCGAGTTCGTGGCCTCAGACGCTCCCATTCCCCGAGACGACCAGCCTCAAGACCGCAACCATGGGCTGCCCACTGAAGAGAAGATATCCGTTAATGTGTGCGGGATTCGTTTTAGTCGCGCCAGTAGAATTTATCACTTCGATACAGGTGGATTGGACTTGCATCACGGGGACTGGGTCATCGTGAAAACTGAAAAAGGAACCGGGCTCGGTCATGTCGCGCTGCCGCCTTTTGATATGGAGCTGGAACCAAGCCAATTGGAAGGCCTTCGGAGGGTTTTGCGCAAAGCGGGTCGCGCCGATTTTGACCAATTGGAACGATGCCGGCAGAGAGAAAAAGAAGCGTTCGCCTATTGTCTCGAGAGGATCGAGGCGCTCGGTTTGTCGATGAAGCTGGTCGCAGCAGAATGTTTCTTCGATTCTTCCAAATACGTATTTTATTTCACCGCAGAGGGCCGCGTCGATTTCAGAGAACTTGTGAAGCAACTTGTGGCCAGATTTCCGGTGAGGATTGAAATGCGGCAGATCGGCGTACGCCACGAGGCCAAGATGATCGGAGGACTAGGGACTTGCGGTCAAGAGCTTTGTTGCTCTCGCTTTCTTACGGATTTCCGACCGGTGTCTGTCCGCATGGCCAAGACTCAGAACTTGTCCTTGAATCCAGCCAAGATCTCGGGCGTATGCGGCAGACTGATGTGCTGCCTGGGATATGAACACGACATATACGAAGAATTCAAGAAGGGTCTGCCCAAAATAGGGAAACGAGTAAAGACCGCCAAAGGGGAAGGCGTGGTCATTAAACAGAATCCCCTCACTGAAACCGTCTTGCTGCAAGTGGACGAAGAGACGACGCTGGAAGTTCGACGTGAAGATCTTGTTGACGGTTTGAGCGGTTATTGGGGCTGTGAAGACGATGATCCAGAGATCAACGACTCGTTGGATGACGAAGACCAGTTCCAGGGAGAATCCTAGGAGAAAAACGTTGCCTCGTCCAAGCGTCATTTTATGGCTTTGTGGTGCACTCTGCTTGTGCATTCCTCTTAACGCAGTTTATGCCGGTCCGGTGTACGATCGCGTGGCAAGCGCAGGCGTCGTTCGCCTGGGCGTGCCCTATAATCTTGTTCCTCAAGGATTCCTTCAAAATGGCCAATGGGTGGGGTTCGAAGTCGATATGGCCTCGGAACTGGCGAAACACCTCAAGGTAAAGCCTCAACTGGTTCGGGTGAACGACAAGACATGGCGGTCTCTCCTGGCTCAAGGATTGCTGGACGGCGCATTCTGTCGCATTCGTCACACGAGAGCTGTAGAAAAAGAATTCGACCTGTCCGAAGCATTTTTCTACGATGCACAACAAGTGCTGGCGCTGAAAGGCAGCTTTCGTTCGGCGCACGACCTCAAAGGGCAAAAGCTTGCCGCCATTCAGGGAACCACCTCCGAGAAGCTTTCCATGAGACTCTTGAAAGCCCTTAAAGATGATCAGGCCGAAGCTCATGTGGTGTCGTATCCTGACGCGGCCTCGTGCTTCATGGCATTGACCAAGGCCAAGGTGGCCGGCTGGATCGACTGGGGACTGACCTTGCTCGAATACGCCTCTCGAAATCAAGGCAAGTTTGACCTTATTGACGTCTCTGACGAGGCCCAGGGGATTGCCATGGCGCTTCCGCAGGATGATTCCGCATGGCGCGACGCAGTGAATTTTGCCTTGCAGGACATGGCCCTCGATGGGACTCTTGACAAGATCTATGAGAAATGGTTCGGCGCTCAGACCCCATACGCATTCCCCAAGAAACGCGCTATGGAGATTTGGCCCGAATGAAAAGGACTTGCCCCAGAGCCATTGCGGGCAGCATCTCAAACGAAGCGAAGAGATGAACACATGAAGCGGGTGATTCTTGGCACCGCGGGCCACATCGACCATGGTAAGACCGAATTGGTAAAGGCCCTCTCCGGTATAGACACTGATCGCCTCAAAGAAGAGAAACAACGGGGGATAAGCATCGAACTCGGTTTTGCGTTTCTCGATCTTGGCGACGATATTCGCATGGGCATTGTGGATGTGCCGGGACACGAAAAATTTGTCCGCCAGATGGTTGCCGGCGCTGGGGGCATCGATATCGCCGCGCTCGTGATAGCCTTGGACGAGGGGGTCATGCCTCAGACGGTAGAGCATCTCGATATATTGACCTTACTGGGCATACCGCACGGGCTCGTGGTGCTCACCAAGCTGGACCTCGTGGACCACGAATTGGCCATGCTGGCAGAAGAGGACGCGAAGGACCTCGTAAAGGGGACTTTCTTGGCCGACGCGCCCATGGTCAAAGTATCGTCACGGACAGGAGAGGGCATCGAGCGCTTGAAAGAAGTGCTCGCTGATCTGGCCAGGAAAGTGACCGCGAGACCCGTCCATGGTCTCCTCAGACTCCCCGTTGACCGAGTGTTTACCCTCAAGGGCCACGGCACCATTGTCGCCGGAACCTTGATTTCCGGAACCATTGCCGTAGGCGACGAGATAGAAATTCTTCCGGCAGGGTTGAAGACCTCAGTGCGGTCCCTCGAGTCGCACAATCGCTTTGAAGAAAAGGCGTATCCGGGGGAACGCGTGGCCGTCAATCTCAGGGGTGTTGAGCAGGCGCAAGTTCACCGGGGAGACGTACTGACCCATCCGGGTCAATTTAAGCCTTCGTACATGATCGACGTGAAATTGACCGCAATCCCGAGAACCACGGGGGGCCTGACGAATAGGAAGAAGGTGCGGCTCCACCATTTCACCTCCGAAGTGGAAGGGGTTGTTGTGCTCCCCGATCTGGACTCGCTCTTGCCGGGCCAGCAAAGCCTTGCCCAAATCCGCACTGCCTCGGAGATCGTTGCAGCCGCGGGCGACAGGTTCGTCTTGCGCTCTTTGTCGCCCTCCATAACCCTTGGCGGCGGGGTCATCCTAAACCCCAGGGGTGTGAAACTCAAAGCGCGCACCATCAAATCTTTCAAAGAATCATATACTGAGGACGACAGCAGCATCATCAGCTCCCTCATACGGAGCAGCGGCCCCGCTGGTATAACCCGCCAGGAGCTTCTAGGCTTGTCCGGTCTCTCGGCGAAACGGCTGGACAGTATCTTGGAAGGGTTGAAAGCCCAAAGCGCAATTCTGAAGGTCGATGCTTCTGAAAATCGGCTCGTCCATGGCAATTTTGTGGATCGAATCCGCATGCGGGTTTTGAGGCGGCTCGCCGAGTATCACACGGAGCATCCTCTCAAGCAAGGTATATCCAAACAAGAGCTTCGCACCCTCTCGCTGGGATCGGACAAACTTTTCAAAACGGTTTTGGACCGCCTTGTACGCTCCGGCGACATCGCCGTCGATGGAGATGTCGTGCGCTTGTCGTCCCATCAAATCAGACTCGGGGATGCGGACAAGGACGTGAAAGAACGGCTCGTGAGAATGCTCACGGACGGCGGAAATACTCCTCCCACCATGAAAGAAATCTTGAACAAGACCGGTTGGGATCAGAAACAGATACGGACGCTTCTTGGCATATTGGAAAAAGAGAATAAGGTGGTTCGTGTATCTGAGGAACTGTACTACGCGCGAGAATTCATAGATCAAATCAAATCCAAATTGAGAGATTTCTTTTCGAAAGAGGCTTACCTGACGCCTTCCCGATTTGCGGAGATTACCGGGGCATCGAGGAAATTCAATATCCCTCTTCTTGAATACCTCGACAGAGAACGATTTACTGTTCGAGTGGGGGATCAGCGGGTGCTCAGAGGCTCAGGAAGCTCTGGCGCTGGCGGCAAACCGGCATAAAACGCGGAAACTCTTTGAATCCTTTCGAGGCACTCCGTGCGCTGCCCTTCGAATCGTTTTGCCGAGGCGGGCGTGTGGTCCTTGAGGAAGGCGAGCAACGCCCATGCCTGTTGATCGAGACACGCATACGAACGATCCAAAAGTGAGAGCAGTTTCTTTTCCGAAAGGCGGACTCGTGTAAGCTGCGCTGCATTGATTTTGGCGCGTACGATGCGCAGACGCTTCTGGACGTTGGCAATGGTTTCAGCCGCGGCCTCGGCAGACAGATGCTCCGTCATGACAGCGTCTGACACGGCGCCCATGAGGAGAAAGGCATCGTTAAGATAGGCTGATGAGGTCTCGAGGAATGCGTTCAAATAGATATTGTTGCTGTCAGCCGCATCTGCCCATGATGCAAAAGACATGCAGATGCAAACGGCTGCGCAACACAGCATCTTCTTGACTTCCATACCATGCTCTTTCATAAATGATTTGCAGAGATTGGAAACATTTCATGTACAAGCATATCACGACCATTGGCAAGGGACAACGTTTTTCATGAAAATACTTCTCCACACCTGCTGCGCCCCGTGTCTCGTTGCGCCGTGGACCGATCTGACATCCGAAGGCCACGAGGTAACGCCTTTTTTTTATAACCCTAATATACACCCATATTCTGAGTATCTCCGCCGCCTGGATGCCCTCGAATCCTTCACCAAGGACATGGGCATCGCAGTCCTGAAAAGCGATGACGCTCACGACATGGAAGAGTGGTTCCGCCGCGTCACGTTCAGAGAGCGCCATCGCTGCGCTGCGTGCTTTGATCTGAGGATCAGAAAGACTATTGAAACGGCGCGATCCAAAGGGTACGACGCATTCTCCACTACCCTCTTTTACAGTAGATTCCAGAAACATGACTTGCTGAAGGACGTCTGTGAAACGCTTGCAGCGGAAATGGGAACGCCCCTGTTTTACCGCGATTGGCGAGTTAAGTGGAATGAAGGCGTGAAGCGCTATCGCGCCACGGGACTATACCGCCAGAAGTACTGCGGCTGCATTTACAGCGAGAAGGAACGCCTGGCAAAGATTCTCTGAATTTCGAGTTGCACAAGTCTTCTCATAAAGTGTATAAAGGAACATTCTTGATTCCTTTTGCGAAGAGACCCCTTTATGAGAAGCGCATTTTGTGGACGCGTGTTGAGGGCCGCGTCGTTGGGTATCGTACTCGTGGCGTGGTGCTGCGCGGCGGCGCATGCGGAAGCTCCCGGCGCCCGCGGCGTGGATACGGAGATGGCGGCTCATCATCCGTGGATGATGGTGGCATTGACGCCAGATGGTTGCGCCGGCGGGTGCAGGAGGCTGCACTCGGTGGTGAGAGAGCTGTCTGGGAATCCTCGAGGACGTATCTATCACTTTAGTGAGGTTACTCTCGACCTCATCGCCGAGATACAGCCGGAGTTTATCATTCTCAGCCCCCAGGGAACCCCTTGGTGCCGCTACACCGGGCGCAGAGCCGTCGAACTTCAAAATTTCCTGTGGACCCTGGTCGCAGCCGTCGAGCACATGCACGTGCCGGTCCTCGGGGTTTGCGGAGGACACCAGGCCTTGAGTCTCGCATTTGGCGGCAAGGTTGGACCCATTAGAGCAGGCGAGGACGATTGCATGCCCTACACGCGGGATCGCCAAAGCGGCGCCGTAACATTGACACAAAAGACCCCGGACCCTATCTTCACCGGAATCGAGGATCATTTCCGCATCGTACAAAGTCATTACGATGAAGTAAAAGCTTTGCCCGCCAATTTCACGCTGCTGGCTGAGGACAAAGTCAGTCCTAATCAGATCATGCGTCACAGGGAGCGTCCCGTGTACGGCATACAGGGACACCCTGAGTCCTCGCGTAGCAGCGACAGTCCAGGGACGAAGCTGATCCGGAACTTTCTCGATATAGCAGCAGGCTACAACAAGGTTGTGAGAGCTATTATGGTCGAAAAACCGAGGCTCTTGTCATTTCAGAAGGGCGCACACTGAGCAGCAAGACTCTCTTAGTCGCGCTATGCGCCTGAGACAAGGCCTTACCCGTGTACTTATTCAAATGAGGAGTGGAGGTAATCCATGACAGATGAAGCTGAGAAAATTCTCGTAGTAGGAGGTGGAATCAGTGGGATGACCGCCGCAATAGAGGCTGCTGAGGCTGGCGCGGATGTTGTCCTTGTGGAAAAGAACCCTTATCTCGGAGGCAGAGTTGCAGGACTCAACCAATATTTCCCGAAATTGTGCCCTCCGTTTTGCGGCCTAGAGATAAACTTTCGAAGGATAAAGCAAAATTCCAAGATCACCTATTATACCATGGCTCGGGTCGAGTCTATTTCGGGGACGCCGGGCAACTATGAGGCGACCGTGGTGGTGGAGCCCCGTTATGTCAACGACAACTGCACGGCCTGCGGCAAATGCGCTGAAGTTTGCGAAACAGAGATACCGAATCCCGTCAACTTTGGCATGGACAACGTCAAAGGGGCATATCTTCCTCATCCTATGGCCTTCCCCTTCCGGTATGTGCTGGCCCCAGAAATTCTTGGGACACCAGACGCGAAAAGATGTCTGGATGCGTGTCCTTATGGAGCTATAGACCTGGATATGCAGGCTAAAACCATCAACCTCAAAGCAGCGGCTGTGGTCTGGGCCACTGGTTGGGATCCTTATGAGGTGGAAAAGGTGGATTACCTGGGCCTCGGGAAGATTCCCAACGTCATGACCAGCCTCATGTTTGAGCGTCTTGCATCCCACAACGGCCCCACGGGCGGTAAATTATTGCGGCCGTCGGACGGGAAAGAGGTGAAGAGCGTCGCATTCATCCAGTGCGCCGGTTCCCGAGATGAGAATCACCTGCCGTATTGCTCGGGCGTCTGTTGCCTGGCGTCTCTCAAACAGGCCACCTATCTGAGGGAAAAAACTCCTGACAGTACGGCGTATATCTACTATATCGACGTCAGGGCTATGGGTAAATACGAGGATTTTTATACCCGTGTGCAGCAGGATGAAAATATTGTGTTGACGAAAAGCAAGATCGCAAGAATCTCTCTAGACAAGGACTCTGGCGGTCTGCTGATCGAAGGCGAGGATGTCGGTCAAACAGGCAAGGTGCGACAAGTGGTGGACCTCGCGGTGTTGGCAGTGGGCATGGTCCCATGCACGGCCAAAGAAAAGCCTACTCTCCCAATGGAGTTCGACGATTTTGGCTTTGTGACATCATCAGGGGGCTCTGGGATCATACCGGCTGGTTGCGTCAAAGCGCCGATGGAGGTGGCGGCTTCTCTGCAGGATGCAACCGCCGCCGCGCTCAAAGCGATTCAGTTAACCGCAGGGAGGTAGTAGTTCAATGGATCAAAAGATTGGCGTGTATCTATGCTCAGGATGCGGGATTGGGGACTCTCTGGATATGGAGGCCCTGAAGACCGTGGCCGAAGAGTTCAATATAGCAAAGTGCGAAATCCATCCTCAGCTCTGTTCGCCTGATGGCGTGAAAGCGCTGAATGCCGATGTGGCATCCGGCGAAGCGAACTGCTTAGTTCTGGGAGCCTGTTCAGGCCGCGTCAAAACGGACGAGTTTTCCTTTGATCCCATGACCACGATCGTGGAACGTCTGAATTTGAGGGAACATGTGGCGTGGTGTCAGCCTTCTGGCGCGGAGGATACCCAGATGATGGCCGAGGACTACCTACGCATGGCCGTCACCAGGGTAGAAAAAACCACCCTTCCCTCCCCTTATGTTGAAGCTACCGACAAGACGATTCTTGTCATCGGCGGCGGCGTTGCCGGCCTCCAGGCCGCGCTGGATGCCGCGAAAGCGAACTATCAAGTGGTATTGATCGAGAAAGAGCCCCAGCTCGGAGGATACCTGGCCAAATGCCACAAAAACACTCCGACTAAGCCGCCTTATCAAGACCTCGAGGAGGTAACGGTCCAAGAGTTGATCGACCAAGCCATGGCGCATCCCGGCATTAAGGTGTTGACCAACACCACTATCCAGAAGATTGCTGGCGCTCCGGGGATGTTCGATGTGACGACGAACAACGGCGCAGGCGCCTTTCGGGTCGGGTCCATTGTACTAGCCGCCGGTTGGAAACCGTACGACGCCAATAAACTCGAGCATCTGGCTTACGGAAAATTTCCCGACGTCATCACAAACGTGCAAATGGAAGAGATGGCCAAGTCTGGAAAGATTGCATGCCCGTCTGACGGTTCGGCCCCAGGCGTGACTGCGTTTATCCAGTGCGCCGGTTCGCGTGACCCCAATCATCTTCCCTATTGCAGCGCTGTGTGTTGCCGAGTCTCCCTGAAACAGGCCCTGTACGTTAAGGAACAAGACCCGGAAGCGAAGGTGTTCGTCTTTTACAAGGACATGCGGACGCCTGAACAACACGAGGAATTTTACAAGAAAGTGCAGAAGGACGGCGTCGTGTTCGTGAAGACCGACACCGCGCAGATAACCATCACCGAAGGCTCTGAACGCAAACTTTGTATCGAGGCAACAGATGAACTCCTTGGGGAACCTGTCATGGTCGAAGCAGACCTCGTGGTTCTGGCCACGGGAATGCAGCCAGCGGTTCTGGAGGATCCCATACTGAACCTCGAATATCGCCAAGGCCCGGCCCTGCCGGAATTGAAGTATGGTTTCCCGGATTCACATTTCGTCTGTTTTCCCTACGAAACACGGCGTACGGGGATTTACGCGGCAGGCTGTGTGCGGCAACCAATGACCGCGACGAGAGCTGGGGGCGACGGCGCGGGTGCTGCCCTCAAGGCCATTCAGTGCGTCGAACTGACCTCCCAAGGGAAGGCTGTTCACCCCCGGGCGGGTGACTTATCTTACCCGGATTTGTTCATCCAACGGTGCACCCAGTGCAAACGATGCACCGAAGAATGCCCCTTTGGCATGTATAACGAAGACGTCAAGGGAACCCCATTGCCGCACCCCACCAGGTGCAGGCGCTGCGCTATTTGTATGGGCTCCTGTCCAGAGCGCATCATTTCATTCAACAATTATTCGGTTGACATGATCGGGTCTATGATCAAATCCATCGGCGTACCAGAAGAGTATGAGGAGAAGCCTCGGATTGTCGGACTCATTTGCGAAAATGATGCATTCCCTGCCTTGGATATGGTGGGTATCCATCGACTGCAGTATCCGCCTTGGGTGCGCTTTATTCCACTTCGATGCCTAGGGTCGTTGAATTTGGTCTGGATTGCCGACGCGCTCTCCAAAGGGATCGACGGAATCATTCTGTTCGGCTGCAAGCACGGCGACGACTACCAATGCCATTTCATAAAGGGCAGCGAATTGGCCAACACGAGGATGGAAAAGATCAAGGAGACCCTTGACAGACTGGTATTGGAGTCCGACCGGATACGCCTGGAGCAGATTTCCATTGACGATTATTATAGGATCCCACAGATTCTGGAAGAATTCACGGCGAAGCTCGAGGAACTAGGGCCGAATCCGTACAAGGGATTCTAGCATTTTACCGATGCAATTGTAACGCGCTTCGGTCGGCAGAGGCCCTGGACGCGCTCGCCCTCTCTGTGAAACGAAAACAGCAAGCGCCCAGCGTCGGGCCGATGCAGGAAGTTGTGGCAGAGAATTCCACTGAATAAAGGACGAATCATGGAAGCGAGAATACCTTTTTTAGAAGTCAGCGACGCAATCGTCGCCTCCGGCGCGGAGACGCTGTATTGGTGCATGCAATGCGGTTTGTGTACAGGCACCTGTCCGTGGCGGCTCGTACCTGGGGAGGCGTCTGAACAGTTCAATATACGCCTGGTGCAACGCATGGGCCAGCTCGGACTCGAAGGATTCGAATCTGAGAATTGCCTGTTCGCCTGCACGACCTGCCGCGCATGCGTGGACAGGTGTCCACGTGGCGTGGATATCATCGGCAACGTGCGAGGTATGAGAAGTATGCTCGCAGAAGTCGGCACCATTCCCCCAAGCCTCAAGCCCATTGCGGGGAGCCTCCATTCCCAAGGGAACCCATGGTCTGGAGACCGCTCGAAGCGCACGGATTGGGCAAAAGACATGGATATTCCGATATTTTCGGAGAACACGGAGTATTTTCTCTTTGTGTGTTGCACCAGTTGCTTCGATATTCGGAGTCAGAAGATAGCAAGGGCTGCGGCGACCGTACTCAAAGCGGCGGGCGTCAGCTTCGGGATCATCGGCGAGGAAGAAAGCTGCTGCGGCGAATCGATTCGCAAGATAGGGGATGAGCAGCTTTTCATGAAACTCGCCCAATCCAATATCGAACTTTTCAATGGCAAAGGCGTCAAGAAGATCATTGTCACCTCGCCTCACTGTCTCTACACCCTAAAAAACGAATATCCTGAGTTGGGAGGGGAATGGGAAGTTTACCATTACAGCGAAGTGGTGGCGGAGGCAGTGCAAAGCGGAAAACTAAAGATCAACGCCAATGGAGGCGCCATTGCGTTGCACGATCCCTGCTACCTCGGACGTCACAACAACATCTACGACCAACCAAGGTCCCTCATCAATTCCCTTGGCGAACTCAAGGAGATGTCTCGATCCGGTAAAAACAGCCTTTGTTGCGGCGGAGGCGGCGGTCGTGTCTGGATGGAAACCAAAGCTGGCGAACGTTTTGCCGAACTGCGCATTTCCGAAGCCTTGGAGGCCGGAGCAAACACGCTGGCGACATGCTGTCCCTACTGTGTCACCATGCTCGAAGATTCCTGCAATGTGATGGGGAAACAGGGCGAGCTCAGAGTAGTGGACCTCATAGAGTTGGTAGCGGAAAACCTGTGATTGGCGGCCCAGCGCTGGGATAGTTGCCTGGCGCTGGGAAGCGTCACTCAACAGACGCGTCGGCCCTCCTGGTTGGACGGGGGCGTCGTGTGGGACCTGATGGCAAAAAATGGGTGGGGGTTCCGTACCAACGAGCAAACGCAATCGGTTCACCTCGCTCGCAATGACGCGGCCATGCCCTTCTCTTGTCATTGGGAAGGGCCGTACAGCCATTCTCTAAAATAATCGCGGATTCCGCCGTGGACCCGCTGCGTGTCATTCCCACGCAAGTGGGAATCCATGGTCAGTTTCCTGGGCGCCGGATCGAGTTCGGCATGACAAATCTGGCGCCGTGACGCAGACTTGGAAAGTCGTCATAGTCACCCCGCAGCGCGCCTCATTCTGACAGAAGTTTCGAGAACGAGTATAGGCGAGAGAGCGATCTCCGCCCGGCTCCATAGATCGGAGAGCCAACTGGGCTTGGCCAGGTTGGTATGGTTGAGGCTACTCTTATGATTCTAGAGAGCACACTTAGTCCCTTGCCGGGGTCGCAAGGAGATGGTCTCTTGCGTAATCCAGGAATTGTCGGTAGCTCTCCGGCGTGCCGATGTCAAAAAAAGCCCCCTTTTGGACGCAACCAGCCATTTGCCCCTGCGCGGCTAACGACGGGAAAACTTCATTTTCCATGGAAAAAGCGCGGTCGCTCGGCAAATTTCTAATCGCCTCCAGCGAAAGCAGAGTCACGCCGGCGTTGATCAAACCTGGTCCTTCAACGCGAGCCTTTTCTTCGAACCGCACAACGAGCCCATTGCCATCCACCAGGACAGAGCCATACCTGGACGCGTCGGGTACTTCTGTCAATGACAGAGTAGCGGCCAGGCCTTTCTCTCGGTGTTGCGAAATAAGGGCCGCCATATCCACGTCAAAGAAGGTGTCGCCGTTAACCAACAACGTCGGGTCAGTTGCAAAATGCTCGGCGTATTTGACTGCGCCGCCTGTCCCTAGGGGGATATCCTCGCGCGAGACCCACACCCTCGGCTTTGTCCAAGAGCGAAAGTGCGCCTCGATCCATTCCGACTGATAGCCGGTGAGCAGCACGACCTCGTCCGTCCCTTTACCATACAGGTTTTGCACGAGTATCTCGAGAAACGGCTTTCCATGCACCGGCGCCATAGGTTTTGGCCTGTCCGAAACCACGGATCGCAGACGCGTCCCTAGTCCGCCAGCGAGAATGAAAGCCCTTATCGACATCGTCCCTCCTTAGAGCAGCCGCAACCCTCCCTAAAATATCCGACAGGTTCTCTCAAAATATACCATGAGATCGCTTTGCATCGCTTGCAATGAAGCGTAAACCAGTTCTGTTGCCATTCTCGAAAATAATCGCGAATTGCGCTGTTGTGATGCTGCGTGTCATTCCCCACGGAAGTGGGAATCCATGGTCGGTTTGCTGGGCGCCGGAGCACGTCCGTGCGCCACTCTGTCAGAGCGCGCTCATCGTGCGGCAAAGAGGCCGCTTCCCCACTCACGCGAAACGATCTCTTCTTCGAGGACAAGCCCACGTTCAAGAAAGCGCTCGGATACTGCATTCCACATTTCCGCGGAGACCCCTGATATGACGAGGCGCTGCATGGCAAGGCTCGAAATATGGGCGCAGTGTGTCTTGAGTGTGGCCGCATCAAGATTGGCCGCGACCACGTCCGCCCGCGCCTTGATGGAATCGACGGACGCGCATACGAACACCGTGCGATCAGTCATCGCGTTCAATTTGGCATTTTTCACTGCCGAGGCGACCGCCTTAAGGTCGTTGTCCACGGCCATGACCAGACGGGCGCCCAATCCCTGGGCAGCGAAACCGAGAATACCGGAACCGCATCCGACGTCAAGCATGGTCCATTGCTCCGGCGTCAGCCCAAGCCGGTCCACCGCCCTCTCCAGCAGCACCATGCACGACTGCGTGGTCTCGTGCGTTCCTGTGCCAAAGGCCTCAGCAGGCTCGATGACGATGACGCATCGACCGCCGGGCTTTGGGGAGAGCCACGGCGGCGTAACGATGAACTTTTCACCGACGGCCACAGGGGTAAAATGTTCTTTCCAGGCTACTGCCCAGTTTTCATCAGGCGCCTGACTCAGAGATACCACGGCATTCCCAGCCTCCGGCAGGAAGCGTCGGAGGCTGGAGAGATATTCGGACAAGGCCCCTGAAAGATGCTTCTCTTGTTCCTCGGAAATGTACGCAACGACCCCGACGGCGCCGCTCTCCTTGTCCTCGAGTACCACGCCATTGACCCCTTGCTCGACAAAGAAATCCGCCACAGCGTCTTGCAACTCTGGGCCAACGATAACTTCAACACGAGTCCACATGTTTTTCTTCACATAGGCCTTCACACAACCTAGACGGCGCGGAGCGATAGATAATCGTCATTGAAGAAAAGGCGTTCCTCGCTGATAAGAATCAAGGTGGCTAAGCGCCGGTGGTACGACCGATGACGCGTCGGCGATGGCCTGGGCGACGAGACGCAGCCTCGTCTCAACTATCGGTCGCGACTATCATCGCATCTTTTCGCGTGGATGTGAATGAAGTGATTGGAAGAGGCGATACCATCTTCCATCAAGCTCGGCGGATGGAGCGATCCCCCCTGGTTGCCCCACTATTCCGCGGACTTCATGCAGCGTTCAGCCTCATCATTAGCTTGCCTAAAAAGCGCGCGAAATTTGTTCTCTAGGGCTCGGTTTTGATCATACTGAGCAAACAGGTTTTCCAGGGCCATTATGGTGCCCTGATTTTTAGGAAGTTTCGCCATGGCCTCTATCTGCATCTGGATGGATCGAGCTATGTTCTGGTGATATGTGGAGCGCGCCTCGTAGGAGCGGGCGGCGCTGACGAGTTCTTGGCATACTCCTAGGTACATCGATCTATCACACTCGGCTGGCGAGTTGGCGGCCAAAAAGAGCGCGATCAAGGTGCAAAGGGAAAAGAGAACGGGCTTTCGATCCATAGGAGTTCCCCTCGATTTTTTTGTTAGGGTATAGCAGAAGTTCCAAAAAATATCAACTTTTTTTAGCGTAGTAATAATAAGTTATCGTTAAAATATTATAGATGACTTTATATAACTGGCCCTGTTGGCAATTGCTCCGGCGTGTGCAAAAATTGTATAAGCAAGTACACATGTTTTCAAACGCCAGGCAGTGTTCAGATGGAGGCCCCTTTGAAGGAACCTTTTCGGACGATCGAGTGGACCAGTGGTCGGGTGAGGTTGTTGGATCAAACCCTTCTTCCCTTGAGAGAGGAATACCGCGAGATCTCGTCAGTGGAAGAGATGTGCGATGCCATACGAAGGCTGGTGGTTCGAGGAGCGCCTGCTATTGGCGTGGCTGCGGCCATGGGGATAGCGCTAGGGGTGCAGGACGCTCCCGAGGATGACGCGGCGCGTTTTGCGGATCGTTTTGAAGAGGCGTGTCAACGCATCTGCAGCACAAGGCCCACGGCGGTAAATCTCTTTTGGGCAGCGGCTCGGATGAGGTCTGTCTTCCAGCGCGGGTTGTCAGGCAGCCTCTCAGAACTCAAGCACATGTTGGTGGAAGAGGCGCGCCGGATGGAGCAGGAAGACAGGGAGCTGTGCGAACGGATTGGCGCGCAAGGCGAGGGCCTACTCGAAGACGGCGAGACCGTGTTGACGCATTGTAATGCAGGAGGGTTGGCCACGGCAGGTTATGGCACGGCCTTGGGGGTGATTAGGGCCGCGGTGGAACGAGGAAAAGACATACGGGTGGTGGCTGACGAGACGAGGCCCTTGAATCAAGGGGCTCGAATCACCTGCTGGGAGCTCCAGAAACTGGGCATCCCCGTCACCCTGATCCCTGATAATACCGCGGGGGTGTTGATGCGCCGTGGGGAAATCCACAAAGTGGTAGTGGGCGCTGACCGGATCGCGGCAAATGGCGACACCGCGAACAAGATCGGGACCTACTCAGTGGCGGTGTTGGCTTACTACCACAAGATACCCTTCTATGTGGCGGCTCCGCTTTCCACCATCGACCGCTCGCTGGAAAGCGGCGCAGAGATTCCCATCGAAGAGCGGAATTCGGATGAGGTCACTCATATCGGAGGAGTGCGGATCGCTCCTGAGGGCATACAGGTGAGGAATATGGCATTCGACGTGACTCCCCACCAGCTAATAACGGGAATCATCACCGAATGTGGAATAGCCGCAGCGCCATATGAGGATGCATTTGAGGATTTTTTCCTTCGTCAGTCGGGGAAGGACGTTGTCTCATGAATCTGAAATTGCGCGAAGAAGAAACCGGTAAGATTATTGATCGAGTGGAACTCTATGATGAAGACTCAGGGAAAGACCTCGGCAAGGCCGATGCAGCGGACGTGTTTCAGGGGCTCAAGTGTCGAAATCTCACGCTGGATACTGATCTTTACGAACTCACCATGTCGGCCGGATACAGCTTGCTGGGGAAAGCGCGCCAGCGCGCCTGTTTCGACCTGTATTTTCGACAGCCTCCGGACAATGGAGCCTTTTGCGTATTTGCCGGTTTGGAGAGCGTAGTCGATTATATTACTCGCATCGGTTTCTTCCCTGACGATATCGATTACTTAGCGAGCCTCGGCACATTCAGCAAGGAGACGCTTTCTGCCCTGTCCCAGGGCGTGCGATTTTCAGGGGATCTGTGGGCTGTGCCGGAAGGATCGGTGGTGTTTCCACACGAACCGCTGATTCGGGTCATCGGCCCTATACCGGAGGCGCAACTCATCGAGACCACAATGCTGGCCTTGGTAGGACACCAGACGCTCATTGCCACAAAGGCCGCCCGGATGTGCCTAGCCACCAAGGGAGCGCCAGTCGTCGATTTCGGCACACGCCGCGCCCATGGCGTCCAAGCCGCCCTGTACGGCGCCAGGGCTGCCTATATAGGCGGATGTTCTGGCACGTCCAACGTGCGGGCAGGGAAGCTATTCGGGATCCCCGTGAGAGGAACTCATGCCCATAGTTGGGTTGAAAGTTTCGACAGTGAACTTGAGGCGTTTGACAGTTTTTCGAAGATATTTCCAAAGAATTGCGTCTTATTGGTTGACACGTATGATACTCTCACCGGCGTGAGAAACGCCATCACCGTGGCCAAGCGCATGGAGGAATCCGGCCAGCGTCTCATGGGAATTCGGATCGACAGCGGGGATCTCGCATATTACAGCAAGGCCGCGCGGCGCCTCTTGAACGAGGCGGGACTCGACTACGTGAAGATCCTCGCAAGCAGCGACCTTGACGAATGGATTATCGAGAGCTTGAGAGATCAGGGGGCGGAAATCGACATTTGGTGCGTTGGGACGCGGCTCATGACCTCGTACCAGACCCCTGCATTGAGCGTGGTGTATAAGCTCATGGCGGCGGATCGCGGAGACGGCGTCCTGGTACCCAAGATTAAGATATCGCAGAATCCCAACAAGGTGACCAATCCTGGGGTCAAGAAAATCGTTCGCTTTTACAATGGGAAAGACAGGATGATGGGGGACCTCCTGGCTGAGGTGGATGAACCGCTGCCGGTTGGCAAAGCGGTGACCGCTCATCACCCCATGTACGATTACATGAAGAAGACATATAAGCCGCCGTATCGGGCGTCTGAACTCATGATTCCCATTTTTCTGCAGGGCAAATTGGTGTATGAGCCGCCCTCCATCGAGGAGATACGGCGACGGGCTCGTCAGGAAATCGATTCTTTGGAGCCAGAATACAAGCGACTGACTAATCCTCATATCTACAAGGTGTCTCTCAGCGACAGGCTTTACAAGATCAAGAAGTCTCTCTTGACGTTCCATCAGAAGTCGGCTAAGCGGAAGCAGGGGTGAGGATTCGGGGATGCTCGATCGCTGCTTATGTCCGGCGTGGCGATATACCGGGGGTCTGAGAACTCGGCATGAGCCGGGACGCCGTATCCAGGAGCCCCTCGAAAGAAGCCCAGCCCTCTCGCGAGAGGCGAGCTGGGGACATGAAAAAATTTCCCCGGATCGATAACCGCCGCGATTTTTTCTTGACCGTGGTCAAATTTGGTCTATATTAGAAGTGTCTGGAGCTGCTGGCGCAGCCCGGAACAAAAAGAAGCTTTGTCGGTAACTTGTACGCCGCCTGGATCGGATAGACCGGGACGGAAGGTTTGAAAAGCGATCTGAAACGCCTTCCCTCCGGAGGGCTTTTTTGTTTTGAGTCCCCAGCATGGATACATTCACCACCGTGACCGCCATGAAATCGTGGGCCACTGCAGAACGGCGGTCGGGGAACACGATCGGTTTCGTGCCCACCATGGGCTATCTCCACGAGGGGCATCTGAGTCTGATACATGCTGCGCGGAGGGAGAACGATCGCGTTGCGGCAAGCATCTTTGTGAATCCTACGCAGTTTGGCAGGAACGAGGATTTGAGTACGTACCCGAGGGATCCCGTCAACGACGCGGCCAAATGCGCGGAGGCTGGCGTGGACGCCTTGTTTATGCCGGATGCGGCGGAGATTTATGGCCCGCGCCATCAGACGTATGTGGAACCCGGGAGGATAGCCGAACCGTTGTGCGGTCGTTCCAGACCGGGTCATTTCCGAGGCGTCGCCACCGTGGTCTTGAAGCTTTTCAACATTGTCAATCCCACCGCGGCGTACTTTGGAGCAAAGGACTATCAGCAGCTTCAGGTCATACGCTCTATGGTCCAAGATTTGAACGTGGATGTGCGCATTGTGTCCTGCCCCACGGTTCGCGAGCCGGACGGCTTGGCGATGAGTTCGCGTAATTCTTACTTGACGCCCGCTGAACGCAGGCAGGCAGTGTGTTTGTACCAGGCGTTGTGCAACGCCAGAGAGCTGTTCGATCAGCGTGTGAAAGATGCGCAGACCTACTTGAAGGCAATGAATGATCGCGTCAGGCGTGAACCTGACGCGACGCCTGATTACATTAGCCTTGTCGATCCCGAGACCCTGGAGGATCTCCAAGAAGTTTCAGACCGTTGTCTGGCAGTCATGGCAGTACGCATCGGAAAGACGAGGCTTATCGACAATATGCTGTTTGAGAGGTGATTCTCAAACGTAACGCCAAAGACCGGTTCCTCCCCAACGCTGGCGCCAGGTCCAAGGAGAGCGACAATGCTCCGTACCATGCTAAAGTCAAAGATTCACCGCGCAACGGTAACCCAGGCGTGCATAGACTACGAAGGCAGTATCAGCATCGACGAAAAGCTTCTCGAAGCAGCCGACATCATGCACTATGAGCAGGTACACATTTACAATGTTTCCAATGGAGAACGTTTTACCACCTATGCCATTCCGGCTGAATCTGGGAGCGGCACGATTTGCCTCAATGGCGCCGCGGCGCGAAAGGTCTCTGTAAAGGATCTGATCATCATTTGCACTTACGTGGCAGTCGAAGACGCTGAATGCAAGACTCACAAGGCAAAGAACATCTTTGTGGACAACAATAATCAGATAATGCGCGTGAGCTAGCAGATTTTTCTATCAACGCGCCGAGAGCGTTGGGGCTGTTTCGCCGCGTTTGGCTCCTGGGGGATGAGAGGAAGTCCTTGGTTCAATTGCTGCAAGATAGGCAATACGGTCTCCTCCGTCCGCAACGGCAACCAGCACAGTCTCTGAAACATGATCGAGGCTTATCCTACGAGGAGATCGCGCACAGCCTCCTCGATACGCGGATATTTGAACACAAACCCATGTTTCAACAAAGCAGAGGGAACCGCGCGCTGTCCCTCGAGTATCACCGATCCGAACTCGCCGAGCACAAGTTTAATCATGAACCCAGGCGCAGGGAAGAATGAGGGCCTGTGCAGCGCCTTGCCGATGGCTTTGGCCAGGTCACGATTTCTGACAGGTTCCGGCGCGCAAAAATTGACTGGTCCACTTATGTCTTCATGTTCGGCGACAAAAAGCATCGCCCGACAAAGGTCCTCTATGTGAATCCATGGAATCCACTGCTTTCCATTGCCCACAGGACCACCCAGAAAGAATTTGAATGGCATGGCCATCTGCTGGAGTGCGCCGCCATGCTTCCCCAGGACGATGCCAAAGCGCGTCACCGTCACCCGTACTCCCTTGGATTTTGCTTTGAACGCCTCGGCCTCCCATTCCTGAGCCAGCCTGGACAAGAAATCGTTCCCTGGAGAGGCCTCTTCAGTCAGTTCTTCGTCGCCTCTGAACCCGTAGTATCCGGCCCCTGAGGTATTAATGAGACAGCGAACTGACCCGCGGTCGTCGGGTATGGCCTCCACGAGATGTCTGGTAGTGAGGATCCGGCTGTCGTAGAGAAGTTTCTTGTACGCGTCGTTCCATCGCCGAAAGACCGTCACGCCAGCCAAATTGATCAACCAATCATGCTGGCCAACAACGTCCTGCCATTTCCCCGGGCGCGTTCCGTCTCCTGCGACAAATTGCACCTCTTTGTCAGAAATGGCACCGGGTTTCGGATGTCGAGCCATAAGAGTCACAGTGTGGCCTTCACGTACGAGCGCTGCGGTGAGCGCTGTACCGACAAAGCCCGTACCGCCGACAATAAATACTTTCATTGTTCCATTCCTTTCGTTGACCGGAAGCTGGCCTTCCAGGGGAGACGCATTTTCCCCGAAGAGACCGCTGTGATCCTTGGGCCCAAACCGGCGGCATGTTCCGAATGAGGCGTTTCAAGCCCAACTCACGTTTACATAATCCCCTACTTTGATGTCGAGTTCCTTAGCGGCGTGGCCGCCGTTTATCGCTATTTCAAGAAATCCAAAGCTGTTGACCAGCGCCAACGGCATACCAACCGGCGCTTCGGCAAAACATCTACTGAGCCCTGAAACGCGCGTCTGGCCCACTTGTACCTCTCCTACGGCATGGGCGAGCATCCCGCTCTCAATATTCGTGGTCGCATTCCCAAACCTATCGATGTAGATCACCTCCCCAACAATGCCGCTGGATGTCTCCTGGGGCGCTGGGCATGGCAGCACTATTGGATCCTCGAGGACCGGTCCTACGGATTCGAACTCCTTGCCTCCCGAGAGAAACGCGGATACTGGCGCGAAGATGTCTCTTCCATGAAAGGTAGGGTGGGGATTTGGCATGAGCAAGGCGTCGTTCGTTATTTCTCTGGCCTCCCATGGAATCGCGGAAGTCAGAATGTATGAAAAGAGCCCATTATCAGGGCCGACGAAAAAACTTGTCGTAGTTTTCACGGCAATCGGCCTCCTGGCGCTGCCCACGCCCGGGTCAATCACTGCGAGGTGTATCGCGCCGGGGGGGAAATAAGACGAAATACCCTTTACGACCAAGGCCGCTTCACGGACGGCAAATGGCGTGATGTCGTGCGTGATATCCACCACCATGCACGAAGGATTGATCGAAAGGATAACGCCCTTCATTTGCCCGACGTAACCATCTCGGGTCCCAAAATCTGTGGTCAGCGTAATAATTGATGTGTGCATTGTCTGCTCCGTATGCTTCGCCCTTTCCTTTGGTGGACTCATGGCCATAATGATAGCAGAAGAGCTTGTGCATGGCGCACGATTTCGTCACGTTCGCTTATTTTTAGCGCGTCTCTTGGGTTGGACAATCTCTCCACCTTTTCTCAGCTTTTGTTGCATCCATCCAGAGAGAATAATGTTGACAGGCCGGCGGCGCGTTGTTTTACTCAAGGGAAAAGGAGTCTGCCGCTCATGCACCGAGCCGCGAAATGGGTTCTTGACGGAATTTCATCCCTTTTGTTTCCCCCTTGTTGCACCATCTGCGAGGACCCAGTAGGCAGGCCACAGGAGGTCATCTGCGCGTCGTGCCGCGACTCGCTCTTATATGTCACGAATTCTCTCTGCGAGACATGCGGACGACCTCTGCCCGACGGACACCAAGCTGGTCAGTTGTGTGGGAAATGCATGACTATCCCGCCGCCGTTCGAGAAGGCGCGCTACGCTGTTTTCCATCAAGGCAAGGTGAGGAGGGCGCTGATCAATTTCAAGTATGGGGGCCTCTTGCATCACGGAAGAGGGCTTTCTCTCCTGCTGACCGAGGCGTTTCAACATTTTTTTGGCGGCTGTCACATCGATTTTATTGCGCCGATGCCCATGCATCCGAGGCGATTGATCACAAGGGGGTTCAATCAGGTCGTCTTTTTGGGCGGAAAGCTGGCGAACCATACGGGCATACCGATGAAACGTGATATGCTCGTCAAGATTCGAGACACTCCACCGCAGGTAGGTCTTTCCCGATCGCAGCGCCTTACGAATGTCAAGGGCTCTTTCGGGATAACGAACCCCGAGGAACTCCGCGGCCGGCGGGTGTTGTTGTTGGATGATGTCTCTACCACAGGGTCCACGATCGCTGAGGCGTCCCGCGCCCTCAAAAAAGCAGGGGCGTCGGCTGTCTCTGTACTCGTGTTGGCCTTGCGCATACCCGGTATTGACAACGAATGATACAGGAAAGGAGCGACGAATGGCATTGATGACGCCAGAGGCTTTTGAGGAAAGCCTCAAGAAGATGCGGCCTCGAATTTTTATGAACGGCAAACGTGTTGAGCACGTCCTCGAGAACCCCGTGACCCGTACGGTGGTGGAGTCCAACAAGGCAAGCTACCGATGGGCTCTCGACGAGCGATACAAGGATATCATGACCTGTCGCTCGCCGCTGATAAATGACGTGGTAAACCGCTACACCCATGTGAGCGCGAGTGTAGATGACCTCGTGGCCAAGGCAAAGGCAGGAACCTTTACCGCAGAAATGCTTGGCACGTGCATCTATCGTTGCGTGGGATACGACGCGTTCCATTCCTTGGCGGCGACGACCTGGGAAATGGATCGCGATCTTGGTACGGAATATCACAAGAGGTTTCTGAGCTACCTCAGGATGGTTCAGGAACGGGATTTGTCCGTGGCGGGGGCCTTAACCGAGCCTCGGGGCAACCGCAGCAAGAGAACCCTCGACTGGTCGGATCCCTTCTTGTCCGTGAAGCTGGTGGAGAAACGGGATGACGGTATCGTAGTGCGGGGCGCCAAGATCAATATCAGCGGCGCGTACGCGAGTCATGAACTGGTGGTATTGCCTCAGTCATCGCATTTTGCCGGCGAGGAAGACTATGCCTTGGCCTTTGCCGTGCCCGTGGATGCCCCTGGCATCACCTATGTTTGCCAATACTCGCCGTATTCTGCAGAAAGGGAACTGGCCGACGATATGTACGAACTGGGGAATCCGCTCTTCGGTCAGCGTGAGACATCCATGGTGGTCTTTGACAACGTGTTCGTCCCCTGGGAACGGGTGTTCCACTGCGGCGAATACCAATATTCCGGAAAACTGGTGGCCCGTTTCGCCCGAACGCATCGCATGACCTGCGGGGGAACATGTAAAGTAGGATTCATGAATCAAATTATCGGCGCGTGTCGGCTCGTCCAGGAGTACAAGGGACTGGAACGTGTACCCCACATCAACGACCAAATGATCGAGATGGTGGTGCTGAGAGAGACAGGACGAGCCTGCGGACTTGCCGCTGCGAGACTCGGTTCGGAGGAGCCGGAAGGTTCAGGGGTCTTTCTACCGGACGAACTGATGGGGAATGTCTCCAAACTGAACATATGCAACGCCTTTTGGCGCACCATGGCCTTGGCAGGAGACATTGGCGGCGGCCTCATAGTCACCATGCCCTCGCTCAAAGAACTGAAAAATCCCGAAACTAAGGACTACGTAGAGGAATTTTATTCGTTTGGGTCGGACGAGCCCACTGAGAATATCCTCAAGGTGCACAAGCTCCTGCAGCATTGGACAGCCGGACAGCACGGCGTGGGGACGTGGCACGGGGCAGGGCCTGTGCAGGCGCAAAAAATCATGCTGCAACGCATCGTGAATTACGACCACGAGAAGGAGCTCGTCAAGAACACTTTGAAGCTCAAGGACAAAGAAAAGAGCGAGGATTAGGAGCATGGACGTGGACTGAGAATCCGAGCGGCGACGCCTCTGACGAAGATGAGAGGCGTTCCGAATCGCCCATGCCAACGGGCGCTGAGGGTGCGTGTCTGAAGGGTGACGCCGCCGCTCAAGCCGCATCGATTTCCTTACGGGGCAACAGCCCTCCCTGCTCTGCTGCGCTGATCCGTTGAGGCGTCGAGCGCCTCAACGGAAAAAGCGATACACACGCGGCGGCAGAGGATACGTCCTTTTGTTCAAGACCGCTCCGAGGATTTTGGGCCTCGATCCTTCATATCTTGATAAAGCTTCCAGCAAGACTGGATAACGCAGGCGCCCAGCGGCCACGACAAAAATAATCGCGTCTAAGTGATACGCCAAGAATGGAGCTACGTTTGACATGAGCGCCGCAGGCGCATCGACGAAGACGTAGTCGTAACGTCTTCTTATGATATCCACAAATATCCCCATATCCTCCCGGTGCATCACCAACGTTTCTAGGGCCTGGGGATTGCGAAAACAAAGGTAGTTGAGGTTGGCGATATTCGTGGCGTATTCGTCGAAAGTGATGGCATATCGCTCGGATGGTTCCTCGATCATCGGTACGAGATTGCCCTCTCCCACAAGATCTCTTAGGACATTGCCATGCCAATCAGCATCGACCAGCAGCACGTGTTTTCCCGTCGCTTCTGCCACAAACCTGCCCAGCCCCATGGTTACCGTGGTCGCCCCCTCGCCGACCGACGCGGCAGACACGAGAAACGCGCCCTTTCCGTTGCGGCCCAGCCTCGCCTGGATAGCCGCCCACAATGCGTCCATTTCATGCTGGAAACGTTGCGAGGACCACAGCAGAGAGAACATTGCTTTGAAGCCGGGGTCAATCGTTTCCGGGGCGGTTGCTGTGAGGCTCACCTCTACGCTCCTGTGTGCGGCATGTCATCCATATGTGGTTGTGGCTCACGAGCTGTTTCAATGACATGCTCTATTGATTAGTTCCTTTTTTCAAATAATTCTACCATTTTTCATGAAATAATAAAATATTATTTTGATAACTATTCATTTTTCAATAATAACTTATATAAAATATAGAGAAACGTTGCCAGACTGGGGCAACGCAGCCCGCCGCCGTCATGCCTCCTGACTGTTGTGTTTATCACGAATCGTGCCTAAGATAGGGCTGTCGCTCAACGGGACGCCTCGAAGCAAAGCGCTCCAGGAAGATTGCCCTGCGTCGCGGGAGGAACTCGGATGGAAAGTATGCCTTTCCTGCATGCCAACAGGATATTCACGATCACGTTTCTTGAAGACCTTGCCTTTGCGGACGTGAGGCGGATTCTCGACCATCTGCTCGAGGCAGATGCGTTCAGCCCTGAGGTTCAGGCAGAACGGGGGCATTACGTCATTGAACTTGACCACGGCTCGTTCAACGTATGGGTGTACGAGATGGAGGTTATTATTCAGAGCGGATGAGAGAATTCATGACGTGATCAAAAGGCGTTACGATGATTCGCCTGGGTTGGGCGGGGACAATTCAGCGATGCGGGACTTTACAAAAGCCGCGTCTGGCGCCTCGGGGAAAATCTTGAGATATTGACGATATGACTGAACTGCTTCTTTTTTCTTGTTCATCATCTCGTAGATTCGCGCAATGGTCCCGTACGCTTCTCGCCGGTACGGGGAATCTGCGTCTTTCGCCAGTTGATCAAACACGAGGACTGCTTTGTCGTATTCTTTCATGGCAAGGAAAGTGCGTCCTATGTGGTACATGATCAGCGACGCCAATCCCTTGCGAGCCATGGATGAAGACTGGAGTTGTTGGTATTTTTCAAGGGCGCGCGGATAATCTTTCTTGAGAAAAAGGACGTGGCCGGAGTACAGCACAGCCTCTTCCCCTGCAAGCAACGACGGATACGTGGCAGCGATGTAGTCGAAACTGGCGAGAAGCTGGTCGAGCTGATCCGACGAAGGTTGTTTGGCGTGGGAGACGGCTTCGTAGGCTTTTATGGCTTGCTGCAACAGCTCATGACTCTTGCGCTCACGAGCGTGTTGATAGTAATAAAATCCCAGGCCGCACAGGATCACCAACACGACAACTATGCCTGCTGCGGTCGCCTGGCGGGGATGTTCTCGGATGTACTTTAGGGTCATCCCCGTGTAGGTGAGGAATTCGTCGGGTTCTTTTAAGAGTTCCTTCCGTGAGATCTTCTTCTCTGCCAAACTGTACCTCTTCGCTGCTGCTCGTTGCTCTTATTTTGTGTAGGGGCTATTTACATCACCGTCATGGATAGCTCATAGCGATGCTCAAGTCAATGGACAGAACGGCTTTTATTGTCATCCAGCGTGTGATAGCTTATCCGGAGCACAGCGGCGGGTTATGAAAACAATCACATGAAAGTATCGTAACTGACGTGTACTCGTTGAGACCCATCCGAGAGGCAATAGGTCTGCTTGTCAGCCCGGGACAGGACGCCGGGGTCTTCGGTATTCGAGGTTCGGCTCTGGCCCTTTTGACCGCGTCCGCGTTGAAACATGGCGGCGGGCCGTTTGTCGTCATCCAGGCGGATTCTGAGTCTGCGGCCTCTTTCGACGCAGATTTGCGCTTTTTTGCCGGCGCGGAAGGTCAAGAGCCGGATCCATTCGATGATCGCTTCGTGTTGTATCCTGATTCCGAGCGTTCGCCTTACACCTTTACCGGATACGAGAGTGAACTCTGGGCTGCCAGGCTGAATATCTTGCTTCGGCTGGCCGAAAGGAGAATCCCGAACGTCTTGACCGTGGCGCTGGAGGGCTTGACTCGGAAAGTGCTGCCTCGCGAGGTAGTTCGCCGAAGCGCTCTTTTTCTTGCGGCAGGCCAAGAGATAGAGCGAGAAGCAATGGTGCAAGGACTTGTGCGCGCCGGCTACTCGCGCGCGCCGCTAGTCGAGGACATTGGCGACTTCTCTGTTCGTGGGTTCATTGTGGACATCTACGCCCCTCAGTACCGACTGCCGCTGAGGATCGAACAAGTCGGGGACCGCATTGAATCCATTCGCTTTTTTGACCCGAGCAACCAGAGGTCCGGGGCGCACATACCTGAAGTCATCATCGGCCCTGTTCATTCAATCGTCCTCGCTGACGGAGAGCGTCAGGCCGGCATCAAGCGACTGATCGAACTTTGCGACGAAAAAGGCGTAGAGAGAAAACTGCGGCAGCGCCTCGTGGATGAATTCGAGCACGGGATAAAATTTCCGGGTTCTGACAATTTTATGTCTTTGTTCTACCCTCGTTTGGAGAGCATCCTGGACTATCTGCCGCCCAGCGCCGTCCTGATGCTTCCAGACGCCGCGACGCTGGACAGGGCCTTCGAAGAGCTTGGAGAAGAAGTATTTCGCGGCCGACAGTCGGCCGCTGAATCGGGCTATCCCGTCCCGCCGCCGGAAGACCTTTATGTTACGGCTTCCGCGTTCAAACAGAGGCTCACCTCGTTTCGGACGGTGGCGGCCGGCGAACTTGAAGTAATCGACCCGTCCAGACCATCTGTGAGGCTGTCCTGCTCTTCGAATGCTGATGTCCGACGAGACATTGAACATGCCACGTCCCACGACGCGGGTATGAAAAATCTTGTCCACAAGCTGAAGCGTTGGCGCGACGATGGATTGGAGACGCTTATCGTCAGTAACACGCGGGGACAGGCCAACCGGTTGCTTCACCTTTTGCAACCCTACAAACTCAACATGGATTTCGTGGGAGAGGGGTTTGACTCACGTTTGTTAGACTGGGACTTGGCCCCAGGTATAAGGCTTCTAGTAGGAGGGCTCTCGTCCGGATTCCGTTTGGAAGACATCGGATTGGTGATCCTCACCGAAGAAGAAATCTTTGGGAAACGGGTGAGGGCGCCGAAGACAAAGAAATTGAGCGGCGCTTTTCTCTCGTCGTTCACGGAGCTGTCCGAAGGCGATGCGGTGGTGCACGAGGACTACGGCATAGGAATTTTCCGAGGCTTGGCTCAAAAAGAGTTCGACGGGCAAGTGGGCGAGGTCATGGTAATCGAGTACGCCGGTGGAGATCTCCTGTATCAGCCATTGCATAGACTTCATGTGATACAGAAGTACGTGGCCGCGTCCGAAGGGCCGCCGATGATCGATAGGCTTGGAGGCAAAGGATGGGAAAAGACCAAGGCCAGGATCAAGAAGTCCATTAAAGAGATGGCGGCTGAGTTGCTCGACATATTTGCGAAGAGACAAATCGCGCATCGGGAACCTTATTCCCCTTGCTTCGACGACTATGCGGCATTTGAAGCGTCGTTCGAGTTCGAGGAAACGCCGGATCAGGCCAAAGCGATACAGGAAGTGATGGAGTCCATGGACTCTGATGTGCCCATGGATCGCCTTGTGTGCGGAGATGTGGGCTATGGGAAGACCGAGGTCGCCTTGCGCGCGGCGTTCCGTGCAATCATGGATGGCAAGCAGGTGGCTGTCCTAGTGCCGACTACGGTACTGGCTCAGCAGCACTACGAAACATTCAAACGCCGTTTCTCCAATTATCCTGTGCAAGTGGAAATGTTGTCGCGCTTTCGAGCGCCCAAAGATCAGAAAATTGTGTTGGAAGGACTGAAGTCGGGCAAGGTAGATCTCGTGGTGGCCACGCACAAACTCTTGCAAGAACATGTCGCTTTCAAGAATCTTGGACTGCTGGTGATCGACGAGGAACACCGGTTTGGCGTCGCGCATAAAGAAAAAATCAAGAAGTACAAATCTCAGATAGATGTACTCACCTTGACCGCGACTCCGATCCCGAGAACATTGAACCTTTCACTCTCAGGGATCAGAGACCTCTCTGTGATCGAGACGCCCCCTGCGGACAGAAAATCCATACGCACGTACGTCGTACGCCAGTCTGACGAAGTGATCAAAGAGGCCATCGACAGAGAGTTGCAGAGGGGGGGCCAGGTGTTCTTCTTGCACAATCGGGTCCAATCGATCTATCGACGCGCCTCAGCCATAAAGGCCCTTGTACCACACGCTGCAGTGGCGGTGGCCCATGGACAGATGCCCAATAAAGAGCTAGAAAGGGTGATGGTCGATTTTGTGAAGGGCAAATACAACGTACTCGTGTGCACCAGCATCATTGAGTCCGGCCTCGATATCCCAAAAGCCAACACCATCATCATCGAACGCGCCGATACATTCGGGCTTGCGGATCTTTATCAGATTAGGGGCCGCGTTGGCCGATCCAATGCGCGCGCCTACGCCTATCTTCTCACCCCACCGGAAGCCGCCATGACCCCAGACGCGATAAAGCGTCTTGCAGTAATACAAGACCATTCAAGCCTCGGGCAGGGCTTCAGGATTGCCATGAGAGACATGGAAATCCGAGGGGCGGGGAATATTTTGGGGACATCCCAATCCGGTCACGTGTCTCAAGTTGGATACGAGATGTATCTCGAGCTTCTGGAAGAGGCCGTCCATGAATTGAAGGGGGAACCTGTGGCCCCTCGAATCGATGCAGAGATCCACTTGAGGGTGGCTGCACAAATACCAGAATCCTACATACCAGATCCCAGACAACGGATGAATTTTTATCGCAGGCTTTCCAAAGCCCGCGGCGCTCAGGAAATAGACGAAATCGAGGAAGAAATGGTCGATCTCTATGGAAAGGAGCCCGTCGAGGTCGGTCAGTTCACCAAGATAATGCACATCCGGACTTTGATGTGCGAGTTGCGCATTTCCAGGGTGGATTATAACGGTCGAGATCTCGTCTTGTCATTCGGGGAGGGAACTCCCATCGATCCTCTGTGTCTCGTTCAATGGGTTCAAAGAGATCGGAACGTGAGACTATTGAACGAGGACAAACTTGCCTATAGGATCGGACCTGTTCCGGACGACGCCCGGATCGCGCGTTGTTGGGATTTGCTGCAGATGATCCGCAGCACACTGCTGACCCCAGGTTTCGCAGGCGCGGATGCCGGCTCGATAAAAGCTGCCGGCGGAAAGAACTAACCAGTCGCGACGAGGCGTTGAGGTTCCTCTCGACGCGATTGCTCACGCCTCGTTAAGGACGCATGAAGCATGATTCTGAAGCGTTGCAGCTTCCTTCTGTGGCAAATGATCGCGAGCAGTTTTGGGCCGCGCCGCCAGTTGCCGTGCACAAACGTCGTTAGCCGCGCCAAGGACTGCGCGCCGCGTCGAAGATGGTAAATTTCACCAACGCGCCGCTTCAGCACAAGGTGTTATCAGGATATTGAGATGAATAAGACTTTTCTGGCTTCTTTTTTTCTGACCGCCATCTTTGCGCTTCACACTTCAGTATGCCAAAGCGCCTCGGTCTACTCGGACAAGGTTGTGGCTGTGGTAAACAAAGACGTTATCCTGGAATCGGATATAGCAAAGTATAAACAGCCTTTTATGCGGAATATACTTAATCTGCCCCTCGGTATAGTCCCCCCGGGCAAGTGGCCGACAGAGAGAGAGATCCTCGATGAACTCATCGTCATCAAATTGTTGGAACAAGAGGCTGCTCGAAAGGGAGTGAATCTCGATGACAAGGCGGTAGAGGCGGCCATCGATTCCCTCCGGAAACGAAACAACCTCACCAAAGATCAATTCGTGATGTTTCTTGCCGCTCACAACCTCTCCTATCAGGAATACAAGAAACTGATGACATTGCAATTCAAGCTCACGAAGCTCATCGAGAGTGAAGTGACCCGGAAGATAGCCCTCAGCGAAGAAGACGCCCAGAAGTACTTTCTTGCTCACAAAAATGACATCAATAGCGAATACAATAAATTGATGGAATCGCTCCGGCCTCCAAAGATGCCGGAAGAACAGGTCAAGCCAAATATTCCCACGCACGAAGAGATCTATTTGGGGGGGAAACTGAGGCTTCGGCAGATCACGCTCAAGATCCCGCCAGACGCGAAGCCGAAAGACCTTCAGAGAATTATGGGGACGGCCAAGCGCATATATGAAGAGGCGTCGGCTGGGGCGGATTTTGGGAAACTGGCAAAGAAGTACTCCGAGGATCCATGGGCTAAAAACGGCGGAGACCTCGGCCTGATGGACTACCGTGAAATGGTTCCCGGGCTTCAGAAGATGGTCCAAAGAATGAAGCAAGGCGATGTCACGCCTCCGCTGAGAACCAAGGACGCGGTGGTTCTTTTCTATCTAGAGGAAGCGAAGGGGCGGCAGACAAAGCAAATACCCATCCCTGAGAAAACGCGCAAAGAGCTTGAGAAAAAATGGAAGCAAGCCATGGAACAACGGGAGAAGGCGCAAGGGGCTCAAAGAGACGCTGAGCGTTCAGAATCAGAACCTACGCCTAAAGCGCCAGCGCCAAGCGCAGCAGCGAATAAGGGGGCTGAAAAATCTCGCTCTCCTGGCATATTGTCGCCTGAAGAGGAAAAAGAATACGAAAAAGTTCGGAATAAGGTCGCGCTCATCGTGAGGCATGATAAGATGGTAAACAGGATGAAGGAGTGGATAGACGAGCTGAAAAAGAGTTCGATCATAGACGTAAAAATGTAGGCGTGCAGTCTCCTTTTAGTTCTGTTGCAGCGTCGGGTTGCGCGGCCGGCGAACGGTATGGGCCCGCAGGGCTCGGAGAAACAGAGTCTTCATGATTTTCAATCTCTTGGCATCGAGAATATCCAAAGACATTGCCATTGATTTGGGCACTGCGAACACGCTGGTTTTTGTGAGGGGCAAAGGCATCGTCCTGAACGAACCTTCGGTAGTGGCCATTCGCAAGAAAGGGAGGAGAAGTTCAGAGGTCTGGATAGGAGAAGATGCGAAGAAGATGCTCGGCAAAGTTCCTGAATCCATTGAGGTATTCAGGCCTCTCAGGGAAGGGGTCATCGCCAATTTCGAAATGGCGAGCCTCATGATCAGGCATTTCATCCACAAAGTTCACAAGAGAAAATCTTTTGTTCGACCGCGTGTCATCATCTCCGTGCCGTCAGGGGTCACGCCGGTTGAACGTCGTGCGGTGCGGGACGCCACGCTCAACGCGGGCGCTCATGAGGTGTTTATTGTGGAAGAGGCAATGGCGGCCGCCATGGGAGCGGGGCTGCCGGTCACGGAGCCCATGAGCAACATGATCGTGGATATCGGCGGCGGCACCACTGAGCTGGCTATCATTTCCCTCACCGGCGTCGTGTACAGCAACTCCATCAAGGTCGCAGGAGACAAACTGGACGCTGACATCCATAATTTCGTCCGAAGAAATTACAGCATGCTCATAGGGCTCTCCACCGCTGAACAAATCAAGATGCTGGTAGGAAGGGCCTATCTCGATGACGATATCGCCGAAGTCGATGTCAAGGGTAGAGACCTCATGGATGGCATCCCCAAAACTATCACTTTGAATTCCAACGAAGTTACCCTGGCAATTATGGAGTCAGTGAATACCATCGTAGAAAGCATCAAGTCCGCGCTCGAACAATGTCCTCCAGAATTGGCGGCGGATATCATCGACACAGGAATCGTACTGACGGGCGGAGGGGCGCTCCTGAAGAATCTCGACGTGCGAGTTCGACGGGAGATAGGAGTCCCGGTCATAGTTCCCGACGATCCGCTCTCCACCGTGGCCCTTGGCGCAGGCATGATGCTCGATGACATCGATCTGCTCCGGGAAATAACCTACACGTGACCCGAGACAGGGAGTAAAGCGCTCGAAACGACGGCAGCGTCTTCCAATTCCCGATGAATTACATGCTCCGCTCTATCCTCCCTTTGCGCACTGCAAGCGCTGTTGAATAAATTCCGTCAACAGACTGTTGAATCTCGCAGGGGCTTCAAGCGAGACCAAGTGGCCAGCATGCTCCACGACGTGAAGCGCTGAGTCCTTTATCTCTCTATGGAGAAACTCTGCGTACTTGGGCGGGGTGAGCCTGTCGTCTTTGCCCACAATTATCCACGTAGGGACTGCTATCTCCCTGACTCGTTCCATGACGTCGAATTCATCGCAAGCCTTCAGGTCGCCGTACACCAGGTCAGCCGAAACAGCTCTCATCTTCTGATCCACCAAGGGCCTCAGCGGCGCACCTGTACGAGGAGAAAGACAAAAATCCGCCAGCAGTGACAGCGCCCCTGCGCCGTCATCTTTTTTAAGCCCATCGAGGAATGATGGATGCACCCGCAAGCGAGCGCCAGCGCCGACTAAACCTATTGCCTTCAACCACGGCTTTCCCATAAGAGCAATCCATTGAGTGATGGCGCTGCCCAGGGAGCAACCTACGAGCATCACTCGGGACAGCCCCAGCGCCTCGATAAAGTCTGCGACCCACGCGGCGTATGCCGAAACAGAACTTTCGCCCGGCCCATCGGATTTCCCATGACCTGGCAACTCGATGGCGAGGGCCGTTGCAACTGCCGATAGGCTGGTCAATTGATCTCGCCAATCTTCTCGATCTCCTCCGCTGCCGTGTACAAACACCAGGGCGAGCGACGAAGGATCATAGGCTTCAGGGTTTACCGCGTACGCGATCTTCTTCCCTCGAACTTGGACAAATGGCATGGTAACTCCCTCGTATAAAACCGCTCCAATCCAGGGCCAAACCGCATAGAGCGGTTATCGAAAACAAGCGCGGATTGCGCTTTTGACTCGCTGCATGTCATTCCCACGGAAGTGTGAATCCATGACGTGTTTCATGGGCGCCGGATCGAGGCCGGCATGACATGTCAGGCGCCGTGACGCAGACTTTGAAAGCCACCATATTCACGCCACGGCGCGCCTCATTCCGGCGGCAGTTTCCAGAAGTGGTATAGGCTGGTACTCGTAGTACCTGCCGTTTGCGCTCATGCAAGAGCGGTGATTTTTACGCCCCAATATCCGCTGCGTTGTGTAAGCACGAGACCGCGCCCTACCCTGCCGCGTGTTCATCGCCGGCGCGCACGCTACGGCGTTCCACCGCGTACGGGAGAAGCAGCAGACAATGACAAATTTCTCCTTGGTCTTCCATCGGTTCGCGAATCGTCCCTCCTGTGGGCGCTATTTCAAGGCGAACGCCTCAGATGGTCACGCCAGAGCCATGCCTCGAGGCACGACCACGATGCCGCTCGGCGACACAGTGAACAGACTCGCATCTCTTTCCGCATCAAATCCAATGGCATAGCCATCTGGGACCGACACGCCTTGGTCGAGGATAGCCTTGCGTATCTTAGCGCCAGCTCCGACGTGAACGCCGTCCAGGAGCACCGAGCTTTCCACAAGGCTTCCCGGCCCCACTCGGACGTTGGGCGACAGGACGCATTGCCGCACCCTGCTGTCGTAAATCACGCAGCCGCCGCTGATGATGGAATCCTGCACGTTTGGAGAACCTTTTGCCCTGTCTGAACCCGAAGAAGGTCTCAGCACAATTTTCGCGGGCGGAACCTGTTCCTGATAGGTGCGGATGGGCCACTTCTCGTCGTAGAGGTTGCATTGGGGATTTGGGGAACAGAGGTCCATGTTTGCTTCCCAGTACGCGTCAATGGTCCCTATGTCTCGCCAGTATCTCCCCGTTTCGTTGTTGGCCTCGCGAAAATTGTACACAAATACTCGATTTTTACTGATCATCTCCGGCACGACATCTTTCCCGAAGTCATGATGAGAGTTTTTGTTCTTTGCGTCAGCAATGACGTTTCTGACCAGCGTATCGGTGTTGAAAATATAGACCCCCATAGACACAAAAGAGACGTCGTCTTTGCCGGGTACCGGTTTTGGCGCGCACGGCTTTTCTTCCCATGTGGTGATGCGGTATCCCGCGTCAGATCCTATCACTCCGAAAGCGCACGCTTGGGATATGGGGACCTCGACCCCCGCGACGGTGAGTTCGGCGTCATTTTCAATGTGAAATTGAAGCATGTCGTTGTAATTCATCTTGTACACGTGATCGCCGCTGAGTATGAGGACTCGCTCGGGGCGTTCCCGCTGCAGGATGTAAATGTTTTGATAAATGCTGTCTGCAGTGCCGCGATACCATCTGTCCACATGTCGCTGCTGAGGCGGAACACACTCGATGAATTCCCCGAGTTCATGATTGAATATGTTCCAGCCGAGACGAATGTGCCTGTCCAGTGAAAGAGACCGATATTGCGTAAGGACGTAAATCCTGCGGATTTGAGAGTTGAGGCAATTTGAAAGGGTGAAATCCACAATGCGGTAGATGCCGCCGAACCTGACCGATGGTTTTGCACGCGCCTTGGTGAGGGGATAGAGCCGCTCCCCCTTCCCTCCTGCCATGAGGATGCAAAGGGTATTCGTCATGGGGTTTTCTGGATTCATGGAGCCAGCAGCCTTTTAATTTCTGAAATAAGTTTCGAGGTGTCGGATGACTTCACCACATAGGCGTCTGCTCCCCAGGTGGTAAAGTCCTCCTTGTAATGACTGTATGCCGTATTGAGAATGACTGGTATTCCTTTGTCTCGTCCGAGAAGGGTCTCCAGGGTTTCTATACCATCCATGCCAGGCATTTGAATGTCAAGCACGATGAGATCAGGGGGATTTTGTTCCACTTCTTCCAACGCCTGCTTCCCGGAATTCGCTATGGTAACGCTGAACCCTTCGTCTTCGAGTTCGCTCTTGTACAGTTCGCAGATATGTTCTTCGTCATCCACCACTAAGATGTGTTTCATCGCTTGCCTCACTTTCCACTGACAAAGACTCCGGTCTTTGACCGTGCAACGACCAAGAACACCTTCCCTGTAAGACTAGCAGCAGGAAAAGGAAACGGCAACATTTTTCGGGCCTAGGCCAGCACCTCTTGTCTGAGATGTCCAGTTTTTCCGAGTGGCTCGGCAACTTGTTGGATCAAGAGGAGTTGAGGCTGCTTTTTACCGCATCGAGAACGTCGGATCGAAGCCGCTCGGAGAATTGTCTCAACCCCTGGTTGAAGCCAATTACCAGGGATTCTGAACGCGAATCCTTTGCGGGTACTTCCACCTTATATCGCCGATTCAGAATGACTTTCTTGCCGCCGAGCCTCGGCTCAAAATCAATGAGCGTTATCTCGATCTCGAGCACCGCGTTGACCTTCCCCCCGCGTTCCCTTCCTTCCAAAGTGGAAAGGGTCCCTTCCAGGGCGTATCGGTATTTTGCGTCGCTTAGTTGACTTATGGTCTGAGAGAAGATGTTGGCATCTTGAAAATCCCTAATCAGCAAATCTGTAATGGTGTCCGCCGGGTTTTCCTGCCAGCGCTCGCCTCTCGCAATCTCCTTCCCTGTTTGCGATTTCACCACAATGGTATCCACGTCCACATCAGGAGCCACCAGAAATTTGTATATCATGAGCGTGTCTGGAATGAGGCTGCGCTCCTCTTTCACGCCTGTGGGGCCCGGATAGTTGAGCGAATAATAGACCGCCTTGTCGGTCAGTGACATGGCGCAACCGGCAACGAGGAATGCGAGACAAACGGCGACAAAAGAAACTGCTCGATTCTTCACCTTTCGTGTTCGTCTCAGGTCCGTCATTGCTTCCAACTGATCCGAGAACTGGAACTGTTTAACGAGACGCGCCTGGCAAACCTCTATCCAGAAAAGCCGATAATCATCTTTTGGGTTGCGATTTCTCTTCGCCTCCAAAAATGATGCTCGAGGGTTTGTTTTTTATCATTCGCGTAAAATCGATGAGATTATCGGCGCTGCGTTCCAGTTTTTGGCTCAAGCGGTTGAAATTGTTGTCCGCTCGTCGGATGGCCCTGTCAGCGCTCCGAATGGTATCCGTGCTTTCTTGAATCAGGTCGGAAACCTTTTCCAGGGTTTTGGTAACATTTTTAGCCGGCTGCATACGGGAAATTTCGTCGTTGATCTTCTTAGACGCTTCCTTGATTTCTTTGACCGCGTCGGCAAGATCAGGGCCGAGGTTTTCCAGCTTTGGATCGCCAAGCATTTTGTCCAGCCTTGTGGAAATGCGCAGCAGGGTCGAGGACAGACGATCCACATCCACCGCATTGATTTTTTGAAATATTTTTTCCAGGGCGTTCCCGATTTCTCTGATGTCCGAGGGGTACGTCGCAATCACGTGATACGGGGGCTTAAAATTGAGATCGATCATCTCCTTTGCTTGTTCTGGCCGAAAGGTATCCATTTCGATGTACTTTTGGCCGGTAAGACCCATGAGATTCATCTTGACCCCTAAGTCGTCCGTCAACTTAAAGTTTTTCTGTAGCCCCATTACCACTTCAATGAGCCGCCCGTCGGGCGCCATGCGTATCGCCTTGACCCGACCTACCGGGACGCCGCGAAATTTCACCGGACTATCCGATTCCAGTCCTTGGACGCTCTCGGTGAAATAAGCGACCACGGTTTTAGAATCCTCAAAAAAACGAGACGAACCGATCCAGATGAGCGCGGTGGCCGCTATGAGGAGGCTTGCAAGAAAAAAAATACCTATTTTGAGTTTTCGTGATTGTCCAGTCATCGCTGCCTACCGAGTCCTTACACGATCGAAGGCCTGCTTCTGGGGCTCAGTGGTCGTTTCGGACGAGGCGTCGTTTCACTTAGGGGGTATCGGTCATCCATAGCAAAGTCCTCGATGTGTATTATATCAAGGAAAATGAAAGATTCACAGGCTAATGGGTTATGAAGTCTTTGAATATTCCTCTTTTTTACCTTGACTGGCTGCGGATCTCCCAAAAAATTGCTGCACTCGACTGTCGGAACAGCTCTTTTTCAGGTCTTCCGGTGCGCCTATTGCGATGATCCCTTTTTCGTCTCCATCCAGCATGATCACCCGAGAGGCCACGTTAAAGATGCTTGCCAGCTCATGCGTCACGATAACGATGGTGGTATTGAGGGTTTTCGTGACAGTGAGGATGGTGAGGTCAAGTTCCGCGCTGGTGACTGGGTCCAGGCCCGCGGAGGGCTCATCGAAGAACAGTATTTTGGGATCCAACGCCATGGCCCTGGCCAACGCAGCGCGTTTTTGCATCCCGCCGCTTAACTCAGAGGGAAGATAGTGTTCCCTTCCACTGAGGCCGACCTGGGCAAGCTTCATTTTTACGATGTGCTCGATGTTCCTCTCCGAAAGCTTGGTAAACTGTCTCAGAGGAAAGGCCACGTTCTCCGCGACCGTCATGGAGCTGAAAAGCGCGCCGGATTGGAACAGGACGCCCACCTTGCGAAGGATATGCTCCGTCCCGCCTTCTGCCATGGGCTTGACCAGCTCCCCGTCTATATACACCTTGCCTGCGACATCATCGATGAGGCCAATCATGGCCTTGAACAAGGTGCTCTTCCCGCAGCCAGAGCGGCCAAGCACTGCCATGACCTCGCCGGCAAACACCTCGAAACTCACATCCTGGAGGATCGTCTCTTCGCCGTAGGAAACGGTGAGATTTTCCACGCGAATAATAGGCAAGCCCCTCGCAGCGCCTGCCATGCGAGGCGTCTCGCAAACCTTCCGCGCCGACGCTGGCTTGTCAATCTGGCCGCTCACGTTCACTTCCAAATCTGCGGGGCGTAGTAAAAGAGCACCGAAAAAATGGCATCCGAGAAAGTTATCATAAAGATGCAGGTAACCACCGCAGAAGTGGTGGCTAATCCTACCATCTCTGCGCCGCCGCGCACTTGAAATCCACGCAAACACCCGATCATTGCGACTTGGATACCGAAGGCAAAACTTTTTATCAGGCCCTTGGCCACGTCGCTCACTTCCAGTACTTTGTGGAGTTGGTTGAAGTACCCCGTTGGAGTTATGTCAAGGGAAAAATGTGCCACAAGGCAACCGCCGAGTATGCCGGCCAGGTCAGCGATCAAAGTCAAACAGGGAAGGCACACCGCAACGGCAACGATGCGAGGGGAAACCAGATAGCGCATGGGATCGATGCCCATGACGGCCAGGGCATCTATTTCTTCCGTCACGCGCATGGTCCCCAACTGGGCGGCAAACGCGGCGCCGGATCTGCCGGCTACGATAAGAGACGTGAGCAGCGGCCCCATTTCGAGTACGATGGACAATCCCACCAGGTCCGCCACAAAGATATTTGCTCCAAACTTGCGCAACTGAATCGCCGACTGGAAGGCCATGACGCCTCCCATAAGGAAACTCAACAAGATGACAATAGGAATAGCATCCGTCCCACACCTCTCCAACAGCCGCGACAAACTGTCCCAGCGGGCTTTTGACGGGTTCGCAATATCCCTCGTCAACCCCTCGACGGCTGCTCCTATGAATACGAGGATGTCTCTACAAGTGGCGTAGAAGTTTTCAAGGCCTTCTCCTATCTGCACCAGGATGCCCGGCTGTTTTCTGGGCTGCAAGATGCCTTCGTACCCCGAGGCCCGAAGCCATTGGTCTCCGAGCAGCGCGCGCACCTTTGGAGGCAGATCAACGAGCTTCAACTCGTTGTGAAACTTCTCACAGGCCTCGTGAACGTCTGAGAGCACCGCGACCCCCGAGCTATCAAAATAGACGACCGACGACAGGTCAAGTTCCACATCTCGAAGGGATTCGTCTTCCACTATTCTGATGAGTTCAGCGCGCACCCTTTCCGCGTTGTCCATAGAAATGGACCCCGTAATCTTGATGCTCAGCACGTCGAAGGATTTCTTATGCGCTTGGATCTGAAAGTCGTCAGCAGTCATTTTGACTCAATACGAATCTTGGCTTCATGCCTCGGTCAGTCTCGAGTTTTAGACGTTTGCTTATGGCCGTCGCGAGCCGATTCAGCGGAGGCAAAAAACTTGTCTATGTCGGTTATATCCCTCTTGAGAGGGCATGAATAGAGACTCTTGAGGAATATCTGTCCGTAGGATTTCGTCAGAATTCTTTGATCGAGGATGCACAAAACCCCCCGGTCAGATCGAGTCCTTATGAGCCTCCCCAACCCTTGTTTGAGGGCGATGACGGCCATTGGTACCTGAAAATCAAAAAAGGGGGTTTTTTGCTCTTTTTTTAGTTTTTCGATCCTCGCTGCGACAAGGGGATCAGTCGGGGAGGCAAAGGGAAGCTTATCCACGATGACGCATGAAAGGGCCTCTCCCTGCACATCCACCCCTTCCCAGAATGATGCGGTGGCGAGGAGAACCGAACCGTTCATGGATCGAAATTCTTCCAGCAGCTTATGTTTCGCTTTCGTACCCTGAAGCAACAGCGGAAAAGGCAATTTCTCCTTGAGGCGGCGATACACGGCTTCCATGTTGCGATATGACGTGAACAGTACGAACGCCCTCCCGCGTGTCTTTTCCAGGATGCTTGGCAAGACCCCGGCGATGGCCTCCGTGAATCCTTCGGAATTTGGATCCGGCATGTTTCTCGGGATGAACAGCATGGTTTGCGAGGAGTAATCAAAAGGCGTCGCGAGCATTTTTTCCCGGACTTTCAACGCGCCGTCAAGCCCCAGCCGAGATTTGAAGTAGGAGAAGTCTGCATTGGACGAAAGCGTCGCGGAGGTAAACACGATGGAATCCACGCGGGAATAGAGCGTTGACTTGAGAAGCGGTCCGACATCCACCGGCGAGGCGTATATGGTGATGTGACGATCCCTCCTCTCGGACCAACACGCGTAGTCCCCTGAGAGCTGATCCTGCAGGATGATGTTCAAGTCGCTGCTGGCCTGCTCGCAGCGTCGCGCCAGGTTGCGACACTCTTCCGAGCACTTCGGGAGATTCGACAGCATAGAAGCCAGGCTGTCCAGACGCGTACACAGCGCCTGTCTCTTTTCTCGCACACGAGGATCAAGCGATCCCAACGCAGCGCCCTGGCCGGATGAAGACCGCGCTAAGGATTGGAACAGCTCTCTGGAGTCTTCATCGATGTTGGTCAACGCCTCGTCGAATTTGCGGTCTGCGATCTTTTGGGCTCGAAGTTCGGCGGTCGCGTCTCTCACCAGGCGCTGCAGTTTGAAAAGGCTGCTCTGGACGCCGAAGTGTTTGGTAGCCGCGTCCTCGAGCCCATGCGCCTCATCGACGATAAGGGCCTCGTACCGCGGAATGACCTCCCCGAAGCCGCTTTCTCGCACCGCCGCGTCAGAACATAGGAGGTGATGGTTGACGATCATAAGATCGGCATCCATGGCCTTTGATTTCATTCGCTGCACGAAGCACTCGTCCTTGTCAGGGCAATGTTTCCCAAGACAGGTTTCGGTGCTGGAACATATTTCGGGCCATATGCCGTCATCCTCTGGCAAATGCGCCAGTTCAACTCTATCTCCCTCCCCATTTTTGCGCGTCTGCCTGTACCACGCCATGATTTCGTCCAGATGATCCGCGTCTGGAACGAACCGAATGTGTATCTGCTTCAGAAACTTCTTTACCTGGGCGTGGCAGACGAAATTGCCCCTTCCCTTGAGCAGCGCCACTTTCAACTGCGGAAATAGGTGGGTTCGTACAAAGGGCGCATCTTTGAAAAAAAGCTGTTCTTGCAAGTTTTTCGTGCCTGTGGAGACGGCAATCTTCTTCCTCGTCAGGGCCGCTGCGACAAGATACGCCAGGGTCTTGCCGGTGCCGGTTGGCGCTTCGATGAGGAGATAGCCAGTTTCAGACAGCGTACGAAACACATCGAGGGCCATCAGATATTGCTGTTCGCGAAACTCATAATTTGGGATCGCCTGGGCCAAAATACCTTTGGGAGCGAAGATGGCCTTTATCTTATCGAGCGCGTCTGTCAAGCGGTCCTCTCCATGTATTGATTTCTTTTCGCGGCGTGTTGCGCGGCCGCATGCGAGCTCATGACGAACGTTCCAGAGTTACCTGTGCGCGCCCGGGGGCATACCTCGGCTTTTCGCAAATCTCGCGGCGCTTTCGAGTATTCCCTCAGCCCAGGACGGCGTCCCGAGCGCATGCACATGCACGTACGTCCCGAGGCAATTATACATGCATACCCCGTCTTTACTACCATCGAATCCGTGCCCCCGCCTAACCTCGAAACAGCAATAAGCCCGGTCGCCATCTTCCACGTCGCTGACCGACGAGTAATGAAACTCGTGACCAGTGATAACGGTCCCGACGGGGTAAAAAGGATTGGGACGAACAATCTCGACTTTGACGTAACCATGCCCTTGGGGTTTGCGATGCAGGGTAACATCCAAGGGGAACACCCCGACCATGGGGTATGTCTTATCATCGACCTGCAAGCGACGCGCAAGGTACATAAGGCCCCCGCATTCTGCATACACGGGAAGCCCAGACTGTATGGCTTGCGAGAGAGAATTCTTGAAGATGGCGTTCTGAGCGAGTCTCTCCGCGTGAGTCTCCGGAAAGCCTCCACCGATATAAAGGGCGTCCAAGGGTGGGAGTTCGTTTGGTTCCAACGCATTCAACACAATGAGTGCGGCGCCGGCGGCTTGCAGCGCTTCAAGGTTCTCCGGATAGTAAAATTGAAAAGAAGAGTCTTTGATCACCCCAATTCGTAGCCCGAAATGTCTGAGTTCGTTGTGGGGGACGTGTTCAGACGGGGGCTCCACAGTGAGATCAGGAGCGGTTCGAGCCAAATCTCGTACAGACTCTACGTCGACATACTTGGCAAGGATGTCAGCGGCGGCCTCTGCAAACTCTTCCGCCCGAGGATGCTCGTACAATGGTATGAGCCCGAGATGCCGTTGGGGAAAATCGGAGAGCGGCAGTTTAGGAATAGCGCCGATGACTGGGACTGCGCAGGCCTGTTCGATGGCGTCCTTCACCACGTTTTCGTGGCGCGTCCCTGCGATTCTATTGAGGATGACCGCGCTGACGCGGAGGTCGGGGTCGAGCAACTTGCAACCAAGGATAAACGCGGCGGCTGTTCGGGTTACCTTAGTGGCGTCCACCACGATGATGGTCGGCGCGGCTATGAGTTTGGCCAATTCCGCGGTGCTGAAGCTGCCCTGCGCATCAACGCCGTCGAAAATCCCACGGTTTCCTTCTACCACCGCGATGTCGCGGCCCACGGATCGTTCTATGAACGTTTGCCTTGCCTGATCAGGGCCCGTGAGGTACGAATCGAGATTGTGGCATTGTGTGCGCGCTGCCAGACCGAGCCAGCCCGCGTCAATATAGTCAGGCCCTTTCTTGAACGCGGCAACCGACATACCGCTGCGATGCATTTCTCGTATGAGCCCTACGGTGATCAAAGTCTTCCCCGCTCCACCCCTGAGCGCGGCCACGACAATTCTCGGTATCTTGACGCGGGAAGCCATCCTTGCGTTCCTCAACCTTGTCCGCCCAAACGCAGTCTCGGCTCATCCTCGGAATGGGTCGCGGCGAACCGCCGAGCCGCGGACACGATTCCCGAAGCCCAATCCTGTTCTACGGCGGCGTGCACATGGGTGTACGTGCCCAGCGCATTGCGATAGACAAGCCCGTCCCGCTGGTTGCCCATCCCGGTCCCCCTCAGCACCTCAAAAGCATAGTCGCAGCCCGGGCAAGTCCCCGGGAACAGCGCGGAATAATGAAATTCGTGGCCCGTGATTTCCTTGCCGAGAGGATAAAAGGGATTGGGGCGGACAACCCTCACGGTGATGTACCCGAGACCTTGGGGGCTTCTATGGAGGACGGCCTTCGCCGGGAAAATATCCACCATTGGGAATGTCTTGTCGTCTATGACGATGGACTGACAGAGGTACATCAGACCTCCACATTCGGCGTAAACAGGGAGGCCTTTCTCCACGGCCCGTTTCAAGGCCGTTTTGAAGGACGTATTCGCAGCCAAAATTTCTGCATGCGTTTCAGGAAATCCACCGCCGATGTACAGGGCATGGACGTCAGGCAAGACCGCGTCCTTCAGCGCGCTGACTTCAAGCAAGTCTGACCCTTGATCCTTCAGGGCCGCAAGATTTTCGGGGTAGTAAAACTGAAACGCCGAGTCTCTCACCACGCCAATTCTCACGCGGGGACCATGACGCGATACCTTAGGGCTTATGGTCTTGTTCATTGGCGTCGTGGAAAGCGGCGGCGCGGAACGGGCTATATCCAGGAGCGCGCCAAGATCCACTTGATTTTCGATGAGTTCCGCTGTCTGCATGATAAACCGATTGGAATCCGGGTGCTCGAAAATGGGCAGCAGCCCAAGATGCCTTTGCGGAAGCTGCGACCACATGAGTTTGTGTATGGAACCGATCACGGGTGCGTCTGCGCTGTTTTCTATGGCTTCTGTCAAAACCGTCCTGTGCCGGGCGCCTGCAACCTTGTTTAAGATCACCCCTGCCAAATGAATGTCCGGTTCAAGCTTTTTGCAGCCCAACACGAGCGCCGCCGCTGTTCTGGTCATTTTGGTAGCATCGACTATGAGTATGACAGGCGCCTCCAGGATTCGCGCCAGATCGGCAGTGCTGTACGTCCCCATGGCGTCCACGCCGTCAAACAATCCACGATTGCCTTCCACTACCGCAAGGTCTTTCCCGACGACGCCGGACGCAAAAGAATTCCGTACACCATCTGCCCCGAACAGGTAACGGTCGAGATTATAGCAAGGAGAGCCGCCGGCCATGGCAAGCCACGCTGCATCTATGTAATCGGGCCCCTTCTTGAAGGGCGCCACCCGCAACCCTTTCTTGCGCAGCGCCGCAATGACGCCAAGAGTGATAAGCGTCTTCCCTGCCCCCCCCTTCAAAGCCGCAATCACGACCCTTGGAACGTTAGATATAGTGGTCATACTGGGTATCGGCTTCCATGGTTTCTGAGAGCGTGCGCCCTAGTGAGCGAATAAGAGGTAAAATGAGGCGCCCTTCTGTTTGCTCCTGCGCCAATACGCCGAGCGATCCTCGGCGTTCCTGTACTCTGTCGTTGTTGTACCCTTTGCCGCGTACACGGTCAAGCGGCGTCAATTCGGAAGTCATGCGCCAATTCCTGATGATGAGGGCGTGACGCGATCTGCCTAAAGCCATTCTCGAAAATAATGCCGAATTGCGCTGTTGCGCCGCTGCATCTCATGCTTATGCACGGGGGAATCCATGGTCATTTTCCTGGACGCCGGATCGAGTCCGACGTGACATCTCAGACGCCGTGACGGTACTCATTGACTATCTCTTTCCTCTGAGACAGGCATTATAGTCAGTCTCGAAAATAATCGCGAAAAGCGCTGTTGCCCCAGTGCATGTCATTCCCACGCAAGTGGGAATCCATTCTTCGTTTCCTGGATGCCGGATCGAATCCGGCATGACAAATCACGCGCCGCTCAGTTATTAATTGATCCTCTCTCAACCGTGACGGTGACTTTGAAGGTCATCATGTTCACGCCGCGGCGTCCCTCATTCCGACAGAAATGTCGAGAAGTGGTATAAAGGCCAATACGTGTCATTTTGGAAGGCGTGAGGCTCGAACAAAATTGGAGAGAGAAAATGTCGAAAAACTGTAGTCAGATTGTCCAACGCACTCCCCGACAAATTTCTTGACAGAGAAAAAGAACTTCGTCACATTGAGCCGACGACGATTCCTGTCGGGCTCACGTCAAATCCATACTGCCAGAGGATTGGGGCGTGCAGGCATGCTCATCGATGCGCGGCGTTCCTCAACGTTCTGGCAACCACGACACAGAGACGCATTGTTCAGATATCTGATCATGCACGAATAGGAGGACTCGCAATGGCTGATTATTACATCAATATCTTCGTGGACGATGAAAAACAAAAAAAATTAGAGGCTGTCGGACTTACCGGAGAGATGAAAGACATTGGCGGCAAAAAGGCGATTCAGGTCCCTGTCACAGCCAAGGAGCAAAAAAAGCTCGTGAAGGGATTCCCTGGGTTGGCGTTCGACGCCGCCAATGCCTGTACGCTTCCTGCTCAAGCTGAGCAGACCTTAATGGACATCATCGTGAGCACCAAGAGCGTCGATGTCATGAAAGTCGCCATCTTGAAATTGTACAATCCTCTTGCAGGAAAGGATTTGAGGGCAAAGACCTTCTAGGATTGGAGCGCTGGGACTCTGGTGCCCCCGGTTCCAGGCGCAGAGAGGATCGTCCACTGCGAGAAGCAAGCTCAAAATCCGCAGCGCCGTATCCCACAATGTAAAAACGCGTCCGATACGCTACTCGATGCTCAAGCCTTGGATGGCCTTAAACGTTGAAAAGATGTGAGCATCGAAGTTCGCCTTTATGACTGGGAGATCAGGAGCGCGAGGGTCGTACGAATCCAGCGCGGCGAGGAAGGCCTGCGTCAACTCCGCAGGTGAGATTTGTTCAAGAAATCTCATAATTGCTCGCAGATGCGCGTGCGAGAGCCGTCCGTCTGTCACTTGATCTTCCAGCGCCTCAGCAAATCCACGAATTGTCGCATTGACTGAGCAATCCGGTCCCCAGACGATATCGCCCGTTCCTTGGCTTCTGTCCAGTCTCGTCCGAAGCGTCAGGTTGACGAGGAACATAAGCGCGGCAATCGCTTGATTATCAGGACTGTCGTCTCTCAACTCGATCCGCGGCGCGTATTGCCGGACAGTGATGAGTCTCACGTCGATCTTATTGTGGTCGCGCTTCACCACGAAATCCCCTGCGGCGTGGTGCCAGGGGAATATTTCACAGAGCGTCAAAGCATCGTAGTAATACGTCAGGATATAAGCTACTTGCCGATAGATCTCGGAGAGTTCGTCTTGACCGAGCGGGGCGTCCTGGAAAGCCGGATCCCACAGGACGGCGGGCGCTTCTGGATTCGCCGCGCATGCGTTCAAATGGAACTCATGGAACCCCTCATACCACTCTGCGGCAAAGAGGGAGACGCTGCTGCCCGTACCGCTGTTGGCGCCGATGCCTTGAGTTCCTGAAAAAAAGACTCGAGGAACGAATCGGCGGGGAAACGCCCGGGCCAGACGCATAAGGGACCTATATTCGGATTCCATCCTGTCGTGGCCTCTCTGCGTAACCGCGACATTCACCGCAAGGGAGAGGGCTCTTTCTCCGCGCCCAATTATCACGCGCGCTGGATGGTAGTCGCTGCCGTGTTTTTCAGCCACAATCTTGATCACCTCGATTTTGGACGCCTCTAAGCCGCGCATCTTTTGCGCGGCATCGAAGACTTTGTCGAGATTTTGGGAAAGGAAGCTTTCGATGGCCTGGAAATAGTCGTGAAAGCTGAGCGCAGCCTTTGTTTGTTCGCCGCGAGTCGGTCGCTGGGTAGGAATGCGTGACCGCAGGAATTCTTCGTCGCACTCTATTGGTCCGAGCGGGGTTTGGGTCAAATATGCAAAGGCTGGGCGGAGTCTGGTTGTCGCGGGCACATGCGCTCCTGAGGTTCTCACTGCGTGTACGAAAGATAGGATCATTGTGTGCGAGAGCGGCGCGTATTTGTCAAGCCTGAGGACCTCACAAATGGGTCGTGCATGCCACGACTTCTTCGTTTCCTCGCCGAAACCGCCGCGGACATACTATGTCTCGTTTCCCAACGCGAGAAGAAAATCCTCGCTATTCAAAAGAATCGCGCACCTAGGGGGGGCGCCGGTCGAGAGCGAAAGGTTGCAACTTTTTTTGTTTTTTTTGTTGACTTGCGCGGTCAAATTGAATTAGATTTGATGAATCTTTTTTTCGGTGAGCTGAACTATTCTGGTTCACTGAACTCGCCAAGAAAAATGAGGCGCCGCTCAAAAACCCGGGCAAGTCAACGGGGATGGGGCTTGCAACGGGCGTGCGTATTTGTACGGCGCCAGTCGATGACGAAAGCGTGATCAAACCTGTGACAAAAAACCCTAAGTCGAGAGGAGGAATCTTTAATGGGCAAGCACAACACCCCCATGCTTGATGAGTTGGAGAACGGCCCGTGGCCGAGCTTTGTGTCCGATATCAAGCAGCAGGTGGAAAAGGGAAAACACGTCTTAAAGGAAGCGCCCGATGATCTTCTGGGAGTGATGGAACTGTCGTACAAAGATAAGGTCACTCATTGGAAGCACGGCGGCATCGTGGGCGTGTTCGGTTATGGCGGCGGCATCATCGGCCGTTATTGCGACCAACCGCAGATGTTTCCAGGAGTAGCGCATTTCCACACCCTCCGCGTCAACCAACCGGCGAGCAAGTTCTATACCACCAAGTTCCTGCGTGAACTCTGCGCCCTGTGGGAGCGGCATGGAAGCGGGCTCACCAATATGCACGGTTCCACAGGCGACATCGTGTTCTTGGGGACGACGACCGATCACCTCGAACCCCTCTTTTACGACATGACGCACGAGCTGAATCAAGACCTCGGCGGTTCTGGTTCCAATCTACGCACCCCTGAGTGTTGCCTCGGGAGGGCGCGGTGCCAATTCGCATGCTACGACACCCAGGAAGTATGCTATCAGATGACCATGGAGTATCAGGACGAGCTCCACAGACCGGCATTCCCCTACAAATTCAAATTCAAATTTGACGGATGCCCCAATGGTTGCGTCGCGTCGATAGCGCGCGCAGACATGTCTGTCATCGGCACCTGGCGTGACGACATCCGGATCGACCAGAAAGCCGTGAAGGCGTATGTGGGCGGCGAGATCCCGCCGAACGCTGGCGCGCACGCGGGACGCGATTGGGGTAAATTCGACATCGTCAAAGAGGTCATCGATCTCTGCCCGACCCAGTGTATGCGATGGGACGGCGACAAGCTGGAAATCAACAATCGTGAATGCACCAGATGCATGCACTGCCTCAACGTGATGCCCCAGGCGTTGCGGATCGGGCAAGACACCGGCGCTTCCATACTGTTTGGAGCGAAGGCCCCGATCCTTGAAGGCGCTCAGATGTCAACCTTGACAGTTCCGTTCATGAAGATGGAAGCCCCATTCGACGAGCTCAAAGAACTCATCGAGAAGGTCTGGGATTGGTGGATGGAGGAAGGCAAGAACCGTGAGCGTCTCGGCGAGTTGATCCAGCGCAAGAGCTGGCAGGAATTCCTGCGCATCGTCGAACTCGATCCGGATCCCAGGATGGTAGATGAGCCCAGATCGAACCCCTACATCTTCTGGAAAGAGGAAGAGGTCGAGGGCGGCTGGACACGCGACATAGAAGAATACCGCAAGAAACACCAGAGGTAGTAGGAGGAGAGAACCAATGCCTTATGATCCAAGTGATCCGCTAAAAGATAGGCTGACCGATTTAGGCCCGCGCTATTACAAAGAATTCTTCTCTCCCGTCATCGAGAGAAATTATGGTAAATGGCTATACCACGAAATATTACAACCCGGCGTGCTCAAACACGTTTCCGAGACAGGCGACGAGGTGTACACCGTGCGAGTAGGCGGTTGCCGTCTCATGAGCGTCGAGCACATCAAAGAGATCTGCGACATCGCGGACAAGCACTGCGATGGATATCTGCGGTTCACCACGAGAAACAACATCGAATTCATGGTTGACAGCAAGGAAAAACTTCAGCCGCTTATCGATGACCTCAAGAGCCGCAAGTTCCCCAAAGGTTCCAACAAGTTCCCGATTGGCGGTACTGGCGCAGGCGTTACCAACATCGTCCATACCCAAGGCTGGGCGCATTGCCACACGCCGGCCATCGACGCATCAGGCGTGGTGAAAGCAGTGATGGATGGCATCTATGACTATTTTTGCAGCATGACGCTGCCCGCTCCGGTGCGTGTTTCTTTGGCCTGCTGCCTCAACATGTGCGGCGCAGTCCATTGCTCGGATATTGCCATCTTAGGCATTCACAGAAAGCCGCCTATGATCGACCATGAGTGGATCGACAAGCTGTGCGAACTCCCCCTGGCCATCGCCGCGTGCCCAACCGGCGCGATCAAGCCGGCAAAAACGGCTTCAGGATTGAAGACTCTGGAAGTCAACGCGGATCGCTGTATGTTCTGCGGGAACTGCTACACCATGTGCGCGGCAATGCCATTGGCTGACGACGTAGGCAGCGGCGTGGCCATCCTGGTTGGCGGGAAACTGTCAAACAGAGTGACCAAACCGAAGTTTTCGAAGGTCGTCATCCCGTTCATACCCAACGAGCCCCCCAGGTGGCCCTCAACCGTGAAGGCCGTCAAAAACATACTCGAAGTTTATGCCAAAGACGCCAAGAAATATGAGCGGCTGGGCGACTGGGCTGAGAGGATCGGTTGGGAACGATTCTTCGAAAAAACCCAAATACCTTTCACGCACCATTTGATTGACGATTACCGTTTCGCGTATACTACGTGGCGGCAGTCAACCCAATTCAAATTCTAACCAAGAGGTCAGAAGGAGCTTGATCCATGACCGAAGACGAAGCAAGACAGGCCATACTGGACGCATTGAAGTCCAAGTCCAAGAGCAAAACCAAGTTCTATTTGAAGGACTTTTACGCAATGCTTCCAGACATGAAGAACAGAGAAGTCAAAAACCTCGTAAATAAGATGGTTCAGGAAGGACATCTGGAGTACTGGTCAAGCGGCAGCACTACCCTCATCGGCCTCAAAGGGATGGGGAAGCAGCACAGCGAAGAGGACTAAGTCCTTCAGTTTCTTACCATTCTGACCATTCCAGTTCTTGTCTCTCAAAACATAGGGAAGTCCCAAGGGATTTCCCTATGTTTTTTTGCAAGAGCGCTTTAACGACGCTCGTCCCAGAATATGCGTGCGCAGAGGGCTTTCCGCAGCGACCCTCACGCTGTGCGCATGAGCAGCGCATTCCACCCCATGCGGCTCATGCGCGAGAATGGCGCCATCCCCACCGAAAATGCTTGCACGACCTCCTCTCTCATCTCGTCAGCAATGCCAGAGAGTATCAACCAGCCAGCGGCGTGCGAGGCGAGCGCATCTCGCAGTCTAAGCAAGACGGGCGCCGCAAGGTTGGCCATGACGATATCAAAACAACCCGTCACTGCGCTCACGTCACCGACCAGGAAACACAAAGGCCCAGGTGCGGCGGCGTTCCAGTCGCCTTTGTTGAGCTCGAGGTTTCTTGGGCAGATGGTAAAGATAGACACGAGGTCGATGTCCAGAGCCACGGTGAAGCCCGCGCCGAGCGACTTTGCGGCTATGGCCAGCACTCCGGTTCCAGTCCCCACATCGAGGACTGTCGGCGCATCCTTACGTCTCAGCAAGTCTTGCACCGCGATTTCAAGGAGCTCGAGGGCCATCACGGTGGATGGATGGTCGCCAACCCCGAAGGCTGGCCCGGGGTCTATGACGACATTTACGCGATCATTCGAGCAGGCATGCATCTCCCAACGGGGTACAATCCTCAGTCGCCGCCCCACATCGATGGACGTGACGCCTTTTGTCCACCATTTCTCAAGATGAACGCCGCGTCGCCTCTTACTCGTGGAGTTTCTCCTTGAGGTCTGTGAAGAATGCTTTGTCAAAGTTGATCCTCAGCGCGGTGGGCAGGGGAAACAGCATTTCCGTCATGGTTGTTGGCGTCATGCCAATGAGATCAGTGAGAAATTCTCGCGAGTAGTCGCGCAAGGTTTCATTGATTTTGGTGACGTCAATTGAAAGATAGGCGTGGTTTTTTCTGAAGCCTGTCTTGGGACAGGCGATTACTTGGCCGCCGATTTTCTGAGGCGTCCCGTACAATCTGCACGTGATGGGTCTGTGCTCATAAAGGAGGCATGATCCATCCACGTGAAGGACGCATGGGATTCGAAGAGCGCCAAGGGCCTCATCCGTGGATTTGCCGTCGAGTTCTGGCGCCTCCTCGTTTCTCTCGGATGAGACGCGGAGAGCTTGTTGGAACATCGGCTCCACTTCAGCCGCTTTCTTCATCACCTCCTGCTGCATCTCGGCGTTCACGCGAGTCTTGAAATAGCCATTGATGACAAAGGCTTCGATGAGGCTCAGTTGAAAATAGACGGCGCAACAGTCATCGCATCCTTGTTTGCACGGCATGAGGGCTGCATGCGATTCTTTGACCTTATTGAAGAGCGCGTCCGCGGTATGGGCTAATTTCCAATATCTTTGGATGTGATCATGGAGCGTCATGCGTCTGTGCTCCTTGCCGGCGTACAGGTTTTTGCCTGCGCGTCCCGCAAGACGGGCTGACAGGGACGCCCCTGCTCAACAACTAATGATTTCATATTGCTCCTGATAAAGATTCGGATCGGGATCGAGCTGAATGACCGTGCGATGGGCCTTCTGAATTTCTTCTAGCTGATCGTTCTCCTGCTCGAAAAGGAGTTTTATGACTTCAGGATGAGCGGTCACCTTGATTTTCGGCGACTCATCGTCGGCGAGATGCCGGGAAATGGCCCTCAGTATTTCGTAGCAGACCGTAGTCTGCGATTTGAGGAATCCTTTGCCCTCGCAGTAGGGGCATTGTTCGCACAAAGTCCTGGTCAAGCTCTCCTTGGTTCTCTTTCTCGTCATTTGAACGAGGCCGAGTTCAGAAATCTTCAGGATATTGGTTTTTTGCTTGTCTTTCTTCAGAGCTTCCTGAAGGGCGTTCGTCACCTTTTCTCTGTCTGCAGGGCGATCCATGTCGATAAAATCTACGATGATGATACCCCCTATGTTTCGAAGCCTGAGCTGATAGGCTATTTCTTTTGCGGCCTCGAGATTGGTCTTGAGTATTGTTTCCTGGAGGTTCCGCTTCCCGACGTATCGACCTGTGTTGACATCTATGGCCACCAGGGCCTCGGTGAAGTCAATGTTGATATACCCGCCCGATTTGAGCCACACTTTCCGCCCCAAAGCCTTGTTCAGTTCCATCTCGACGCCGAAATGGTCAAAGATAGGCTCGTCTCCGTCATATATCTCGACAAACGGCTTAAGGGATGGCATGAATGTATCCATGAACTCGAGGATTCGTTGGTATTCTCTTTCCGAGTCCACGACGAGCCGCGTCACATCCTCGGTAAAGAGGTCGCGGACGCCTCGGAGACAAAGGTCCAAATCTTCGTATAAAAGAGAGGGAGCGGGCACCCTTTTTTCTCGTTCAAGGATGCGCTGCCACGTTCCTTGGAGGAAGGTCAGGTCTGCCACGATTTTTTCTTGGGTCTCGTGCTCGCTCACCGTTCGGACAATGAGCCCGCATGATGGCGGTTTGATGCGCTGAATGATTTCTTTCAGGCGGCTGCGCTCCGCTTCGTTCTCGATGCGCCGCGAGATCCCGATGTGATCTACCGTGGGCATGAGGACAAGATGCCGCCCGGGAATCGAGATGTGGGAAGTGATCCGCGCGCCTTTGCTGCCTAAGGGTTCTTTGGCAATTTGCACGAGGATCGTCTGGTCTTCTTGGAGTAATTTCTCTATGGGGATGCCTTCGGGCGACTGATCGACAACGTTGTCGGCGATGCCGCTTTGTTCCTCTTCGTTGTTTTCGTCCTCTTCTTCTTCATTGACGATGCGGTTGAGGTCTCGGATGTGATGGTCGATGTCGCCTACGTACAGGAACGCTGCCCTCGGCAGACCGATGTCCACGAAGGCCGCCTGCATCCCTGGCAATACCTTGATAACCCGTCCCTTGTAGATATTTCCTACGATGCCGCGCTCGCCCCGGCGCTCGAGGTGGATCTCGGCCACTTGACCGTCTTCGATCAAGGCCAGCCTTGTCTCACGTTTGTTGACGTTCATGATGATTTCACTGGCCATGCGGGCGAGACTACTGACCTCCTAAACGCGGTTCCACGCTGACGGCTGTTTTGGTTATTTTGAGCGACAGCGCCTGGGCAAGCGTGAGCCCAAGAATAGTTCGCGCAGCCTCGCGGGGATTCACTGAACCAGCAGGACTCGTTTTCAAGACCATCTCGAGGGTATTGTCCCTGCGCTCCAAACGAGCGATCCACGTCTTCAGGTCTCGGCTGCGGCGCTTGCCTTTGCGTACGTCGGACATCACAAAGCTGGTACTTTCGTGGAACTCCCGCACTCCGGCCTCCAGCGCGTCGAGGCTTACGTGGTCCTGCGCAACGATTTGATAGGTAACGTATTGAAGTCTAGCAGAAAAAGGAGGCTCATTCAATGGTGTTTCTACAAGAGATACAAGGGAAATGCCTTCTGGCAGGGCGCTTTTCAGCGTTTCCAACAGCGTACCCGATTCTTCCTCGTACCCTACTAGATCAAAATCCACAAACTCGCACTCGCTTTCGATGCCCAGGCCGGTGGGCGGCGAGAACCTCATGCGAGGATGAGGGTGAAATCCTTGAGAATATGCGAGGTTCAGCCCCACGCGTCGAAAGGCGCGATGAAAGGCCCGCTCAATATCGTGGTGGCCGAGGAGACTCATCGGTCCTTTTTTGCCGTATTGAAGTCGGAACCTCCTTTGAGAGGCGTGATGTTCCGACGCAGCGTCCCGAGGCGATTCTTCTAGGCATTCTCTCGTCAAGGCCTGCCCGAGCCGCGGATAGATTTTCTCGAAATCGCATATCCCGCAACCGGCGCATTGACCGTGACGGCAGTCTTCCGTCGCTTCCTCTCTCAGGGCTCTCAGCCACTCTTCGGAGAGGAACGCCTTGGAGACTCCTATGTCCACGAAATCCCATGGCAGCGCTTCGTCCAAGCCCCTGGCGCGCAAATAGCTGTGGGGGTCGAGGCCATGCCGTTCCATGGCTTCGAGCCACAAGGGAAGACGGAGTTGGTCGTCCCACCCATCAAACCTCGCGCCGTTCTTGTACGCGGTCTCTATCACATCTGACATCCGTGCGTCGCCGCGAGCCAGCAAGCCTTCGAGAAATGACATTTCCGGCGCGTGAAACTTCACCGTAACCCTCGCCTTGCTAAGAGCCCGTCGCAGAGAGGCTTGCCGCCTCCTTATCTCTGGGATGTCGATTTGCTCTGCCCATTGGAAAGGCGTATGCGCCTTGGGGACGAAGGAGGATACCGAGACGGTGATCTTTTTGCCACCAGCTATTTTGACAGCTTTTCTGGCAAGGTTCGCGATAGCCTCGATGTCCTCGTCCGTCTCCCACGGGAGGCCTATCATGAAGTACAGTTTCACGGACTGCCAGCCGTACTCGAATGCCTGGGTCAACGCCCTTTCCAGGTCCGCCTCGGTGTTGCCCTTGTTAATGATTCTTCTGAGCCGCTCCGCGCCGGCCTCGGGGGCCAAGGTGAAACCAGTCTTCCGTACTTTTCGGATTTCTGCGGCCATTTGAGAGTCAAACGTGTCTGTGCGCAGGGACGGAAGAGAAGTCGCGGTCTTGCGCGGGGCCAGCTCGGCATTGAGCGTCCTGATCACGTCGCAGATGTGGGAGTAGTCCCCTGAGGACAGCGACAACAACGCCACTTCGTCATAGCCGGTTTCGCGCAAAGACTGGAGGACAAGATCGATTATAGAACGCGCCGAACGCTCCCGAACCGGTCGATACACCATGCCTGCTTGGCAAAAACGGCATCCCCTTGTGCATCCTCGAGCTATTTCCATGCCAATTCGGTCGTGGACGGTCTCGCAAAAAGGCACGGGCGCGTTCGTTGGAAAGGGCGCCTGGTCTAAATCTACGACGATGCGTTTTCTGACAATCTCCCCGGGTTCGTGAAGAGCGGGGACGTATATCCCCGAAATTGTCTTGAATCGGCTGAGCAGTTCTTGGCGAGTCTCACGCGATCTTTTCCACTGGATATATTCCTGGGCAATTTCCAGTATGGCCTCCTCGCCATCGCCGATGACGAAGGCGTCGATGAAAGGCGACATCGGCGTCGGATTAAAGGCCACAGGCCCTCCGGCTATGACCAGCGGGTTTCCATCCGAACGATCCCTTGACCGCAGCGGTATGCCCCCGAGATCCAGCATCTGTAGAACGGTCGCAGCACAGAGTTCGTACTGCAGGGAGAAACCCACCACATCGAGATTTCCCAGCGGCGTCCCGGTCTCGAGGGTAACGAGTGGTTGTCCTTGTTCACGCAGCGCCTGCTCCATATCCGGCCAAGGGGCGAACACCCGCTCCGCATACATCCCAGGCCGAGAGTTCACGATCGAATAGAGGATTTTCAGGCCGAGGTGCGACATGCCGATTTCATACACGTCTGGAAACGCCAGCGCCATGTGAAACTCGCACGCGCCAGGATCCTTCAGGATGGCATTGAATTCCTTCCCGATATATCGTCCTGGTTTCTGGACTCGCAGAAGGCGTTCGATGCACGGCGCCGCGTGTGGGCCGCAGGGTTCCTCGTCCCTCGAATTTTGAATGGTTTGATTCATTCTGATGGATTCACTCCGCTGTAGTGGCGTCAATACATCGCTTTATGATAGCATATTTTTGCTGATGATTTGTAAGGAGAGGTTGTCCCGCGGATCTGGTCTTGTATGACTCGAGAGACGCTGCGGTGTTCTCCCCCTGGCAAAGACTATTGGCGAAAGACAACTCGCAGGTTGATGGCCTTGTGCAGGCGTGGGCCTGCGACGCTTTAATCTGTTGTTCATGTTCATTGGAGGTTGCTCATTTATGTCAAATTTCGAAAACCATCCCCTCTACAGGCTTATGCACCCTCGCAGTGTGGCTTTTTGGGGGGCTTCAAACGATCCCATGGCAATGGGGAGCGTTCAACTTGGCGAGTTGCTTGCCATGGGTTTTTCCGGACCAGTGTATCCCATTCATCCTCGCCATAAAGAAATCTTAGGCTTGAAAGCATACCCCCGCGTCACCAACGTCCCCGACCAGGTGGACTTGGCTGTGCTGGTTATTCCAACGAAGATAGTGCCGGAGGTCCTCGAGGATTGCGGAAAAAAGGGCATCAAATACGCCATCATAGTCTCGGCAGGATTCGCGGAAACGGGCTCTGATGGTCGCGCCTTGCAGGACCGCATCGTAGAGATTGCCCGGCGGTACGGGATTCGTTTCCTCGGGCCCAATTGCATCGGCGCGGTGAACCCGCGCCACAAACTGAACACCACCTTTTATCCTTACGAAGCCTCGCCCGGATTCATCGGCATGGCGTCCCAGAGCGGCAGCTTTGTCACGCAGATGTTCGTTCATCTCGCCAAATTCGGACTGGGTTTCAGCCAAGGCCTCAGCGTAGGCAACGAGGCCGTGACTGACGTCACGGATTGCCTGGAATACCTCGGGGAATGCCCATGGACCAAAGTGATCGGCTTGTACCTCGAGGGGATCCGACGGGGAACAGATTTTCTACGCGTCGCCGCAGAGGCATCTCAAAAAAAACCCATTGTCGCCTATTACGTAGGCGGCTCCGCGGCAGGTCGCCAGGCAGGCGTCTCCCACACAGGCGCCATGGCAGGCCGCGACGAGGTGTACAACGGCGTTTTCGCCCAGACAGGGATCATTCGCGCCTCTTCCATGGAGGAACTCTTCGATTTCTGCTGGGTGCTCGGCTCTCAGCCGCTGCCCAAGGGAAACAGAATCGCCGTGTTGACCAATAGCGGGGGCCCAGGCGCGGCCGCTGCAGACGCAGCCGAAAGAAGCGGACTCGTATTGGCTCGATTCACCGACGCAACGCGAAACGCCCTAAAGGCCCTGCTCCCCCATACGGCAAGCGTGGCCAATCCAGTTGATATGACATTCGCGAGAAACCACTCGGATTATTTTGATGCCATCCCTCGCATCCTCCTCGAGGATGAAGGTGTTGATGGGTTATTCATCTATTTTCTCATGCCGCACAAAAGGATCATCACCTCGGTCATGAAGGCCATGGCGGGGGAATCAGGAGATGCGCAGGCAATAGCGGATGAATATGTCAAGAGCCTGGCTTCCGCAGTCTCGTCTTTGGCCGCCGCGTATGGGAAACCCGTAGTGGGAGGAAGTTTTTATACCAGAAATGAATTTTTCATCCGCGAGTTACAGGATCGAGGATTGCCCGTGCTTCCGAGTCCTGAAAGGGCTGTTCGGGCGTTGGGAGCCCTTGCGCGCTACGCCGCGTATCGTAGAGCCGCGTCGCAAAAATGAACTCTCCGCGGCGCCAAAGCGCCGCGGAGACCGGACATAACTTGGAGGTTCTTCTGTTGCCTTTGGCGCCGTCGCCACAATTGCACTGATCCAGAAAAAATGTTGGCGCGGGTGGTAGGAGTTTCTATACTATAAGAAACGCCGAGAATATACGGGAGCTTGCTGTGACAACGCCGAGGCGGCCATCATTGCAAGAGGTTCCTTCATGAAGATGCGCAGGAGGAGGGGAACGGCAATGATTCCACAACATGTTGCGGGGAAAAGACGGGCTTCGGTTGTTGTCGTGCTCCTGTCAGTCTTTCTGGCCGCGCTGTGCTGGGGGGATGCGGCGAGTTCGAGCATCAACGAGCCGACGCCGTTCGATGCGGCCCAGGCTGCGTACCTGAAGCTCCTATGGACAATCATCGGCTTGCTCGCTTTAGGAGTCGTGAGTCTCGCGGGGGTCGTAATGTATAGACGGCGATATGAGGCCGCGCTTCGCGAGAGCGAGGAGAGGTATCGCGATCTTTTCGACCATTCGGCTGACATCATTTACACCCATGATCTGGAGGGCAATTACACGTCAGTGAACGAAGCTGGTCTGAGGTTGCTCGGTCTGACAAGAGAAGAATTCATCGGAATGAACTTCAGAGACCTGGTGGATCCAGAGTTTTTACCTGCCACCGAAGAATTTTTCCAGAAGAAAGTCCGGGGGGAAGTTGATCAGACAGGTCCATATGAGCTCGCTGTGCACGCCAAAGACGGCAGAAGGCTGTGGTTCGAGGTCAAGACCCGAACGATGTTTCGGGATGGCAAGGCCGTCGGCGTGCATGGGACGGCGCGGGATATCACAGAAAGGAAGCGTTTGCAGGAAGAACTCAGAGAAGTCCAGGAAAGGTATAGAGCCATTGTAGAGGAAGCCCAGGACCTCATTGTAGAGACAGACGCAAGAGGTGTGTTCACGTTTGTCAACCCCGCGACGGTGGAAATGACGGGTTACTCTCAAGAGGAACTCATTGGGAAATCCTACTTGGACCTTGTCGCGCCTGAATTTCGTGAGGCGGCAAAAGAACTTTACGAAACCCAAGGCCGCGAAAGGTATCCGTTTACCTATATTGAGATGCCGTATGTATGCAGAGACGGGAGATGGATATGGCTGGGGGCGCGAACACACCTCATTGTGGAGGGCGACAAGGTCAAAGGCGTGCGCTGCATCGCGCGGGACATCACCGAGCGGAAAAGAGCCGAAGAAGCCCTCCAGCAGCGGGAGGCGAAGTACAAGGAACTGTATCGAATGGTCAGACTCATGTGCGACAACTCCCCTGACATGATTTGGGCGAAAGATCTCGAGGGGCGATACATATTTGCGAACAGGGCCATTTGCGAGAAACTGCTGGCCGCGAAGGACACGGACGAGCCGGTGGGAAAGACAGACATGTTTTTCGCTGAACGAGAACGACGGGAGCACCCAGAAAATCCAGGTTGGCATACCTTTGGTGAAATATGCGTCGATTCTGACGCGGTGATACGGGAAGAGCGCGTCCCCCGGCGCTTCGACGAGTTTGGCAACGTCAAAGGCAAATTCTTGTTCCTGGACGTTTTCAAGGCGCCCATGTGGGACGAACAGGGCAGGATGATCGGCGTGGTGGGGTCAGCCAGGGACGTGACAGAAGAGAAGCGTCGAGATGAGGAACGGGCGCGCCTCATCACCGCAATCAACCAGACCGCGGATACCATTATTATTACCGATCCGAAAGGGGTCATTCAGTTCGTCAATCCGGCCTTTGAAAAGACTACGGGCTATACAAAGGAAGAAGCCATCGGCAAGACGCCGAGTATTTTGAAGAGCGGCAAACAAGGTCCCGAGTTTTACAAAAAATTATGGGCGACGCTGCGTGCAAAAAAGGTTTGGACAGGACGATTCATCAATCGGAAGAAAGACGGGACCTTTTATGAGGAAGATGCAACCATCACGCCGGTAAAGGATGCCTCCGGACGCGTCATCAGCTACGTAGCGGTCAAGCGGGATGTTACCAAGGAGTCCATGCTTCAGAAGGAATTGCTGCACGCCCAAAAGATGGAGGCGCTCGGCGTCCTTGCCGGGGGCATCGCCCACGACTTGAACAACATATTGCAGGTAATCTTGGGTTATTGCCAGCTCCTCAAACCGAGGTTGACCGATGAGGCCAGTCTGAAAGGACTGTTGGCCATAGCAGCCGCGGGCAAGAGAGCTGGCGACCTGGTGGCCAGAGTGCTCACATTCAGCCGCAAGATCGAGGCGGAAGCTCGGCCCCTAGACATGAACCAGGAGATACGCCGCGCGCACGAACTCCTCTTGCGGACGATCCCCAAGATGATAGATATCCGGCTCGACCTGGCGGACAATCTCGACCTTATCCACGGGGACCCGCTCCAGATCGAACAGGTCCTCATGAACCTGTCGGTAAACGCCGCTCACGCGATGCCGGACGGCGGCGTTTTAACCATACAGACCCAGAATGTGACCTTGGATACTGATTTTTGTGCGCAGCACGTGGACGCGCTGCCAGGCGACTATGTACTCGTGACTATTGCAGATACCGGGTGCGGTATGGAAGAGGACGTGCTGGCGCGCATATTCGAGCCCTTTTTTACCACCAAGAAGATTGGCGAGGGCACAGGACTGGGCTTGTCTATCGTCTATGGCGTCATGGCGGCCCATAAAGGCTTTGTACGCTGCCAAAGTCAGCCTGGAGCGGGAACCACATTTAGCCTTTATTTTCCGAAATTGCAGGCGGCTATGGAGGACGCGGAGGTTCAAGGGCCGTTGGGAAATCTTTCAGGCGCCGAGACTATCCTGTTGGTGGATGACGAGGACGAAGTGGTGAGCTTGGCAAGCGAGGCGTTCGCCGGGTATGGATATACGTTGTACACGGCAAGGACCGGCGAGGAGGCGCTCCGACTCTACCAGGAGCAGGGAGACAAAATCGATCTCGTGGTCTTGGATCTGGTCATGCCTGGCATGGGCGGCAGGCAGTGCCTGAAAGAATTGAGAACCATGGACCCGAATGTGCGCGTCTTGGTCGCCAGCGGCTTTGCCACCGACGAGACGGTGAAGCAACTGCTCAAGGGCGGCGCCATGGGCTTTCTGAAAAAGCCTTTTGAATTCGAAGAATTGCTTGCGCAGATTCGGGCGATTTTGGATGGGGCCGCGCCGCGTCCCTGAGTTTGATGATCTCATACTCAAGGAGACCTTCCTGTTCATGAGGCGAGCTTGCCACGCTACGCGCAACCGGCTCCTCGCGACAGTGCAGCAGCGGCGCAACGGTCATCGCCACACATAAAATCAGCGCATGATATGGTCATTCGAGCCGCCGCGACTGCGCGACCCTGTCATGATTGTCATCGTAAAATGGGTGCGTTGGCGGTCTTACCACGCTTGGCAAGACATTGCGCACAGATTCCAATGACTTGTATGTGCTTGGAATCCGGCTGACCCCATCTCTCAACCGTCTGGGGCAACCGAGCGTCATCGAATTCCGGCCATTGAAAATCAGCAATCCCTTTGCATTCAACGCACACAAGATGATGGTGATGCGTCACGTTGGGATCGAAGCGCGTTCTATCGTGAATAATATAGACCTTGGCGATCAACCCACATTCGGCCAGGGTGTTGAGGGTCCTGTACACTGTATCAAGAGAAATGGTGGGGAGTTTCTTTCTCACGGCCTCGAACACGTCCTCGGCCGTAGGATGGATTTTGGAATCAGCTACTTGCAACCATATCTCTATGCGCTGAGGCGTCACTTTGATGCCGTGCGTTCTGCATGCCTGCCTGAACGCCTCTATTTTCGCGTCCCGCGACTGACTATGATTGTTCGACATGATTGCTCGCTGCGATCAGGCAGACCCCACGCGTTTCATATGTAGGTTCCACCTATGGGATGGCTTTGCATGTACCATACGCATCCCTCCGAATCAAGACGGAATCGCGAGACCGCTCCCGCAAAGGCAACTGTCGGTAAGTTATCATGCGAGGGCTCGCAGGAGCGGTCGAGTTCCATTTGAAACCTGAGGCGTGCTCATGCGTTGAGCTTGTTAAGTGGACGTTGCAGCCGCCCTCTCCACATCGGTCATCTCAGCGAGTCTCTTGACGTCGGACAGAGTAAGACCGAGACCCGCTGCGACCCGCTCTCCGTATTGAGGATCCGCCTTGTAGAACAGGGCCGTCTGTCGCAACTGAATTCTCTTGAGAGCCCCCGAAAGATGATCCACGATGTTCCCAATGAGGTTGTCGCGATCCTTGTCGGTGAGCACCTCTCGATAAAGATTCCCCGCTTGGACAAAATCGTCGTTCGGGTAACCGTACGCATACCGGGCAGCGCGGCCTGAGGCATCGAAGGCCGGTTCGGAGAAGCTCTGATCTGGAGCCGGGCCTCCGAAACTGTTTGGCCAGTAGTTTGGCCCCCCTCCCCCATTTCCATCGACGCGCATGAAGCCATCTCGTTGGTAGCTACGTTCCGGCGCATATTTCGGGGCATTTACCGGGATCAAATGATAGTTCGGTCCCAGTCGATGAATATGGGTATCATGGTAGGAAAACAGCCTGGCTTGAAGCATCTTATCTGGCGAAGCTGCTATCCCGGGGACGAGGTTGCCCGGTGAAAAAGCCGCCTGCTCGATTTCAGCAAAATAATTCTCGGGATTGCGGTTTAGAACAAGTTTTCCTACGGTTATGGGTGGAACGTCCGAGTGTGGCCATACCTTGGTAATATCGAATATATCGAAGCGATAGTCTGATGCTTGCTCGGGAGTCATAATCTGCATTTCAAGAGTCCACGAGGGATAATCTCCTCGTTCAATCGCCTCATACAGGTCTCTCGTGGCGTGATCAGGATCCTTGCCCTTGAGATGTTCCGCTTCCTGGCGGGTAAGATTTCGAATACCCTGATCTGTCTTGAAGTGATACTTTACCCAAAAATATTCGCCGTCGGCGTTATACCATTTGAAAGTATGACTGCTATATCCGTTCATGTGGCGATACGTGGCTGGCGTTCCTCGATCGGAAAACAGTATGGTTACCTGGTGAATAGATTCAGGGGTGAGCGAGAGAAAATCCCAAAACATGTTTGGATCTTTGAGGTGAGTTGCGGGATGTCTTTTCTGGGTGTGGATAAAATCCGGGAATTTGAGCGGGTCCCGTATAAAAAACACGGGAGTGTTGTTTCCGGTCATATCGTAGTTGCCTTCTTCGGTGTAGAATTTCACCGCAAATCCTCTTGGATCTCGTTCAGCGTCTGCCGACCCTTTCTCTCCACCCACGGTGGAAAAACGAACGAGAACTTCCGTCTTCTTTCCAATCTGAGACAAGAATTTTGCCCTTGTGAACTTGGTGACGTCAGCCAAGACCTCAAAATAGCCATGCGCTCCAGCTCCTTTGGCATGGACCACACGTTCGGGAATTCTTTCTCTATCGAAGTGGGCAAGTTTTTCGAGCAGATGCACATCCTGGAGGAGGACGGGGCCGCGCTCCCCCGCAGTCATGCTGTTTTGATCATCGGGTACTGGTATGCCAAAAGCTGTGGTCAGGGTTTTCTTGTGATGGGTCATGGGCATTCTCCTCTCGCGTGGGTGATGTGAAAATCACTGATATAGGAAGTGTTCCTATATAGTAGCTTATCTATAAAAAGGTCGCGCGTCAACAACTTTGCCAAAGAACACCGCGCCATGACTCCTCGCGCCCTAGTCTTTGGACCCCTGACCCACTGCGACGTCTTTTTGGTCGGCAAACGACGCCACCGCCGCATCCACAGTCTCATACATCTCCACCACTTGGCTGAGACGGACGAGTCGAAAAAGGGATTTCAGATGTTGTGAAGGCCCCGCTATCTTCATCTCGCCGTTATTCCGCTTGACAAACCGCCACGAAGCTACCAGGGCGCCGCTTGCACTGCTGTCGATAAAATAGGTGTCGGACACGTCGATAACCAGCTTCATGCCTTCCGGTCGATCTGTTTCCATGACGAGTTCTTTCAGTTTTGGCGCGGACGCTGCATCAAATCTCCGATCAGTAGTGATAACCACGACATCATCCGTTTGGCGTCGTTCCATGGCGGTTGTCCTTTCCACCCCTATGCCTTCGAGTCTCACGGTGCCCGACGAGGCAAGGGGGATTGCGTCTCTCGGGCTCCACAAAGATATAACTCAAAAAACTAAAAACAGACAGAATTTCATAGCCAAACAAGAGGGCAATCCCTCGGAGGATTGCTGTTGAAACAAATTTCTCCATCGACTATAATAGGCGCGCCACGCAGGAAGTCTTGATTCTCTCGATACAAAACAGAATGGAGGTGGCCTTGACCTTGAAGAGGACGCCGAGAGTATTGGTTGCAAAGCCGGGGTTGGACGGACACGACAGGGGCGCCAAAGTCATCGCGCATGCGCTCAAAGACGCTGGTTTCGAGGTTATTTACACGGGGCTGCATCAAACCGTTGAAATGATAGTCGAAGCGGCGATACAAGAAGACGTTGACGTGATCGGATTATCCATCATGTCAGGTGCGCATTTACCCATCTGCGAGAAGCTCTTCCGACTCTTGAAGGAAAAAGGCGCTGATGACATCATGGTATTGGTCGGAGGGGTCATACCGAGCCGTGACATACCGGCTCTGAAGGCTATGGGGGTTAAAGAGGTCTTCCCAGGCGGCTCCGATATCCATGCGCCCGCCTCATTCATTAAGCAGCAACTCGGTGCAGAGGCTATGCCATGAGCGAGACAGAAGAAATTTACCGGCCCGTGCATCACGTGCGCGTGATAACCGCTGCGTCGTTGTTCGATGGGCACGACGCGGCCATCAACATCATGCGAAGGATCCTGCAATCATCAGGAGCTGAGGTGATACATCTCGGCCACAATCGGTCCGTGGCTGAAATAGTGACCGCGGCAGTTCAGGAAGACGTGCAGGCCATTGGGGTGAGTTCGTACCAAGGCGGTCACATGGAATTTTTTAAGTACATGGTGGACCTGCTCAAGGAGTATGAATGCAGTCATATCAAGATCTTCGGAGGCGGCGGCGGGGTCATAGTGCCTGAGGAAATAAGGGAACTCGAGGCCTATGGCGTCGCCAAGATATACAGCCCAGATGATGGCCGCGTCATGGGTCTGCAAGGGATGATCAACCATTTTCTCAGGCTCAGCGATTTCCCTTTGAGCGATGGAAAACTGGACGGCGATCTCTCTGGCCTCACCTGGGACAATTGGCGCGTCATCGCTCGGACGATCACTGCGGTCGAGGTTGCCAAGGCCTCTGGAAATGGGGATTTACCCGTTATTCTCTCGGCCTTGGAAAAGAGGATCGATAATCGCTGCGTGCCCGTGGTAGGGATCACAGGGACAGGCGGCGCGGGGAAGTCGTCGCTCACAGACGAGATCGTGTTGCGGTTTCTCAACGATCAGCCGGACAAGAAGGTCGGTATCATTTCGGTGGATCCCAGCAGGAGAAAGACCGGCGGGGCGTTGTTGGGCGACCGCATAAGGATGAATTCAATAAACTCCGAAAGGGTATATTACCGATCCATGGCCACAAGGAGCTACGGGACAGAGGTGCCGTCCCATCTTCAGGAATCCTTGATGGTCTTGAAAGCCGCGGGAATGGACCTCATCATCGTCGAGACCGCAGGCATTGGCCAGGGCGACGCGGCAATTGTCCCTCTCGTTGACGTATCTCTGTACGTCATGACCTGCGACTTTGGGTCCCAGACGCAGTTGGAAAAAATCGATATGCTGGATTTTGCCGACCTCGTGGCGGTGAACAAATTCGATCGGCACGGGTCCGAGGACGCGCTCCACGATGTAAGAAAGCAAATCCAGCGCAACAGGGCCGAATTCACGAGACCTCTGACCGATTTTCCTGTGTATGGGACCATCGCGTCGCGTTTCAATGACGACGGGGTGACCAGCCTGTATGTGGGGCTCATCAATGCCATTAATTCCAAGACAGGCGTGAATTGGCGCACAAGTCTCGAAGAACGTCCGGATAGGATGCCTTCTTCTCGGACTGTGATCATTCCCACAGAGAGGAGCGGGTATTTGTCGGACGTCGCCGAGACAGTGAGAAATTACCATGCATGGGGCAAAGAACAGTCCGAGCTCATTCGCCGTCTCTGGCAGCTTGACGGCGCAAGCATGGCGTTAAATCGGGCGGGAGTCCCTGATGATGCTGAATCCATCAAGCAGATACGTCAACTCCAAGACGAAATAGAGAAAAACCTCGATCCGCGAGCGCTGGCGCTCGTGGGAGAGTGGCAGGACCTGAAGAACGCATATTCCGGCGATGAATACGTCTTCACTGTTCGCGGCCGAAAGATCCCAACGAGGCTCAAAACAAAAACGCTGAGCGGCACCATGCTGCCCCGCGTCATTCTCCCCTCTTTCGAGGATCCCGGCGAAATCTTGCGTTGGCGATTGAAAGAAAATCTTCCCGGTATGTTTCCCTACACCGCGGGGGTCTTTCCCTTCAAGCGACAAGACGAAGAACCCACAAGGATGTTTGCCGGCGAGGGTGACCCGTTCAGGACGAACAGGCGGTTCCATTATTTGTCGGAAAATAGCGTAGCGAAAAGGCTTTCCACGGCATTCGACAGCGTCACGCTGTATGGACGAGACCCTGATCCCCGCCCTGATATTTATGGAAAGATTGGTACCTCGGGCGTGTCTATCTGCACGGTGGACGACGTAAAAGAGCTTTACGCTGGTTTCGACCTGTCCGCGCCCAACACCTCGGTGTCCATGACCATCAACGGACCGGCCCCGATGATGCTGGCGATGTTTTTCAACGCGGCCATTGACCAGAAGCTGGACAAATTCAGGAATGAGTATGGAAAAGAGCCGTCTGCGGAACAGCGGGCAGCCATTAAAGCCGATGTGCTGAAAAATATCAGAGGCACCGTGCAGGCAGATATCCTCAAGGAGGACCAAGGACAAAATACCTGTCTCTTTTCCATCGATTTTTCTCTGAAGATGATGGGCGACATTCAAGAATATTTCATCAAGAATTCCGTACGGAATTTTTATTCGGTGTCGATTTCCGGGTATCACATCGCGGAGGCTGGGGCCAATCCGATTACTCAGCTCGCGTTCACCTTGGCCAATGGATTCACCTACGTGGAATACTATCTGTCGCGAGGCATGCACATCGACGACTTTGCCCCAAATCTTTCCTTCTTCTTCTCAAACGGCCTTGAACCTGAGTATTCGGTCATCGGTAGGGTTGCGCGGCGCATTTGGGCAATAGCCATGCGCGACAAATACGGGGCCAACGAACGGTCCCAGAAGCTCAAATATCACATTCAAACAAGCGGTCGGTCGCTCCACGCCCAAGAAATTCAGTTCAACGACATTCGCACCACGCTTCAGGCCCTGATAGCCATCTACGACAACTGCAACTCGCTTCACACCAATTCCTATGATGAGGCCATCACGACGCCGAGCGAGGAATCGGTGCGTCGAGCCTTGGCGATCCAACTCATCATCAACAAGGAATGGGGAATGTCCCGAGTGGACAATTGCAACCAAGGAAGCTTCATCATTGAAGAACTGACAGACCTTGTGGAAGAAGCAGTGCTTATGGAATTTGATCGTCTCTCCCAACGCGGGGGCGTGCTGGGCGCCATGGAAACGGGGTATCAGCGGACAAAGATTCAGGACGAATCTCTTTATTACGAGACGCTCAAGAGCACGGGGGAGTATCCGATCATCGGCGTCAACACCTTCCTGCGTAAGGACGGGGACTATATGGAACAATGTAAGGTGGAACTCGCCCGAGGCACAGAAGAAGAAAAACAGTCCCAGCTCGAGAGGCTGCGGAGGTTTAAGGAGCGGAACAAGGAAGAAGCGCCCAAGGCGCTTGAAAGGCTGTTCCAGGTCGTCTTGTCAAATGGAAATATATTCGAGGAGTTGATGGAGACGGTCAAATATTGCAGCCTGGGGCAAATCTCCGAGACCTTGTTCCGAGCCGGCGGTCAGTACAGAAGGACGATGTAGGATGCCTTGCCATGGGTTGCAGAGGGCTAATCCTGCTGCGGACCGATGAAGACGACTTGATCTTCCGACGTGACGCCGGTGGCCTTGTGCACCAACCTTATACGATATTTCCCTGGGGCAAGAACCAGGCGGCCGTGGTACGTGCCCTTGCCGTCCGTGACGACCTCGCCGTAGTCCTTCCACGGGCTCTGGGATATTTGAACGGTGACTCGAGAGTTGGGGAGTTCAGGGAAGCTGCCGTGGAAAACCACTGTCTCGCCCGCAACAACGGCAGCGAGGGCCAACGGCCTTTCCTGACGGTCCATAGGGAGATCGTGACGACGTACGATGCGTTCATAAAGGGCGTCGGAGAGTCTTCGATCATATCTCGACGAACTCGCCGCGTATGGCGCGGAAAACGGATTTTGTCCGGCCAGCAAGGCCGTCCAATCAAAGGTAAGGTTGAGCGACCCATCGATCCTGAAATAATCGCCCGTGAGTCGTTCGTAGCCCTTTTCGAAAGAGGCGAGGAAGAGGCCATTGCGGGAACTCGTTTGGAGCGCGCATCGATAGCCGTGAATATTGGTGGACGCTCCACGATATGAATTCGCTTGCGCGGTAATTCTGAAATCGAAGGCGTCCGAGAAAGCTGGCAGCAGCAGGGAGAGCGAGGCGTCCGCGCCGGTGGGGAGGGACTCCTCGATGAAGTGATTCCTGGTCTGGGAGATAACACGTCGTTGATTCACGGGAAAATACGCGTTGATGCGGAGCGACACGTCCGAGTGGTATCCGGGGAGCAGCGATAATTCAACGCCCATTCCTGCTTGTTTCAAAAAATCCTGCTGAATCCTTCGAGATCGTTTCCAGTCATGAAATGCGTAAAAGCCCACGAGCGCCTCGGCGGTGAGAAGCTGCCGAACGCCGCCGCATAGGGAAAACGTCTCATCCGCTCTCGTGAGGTTCACGCGGGGCGACACGAAGATGCTCTTGTCTGGCCACGCCTTTATGGGCAAAAAGTATTCCGCGCGCAACGTAGGCAGTCCCTCCCATTGATCGTACCCCGCGCCGACATCCAACCCCTGCTTCACAGGCGTCGGGAGCGCCAGGTTCAACCATTGGTTGAGCGTCGGGGATAAGTAGGAGTCGGGCACAGACGCTTGCAGGTTCTTTAACTGATCGCTGGAAGACTTGGAAAGATACTGGAAAGGGGGGCGTTCGTCCGCGTCGATTTTTGGGAGGCGGTATGGGGCAGAGTCCGCGGGCGCTGCGGCCCAGCAGAGTATGAGTTGGGTCGCGAGGAGCGCTGCGGAGAGTTTATATAATGTATTTATTAAAGTTTTCATGTTATCATATGAAAAATTAAAAACTTTTTATGCTATTATACTATTCCCATCGTAGAGTCAAGGTCATAATGAAGCTCTGGCGTAGGTTGAACCAAGACGGGATTACGGAATCGGAGCGCCTCTCGCCTCGGCGGGGTCTCGCTGGGAAGTGCGATTACGTTCACTATTATGAAAGACGTTCAGAGCAACCGGTGAAACCCATCCCTTTTATCATGGCTCTATCATAGGACAAAATGGCCTTGCCTCTTATCACATCCTCGCAGTGTAAATCCGAGTGCTGAAAAACTTGACACATGGTACTGCCGATATTAGGATGCGGACAGGGCACATAAGTCTTGGGGAATAGCATTTCTCATAGAGCGGCGCCAAGTGATCGTCGCTGGCAAATCCTCAACAAAAGTTCACAGCGCCAATGCTGGAGAAGAAGGAAAGGTGGAACAGCCGTGAAAGAATTACTTTCGGGAAATGAGGCAATAGCGCGGGGGGCCTATGAATACGGGGTACGGCTTGCATCAGCCTATCCGGGGACCCCTAGTACGGAGATTCTCGAATACATTGGGGAGCGTTATCCGGAGATCAAAGCGGGCTGGGCGCCTAACGAGAAGGTGGCCGTGGAGGTCGCGGCTGGGGCCGCATACGGCGGATCCAGGGCCATGGCGATCATGAAGCATGTGGGACTCAATGTCGCCGCTGATCCTTTCATGACCTTATCGTACACGGGCGTCAACGGAGGCCTCGTGATTGTGGTGTGCGACGACCCGGAGATGCACTCTTCTCAAAATGAGCAAGACACCCGCAACTACGCCAAGTTCGCCAAGGTTCCATGTCTCGAGCCGGCAGACAGTCAGGAAGCAAAGGATTTGCTTGGCGAAGGATTGAGGATCAGCGAAGAATTCGACACGCCAGTGCTGCTGAGGAGCATGACGAGGATATCTCATTCCATGTCTCTGGTGGAGACGAAAAAGAGGATGGAAGGCCCCAAGGAGCCCGGCCTCAAGAAGGACCCCATGAAATTTGTGATGCTGCCCGCAATGGCTCGCAAGCGCCATCCCATAGTAGAGAAGCGACTTGAGGACCTGAAGGCATTTGCGGAGACATTCCCCTACAACAAGATACTGATGGGCGACGCGTCCCTGGGGATTATCGCCTCTGGCGTGAACTACCAGTATGCGCGCGAAGTCATGCCCGAGGCTTCGTTTCTCAAATTAGGCATGGTATGGCCTTTGCCTCAAAAGATGATCGAGGAGTTCGCATCCAAGGTAAAGAAATTGGTCGTGATAGAAGACCTGGATCCTTTTATCGAGGAAGCGGTGAGATTGATGGGAATCCCTGTTGAGGGGAAGGACCGGACGGGCTTGTGCGGGGAATTGTCCCCGGAGAAGGTCGAGATAGCCTTGAAAGGGGCTTCTTCTGCCAGGAGCATTGGCGCCATAGAGGGAGACATCCCCATGAGGCCGCCCAACATGTGTCCGGGCTGTCCGCACAGGGCTACTTTTACGGCGCTCAAGAAAAACAAGGTGTATGTCGCCGGCGACATTGGATGCTATACCCTTGGGGCGTTGCCGCCGCTGGGTATGCTGGATCATTGCCTGTGTATGGGCGCTGGTATTGGGATTGCGTCGGGGCTCGATCGATCTCTGGGAGACCTGGCGAGGGGAAAAGCGGTCGCAGTCATTGGCGACTCGACCTTCTTCCATTCAGGGATGACGCCTTTGTTGGAGCTCGCCTACAACGGCGGATCGACCACCGTGATCATCATGGACAATCGAACCACCGCAATGACAGGCGCTCAGCCCCACCCCGGGACGGGCTACACGTTGAGGCAAGAACCTACCATCACTGCAGACATCGAGAAGCTCGCTGAATCCTTCGGCTTCCGACGGATAAAGACGGTCAACCCCTACAAGGTCAAAGAGCTCGAAAAGGTTGTAGCGGAAGAACTGGGAGCAAACGAGCCGTCGCTCATTATATCTCGGGCGCCCTGCGCTCTGCTGAAGACCGGCAGGATATTGCCAGACAAACCATACAGCATCGATCAGGATGCGTGCACTGGGTGCAAGACGTGCATTAACACGGGATGCCCCGCGCTCGAGTTCGTGAAGATAGAGAAGCCTGCAGAGGGAGAAAAGAAGAGAAAGGGATATTCCAGGATCAACTCAGCGCTATGCGTTGGCTGTGGTACATGCTTCGAAGTATGCAAGTTTGATGCGGTAAAGGAGGCCTCATGAGCAACGACAAAGTGTACAATATTCTGATAGTTGGAGTGGGAGGCCAGGGCATCATACTGGCAAGCGACGTCCTTGGAAAAGCCGCGGCATTGCACGGCTACGATGTGAAAAAGAACGAAATCCATGGCATGGCCCAGCGTGGCGGTTCTGTCTCGAGTCACGTCCGTTTCGGGAAATCGGTGAGCTCTCCCATCATCAAAATGGGCGAGGCAGACGTCCTCTTGTCTTTCGAGCAAATAGAAACCCTGCGATATTTTCCGTATCTCTCCGTTGACGGAAAAGTGATCCTGAATGACGCAAAAATCTTGCCGCCGGTGGTGTTCACCGGTCAGCAGGACTATCCACAAGGCGTTATTGAAAAAGTGAAAGCCAAGGTACCCGACACCTTGGTCGTGGACGGGAACGCGGTCGCGGCGCGGCTTGGAAACCCGCGGGTGGTGAATGTCATTTTCCTGGGCGTTTTATCCAAGTACCTGGACATCCCAGCGGACCGATACGAACGAGTGCTCAAGGATTCGCTCAAACCGAAACTCGTGGACGTCAATCTCCGAGCGTTTCACGAAGGCAGGAGTCTTGTGCAGGGGTAGCCGCCAAGGCGGGAGATCCCCTTCGCTGTGGCTACCTTTCAAGGGTTGTCGTCCATTCAGAGGAATCTGAGGTTCTGTAATCCCTGCCTCCGCGGGGATTACAGAAACGGCTCAGGAAAGGACGCGGGTGGTCGCTTGTGCGCCCCGCGAACAACCTTTGCTTCCACTGCTATAAATCACTCTCCGCTCTTTTCTCGGGTCCAAGACAGCATCCCCTCCCAATTTCAAGGACCGCCTCATAGCGTTCGGGGTCTTGTTCATAGAGGGCGCAACGGTATCGGCGCCCGTCCCAGCGCAACGCAGGACATGGCAGCGTGTAGTGGCCAAACTTCATTGCCCCGATCCGGCATATTCGACTTGAGCAGCAGCGGCCGCATCCTGTACACGGTTGCATGTGTGTTCGATAATCCTTATCCGATGCGCTGTCTCGGGAGCGTAGCAATCGTCATAGCGCTGGGCTCGCAAACTCCCATAGAGCCATTCTCGAAAATGATCGCGAATTGCGATGTTGAGCTGCTGGATG
>JBMFOE010000002.1:0-140536 GCA_049969795.1 Desulfomonilaceae bacterium
TGACCATGGATTCCCACTTGCGTGGGAATGACACGCAGTGAGATAAGAGCGCATTTCGCGATTATTTTCGAGAATGGTTCTGAACCAAACCCGATTCTGACGGAAGTATCAAGAATGGCAATAGCAGCTTCGTCTGCAGGTTGACCGCGCGTATTAACCAGCCGAGAAGGCTCTATCACGGGATTCCTGGAATAAATATTCCTGGATGAAGCGGTTGATGTCTCCGTCCAGCACCGCGGCGACGTTTCCCACTTCGAGATTGGTTCTGTGATCCTTCACCATTTGGTAAGGTTGCAGGACATAGGATCTGATCTGAGAGCCCCACGCAATCTCCTTCTTTGATTTGTGCACGGAATCTTTTTCTTCCCGTTTTTTCTCCAGTTCGAGATCATAGAGCCGCGATCTCAGAATCTTCATGGCCATGGCGCGATTTTTGTGCTGAGACCTCTCATTTTGACACTGCACCACAATGCCGGTGGGAAGATGGGTGATGCGCACAGCCGAGTCTGTGGTGTTGACATGTTGTCCGCCCGCTCCAGATGAACGGTAGGTGTCAATCTTGAGATCCGTTTCGTTAATCTGAATATCCACATCATCATCAGCGCTCGGATACACGAATAACGCGGCGAACGAGGTATGGCGCCGAGCGTTGGCGTCAAAAGGCGAAATTCGAACGAGGCGGTGTATGCCGACCTCAGCCCTCAGGCGACCGTACGCGAATTCGCCCTCGACAGAAAAGGTCACAGATTTGATGCCTGCTTCCTCGCCGGGTAGTGTATCGAGGATGTCGGTTTTGTAGCCTTCCCGCTCCGCCCAGCGCAGATACATCCGCAAGAGCATCTCTGCCCAGTCTTGGGCTTCTGTGCCGCCTGCGCCCGCGTGGATTTCCACGATGGCGTCCCCTCGATCTTCTGGCTGGGAAAAGAGGCGCTGAATTTCCAATCCCTTGAGGACGTCCTCCAGCTCCTTAATTTTGGCCTCAACTTCGACTAGCTCAGAATCATCCGCTTCTTCCACTGCAAGGCCCAATAATACATGGGCGTCCTCGATTTCTTGTTCAACGGACCGAAAGTGATCTACAAGCCTGACGAGCTGCTTCTCCTCTTTCAAGAGCGCCTTGGCTGCGTCAGGATTATTCCAAAATTCTGCGTCCTCGTGTTTCTTTTCAAGTTCCTTCAAACGGGCGATCTTGGCATCCAGGTCAAAGATAACCTCTGAGTTCAGATGCCTTTGCCTGAATCTGACTCAGTCTGTCTTGTAAGTCCATAATTTTCAATCCTCCTTGCCCGAGGGGTGATATCCTGCGTAACCGCGACCCTCGAGCCACTTATTATAGGCGGAAAAACCATCCGCATCCTTTGATTCAAGCGCTTGTTCAAGTATTTTCAAGCGCGAATCCAGCATATCGATATAATGAATGAGAATGGCTTCTCTCGTAGCCGGCCGCACAGGCGCTCCAAAATCCGCCTGACCATGATGCGACAAAATGATATGCTGGAGTTCCAAGAACCATGGCTCGCCTGTGCACTGCTTTTCATATCCCATTCTGGCGACCATTTCAAAGCCTAGTATGACGTGGCCGACGAGTCTTCCCTCTATGGTTCTGGCTTGGCCCGACAGTTTTAGTTCCTGAATTTTTCCAATATCGTGCAGGATGGCTCCGGCTATCGCGAGATCTCTATTTATGCTGGCGTCTTTCTCCGCAAGGCAAGCCGCTTTTCCTGTCACCCCGACAAGATGCTCCACCAACCCCCCTTCATACGCATGATGCACCATCTTGGCCGCAGGGCAAGTCTTTATGGCCTTTTCATGCTTGAGGAGAAGGGCGACCACGAGATCGGAAAGGGAGGGAGGACGCAAGCCTCGCGCATAACCCACCAATTCCTCGAACAAAAGCTCAGGATTATCTTGACTCCGGGGCTGTAACGCGGCGACCTGTTCCAGTTCCTCAGGGGCCGCTTTTCGTATCTTTTCGACGATGATTTGATTGCGATCCCGATACGTTTCCACATGACCGTCTATCTTCACGACGTCGCCAGCCGAGAAATCAGCGCCGTACCGTCGAATTGTTTCCGCCCACAACCTTGCCGCGATAGCCCCTGTTGCATCCCTGACAACCATGTCGAGATAATCGTTGCCCGTGCGAGTCTTGCGCATCTCAACGGTTTGAACTTGGAAAAACTGGTTGAGTTTATCCCCGGGTTTTAGTTGGCCGGTGAACAAATGAACTGATTGGCGCGCGGATGCGATGCGCCTGGGATTGTCCGCTGTGTGGTCTTTTTCTGTCGGCATGGCCCCATCTCGATGAGCTAGTTCGTCATTTGGTTAACACACATATCATTGATAAAGACAAAGCGGCTTTTAGATTGACCATACGGCTTTTGTGGAAACATCGTGGCAAGGCCGGAAAAAGCGTAACAGACGGCGTCATTACCCTTTTAAGGTACTACATTGTCCCGGGAAAATTCTTAGGAGCGCCCCACCAAAATCGACGCCGAGCGGCTGCGGACAAACCGGCCAGCAACCTTTATCTCGTTGTTCGATGGCGGGCCACGGAAGGGACTGACGACGCAGCCTTGGCGCCGAGGGCGTCTAAACACTTTTCTACGAAGGAATCGACGTCCACTTGTTTCCCGCCATGAAGGATGGAATATATCTCTCCTAGGATAGGAGGATGGAATCCTCGCTGCGTCGCAATCCGATGGGCTAGACGCGCCGCTTCGTATCCCTCGATGGCTATTTTTTTCTTCCTGTATTGTTCAAGGAGCAACAGGGCGGGTCTTGACTTCGCATGCTTTTCATCCATTTCAGCCAAGTCCCTTCCAAACGTGGCTGAACGTCCGCCTCGGCAGGTCGCCAACAGGTCAGCCATCCATACTTGACTCTCCGCGTCGAACGTCTCGGGAATCGCGCCGAGCAGAAGGCCGAACTGCCTAATCTCTGCGGTGACAAGCGTCGCATAAGTTGCGAGAAAGTTTTCAGGGACCTTTTTTGACCCTTCCAAGACTCCGAATCCTATTGCATACACATTTTTCAAAGCGGCTGCTATGGCAGTCCCGATCACGTCCCGTGAATAGACGACTCTGAATCGGGGCGTTTCTATGAGGGTGCGCAGCCTCTCAAATGTTTCGTAATTTTCGCAGGCTATTTGCGTTACCCCTGCCCCGCCGTACACTATTTCATGGGCCAGGTTTGCTCCTGACAAGGCCCCTACGCTCATCTTTCTTCCGATACGGTTGAGTTCCCTCTGAGCGGTCTGACACGGCAAAAGGCCGGTTTCCGGAATAAAGCCCTTGGTGGCAATGATGAGATCGGTCCCTTCAGGGGCGTACTCGACGATCTTTACAATCAGCGAGTGAAAGTATTTGCTCGGCGTCACGACGAGAATCAAGGAAGTGTCGCCAATTGCAGCGCGGAGATCAGCCTCTGGCCGGACAGAGCGCGGAAGCGCAACCTCCTTGAAATGCCATGGATGGTGTCCTTCGACGGTAAGTCTTTCTATCAAGTCTTCGCGTGAGTCATACAAGATCAGCGAGTGTTCTGACAAGTCTTCCTTTTTCAGCAGGTTTTTCCCGATGTGGAGCGCCAGCGTATATCCCCAGACGCCGGCATTGACCACCGTCAAGGTATTGCGGCCCCGCAGCGGATATATACGGCGGTCAGCGTGATATGCATAGAAATTCAAGAGCGGAAGATTGCCGGGCGTGTAATAACGACGCAAGGGCGATTTCCTCACTGCTGATCGAACGTTCAGCGTCGCAAGACCTCGCCGTATGGTTTCATCCAGGTCGGCAGTCACTATTGGGTGGAATGGCGGCTCTTTGCGATATCGCTTCTCAAAAAAAGCATGAATATTCTCGATCTCTTGCTCCACCTTTTGGCGAACGGTTTTGGGGCGGATTTTATCGAGTCCTATGATGGCCTTGGCCATCAACTGACTTGGGTGAATCAACTTGTTGCGAGCGATTTCCTCGATGGCTTTGTGAGAAATCCTCTGCATACTCAATGAGTTGTCATCTGCAAGCTCGAAAGGCTCTCCAAGATTCACGGCCACTTCCCCAAAAACCAGGTCCAATCCTCTGAGCAGCTTTTCCGTTTTGCCTAACAAAAAAAGGATTGGTAGTCCGAGGGCCTTTCGGAGAGGGAGCATGGATAAGATCGGGAAGAAGCGCGGAGCGGTGAGGTACGCGTCTTCTGGAATACACGAGTATGAAATGGCGACAGGTATGACGAGGGCTTTCCCAGTGGTCTTGACAGCGGCGATGACGCCATGAGGAACATACGGCTCTCGCAATATCCCGTCTCTGGAACGCACCGTGTATCGACTCGTCCGAGAAAAGATAGCCTGAGATTCGCCCGAGTCCGCGAGACTGGCAGTGAACCAAGAATAAGCTCTGTGCTGAACCGGCGCGAGATTCTTGGGGACTTCCAGATAGCGGAAGGCTTTCAACCACTTGGCCACCCAACCTGTGGTGATGCTGCCGCATACGTGCATTAACGGTATTTTCTCGCCTATCTTCCGGCTCAATTCAGCAGTATGGGCATAGTCGAAATAAGATGCGTGCCCCACGAAAAAGAATTTTGGTCCTTTGAACTCCTTTATACGCCTCCGATAGGGTTCCGGCATCGCGCCGGAAACATCTCGGAACATGGTCCGGGTCAAAAACGTGAGCATGGAGGAAGCGCGACCCAATGTGACGGGATCAAATGCCACATCGAGGTCTGAGAGCGCCTTCATAAGCTCTCGGTAGTCTCCACGTGGTTCGTGCTCTTGCGCGAGTTTCAGGGCCTTGGCGCGCAATCCCTCGACGTCGATGGGAGCAGGGAGATCGTCAGAGAAGTACTTCTCGAACTGCTTGTATCCGACGTAAGAATCGAGCAATTTCCATGCGCGGGTCTGCTTCATCCCAAGACCTTTGGCAACGATTTCCATGCGATAAGACGGCGCACAAGACCGCCTAGTTCACGATTCCTGTCGGCGGCCTTTCTGGGGTTCTTGCAGGTCCCCTTGGGCCGGGTGGTGGACCCGCAGGCGCGGGTTGGGTTGGTTGAGGCCGCGGCTGAGTGGTAGTCGGAGCCGGCTGCGGTTGCGGCTGCGTCGGCTGAACAGGCGCAGCGGCAGGAGGCTGCGGAGTAACCGCCGCAGGCGGCTGTTGCTGCTGAACTTGAGGCGCCGGGGCAGGCGGTTGCGGCGTCTGGGGTTGCTGTTGTGGAGCGACTTGTTGAGGCGGCGCGGGCGCCTGCGTCGTAGGAGCCGGCGCCGGAGTACTTTGCGGAGGCGCGGGCGTCTGGGTCTGAGCCGGCGCGGTTGTTGGGACGAATTTCACGGACGTGAGTACATCGTTAAAAAGTCGATGGAACTTTTCCATACTCTGGGACGGGGCCAAGCACGAAATTCGCACCAGCGTGTCTTCATGTTTGTAAAAAACGATCACTATGTCCATCCACATGCTGAGTTTTTCTTCGTATGCCTGGATGAAGAAATAATATGCCCCCGGCACGTCGCACTTGAAATCGCCCTCATCGAGGATCTTGATGGTCTGCTGGGCTTTCGAACCGGCCGTGTTCTTTTGCATATCAGCGATTCCCTGCTTGAGCTCTTGTTTAAACACATCGAGGGAATCCTTCACAGGGGCGTGGGCCGCCACATGGATGCGGCTTCTAAAATTATCGGTGAGTTCAGGCGCTTGAAACACCACGTAATAGTTGCCTTGGGGTTTGTCAATCTTTACCCAAGTGGCAGGGTATTTCATGGTGAACCCATATTCATCGCTCTTAAAGACCAGGAAATCCTGAGTCCAACCTATGGTCGGCAGAAGCATGAATATCCCGACTGACGCAACGACTAGCTTGATCAATGTCCCCGCCCTGAGCAGACTCATCGAACACTCTCCTTTCACGGCCTGACTCTTCCGAGTAAGAGCCCATCATAACAGTAAATTCTAAGAGTGGTCAATTCTTTTCTCTTCTCTATGCGCTGACGAAATGTCTTCAAGAATGCATTTGCAGCGACCTGAAGCGCGACAACCCATGTCTCAGCGCAAGGCCGCGGCGCAGAGCAACGCGGCTCCACATGAGTGTAGCACAATGAATCCTTGACGCAAGAGAGGAATCCCCATCTCTGCGCTCAAGCATTTATTTTTTGGCGTTTGTTGGGCAAGACCTCGATGGAGAGGCTCGGGCCGATTCGTTTGAGGCGCAGCATGTAGCCATTCTCGGAATTTCTGTCGGCATAAGGCCCGACGCGGGGTGCATATGATGACGTTTAAGTTCTGTCTCACGGCGAAGACATAATCGATGAGTAATGTGACGGGGCCTGACATGCCATGCCAGACTTGATCCGGCATTCAGGAAACGGACCATGGATTTCCACTTGCGTGGGAATGACATGCAGCGGCGCAACAGCGCTATTCGCGATTATTTTCCAGAATGGCTATATTTATTGAACGAACCGGCATGGAGTGAAAACAATCCCCATCCATGGAGGATGTAATTTCACAATGGTAAGTGGAGTTCTCAATACCCCAACGAGTCCTTGGATTTTCGGGGGCTCCACCCCCTTTTGAAGGGGGCGGAGAAATCTAGGCCTGTTCTTTGGCTTTTTTCATGGCGAGATAGAGCCGTTCTGAGGTGACCGGCAGCTCGTTGATCCGCACTCCCGTGGCGTCGTAAATAGCGTTCAGGATGGCTGGGATTGTGGGCATTATGGCCCCTTCTCCCACCTCTTTCGCTCCGTACGGGCCGTTTGGCTCCCGGGATTCCACGATGATGGATTTGACGTTGGGCATATCGAGCGCGGTAGGGATGCGATATTCACCGAGGGACGGGTTCAGGATTCGACCTCGAGAATCGAATTTTACCTCTTCGAAGAGGCACTCTCCAAGTCCCATAGACAAAGACCCTTGCATTTGACCTTCTACGAGGGTTCTGTTGACAGCTAATCCGCAGTCATGGGCGTCGGTCATGTTGTCCACAGTGATTTCACCGGTTTCCATGTCCACGCTGACTTCCACCACCTGGGCAGAGCATCCGTACGCGGGCGACGTCCCTACGGCAGCGCCTTTGTAAGAGCCGCCGAGACGAGGCGGTTTATACTTGCCGGTCCCCACGATGGTGCCGGCTTTCAAAAAGGCGAGTCGGGCCGCTTCACGGAACGTGAGATACTCGCCTGAAGGGGGATCAGTCCATCCCCGATGCTCTTTGATGTACTGGGTTCGGATATTCTCGAAGTTGCCGGGCTGCCCGTCAAAGAACACCTTGCCATCGCGAAAAGTGATGGACTCTACCGGATACCCCAATTCATCAGAGAGAAATTGGGCAATTTTGTTTCGGATTTGCTCCGCGGCTTCTTTGGTGGCATGGCCGGTCATGAGCGTCTGACGGCTCGAGTAGGCGCCGAGATCCACGCTCAGATCCGTGTCGCCCGATACCACCTTGACGTTCTCGAGAGGGATGCCAAGCGTCTCAGCCGCGATCATGGCCATGGTCGTATCCGACCCTTGACCGATTTCCGCAGAGCCTGTCAAGACGGTCGCCACCCCGCCATCCTCGCTGATCTTAATGACCACCGTGGAGTGATATGTGTCAGACCTATAGATGGGGTAGCCGGCTCCAGATACGAAAAAGCCGCAGGCCATGCCAATGCCCTTGCCTTTGGGCAGCTTCCCTTTCTTCTTGTCCCACTCGGATCCTTCGCGCACCGCCTCGATGCACTCCTTCATGCCCAGACTGGACATGTCCAACTCGTTGACGGTGATGTCTCCCGCTTGCATGATGTTCTTGAGACGGAGCTCGATGGGGTCGATCCCGAGCTTCTCGGCGGTCATGTCCAGGAGCTGTTCAAAGGCCGCCCTATGCGCGACGCCCCCGTGGCCTCGCTGCGCGCCGCACGCGGGCTTGTTCGTGTAAACCCGGTACCCGTCATACTTCATAGCCTTGAGCTTGTAGGGGCCCCCAAGCAGCGACCCCGAGTAATACACCGTTGCGATCCCGAAACTGGTGTACGCGCCGCCATCGAGCACCGCTTTGTTCTTGAGCGCCATCATTGTGCCGTCTTTTTTGACGCCCAGGCTCATCTCGGCATAAAATTGATGTCTTGCCCTGCTGTGCAGAAACACTTGCTCCCGAGTGTAAGTCATTTTGACGGGTTTTCCCGTCATACGAGAAAGGAGACCAGCGCTCATCTCTAACGGGGTTGCTTCGCACTTCGGTCCGAATCCGCCGCCGACGTAGGGCTTCACTACCCTCACGTTGCCCACCGGTATCCTCAAGACCATGGCCACGGTTCTCATGACATAATGCGGCACCTGAGTTGACGTGTAGAGCGTCAGCCTTCCATCCAGGTCAAACACCGCGAGACATGAATGGGGTTCGATAAATGCGGCATCCTGGCGTTTATTCAAAAAGGTATGGTCGACCACCAAGTCGCTCTCCGCAAACGCGGCTTCGGTGTCGCCGAATTCCTGATGGACCTCGGCGTTGAGATTGCCGGGAAACTCGGCATGGATCTGAGGCGCTCCCTCTTTCATCGCTTCGAACATGTCAAACACCGCGGGGAGCTCTTCGTAATCGACTTTAATGAGATTTACCGCCTCGAGCGCGGTGGCATAATCCACAGCGGCAACCGCTGCGATTTCATCGCCTACGTATCTCACTTTTTCATAGGCGTAGAGTGTTTCATCATATCTGGCCGGGGACACGCCGTACTTGACGATACCAGCCTCTTTTGCTGTGGCGACAGCTTTGACGCCTTTGAGCTTGAGGGCTTTGGAAGTGTCTATATGCAGAATCTTTCCATGAGCAATTGGGCTGTGTAAAATTGCGCCATACAACATGCCTGGCATGGTCAGATCGTCGGCGTATTTGGCCCGTCCAGTGGCTTTGGCAGGACCATCGAGTCTGGGCGCCCTCGTATTTAGCACTGAGAATTCGCTCATATTACACCTCCGTCCCCTCTATCGACTTCGCAGCCTCTTGAATAGCCTCCACGATCTTCTGATACCCGGTGCATCGACAGAGATTTCCTGAAATTGCTGTTCTGATCTCCTGTTCCGTTGGTTGCGGATTTTCTGCCAGCAGGGCTTTGGCGGACAGGATCATGCCTGGGGTGCAGAATCCGCATTGTATGGCGCCTTTGTCAACAAACGCCTGTTGGATCGGATGCAGCTTCCCGTTTTCTGCCAAACCCTCGATGGTGAGCACCTCTCGCCCGTGGGCCTGAACCGCGAGCACCAGACATGAATTCACCGGCTTTCCATCCATGATTACCGTACACGCGCCGCAATCGCCCAAGCCGCAGCCGTGTTTCGTTCCTGTGAGGCCGAGATCTTCACGGAGGAATTGGACCAACGTCTTATTCGGCTCCACTGCAGCCTCGACCTGTTCACCATTCACCGTCAAACTGATTATGGTCTTCATATTTTTTCTCCACAATTTTTATGGCTTCCAGGCCCTGGCGTTCTCCCAAGCCCTCATGAGACACCGCTTCGTCAGCGCCTCGATCATCATACAACGGTACTCCATGGTGCCTCGATGATCGGTAATAGGGCTGCAAAAGCCGACGCCGATCTCGCCCGCCCTTTGAAACAACTCCTCAGAAGGCTTATTGCCAATCAAAAACTCTTCCGCTCCAAAAGCCCGCAGCGGGGTTGGCGCTACGGCGCCCAAAGCGATGCGCGCGTCTATAATAGGCCCGTCCGGCCCCTCGAGCGTCAACAAGGTTGCCACGTTGACCATTGATATCTCGAGGGTTTTCCTCGCCCCGAGTTTGATGTACGATCCCCCGCTCCACGGCGCGGGAGTTTCGATATTAAGGCACACCATCAATTCATGGGGCTCGATCACGCAATCGCCAGGCCCCCTAAAGAACTCGTTGACCGAGACGTCGCGCTCGCCCTTGGCGCTTTTGAGCTTTACCGTTGCGTTCAAGACCATACACGCGGGAGGCAGGTCCGCGGCTGGTCGCGCATTGACCAGGTTGCCCCCAATGGTCGCTCGATTCCGTATCATCGGCGCGCCTAGTCTGCTAGCCGCAATCGCCAGCGGAGTAAAACGGTCGTTGATCAACTCGTGACGAGACAACTCTCGCGCCGTCACGGCCGATCCTATGGTGACGCCGTGGCCGTTGCGGGGGATAATGGCGTCGAGTCCTGGCACCCTTGCTATCGAGATCACATGGGCTGGCTTGTCGATCCTCTGCTTCATCCGCACCAGGAGGTCCGTGCCTCCCGCGAGGACCTTCGCATTGCCGCCAAGGCTCGAGAGCAATTGGAGCGCCTCCTCCAAAGTCGATGGTTCATGATACTCGAATTTTGGCAGGAGCATGTGCTATTCCTCCATAAATAGGGGTGGAGTTTTTAATGAAGATTTGACGTTGCTAACGATTTGCTGGATGTTCCCCGTTGCCAGAAGCACCAGGATAAACATCCTTATTTCTACACGAGTCTTATCAGCCAGTTCTCGCTCGACGCGTCTTGAGTTTTCCCGCTATCCGGCGAAAAACAGAACCTTCACACACGGCGGAGCACTCGGAAAGAGATGCTTCGTAATAGCAAAACCCTGGGCATGCGTGGGAACCAGCCAAGCTTTTTCCTGCATGCCGGGACCGTCCGAGCTTCGTTGCCTCTACTTCTACCACACCGCCGCACGAGTGACGAAACACAAAATGACCTTTTCGAAAATCGGTTGTATTTGCCTTATATTTCGAGAAGGTAATGGAGGGGTCTGTCAGCAATCTCGTGATGTTCTCCCATGTGGCCGAGCACCCCGTGCATTTTGTGGCAAGGCTTTCGTCGCCCTTTTTCGATTCGAGTCCGACCTCCCGAAATCGGCCTTTTTTTCTCCCGTGAAAGGTTCTTTGTTGCGGTTCCTCCGCCGCATCGTGCTGGGCGACATCTTCGGTTACTGTCACTGCAATCCCATAGCCCGCCGCAAACTTGACGAGTTTGGTCGCATTTTGCCTTGCAGTGGGCCATCTCAACTCTTCATCGAATTCCTCGTCGCTTGCAGCGAAAGGCTCGCAGCGAAAATAAAGCCATCCTGTGTAGCCGCCAAAGGGCGTTCCATCCGTGGGCGCATTACAGGCCATGACGCCTCGGGCAATCTGAGGATCCACGGGGACGATCACGTGGTATTTTTTTCCGGAGGGTTCCAGGCCAATCCAGCCTTCATTTCCCGACCTGGAAGGTAGGGTTGCGCGATATATATCCGAGAGTTTGATTTCCATACTCACAAACCTGGATAAAGATTCTGTACCAAGAACGCCCGTAAATCACCATAACCGGTTGATGAACCTCTGTCAAGTTATAATAGAGCCACCAGAAAATTCATTGACAACGTCCATGAAAACGATTATGCGTAAAACTAATTCAGAATCATGAACTATTTATATCTGTCAAAAGCGCCATCGATTCACTGGTGAATCTAATGATTAGTACCCACGACTCCACTCAAGCTGCTTATGCAGCCCCAATAGTGACGAAAGCGACCAAAATTCTCAGGCTGATCATAAAATCGACTAATAACCTAGGATTAAGCGACATAGCATCCCAATTGTCGCTGGCGAAGTCCACGACGCATGGCATTCTGACTGCCCTTGAATCTGCCGGCTGGGTGCTCCGAGACCCTATTTCGCGAGCATACACATGTGGATACGCGATAAAAGATCTCAGCGAAGCCGCGGTGGTAAGAGTACCCTTGGTAACCACAGCGAGGCCCTTCCTCGAGGACTTGAGCGCCAAACTCGGCGAAGACATCTTTCTGGGCGTCGTGGCAGGAAAAAACATCCTCATCCTCGACCAGATAGAGACGACGAAAGAATTGAAGGTCACGGCCAGGCCAGGCACCCGGCTCTCGCTATTTGCCGGCGCCGCAGGCAAGATATTCCTCGCGTATCTCGACGATAAAAAACGCGACGAAATCCTTCAAAACACGACCTTACCGCGTTTCACTCCCGCGTCCATTACAGATCCGGAGGAGTACAAACGAGACCTTGAAAGGGTACGGGAAGCGGGCATGGCTATAGATTTCGGAGAGTATATTAGCAATTGCCGCGCGGTGGCCGCGCCCATTTTCTACGGCAAGAAAAACAGACGACGCGTAGTGGCTGGTTTTTGGCTCGTGAGCCTTGATTGGGAGCATGCATCGACGTCATTGGATGTCATTAAGAAGCTTACCCTCGAGGCGAGCGAAGCCATCTCTCGGGCAATCAGCAGCAACTACGCGTAGCATGAGATGGAACCTGTTTGTCCTGAAGATTAGTCGCCGTTTGCTGTTCGAATCACTACTCTTGCAGGCGCGCCGTCTCCTTGTTCAATGCACAGAGGAAGGCAAAAAATCTCGCAAGGGCCGGGGGGTGCGAGCGCTAAATTGACCGCTTCCACCACGACAACACCGGCCCCCAAAAGCCTACGATGAACAGACGCGCCCTTGTTCCCGTATCGCTCGATGGAGAGGTAATCGATGCCCACGAGCATTGTCCCGTGTTCTATGAGAAATTCCGCCCCATCTTCAGTGAGATACACATAGTCTGGGGTGAACTGTCTCTCCAGCAGCTTGGGACTGTTGTCGGTCTTGAAGAGTATTCGCTTGAAGTCTTGCAGGGGCGATCTTTCCAACGCGCGTCGATCGATGCATGCGTGCGATCGCAAATCCAGGACGGTTCCTGGTCCAATAAGCGCGTCCAGGGGGAGTTCGTCCACAGTTTGTCCATTGGGAAGGTAGTGAGCGGGCGGATCGACGTGAGTCCCTGTGTGAGTGCTCATTCGAATCGAGGAAAGATTGAATGCGTCGCCTGCCGATGTCTGAAAGGTTTGCTGCAATTCAAAGACTGGGTCTCCCGGAAAAGACAACATGCCCTGTTTCAGGGGGAGGCTTGCATCGTACCATTTTGCCATGAACGCCTCCAAGAAAGCCGCTAGATTCTCGGATCGGGTTCGAGGGTCGCGGTGAGTTGCTGCTCTGAAGAGCCTCGCAATATCCTTAATCGTACCTGTTCGCCGGGGCTCTTCTGGAGGATAATATTTCGATACTCATCGAAATTCCTGACCGGAGAATCGTCAACGGCGAGCAACACATCGCCTCCCATGAGTATCGGTTGACCGCGTACGTACACGAGTTTATCGCCGCCTTTTAGGCCGGCCTTGTCTGCGGGGCTTCCCGCTGCCACCTCCATGATCAGCAGGCCGGTGACAGGGGGCAGACCTATGGCTCTGGAGGCGGCTGGAGTGAGGTTGAGCGACGAGCGGATACCTAGCCATGGATAGATGCGTCTGCCGAGCTTGATAATTTGTGACGCAACTCTCTTTGCGCGGTTGATCGGCACCGCCAGACCGATGCCTGTAAATCCACCGGTCGGCGTCGGGTTTACCAAGGCCGTATTGATGCCGATAACTTCCCCCCTCGAGTTGATAAGCGGACCGCCGCTGTTGCCGGGATTGATCGCTGCGTCCGTCTGAATCAAGTCCATCAGGGTTCGGTTGTTGATGTTTATGTCGCGGTGCAGGGCGCTAATGAATCCAACAGTCACGGTATGTTGAAAACCCAATGGATTTCCTATTGCGATGACGCGCTGGCCAGGAACCAGGGTATCGGAGTTTCCCAGGGGCGCCACCGCCATCCCAGGAAAAGGGTCAACTTTGACGACCGCCAAGTCGTTCACAGGGTCTCGACCGACCAACGTCCCCGGAACCGATTTGTCGCCGCTGAAACCCACCTCGATATTATCCGCATTGGCGATTACGTGGTTGTTGGTAAGGATATGGCCAGCCGAGTCGATAACAAATCCTGTGCCCTGGCCTTCCTGAAGGGGTACGATTTGCATCCAATAATTGACGGCGCGACGAATAGTAATGATATTGACGACTGCTGGACTTACCTCCTTGTACACCCTCATGACAACCGCTTCGCCGCTTTCTAAAGGTTGCTGCGCTATGGGTTCCGCTCCCGGGGTGGGAGTTGAAAAGTCCATGGGCGAGATTCGACAGCGGTTCAACCACATCCCCACGATTGCGCCTGCGCCGAAAATGACCACAAGCGTCACTAAAATCGATAACTTGCGCCAAAATGTCATCTGATTATCCCTTGATAGGGCGGTTGAATGTTGTTGGGGAGCGGTCCCTCCCAATGAGGGGCCTCACGAAAGGAGTAGGGCTCATTCGCGCCGCTCCAACCTTGCGGCCAACGCCCAGACCCGCCATAGCCCTCAGTTAACGATATAATCGTTGTTCTCCCTTTTTCGTCCCGGGCAAGTACCCCCACACCGAGGTCTTGGCCATGCGGGGATAACAAGCGCAGCGTCTGTCCACCGTAAACGTCGCCATAGGGGGATTGAGAAGGCGAGGCAAACTGACCGAAGAACCATGAAGCGCCGTACGATGCGCCGGCGTTCCATGCCCACCATGACTGAAGTCGCGGGGCGTCAACGGATACTGCCGGCTTCGCATCGAGGTATCCTCCCTGCTGCCAGGTAGGGTCTGAGGGGCTCCATACGGCAAAACCTTGCGCAGTGAGAGGCTCAGGTGCGACCAAGAGCTGCGGCGGTTGAGGATAGTCTCTTACCGGCTCTTTCTGAAGAGCTTTTTTCATGAAATCCATCCACACCGGCAGCGCCGCGACGCTTCCGTATTCTTTTTTGCCCAGGGAGACCTTTGCGTCGTAGCCAAGCCATACGCCTACAGTGTATGTAGGATTGAAGCCTATAAACCAGGCGTCGGTGCAGTCATCCGTGGTGCCCGTCTTCCCTGCCAGGTCGCTCCGCCGAAGTTTCGCCGCAGCGCTTGCCGTCCCATTCACGCAAGTTTCCTTCAACATGCTTACCATCGAGTAAGCTGTCATGGGACTGAGGACCCTTTCAGGCTCTCGGCGAGAAAACTTTTGCTGAGGAAAAGACCGTTGAAGCAGTTCCTCGATGCTGGAGGCCGCGCCTTCGTCGGACCTACCCATGCTGCGCAGCTCGTTTATAAAGCCCGGTCTCTCCAATGACGTCGAGCTCCCAAGTGCGCGGTCGGCGGGGCCGTACGATGTCGCACGCGGGCCAGATACCGGTCCTTCCTCCTGAGCCAGTTGGGCAGGGTCCACTGCCACGTGGGAGTTGTCTTCCAAAACCCGCCCAAATCTGTCCACGACTCGCTTGATCAACACAGGCGCGAGTTTTATTCCCATGTTGGGAAAGACTGTGTATGCGCCAGTCAACTCCAAAAGAGTGACTTCAGAGGCGCCAAGGCTTAAGGAGGGGTTTCCGCGCAAACGGGAAGTAATCCCCATGGCGCGGGCCGTCTGTAGAATCTGATCCGCTCCTGTTTCCATGAACACCTTGACGGCCGCGATGTTACGTGAATAAGCGAGAGCCTGCGAAAGGGGCATGACGCCGCGGAATGTCAAATCAGAATTAGCGGGGATCCATGGAGGTTCATTGGCCGCGGTTATAACTGCGATGGGCTCATCGATCACGAGCGTCTGAGGCGCGAGCCCAGCCCATTGGATTCCTGCCGCGAAGACAATGGGCTTGAATGCGCTCCCAGGCTGTCGTAACGCTTGGGTCGCCCGGTTGAAGTTCGATGCGTCAAAATCCAGCCCGCCCACGAGACTTTTTACATATCCGGATTTGTTCTCTACGCATACCACTGCTCCCTGCACCGCGGGTACGTCATAGAGTTCCAACTGGGGGCCCTGCTCTGTCAAGCCCACTATTCTTACTCTGATAAGGTCGTGAGGCCTGTAGAGAACGCCGCCGGGTAGGCTTATCCAGCGCTGATCGTTTCCAGCCATGCCGACGAGGCACTCCTGAGAATCAATATTGGTTTTCTTGCGCCTGCCGACCTTGGCAGTCTGGTTATCCAACACCACCGCGGACGCTACCTCGCCTACGGAATAGGTCCCCGGGCTGGGCTGAGTGAGAAACGCCCTCGTTTCATCGGCAGTCAGCCTTTTCACGAGCCCGCGAGGTCTTCCCTGCCTTCTTTCCCAGGCTCGGGCGCCTCTGAGCAACGCCTCAGACGCTGCTTGCTGGAGCGTCACGTCGCAGGTAGTCCATACCTGGAGGCCGTCGTTGTAAAGCCTGTCTTCCCCATACCGCGCGATGACGTACTGTCGCGCCGCCTCAGTAAAATAAGGCGCCTTTTCAAATGGAGTGGGGAGCTCCTCACGAAAATGCAACGGCAGTTGGACGGCGGCTTGGTATTCTTCGTCGCTGAGAAAACCGGCCTTCGCCATTCGTGCGAGCACCACATCTTTTCTCTTGAGAGCGGCTTCGAGGTTTTTTTGTTGAGAGAATTTCGAGGGGTTGGCCACGAGTCCAGCGATAAAGGCGGCCTCCGCGATGTTTAGGTCTTTGGCCTTTTTGCCAAAGTAAGAGCCCGCCGCAGATTCTACCCCGTATGACCCTTTCCCCAAGTAAATCTCATTGAGATATAACCCCAGTATCTCTTTCTTGGAGAGGGTCTTTTCTATTCGATATGCCAAGATTGCTTCTTTTACTTTACGAGATATCTTTTTTTCCTTCGTCAAAAGGAGATTCCTCGTTACCTGCTGGGTGATGGTGCTTCCGCCCTGCGAAAAAGCGCCTTCTTTGACATTTTGCACGATCGCGCGGATGATCCCATGGAAATCCAGTCCGGTGTGGGAAAAGAAACGAATGTCTTCCGCGGCAAGGAACGCGTTCACCACGTGGTCGGGTAGCGCGCCAATATCGATAGGGAATCTTTTTTCCCTGTAAAAAAGGCCGATCACCGACCCGTCGTCTGCGAAAAACGTTGAAACAGTCCTGGGCCGGTATGCCCTCAGGTCCGGAATAGAAGGCAAGTCCTTCGAGTACGCCAAATAAAGGCCGACAAACGACCCTACGAAGCCTGAGGCAAGGGCGCAGATGATGAGCAGGGGAATGCCTGCGCCTAGCCAGACAAACAATGACCCCATGCTCCGCTGCATCTTGTTCATCAGTATGCAAAGCCTTGCTTGCGAACCGTCCTCTCGTGTCGGATCGCGACGTCTATCAACAAATCACCGAAATATTCCTGCCGAGCCACTCTACGGCAAGCCTGAATCTCCGTCAAGGTGCGCATCTCACTTCTATATGAGGAGTCGCTTGGCTTGATCGCCTCCATGGCATGAGGTACACTTCGATGTATTCGGGCCATAGGGAGGCAATTCGCATTGCGCATTGGACAGGGATTTGATTTTCACGCATTGAAGGCAGGGAGGAAGCTTATTCTCGGCGGAATCGCCATTGAGTACGAGAAGGGACTGGAAGGGCACTCCGACGCGGACGTACTCACTCATGCAATCATCGATGCGTTGTTGGGAGCCGCCGGCCTTGGCGACATAGGGATGCACTTCCCGGACGACGATCCATCCTATAAAGACGCCAATAGCATCGATCTTCTGAAAGAGGTATGCAAGTGGATCAGAGGGAAAGGCTTCGAGGTCTCGAATGTGGATGCAACGGTTTTTGCGCAGGAGCCAAAGTTAAGCCCTTATCGGCAGGCGATGGAAGAGAACCTGGCGGCGGCCATGGGTATTGCGCGAGATTGCATGAACCTCAAGGCCACCACGACCGAAAGACTCGGTTTCGTGGGGAGGGGTGAGGGCATGGGCAGCTCAGCCGCGGCGCTTCTGCGTCCGGCAGGAGGCGAGGAATGAGGAGAGCCTAGTGGAAGAGCGGCGAAAAAAGGGCTGGGAAAGGAGAATGATATGACTCTACGACTCTACAATACGATGACTCGGCAAAAAGAAGAATTTGTCCCCGTGACGCCAGGCGAGGTCAAGATGTATGTATGCGGGGTCACGGTGTACGATATGTGCCACATAGGTCATGCACGATCTATCGTCTTGTTTGATGTCATCTATCGATATCTGAAGTACAAAAATTTTGCCGTGACGTACGTAAGAAACTTCACCGATGTGGATGACAAGATTATCAACCGGGCGCGGGAGCGAGGGGAGGATTGGAAGACCTTGGCCGAGAAGTACATAAGAGAATTTTATACTGACATGGACGCCTTGGGTTGTCTCAGGCCTACGCACGAGCCAAGGGCCACGGATCATATACACCACATCCAGGAATTGATAAGGCGATTGATTGAAAATGGCTATGCATATGAGGCTGACGGCGACGTCATGTTCTCTGTGGAGAGATTTCACGGTTACGGCAAACTGTCAGGAAAGAAGATTGAAGATCTGGTCGCCGGCGCCCGCGTCGAGGTGGACGAAAAGAAGAGAAGTCCCTTGGACTTTGCCCTGTGGAAGGCTGCCAAACCAGGGGAGCCTTTTTGGGACAGTCCATGGGGTCCGGGTCGTCCCGGATGGCATATTGAATGTTCGGCGATGAGCATGCATCTCCTCGGCGAACACTTTGACATTCATGGAGGAGGAGCTGACCTCACATTCCCCCACCACGAAAATGAAATTGCGCAATCAGAGAGCGTGGCAGGCGCGCCTTTCGCCAAATATTGGATACACAATGGATTCGTAAATATTCGCGAGGAAAAGATGTCCAAGTCGCTGGGAAATGTGCTCAATATAAGAGATATTCTTCAAGAAATTCATCCCGAGGTCTTGCGGCTGTTTCTGTTATCCAGCCATTATCGAAGTCCTCTGGACTACAACGACACATCCGTGAAAGAAGCAGCAACAGGGCTTCATCGCTTGTACAGCAGTTTGGCGACGCTAGACGCCTTGGGCGGGGATGGCGCCGACGATTCGCTGCCGCCAGCGCTTGTCAATATTCGAGAAAAATTTTGTGAAGCGATGGACGACGATTTCAATACCCCACGGTGCCTCGCCCTGCTCTTTGATGCAGCCAGAGCCATCAATAGAACAGCCGCGGATGCTCAGCGCGACCCGCGGAGCGCTCCAAAAAAACCTTTGCTCGATGGCATCAGATCCGAGATTTTAGAGGTCTCGAGAAATGTCCTCGGCATCCTCAAAGAGGACCCGAAAACTTTTGTAGAAGAGCTGAGAAAAAAAGGCGTCAACGAACTGTCGATAGATCCGGAGACCATTCAGACGCTCATTGAAGAAAGAGCCGCTGCGCGAAAACGGAAAGATTTCAGGCGGGCTGATGAAATTCGCGCCGAACTGAGCTCTCACGGCATAGTCCTCGAAGATGGCCCCAGCGGAACCACCTGGAAAATAAAAGAAAATCGCTGATGGACATCGTCATTGAAGACCTCGAATATGTATATAGTCCAGGGACCCCTATGGAGTTGAAGGCTCTTCAGGGGGTCTCTTTGCATATTCCTGCTGGGTCGGTCCTGGCAATCCTTGGGGCAAGCGGATCCGGAAAGACCACCCTCCTCAAAAACCTCAACGGTCTCCTGCTTCCTACGGCAGGGAAAATACTGATAGATGGCAAGGACATAAGAGATTTTGGCCCTGAACTGAGGAAACGAGCCGGTTTGGTCTGTCAACAACCTGAGAGACAGGTCTTTGAAAAGACCGTTTTTTTGGACATATCCTTCGCGTTGCGACACTTTAGCGCGATGTCGCGTGAGGAAATTCATGAGAGGGTTGCTGCTGCCGCGAATCTTGTGGGGCTGGACTTAGATGCGGTCGGAGATCGGCCTCCATGGACGCTGTCTGAGGGCGAGAAGAGACAAGTGGCCATGGCCGGCGTCCTTGCCAATGATCCTGAACTCCTCATCCTCGATGAGCCCACCATTGGCCTTGGACCAAAATCCATGGAAACAGTTTTGAAGCTGGTCGAACGGTTCAGAAAAGACAAGAGCCATACGGTGATAATCGTTTCTCACCAGATAGATGCTTTTTTGGACTGCATTGACAAAATCGCAGTCCTTGATAGAGGGAGGCTGGCGGCATACGGAACGCCTGCAGAAGTCTGTGAAATCCTTGGCGCGAATCCTGCGTTCCGGCCTCTGCTGCCAGAGCTCGCTCTGTTGATATATGATCTGAGACGCAGCGGCGTTGATTTGCCTCCTGATGAGTACAACCTGCGTACTCTGGCAAAAAAGATCATTGGCTTGAGGGAGCGAAGCAAAGGGACGGCGAGGCCAGGAGTTCCGCAAATGGCCGAGCTCATGACGCAGCCTTGAACATATTGACAATTTTCGGAGACTCGCGGTGAGAAAATTCAAGAACGAGAAACATGTCATTTCGAACAGCCTATGGTTGAGCGTGGCTCTCTGGGCCGTAATATGCGGCGCGCCGACGCTGTGTCTCCCTCAGTCGTCAGGTTTGAGTCTCAACGACGTGGTGGCTCGGATGAGGAACGTGTATTCCAAACAGTGCTGCTTTAAGGCCTCATTTGACCAACTTACCGTCAACGTCTCCATGGATATGAGGGACAAATTTCAGGGGACCATGTACGTGCGAAGGCCTTCGAGCATCGCGCTGGATGTTGAAACCCCCGAGAAGCAAAAGGTCGTTGTGCAGGGAAAATCGTATGCGGTGTATTTTCCTCAAGATGGTAGCGTCGTGCGAGGAGATGTGCCCCCGGAAATGAATGTGGAACAATTCTTCGGCTTTTTTGCCGACATTGCCGGCATTGACCGACGTTTCGACATGAACTTTCCTGAAAAGGCTGTGGACACGATGGAGAATCTTATTTTCCTCGAATTGACGGACAAAACAACGGAGCAACCGACGTATCGCATACTACTCGGGGTTGACGCGAAGGCCTTCACCGTGCGACGAGCTGTCATATACGACGCGTTGGGAAATTACAATCGTTTCGATCTGTCCAATGTGACCTTCCTTTCATCGCTTCCTGACTCGCGATTCAGCATCAACGTTCCCGGGTCTCACGGAAATCTAGAAAAACAGCCGAAAGAATCGTCCAGCAAGGACTGAGACGGGCGTGCGGCTGTCGCCTCCTTATTGCCTGAATTGTAGTTGTTCTTGCGAGTTCTCAAGAGAGGGGTTCGCCCACAAAGAGAATGTGCGGCATTTCTGAATTTCCTTCGGAGTGCAGTCCGGATCATCGAATTGAGCGTACCGGAGAAGACCGCGGTGACAGCCAGGAAAGGCAGTCGCCGTCACTTCGAAGGAACCAGACGCGATGAAGTGAGAGGGAGGGACGGAAAAATCTTTGTATAGAGGTCAAGATTTCTCGCTTCGCTCGAAATGACATTATAGAAAGCTGCGAGAAATGATAATGCGGGAGTCTGGTTGAATGGATTTGAGCCGCCTTCCACTTTCGTCCTTCTGACCAACTCTTGATATTTTCGCGAAGCAACCGCCGCGCCACCTAATTCATGCGTATTTTCTAAAGCTATTGCGCGCCGGCGGGTTGCGCCGAATCATGTCTCTTTGCTCGCCACGGCGCGATTGTGCGACGCTGATCGATAAGGACGTCCTGGGTAATGGATTGTAAACTTCATGTTTTCAAAGAGTTTGGGAAGGGTCATGATATTGTACACCATGATCCCAATGGAAAGCCGGTCAATCCAGGAAGAGAGCGGCCAACCGAAATGGACGTGAATCTCGCGATCGGGAAACTCGAATTCCAGGACCTTGAGAAGGGCGACGATATGGTCGTACAGCGTTCGTTTGACCATAGCAAGACGGAAATGGTTGGGGGCCAATCTTGTCGGCGCGCCGTGACGAGGATTGTAGAAGGTGATGTACACTTCGTTCGGACGCCTGGAAGCGATGGCTTCTTCCTTCGGTCTTGTGAACAACACGTGAATATCGTGATGAGAAGATTCTGCGAGGTACGCGATCACGCTCATGTGGCTGTCGGTTTCCTCAATGGCCTTGATTTCTGGCGCTCTCTTCTGGGCGATGAGGAGGCCGCCGCCGAGTACGACGGTTGTGGTGACCAACCAAAGCTGTGTGCCGTGCGGCTTCATCCAGGTGAGGAAACCGAAGCAGCTCAGCAAGATGATCCACAAGACCAGCGTCCCTAGCCGGCTGGTATGATACTCCCTGATCTCTTGCGTGCCCATAAAGTAGCGGTAAATGAGGAGAGCCCCGATGTTGATGCAGAAGCTGGCCACGAGACCGATGGCGTACATGTCGGCCAGGATCATCTGGCTTCCATGAGTGATAAAGATGATCGCCGTGAACAGACACGCGTTGACGATGTGAATTCTATAGAGCGATTGATTGCGATTGGTCTTGATGAGCCAAAGGAATGAGTATCGCGCGGCGACCCTCTCGAGCAATTCGCTGGAGGCAACGAATGCCGTATTGACTGCCATGATGAGGGTGAGGCTCGCGAGCATTGCGACTGCGACGCCAAATGAAGGTCCATTCACCAACGAGGCGTAGAAGGGGATCAGGTCCCCTTCATGCTCAGAGAACTCGATGGGCGCGGACAACGCCAAAGCAGCCACCAGGGGTGTGACGACTCCGACAGTCAAACCCAAAAAAACATAGGCCTTTGCGATTTCTCTCCACGAACGAACTAGGCCAGCGGTTTGGAGCACTGATTCGACGCCTGAATACGCCAGGATGCAACTGGCGACGGAGGCGATAACCACGCCGTAGTCATAAAACAGCGAACCCGAATGGAGCTTTTGCGACACGTGGAGGAAAGACTCATGGAGCCGTCCCAGACTGGCGTGGTCAAGGGAGAGGACGCCGCCGACAATAAGATCCACAAAGATCAAAGAAGCGAGAATGAACACGCCAAAAGTAAATCGGGCATTCTCCCTGATCCCCAGGATATTGAGACCAGCCACCGCCCAGATCACGCCTGTTGCTATGAGCATTTTCACAAAATGGGGTACTTGAATAAGCAACGCCGCGTTCGATACCGCGCTGACCGACGAAAGACACGCGGTGAGGATGTAGTCCACCATGATGGAAGCAACTGCAATGAAGGATGCGCTCGGACCAAGCACCAGATACGAGAAGGAATACACTCCTCCCCCGTATATCTGGTGATACTGAAGGATCTCGCCAATTTCCGCAAACCGCGTGCTCATGTACCGGACAAGGAGGGATGTGAGAGCTAGAAAGACGATGGCGCTCGGGCCGATGAATCGAAACGCCTCCGCTGGCGCGTAAAATACGGAGGTCAGCTCGTCCATCAGGGTGATGACCCCCACAGCCAGCCATGACAACCAGACCCGTCCACTTTGGTAATACGAGAGGGCGCCTGGCTTTCGAAGCAGATAGATAAAGCCCCCGAGCAGGACCACGTTGAGAATGAGTAAGGTCGCTGTTTTCATTTGTCTATCCAGTACGTCATGGAACGATCGGAAGCGCGAGAGAAATATGAGGTTTGGACGATAACGGTTGCCATATCCTTATCACCCTTTGCAGATTCTCACAGAGGGGGGGCGCTGCCGCCATGTAAAGCTCTCTAGAGCCCCCCGCTGAACGCTGCGGCGTCGGCAACCGCGTTGGCCACGGCGCGACACACGTCTTTGTTGAAGATGCCAGGAATGATATGTTGGTCAGATAATTCCTGATCAGGGATGAGGCCAGCAATCGCTGTCGCCGCCGCCAAGCGCATCTCGCGGGTAATCCTGCGCGCCCTCGCGTCGAGCGCGCCGCGAAACATTCCAGGGAAGACCAAAGCGTTGTTGATCTGATTGGGAAAATCACTCCTTCCTGTGGCGACGATGCGCGCATAGTCCAAGGCCGCCCAAGGATCTACCTCGGGGATGGGGTTTGCAAGGGCGAACACTATGGCATTATCAGCCATGACCTCCAGATCCTCGGGGGCAAGCAGATCGCCGGCCGATACGCCTATAAAGACGTCCGCATCCACAAGTGCATCTTTCAATGAGCCTTCCCGCCCTGCCGGATTGGTGACGCGGGCGAGTTCTTCCTTCACGGAGTTCATGTTTTCGGGCCTCCCGGGATAGAGGATGCCGCACGTGTCGCAACACAGTATGTCACGGGCGCCGGCTTCCATGAGCGTCCTGATGCATGCTACCCCTGCAGCGCCAGTTCCGCAGATGACGATGCGCGTGTCGCCTAAGCGTTTCCCCACGAGTTTTAAGGCATTTCTCAGCGCCGCGAGGACCGCGATGGAAGTCCCATGCTGGTCGTCATGAAAGACCGGAATGTCCAATTCCTCGGACAGCCTGCGTTCCACCTCGAAGCAGCGGGGAGCAGAGATATCCTCGAGGTTGACAGCCGCAAAAACCGGACTCACCGCCTTTACCACTGACACGATCTCCTCGATTTCCGATACGCTGAGACAGAGAGGGAAGGCGTTGATGCCGGCAAATTCCTTGAACAACATGGCCTTGCCCTCCATCACCGGGAGGGCGGCAACGGGCCCCACATTTCCCAGTCCGAGTACGGCGGTGCCGTCGGTGACGATGGCGACCGCGTTGCCTTTGAGAGTGTACGTGTACGCCTCGTGAGGATCCCGCGCAATGGCATTGACGACCCTTCCCACTCCTGGCGTATAGGCCATGGACAAGTCTTCCCTGCCTCGGAGGCGTTTCCGTGGCAGGACCTCTATCTTACCCCCCTCATGATATTGGAACGTCCGGTCAGTAATGGATATAAGCTCCACATCGGGGAGCTCTTTGATGGCATTGATGATGCGCTTTTGGTGGTCTTCATCTCCTGCATATATCTCGAAGTCTCTTGTTACCTTATCTCTTTCGATTTTCACGATAGGTATGGATCCGATCAATGCATCATTTTGTCCGATGGTCGTCGCAATGGCCGCGAGACCGCCAGGCCTCCTATTGAATCGCAGCCGCACCGTCATGCTATGGCTGGGACTGGAATGCGTGATCATGGTTCCTCCTCTGCGTCTCCCAATAGTCATCACCAAGGGAACGCATTATACTACAAGTCTTTTGCTGAAGATATTCCGACCGATTCGTCTGGAAGTGTAAGAGCCTGAGGAAGACGACGAAGGCGTTACATACCCATGAGGAGTCAACATAAAACAGCATAACCAATAGGTTAAAAGTATTGATTAATGTTTTACATAATGTTATGATTCAAGGACTGCGGAGGAGCCTCGTATGCTCAAATACTCGCTGATAATTGCGTCAGCCTTTTTCATGCTTGCCGCACTCGGCGCGCAGGCTGCGTATCGGGATTACGATCTTCACGCAGCGTTTTTGCAGACGCTGGTAAAGGACGCGGTGAAACTCCTGCCACGGGCCATGGCGTATTATATTTACCAGAACGACTACGATTTCTTTCGGGGCATTACGTTCATGCTCAGGAACATAGAAAATGGGCCTCGGAAGCTCAAAGATGTGGAAGAGATCCGCAGGGAAGCCTATGGACGATTGCTTGTCGATATTCCATATATCATCGAGGCCTTCAAAGGCGGAGAAATCAAGCAAGACACCTCCCATAGCAACATTGCGTCTCGATTGGGGATGATTGCGTTTTCCATATATCTCTTGAAGCTGCCAGACACGCCGGATCTTGTGTACCTGAAGCGGCTGCGTACTTCATTCGAAGAATTGATTGTGGAAAATAGCATTGACCTGAGAGTTTATTACGATGGGTATCAGGATTATTTGTCGCTGGGCGAACTGATGGAGCGCTTGCAACCGGAATTCACGGCGACGCTTGTACTGCGAGAGAATAAGGAATACGCCGCCCAAATGCGAGAGGACCCATTTTCCATGTTTCGTCCACCGGAGCGGATGGAAAAACACATCATTTTAACGGATCTCGAGGCTAATCGAATATATGGGGCGACTCTCAACGGAATTCTGGACGCCTACGTGTTTATATGGAAATGCTCGGGCATGGAACTTGCTCATCCTTCATACTCTGCGCCGTCTTACACGATGATTTACCGCCGGGCCGCGGGCAAGTCAGTCGTACAAAAAGGTCCAAGCAAACCGACGCAACAGAATGAAACGTCAATCGCACAAAAAAAGAGCGGCGGCCCTTGATAGTTTGACAGCCTCCGAAGAAGCTGAGAACAGTCGCGCTCGACACGGTTTGATTGCCCGTGATAAAATAAAATAGCGTTTATCTTTACGTGTAGGTCAGCACATGCGGGCTTGGATAAATTGTACCATGATTTTCGTCCTGCTCATGCTGACGAGCCCGTCACCATTATTGGCTGACCGTCAAATAGACGAATATATCGAGCGTGGGAAAAATGCGCAAAAGGTCGGGGATCACAGAACCGCAATTGATTATTTCACAAGAGCGATCCGCATGGGGGTTTCTGACTCGGATTTAATGTTTCGCCGGGGTTTGAGTTACGAAAAAATCGGGGACAACCTTCAGGCCATAAACGACTATACCAGGGCCTTGCAGCTGGATCCCAAGCTTGCCACAGCCTACAACAACCGCGGGAGCGCGTATTACCGCCTCGGCGAATTTGACAAAGCAATAGCCGATTATTCGAGGGCCATAGAGATCAATCCTTCTTATGCATTGGCCTTCTATAACAGAGGAAACGCCTTTTATGGAAAGGGGGAATCCGCAAAAGCCATCGACGATTTCAGTAAGGCCATAGAAATAAATCCTCGGGACCCTGACGCGTACAACAACAGGGGATGGACGTTTCTGCAGCTCAAACAGGTTCAGCGAGCGATCCCAGATTTCGATCAGGCGATTCGGCTCAATCCCAAATATACCATTGCGTATTACAATAGAGGCAATGCGCGGCTGCAGCTTGGAGATTATGGAGGGGCGGTCAAGGACCTGTCTCGCGCCATCGAACTCGACCCTCAATATGCGCTCGCGTATTTCCAACGTGGAAACGCGTACACGAAATTGCAGCAATGGGACAAAGCGATTGACGACTACAATAAAGCGGTCACCATCAATCCTGTTCACGCGGAATCGTTCAATAATAGAGGCTGGGCGTATTACCAGAAGGGCAACAATGCGCAGGCCATCCGAGATTTTTCCAAGGCCCTTTCTCTGAACCCGGATTTGTCGCGCGCTCTAGTGAATCGGGGCTGGGTGTATCAAAAACACGGCGAGTGGGTTCGCGCAATCCAGGACTTTACCCGAGCCATGGACATCGAGGGCAAGAGTCCCAGCGTGCTGGGGCTCAGGGCCTCGTGTTACTTGCAGCAGGGCCAGCCTGATTTAGCGATGAAAGACCTCGAAGACTCGCTCGCGCAAGAACCCGATAACACAGAATATCTTGTCCTTCTCGGCTGCTTGAAAGAGCAAAAGGGCGACTATGAAAGGGCAATCGAGCTCTTCCGGAAGCTTGTTTCGCTCCTCCCCGACGACCCTCTTTCGCACTACTACCTCGGCGTTGCGCTCGGCAAGAGGGGGCGTTTTCAAGATTCCATCAATGAACTCTCCACAAGCATTGAAAAGGACAGTCAGTTTCGTGAGGCGTATCTCAAGAGGGCTATCGCCTATGAGTTCAGAGGCGATGCAGACCGTGCGCGCGCCGACATGAGAAAGGCTCTGAGTCTTCCCGAGCCTGGGGAGCAGTTTCGGCCAAAAGATGCCCTGGTAGATATTGCCAAGGTCAAGGAATATTTGAGGCGACGCTAAGAGAATGGTTTTACGTTTGTATTCGTCCGGGCTGTTCCCATCCGGGCGAGAACCGGTCACCGATGTGTGAATACCGCAGAAAAATAGGTTATCGCGTCACGATGAAGAAGTTAGGCAGGTCCATCGGACTTGCGTGTCTGGCTTTGTGCGCCTCTCTCCCCTTGGCCCATGCAACCGAAAAGTCAGAGGCGCTATTTCATAGAGCCGTAGAAGCTCACTGGACGTGGAATCTTCAGGAAGCGATACGTCTGTATGACAAGGTATTGGAACAAGATCCTTATCATGCGCGGGCTTTTTTTCAGAGGGGCGTCGCGTATCGGTCCCTCGGAAAAATTGATTTAGCGCTCGCGGACTTTACGCAAGCGTTGAACGTGCAGCCTGACATGGCTGACGCCTTGTATGGCCGGGGGTTGATATACGCGCGTCAAAACGCTTTTGATAAAGCCATCGCCGACATAAATGCAGTTCTTGCGCGTGAGCCCGCGCGACGCGGCGCGTTGAAAACTCGAGCGAAATTGCTCTTAGCAATCGGGAAAATTGACGAGGCCATTGCCGACCTCGACAAGCTCCTTGGCATCGCGCCGTCCATGTCCGACGCCTATTTCATGAGGGCAGAGGCTTACCTGAAAAAAGGAGACAAAAGGAAGGCTTTGGACGATCTGTCTGCCGGCCTGACGCTGAATCCTCGCAACGCCCACGCACTGATTGAGAGAGCCAACATCCTCTTGGCGGCGGAAGATCAGAAAAGCGCAATTCGAGACTACACCAACGCGTTAGCCCTGGCGCCGGACAATGCCGAGGCCTTGGAAAATCGGGGAAAGGCCTACGCGGCGCTCAAAAATTGGGACGCTGCAGAAAAGGACTTCACTCGAGCGTTGGAAGTGAAGCCGGATTTGCGTCTCGCCCTGTTGAATCGCGCTGAGGCGCGTTACCAGAGCGGAAAATACGCGGAGGCGTTGAAGGACTACGATCAACTCAAGAACAACGGAAAAGTAGATGCAGAGTTGCTGTTCCGAAGAGCGCAAGTCCTTATGGCCCTTAAACGCTACCAGGAAGCCCTGCCAGACCTTGATCGCGTCTTGGAGCTCGAGCCGAACAACCTGCCGGCTCATGAATTGCGGGGAGAGGCGCACGCCGCCTTGCAGCAGTTTGATAAGGCGATTGCCGATTTTGACGCTGTTCTGGCGCAAAAGCCGAATGAACCCAAATATTTGTCAGCGCGGGCCGAGGCCTATGAGGCGCTGAATCAGTACAGGAAGGCCCTCAAGGATTTTGAAAGGGCTGTTCAGTCTGCGCCAGGCGCGGCCACTGCCGAGATGTATTACCGACTCGGTCGAAGCTACCTTTTGAATCTCAGGTTTCAGCAAGCGGTAGATGCCTTTACCAAGGCGATTGATAAAGACCCGCGTCTCGGACTTGCCTATGCGAATAGGGGAGTGGCGTACAAGGCTCTCAAAGACTATGACAAAGCGCAGCGAGACTTCAAAGAAGCGTTGAAGTTCCTCGACACTCAGGAACGTAAAGACGCAGTACTAAAGTTGCTGAAAGAAACGCAGTTGTTGGCGCGTCCGCCGGCCTTGGCTGATCCCTTGGCTGACATCAGGGTGAATCCTGAACAGCAAGACCAGGCAAAAACCAGAGAGCGAAAACTGTGGTAGGAGAATGCGTTGTTGCTGACGAAGGTTTTTGCGAAAAAAGGGGGCCAGGGATTGCAATAAATTTTGTGCAAGTCCCGCAGCGGTCTTCGTTTTATTCTAGGTTTTCTCGAACTGGATGATGACATAGCCTCGATTTATCATCAATGACGCGTGAATTTCCTTCCTGTCATTGCGATCGGACGAGGGCGGCGCAGCAACCGCAGCTCGATCGATGATGCAGACACGTATCAACCGAATTCGGGCTTTTCTTAAGAAGTTGCCGTCGAGTGCAGCCATTCTCGAAAATGATCGCGAATTGCGCTGTTGACCCGCTGCATGTCATTCCCACGGAAGTGGGAATCCATGGCGAGTTCCCTGGACGCCGAATCGAGTCCGGCATGCAATGTCAGGCGCCGTGAGGCAGACGTTGAAAGTCATTGTATTCACGCCACGCGCGACCCATTCCGACAGAAGTTTGGAAACGTGGTATAAGAACCGCAACGCAGACAGGGAGGCGAGCTACGCGAAAAAATGAGGACAGCCCGTGATAATGGCGTTGACATAGGGGTTCGCGCCATTTAATATAATTCGATTATGGTTTGAACGACCAATACCAGCTCGAGGTACACAAAAATATGGCAGTAAAAATTCGCCTCGCCCGTTTCGGAGCAAAGAAAAAACCATTCTACCGGATTGTCGCCGCGGATTCAGAGGCAAAGAGAGATGGACGTTTTCTCGAAGTGATTGGAACGTATGACCCAAGGAACAAAATCGCGGGCCTGAAGCTCGACGCCGCAAAAATGGACGCATGGGCAAAAAAAGGAGCGCAGTTGACTCCCACCGCGGCAAAACTGTTTCGGCAATCGCTCAAGGAACAGAGTGCTTCAGAATAGGCTTTTGGTCAGCCCTTATCTCCTCGCGCCACGGGTGCACATCCTAGGGAGAAAGAGAGTAGCATCATGAAGGAACTTGTTGAATATATTGCGAAAGCACTTGTGGACAACCCTGACGATGTGGCGGTGACTGAGTTGGAGACAGAGGTAACGTCGGTGATTGCGTTGAAGGTCGCCAAGTCGGACCTGGGGAAAGTGATAGGGAAACAGGGGCGCACGGCCAGGGCTCTCCGCACCATACTCAGCGTCGCCTCAGCGAAGGCAAAGAAGCGAGCGGTTCTGGAAATCGTGGAATAGCTATCCTGACGAAGCCAGCAAAGGAGAAACCTCAGGTCAAAACCGTCCACGATATGTCATCCCCCAGATGGGTGGTCATTGGTAAGGTTATCAAAGCCTTTGGGATCAAAGGAGAGTTGAGGGTTCGTCCATATACGGAATCCCTGGAGGCGTTCCAATCATCCCTGCGCCTGGAAATAGGCGGCTCTGTTTTTGAGGTCGTGCATGTTCGCCCACACAAAGGCGACGTACTTGTTGCCCTCGCCGGCGTCGAAGACCCAGAGACCGCGAAAACGTTGTCCGGCCTCTTGGTAAGGACAGAAGCTGACAGTCTTCCCGAGAAGGAGGATGACGAGTACTACTGGTTTGAACTGGAAGGATTACGGGTAGTTACCCTTGACGGCAGAGAATTGGGGGTGGTCCACCATCTGTTCGCAACAGGCGCCAACGATGTGGTGGAAGTCCACGGTCCCAAGGGCGAAATTCTGTTGCCATGGATAGACGATGTGATAGAAAGAGTAGATTTGGCCGCTGGTTTGCTCGTGGTTGACCCATTGGAGGGGCTTGCGCCGGATGATTGACGTGTGCGTCCTGACAATATTTCCCGGAATATTCGACTCCTTTATGAAGTTTGGCAATACCGCCAGGGCGTTGGAGAAGAATCTCCTGAGGTTCCGAGCAGTTGATCTCAGGGACTTTACAGATGACAGGCGCCGCACCACTGACGACTATCCGTATGGCGGTGGACGGGGCATGATCATGAAGCCGGAGCCTATTGTCAAGGGCATCCGATTTCTCAAGGAAACCATGAAGGAGCCGCGAGTCATTCTGACGACGCCCCAGGCCCCGGTCTTCAACCAGGAAAAGGCTGAAGAGCTGAGCAAATTGGAGAGCATGATCATTGTATGCGGGCGGTATGAAGGAGTGGATGAGAGGGTTCGCTGCTATGTGCATGACGAGATCTCGGTGGGAGACTATATCCTGTCTGGCGGAGAGATCGCAGCCATGGTCATCCTTGACGCGGTGGTGAGGCTCATCCCCGGCGTTCTAGGCTCCGATAGCCACATCGGAGGCGATTCATTCTATGATGGGCTCCTTGAATACCCCCAATATACAAGACCGAGGGTGTTCGAGGGCATGTCCGTGCCCTGGGTGCTGATCGAAGGGCATCACGAAAAAATACGCACCTGGAGACTGCGTCAGTCCCTTGCGCGCACCTTGGCGCGCAGGCCTGATCTGCTTGAAAAAAAAACACTTAACGAGGTCGAGGCGAGGATGCTGAGCGAAATCCGAGCACGCTGCAGCGCCGAGGCCCAGGAGAAAAACCATGAATGTGCTTGATCAGATAGAAAAAGAACAAATGCGTTTGGATATCCCGACGTTTCGGTCGGGCGACTCAGTCCGCGTCCACGTCCGGATTGTGGAAGGGACTCGTGAAAGAATCCAAGTATTTGAAGGCGTGGTGATTGCCATTAACCGAAAAGGGGCGAGGACCAGTTTCACGGTGCGCAAGGTATCGTATGGCATTGGGGTCGAGCGGGTATTCCCTCTACATTCGCCCATGATTGACAAGATCGAGGTAGTAAACCAAGGTCGGGTGCGACGTTCGAAGATTTACTACTTGAGAAAGCTGCGTGGGAAAGCGGCCCGCATCAAGGAACGAGGGTATCGTCCTGAGAATAAGGGATGAGGCGAAACATTGCGAGCCGCGGCGTGAGAGACGCCTGTCCCACCTTGAATTTTGAGGAAGAGGCCCGACGCTTGGGGTACGAGCATGTGGCCGGGGTTGACGAGGCGGGCAGGGGGCCGCTGGCCGGGCCTGTGGTTGCTGCGGCGGTTATTCTGCCCACAGAAGGGTTGGACTTCTCTGAAATCCGCGACTCAAAGCTTCTCTCTTCGGCAAAGCGTCGCCGACTCTCCGAAGAGATAATGAAAAAAGCGGTCGCCGCGGTCGGTGTGGTCGAGCCGGAAATAATTGATCGAATTAACATCTTGCAGGCGGCCCGCCAGGCCATGGCCGTGGCTATCCAGCAACTGACGCCCTTGCCTGATTATGTGCTCATAGACGGGCCTCTTTCGCTCGAACTAGCTGTTGCCCAGCGACCAATCATCGGCGGCGACAGATTGTGCATGTCAATCGCCGCCGCGAGCATTGTGGCAAAAGTCGTGCGAGATGATCTCATGCAACGACTGCACCGGCTATATCCCCACTATGGATTTGACCGCAACAAGGGCTATCCCACTAAGCAGCACCGGCAGGCTCTCTCGACGTATGGGCCAACGCCCGCGCATCGAAAAAGCTTTCACGGCGTGAAAGAATGGTTCCAATGACGCGGTTGGGTTGCGTTCTACTTTTCAAAATCGCGTGAGGCCTACAACTGTTCACTCAACAATTGCTTTGACCCTTCCGTAAGGCGGCGCAGAATATTCGCAAAAAATCTGGGTGTGCGGCGGCCGTTGTGGCTGCGCTGGACAAGATGGATCAAGAGTTTGCGGGGCGTGAAACGCGGCAGAAAGCCCTTGGCCGTGCGCTTCCATTCCATGAGCCTGATCAACTCGAGGGTCGGGGCCAATATCTTGCGATGCTCGAGGTTTCTCGTCCTAATGGCGTCTGCGTCATCGCCATCTACCTCGCTATACAGATACTCTTCCCTCTCGAAGGGGATCGTGTTCACCGCTGACAGATCGCGCAAGCCATACTTCTCCGGTCTCTCGAAAAACAGTGATTGAGGCTCTAAAATGAACCTCTGAGGGAGGAAAACAACCTTCGGACACGCAATATACCTAGTGATCAATGCTTCGAGGGCTGCGATGTCCGTCATCGATTCGTGGGGGGTGTTGTACATCACATGGATGAAATTTGTGAGACCGATGGATATGGAGTAGTCGAGCAATTTATACATCTTTTCAACGCGGAACCCCTTCCCCAGCAGGTCGATGGTCGCTTGGGACGCTGATTCTATGCCCCAGAAAAGGCTGAAGCATCCGGCTTCTTTGACTTGACGCAGCAGCTTCTCGTCAAAGCCCGAGACCTTAGCGTAGGCGTACCATTTGATGTGCGGCAATGAATCTTTAAGCATGCCGCACACTTGCGAAAGCTGCTTTGGGTTTCCGTTGATCGATGCGTCGGCGAATTGGAAATTGGATGAGCGATACGCGGCAGACAAGTGGGCAAGCTCGGCAACGACCTTCGCCGGCGACTTCCAATCGTACGAGTCCACGAGACGACCCGTACAGAAGCTGCAGCGGGAGGGACAACCCTTTGAAAGCCGATAGGGGATAAAAAACGTCCGTTTGCCGGTGACCGGGTGATCGTATTGGTATTGATCCAACGGGAGTCCTTCGAAATCAGGCGGCCTCTCCTCTTCCGCAGGGAATCTGCATTGCGCTGCGTGATGAGCCGGGTCTGAGTCTCGGGAGAGGAGCCCAGGTATTTCCGTTAAAGAAATATTGGCTTCGCCCCGGATTAATCGGTAGAGATAAAGGAGCGGCAGTTCGCCGCTGCCTTTGATCCAATAATCAGCCTGTCCAAAGGCTCGCAGCGAAGCTGCGGGTCGAATGGTGATGTACGGCCCCCCAAACACTATGACCGCGTGGGGATTGTTCTTCTTGATGTACTGCGCCAAGAGGAGGCTCGCCCAGAATTGGTGATACGCCACAATCGAGAACCCATACAAGCAGGCGTCTTGGGGCAGCCTTTGTCCGTATTTTCTGGTGAACGCGTCAAGTCTTTTGTGGTCTTTTGCCCCATGAAGGTATCCGAAGAAATCTTCCTGGCTGAAGCTGTGGTCCAGGCTATGAAAATTGATGTCATCAGGGGAATCGAACAGATATTCCATCAAGAAATCATATTGTACAACGGGTATGCCGCGTTCTTTAAGGAAAGCGTAAATCACCGCCATGCCGTAGGGCATAAATTTCGTGCGCAGGTATCGCTTGCTCACTGCAGGAGGGTGGATGAGAACCACCCTGTCAGAACAAGATTGATTCATCTAATTGTTTCCTCATGAAACAGCCGTCGGCGCTGTCTTGTCCGACGCTCGCCCGAGATTGCATCGAAGACTATCATAATGTATCAGAGTACGACAGATGCTTTTTGGGGCATGCTGTGTACGCGGTGCAGACCGGGGAGGAACCAACATGGACACGCGTCGTTTGGAAGTGTTTTGCAAAGTCTTCGAGTTGCGAAGTTTTACCAAGGCCGCTGAGGCGCTTTCTTTGTCGCAGCCTACGGTGAGCGAGCACATACGCCTCCTGGAAAAAAGTTTGGGTGAAACCCTGATCGATCGGCTTGGCCGCGAAGTGCTCCCCACTCCAGCAGGCCATGTATTTTATCGATACGCGGTCCATATTATTCAAACCCTGCAGGAATCGATGCAGGCCCTCAGTCAATTCAAAGGTCGGCTGGAGGGGAAACTCGTGCTCGGCGCCAGCACCATTCCCGGCACCTACATCCTTCCTCGTTTCATAGGTTCCTTCAAGTCAGCGCACCCCGCGATAAGGCTTACCTTGAGAATCGGCGACACAGGAGACGTCGTGGAAGGCGTTCTCGATGGCACGCTGGAGGCAGGCATCGTTGGCTTCAGATGGAATGACAGACGCCTTATCTCTGAGGAGATATTTTCAGATGAGTTGGTGCTGGCCGTCCATCGAGACCACGAATGGGCGACAAGGAAGGAAGTCGCCCTTTCAGAGCTTGTCGGGCAGCCGTTTATCCTGAGAGAAAAAGGCTCAGGGACTCGCATGGTGCTGAGAAACATTATGGAAGAGCACGGTCTGGAGCTGGAAAGATTATCCGTGGTAGCGGAGATGGGGAGCACTGAAGCGGTGCGACAAGGACTCAGGGCGGGGATCGGCATCTCTATTTTGTCGAAACAAGCCGTTCAAGAAGATTTTCAGCTCGGCCACCTTGTGCATGTCGAGATCCAAGGCATACGATTCTTTCGACCAATGCACCTCACCCTGCGCAAAAATCGGCAGCTTACGCCTCTTTGTATGGCCTTTCTCGATCACCTCCGCAACAGCGTTCAGTCGTCAGAAGCGTCTCAGTGAATGAGTTTGAGAATTCTGTCCCATCTGAAGGAAGGAAAATCGTCGGCAGAGTAATAAATCACAAAGGCCTTTCCCTTCACGTCTTCCACAGGGACAAACCCCCACCATCGACTATCGTGACTCTGATCCCGATTGTCCCCCATGACGAAAAGATAGCCCTTGGGAACTTTGATAGGTCCCATGTTATCCCGAGGACTTATATCGCCAGGCAACACCGTGTTGGCGGTATAGCGTGCATACGGCGCCTCTTCTTCCTTGCCGTTGACGAAAACTTTCTTGTTTCTTATCTCGACAATATCGCCGCCAACTCCCACCACCCGCTTGATAAAATCTTTTGTTCGGTCTTCGGGATAGACAAATACGATTACGTCTCCCCTCTTTGGTTCGGAGAAGCGGGGCCACCTCACATCCGTGAAAGGAATGCGAATCCCGTACACGAGTTTATTCACTAAGATATGGTCGCCTATGAGGAGGGTATTTTCCATAGAGCCAGACGGGATCTTAAATGCTTGAACAAAGATGGCTCTGATCAGTATCGCAAGGATTACCGCAACGACAAAGGCTTCGCAGTATTCTTGGAACATGCGTCGTGAGGATTTCGTGCGAGTCTCTGAAGCCTGTTTTTTTGTCATTGCCGGCGCTTCTTTCATCTTATTTTCAGTCCGATAGGACGTGAAATTCTATTTTATAATACAGGTGAGACCTTAAGTAAAGTTTGCAGACCAAAAAATGAAACCGGCGGGGAGGATGTCGAAGACATCCCCGCCCTCCGGTTTGCCGGATAAAAGGCCCCTCCCTCCCCCGAGGTTGAGGCCGGCCTTTCCCTACCATTAGCCGAGTACAGAGTCAAGCTTGTTCTTAAATATCAAGTATATTTTCAGCGAAGACGACAAATTTTGTTATGCATCAGCCACAGCATGCCCTAAATATGCCTGTTTTATCAGGGGATGATGCAGGAGTTCCCGACCATGGCCTTGCAGTACGATGCTCCCCGTCTCCAATACGAGCGCCTCGTCAGCTATTTTCAGCGCAGCGTCCGCGTTTTGCTCGATCAACAATACCGTGATCCCCCGGTCCCGTATATCTTGGATGACTCGAAACACTTCGGCTGCCATCATTGGCGCCAACCCGAGAGACGGCTCGTCCATCATCAGCAGCCTCGGCTGCGACATAAGGGCTCGACCAATGGCCAGCATCTGTTGCTGACCACCGGACAACGTGCCTCCCCGCGCGTCTTTCTTCGCTCTCAGCACAGGGAACACCTTGAATATCTCTTCCATCCGTTGAGTTATGTTCTTTTTTTCCCTCACATGGTAAGCGCCCATCACGAGATTTTCATGGACAGTGAGGTTGGCAAAAATCTTTCTGCCCTCGGGCACTTGCACAAGACCCATTTGCTGGATCACATGGGCAGGCTTCCCATTCAAGGGTTGCCCGTCAAAACGGATAACGCCGGATGCAATGGGAATCACACCGGAAATTGCCCGTACTGTCGTACTTTTTCCCGCGCCGTTGGCGCCGAGCAGCGCCACGATTTGGCGGGGCTGCACTTCGAACGAAACGCCCTTGAGCGCATGGATGCCGCGATATTTTACGTGGAGGTTTTCTACGACGAGCATGTGCGGACCTTGTGCGCGTTTGTGCAAGACATTGCCGTGAGTCTGCGGCATATCTGACGACATAGCGGCAGATAACGCATCACAGCACCCGTGGCGCAGTGCATTTCGCGCGAATTTTCGAGAATGGGGTCAAAAAACTCCTTTTTCATGACGCGGCTATGAGGCCGTGAGTTCTCTTCAACGACCTTAACCTTGACCGAGATACGCCGCCACAACCTGTTCATTGGCAGCTATTTCTTGGGGAGTTCCCCACGCAATGGGAATGCCGTGGTCTATGACTCGGATCTTGTGGCATACGTTCATCACAAACTTCATGTCGTGGTCAATTAGTCCTATGGACAAGCCCATTTCTTCGTTGAGGCGCTTGATTACCTTCACAAAATCCATTGTCTCCGAGGGATTCATACCCGCCACGGGTTCGTCCAGCAGCAGTAGAGAAGGCCCCAACGCGAGAGCCCGAGCCACCTCTAGTCTTCGTTGACTGCCGTAGGGCAATGCGCTGGCCTTTTCCATGGCGTAATCTCCTAGACTCACGATGTCCAGCATTTCGTGAGCCTGTTTTCGTATTCTTCTTTCGTCTTGCGCGTATCTCCCGACGCCAACCATGGCCTCCAGGAAAGAGTATCGTATCGTTGCATGGGCAGCGACCATGACATTTTCGACGACAGTCAAATCGTCGTAGAGTTTTATGCTCTGGAACGTTCGAGTGATGCCAAACTGTGCGATGCGCGAAGGCGGCCACCCAGTGATGTCCACGCCTTTGAACAGGACCGTCCCTGCAGTGGGCTTGATGCGCCCGGTAATAGCGTTGAAGGCGGTCGTCTTGCCGGCGCCATTTGGTCCAATCAGACCGACTATTTGGCCTTTCTCTATGGCGATATCCAGATCGTTCAGGGCTAAGAGGCCCCCAAACGTGACGCTCAAGCCGGATACTGACAAAAGCGGTGGAGTCATGAGTGTTGTCGCCCGCCGCGTAATTTTTTCACGACGTCGAAACATTTCTGCCAGGTAAATTCGTTTCTCCCCATGATGCCTCTTGGAGCAACGATCATCACGCCTATGAGAAGCACAGAAAAGATGACCATGCGCATGCCAGGAATTCCTTCATAGTAGAAGCCAAATACAGTCATAGGCTCTTCGACGAATCTGAGGAGCTCGCCCCCTGCGGTAATGAGGACAGCAGCCAAGATGGAGCCGGTGGTGCTGCCCAGACCGCCGATGACGATGATGATCAAGAGATTGAACGTGAACATAAAGGTAAACAGAGACGGAGAAATCGTCGTGATCAAATGCGCCAGAAGGCCGCCTGCCACCCCTTCAAAAAAACCGCTCAGGGTAAATGCGAGCGTTTTTATTCTGAAGGCATTAATTCCCATGGCGTTCGCCGCGGTCTCGTCTTCCCTCACGGCTTTCATGGCTCGGCCGTACGAGGAATTCACGAGCTTCACAATGCAAAAGACAGCAGCGATGCAGATGCCCCAACTCCACCACAGGTTGGTGTATGCAGGAAGACCCTTCAGCCCCAGTGGTCCATTGGTGACCTTGACGAGATTATTGGCCACCACATGAATGACTTCGCCAAAACCCAGCGTCACGATGGCCAAATAATCGCCTCGTACTCTGAAGACCGGGATGGCCATCAGCAGCGCGAAGAAGGCCGTGACAAAGCCTGCGGCCAGCAGCGAAACAGGGAACGAAACATGGATTTGCGACAATGGCCACACCATGGGCTCGATGATAAAGGATCGCGCTTTTTCTTCAGGGGAAAGAGTGAGTATGGCGCTTGTGTATGCCCCTATGGCGAGAAAGGCGTTTGGCTCGAGTGAAAACTGCCCTGTGATGCCATTGATGAGGTTGTAGCTCACCGCCAAGACGATGAAAATGGCAATCTGGTTCAGTATTCTTATGGTGTAATCGCTTGTGTGATGTTGAGCCCACCATAAAAAAAGGAGGAGCAGTCCCGTACTCCCTACGGTGAGCAAGCGGTCCCTGTACGCCAATCCCTAAACTCCCTCTAAAAGTGCGCTCGGCCCCGTCATAAAGGCGTCGCTCCGGTTTTCTTCGGGCCGCCAGTCAATCTGAAAGCGGTTCGCCCATGATACCCGTCGGTCGAGTGAGAAGAAGGGCAATGAGGATGCAGAATGCTATGGCGTCCCTGTATCCCGACCAGTCAGGTTGTATTGCAACAATGAGAACTTCCGCCAATCCCAGAATCATACCGCCCAGCGCCGCGCCCATCACGTTTCCGATCCCTCCCAAGACTGCGGCGACAAAAGCCTTCAAACCGGGGATGACGCCCATGAAGGGCTCCAGAGCTGGATACTTGAGGCACCACATGATGCCCCCAAACGCGGCCAAAACTGATCCCAACACGAACGTGAACGAAATCACTTTATTCACATCCACGCCCATCAAAAGGACAGTCTCCATGTCTCGAGAAATAGCCCTCATGGCGATGCCGACTCGCGAACGATAGACAATGAGCGCCACCAGGAGAAGCAACGCAATGGTGACAAAAAGAATCCACACAGAAAGCCACGGAATGTGAATACCGGCGATTGAAAATGTTCCGGTGAACATCTTTGGAGAAGGAAAGGACTTAGGACGGCCTCCGATGAGTACAATCCCAAGGTTTTCCAAAAGAAACGACACGCCAATTGCCGTGATCAACGCGCTGATCCTGGGGCTTTGCCTTATGGGCCTGTATGCCCCACGGTCTATCAGATATCCTAGAAGTCCCGTCAACGCCACCGCGATGGCAAATGACAGATACCAAGGGAGATGAAACATCACGATAGCAAAAAAGGCGATGTATGCAGATACCATGAGGAGGTCGCCGTGCGCGAAGTTTATGAGCCTGAGCACGCCGTAAACCATGGTATAACCAATGGCCAGGAGGGCGTAAAAGCAGCCGAGCGTGAGACCGAAGACAATTTGTTGCAAGGCATAATGAAGGTCCACCCGCTAGTCCCCTCTCATCTTCATGACACACGATCATTCACGACTCAACCGGTTCCTCGCCGTATCTCAGCCCTTTCGACGAGTCCTTACGACCTCAGGGCTTGCCTGGGTCGCATCACGCATAGCGCGCCGCGCCGCCGATGCGCCAGACACGCGTGTCTCACGCTGCACGCGGCGGGCTGTCCCGGGAGACAGATTCAAGGTCTGATGGTCGTGACGTAAACGAATTTGCCGTCTTTGACTTTATTGATGACAATGTCCTTGATCGCATTGCCATCTTCCCGAAGGGAAATTTTTCCAGAAACTCCGTCAAAATCTTTCGTGTGGGCCAGCGCGTCCCTTATTTTTGCCGGGTCTGTCGAACCAGCTCTCTCGATCGCGTTCAACGTGACAAAATAGGCGTCGGCGCCCATTGCAGTAAAAGAGTCGAGCGCTTTCCCGGTTTCTTCTTTGAACCGCTTCAGAAAGTTCTTGCCGCGCTCCGTAGCCACCATGTCTTCATGGAAATGCGCGGTAAAATAAATATCTTCTACGGCCGGCCCGCCTAACTCGATGAGTTCAGGGGCTTGCGCGCCGTCACCCGCGACAATGGGGCAATTCAATCCCATTTCTTTGGCCTGCTTGGCGATGAGAGCCAGCTCGGTATAATAGATAGGCGCGTAAATGATATCCGGCTTGAGGGACATAATTTGGCTGAGCTGTGGGGTGAAATCTCTATCCCCCGTCTTGAATTTAATCTCTGACACTATTTTGCCGCCGTGGTTTACAAACTCCTTTTTGAAGAAGCTTGCAAGCCCCACGCTGTAATCCTGGGAAATGTCGTAAAGGAGGGCCGCTGTCTTGGCTTTCAAGCGATCCAGAGCCAGCCTCGCCCCTACCAGCCCCTGGTCGGTGTCAATGAAGCAGACCCGAAAGATATACTTTTTCCCTTGCGTCACGATGGGGTTCGTCGCGGTAGGACTGATCATGGGGATCTTTCGTCGTTCGGCGTAATCGGAACCGGCAATGGTGTTGCCAGAAATGGTCTCGCCAAGGATTGCAACGACCTTTTCTTTTTCGATGAGTCGAGAAACCGCGTTCGCGGAATCAGCTTTCTCAGATTTGGTATCGACAAGCCTCACCTCGACGGGTCTTCCCAGTACCGAAGGTTCCATTTTTTTGGCTATTTCGATGCCGCTCCAGCACATTTGGCCGAATCCTGCAACGCTGCCGGTCATTGGCATGTACGCCCCAATCACAATCGGGTCAGCGCTGAACGCGGGCGCAACCAGAGCGAGTATGCAGAACAAGAGCGTGACAAACCTTGCCATTACGAACCTCCTTGGTCAGGACATGGTACCATGAAGCTGGATACCAGCGCGCTCACCTCGGGCGCTGCAAACCACCTGAGACCGCTCTGCGTATGCGCAGTGAACTGGATCCGGGAGCTTGCAAGAACGCGCCGATACTTCCGAGACGCTGGAGTATATAATCACGAACGATGCACGAAATCAAACAGATAACGCCCCACATCGAAAAGATTGCTGTCCGGACGCGCCTTGTCTTTCTGGGGTGTGGTGAAGCGATTCAATGACCAAGAAAAATTTTTTCTTGCCTACGGCTCATAATTTTCTAATAGTTCGTGTCAATACTTCATTGCTGCCAGTGGTTTCTGGGAGTTAGCTCCGATGAGACGCCGCAAAGAATGCTCGGATAGGCTCTAGCGGCGGGCATTCGGAGGCGCTGGCCTGAGGCCGGTAATCGCGTTCCTTTGTGTCATGCGATGGGCGAATACGGGCGGGAAGGACAGACCCCGCGAGGGACGGAAGGCAAGGAAGTGAGATCTTCACGGCGTTGATTGGAGAGACGAGCTTACCCCGCGCCTCTTGGGAACGCGTGATGAAACCATCCAGGGCGAGGAGATAAAACGCGATGAAATTTCTCAAGACATTGGTATGTTTCTGCGTGCTGTTTTTACTTCTGACGTCGGCCGCGACTTTGTCCTTTGCCGATGCGAATCCCCATGCCAGAGGGGTAATCTTGTTCATCGGGGACGGCATGGGTCTGAACGTGGTGAGAGCTGCGGAGATCTATTCTCATGCCGTAAATAAGGAACACCTTATCTTTGACACGCTCCCCATACGAGGCGTCACGCTTACGCGATCCGCCAACTCTGAAGTGACTGATTCTGCCGCCGCCATTACCGCGCTGATGTCCGGCAAGAAGACGAACAACGGCAGGCTGAACATTCTGCCAGACAACACAGTGGCGTACACTATTCCCAAGGCCGCCAGGGAAAAAGGTCTGTCCATTGGCGTGGTCAGCACGACTCGATTAACCCATGCAACGCCTGCGGGGGTTTACGGTCATGCAGCCTCACGCAACGACGAACAGCTCATCGCAGACCAATTTTTGGATTTAGCGCCGGAAGCAGGTTTGGCTGGCGGGCTTCAATACTTCACTGCTCCCACGCAATCCAAGAAAAGCAAACGGACCGATCAAACTAACCTCGTTGCTCAAGCAAAGCAGAAGGGCTACACCTTCGTCTCGCATGCCTCAGAATTACAAGCCCTCGATCTGGAGAATGTCCAAAAGGTTCTCGGACTTTTTTCGAATTCTCACATGTGCTACGAGATTGACCGCCTCAACGAACCCGCGTGCAAGACCCAACCCTCTCTTGCTGAAATGACTCGAGTCGCTCTTGCAGTGGTGAGCAAGAATCCCAAAGGTTTTTTTGTCATGGTTGAAGGGGGCCGTATTGACCATGCGTGTCACGCCCACGATATAGCCGCAGCCATTCACGACGTCATAGCTTTTGATAAAGCCGTGAGAACAGCTCTCGATTTCCAGAAAAGCCACCCCGACGTTCTCATTATCGTGACAGCGGATCATGAAACAGGCGGACTGGGATTGGGACGCGGCGTCGAATACGCGCTGGATATCACGAGCTTGAGACCAATAAAGTCGAGCATAGAGCTGTTGAACAAAAAACACGCCCAGAATCCCGACGCGCTGGACGCGCTCCTGAAGGCCAAGGGCTTTGAACTCGACGAGCGCGAAAAACAGTTGTTGATCAACCAGAAGGAAGCGAAGGATATGCTCGGCGCAAACCCGCTGCTTCTTCACGGGACTCTCGATCGGTACGTCGGTTCATGGTTCGCGTACGCCTTGAGCGAAATCATCTCCGCCCGCTCCAAAGTGGGATGGACCTCTTTTGTACACACGGCTGATCCGGTGATCACGTATGCAATAGGGCCTGGCGAACGAGATTTTTTGGGAACCTACGACAACACCGATATCGCGAGAAAAATATTTAAGGCCCTGGACCTGAACGAACAAAGCGGTTCTCGGAATTAATCGCGAATTGGATGGTGGGGCGGTTATTTTGCTGCTTCACTCCTTGTCATTTTACTTGAAAATGCCGAAGTCCTCTTGAGGTCGGTATTTTCATCTCCCTTTGTGACCCCCCTGTCATGGGAGTTCGAGCGAAGCGAGAAATCTTATCTCCTATGGCCATTCTCGAAAATAATCGCGAACTGCGCTGTTCTGCCGCTGCATGTCATTCCCACGGAAGTCGGAATCCATGATCGATTTGCTAGATGCCGGATCGAGTGCGGCGTGGCATATCACGCGCCGTGACAGTACTGATTCATAACGTCTTCACCGTGACGCAAACGTTGAAAGTCATTATGTTCAGCTCGCGGCACGCCTTATGCCGACAGAAATTGCAATGTGTTATATAGAGAGAACCAGCATGCGGCGCATCTGTCGCTATCCCTCGTTGGAATGCCCGACAAACTGAACGAGTTCTCGCCTCAGACCCCGTTTAATGGAGGCATAGGTAGCTCTGTCTTTTTGCGCCATCATGGCGGCATGCTCCATTACTTTCTGGAACAGCTCATCTTCTGAAAACGCTCCATCCACAATTCCTCGCTTGGCGGCCTCTTCGCCTCCGAACCGGACGCCCGTAAGGGCCATGTCACGCAACGTCTGAGGACTCGGGAGCAAGGAGATAACCGCGTGCATGATGGGAGTGAATGGGATGCGAATATCCACCTCGGGGAAGCAAATCCACCCTTTATCCCTTCTCATGAACCGAAAATCCAGGGTCGCCGCAAGTATGGCGCCGCCTGCGTAGGTATGACCGGTGAGGCAGCCGATTGTGGGCGCGTCCAGCAACGCGAGACGCAGATAAAATTTATCGAGCTCCCCTTTGAAGACAGAATACATCTCGGTTGGCTGTTGCAGCAGCCAGTCCAAATTGATGCCCGTATTCCAGACCTTTGGATGATCGCTGGTGATGACCAGCGCGCAGTTCTCTTTCGAGCCTTCAACTTCATCGAGACATTCGTGAAATGCCCGTAAAACATCTGATGTCAGGGTATTTGGCTCCGGAGCGTTGCTCATCGTCAACACAAACACGGCATCCTCTTTCCGAAGTTGCACGTATGGCACTTGGCTACCTCCTCATGCGTTTTTCAACGTGCGCCGAACATACGCGATCGGCGAACGCGACCGAACCAAACTTGTCTGTCAGGAAAGGGTCTTTGTGCGCCATTGGGGCGCGCATGATCTTGAGGAATTTGTTTCATTGAGTCAAGATAAAAGCGGCAAGAGACATACGTCGTTTGCCGCAGACGTTGTCACGGACAAGTGGGATGACAAAAGCGCCAACAAGACAGTGGGTTGCGCGGACCTTTTGAATGCGGAGGAATCATCAAAAGAGGTGTACGCGCGCCGCATAAAATAACGAAAGGGGGAGACATGACTGAGCATCGTCTTCAGGTCGTTTACCATGATCAATATCTCACCGATTATCCGACCGCGTCGTGCGAGACGCCAGAGAGGGTGGCCTCGATAATTTCTGTTTTGAGGGCGCATTTTGAAGTGGTGGAGCCAGCGCCTGCGACTGAGGTAGATATTTTGCGAGTGCACAGTTCATCCCTGCTCCAATCGGTTCAGGACATTCCATCGGTATATACGACTGCGTTGATGGCAGCTGGCGGAGCCATCAAGGCGTCGGAAATTGCCATGACAGGCATTCCATGTTTTGCCGCAGTGAGGCCGCCCGGCCACCACGCGAGTCCTTCCAGCAACTGGGGATTTTGCTTTTTCAACAACGTCGCAGTAGCCGTCGAGAGGCTCATCCGCACAGAGCGAATCACGAGCGCGCTTATTTTGGACATCGATTTGCATTATGGGGACGGGACAGCGAACTTTTTCACTGGCAGACGAGATGTGGCTGTCGTCAACATTCAAGATTCGGACAGGGAGAACTTTCTCGCCAATGTGGATCGAGCCCTGGCGAGCCGCGAGTATGACATCGTCGCGGTAAGCGCTGGTTTTGATAGACATAGGCAAGACTGGGGTGGAACCCTTACGACAGAAGATTATTACAGTATTGGGTTCAGCGTCAAATCATACTCGCAGGCAAAATGCGGCGGAAGATGCTTTGCCGTGCTTGAAGGCGGATACAACATCGACGTGCTGGGAGATAATGCGCTAGCCCTGTGCAATGGCCTTGACGCATAACATACGGCGCGTGGAATTCATGCAGGAAGGGTGAACACGAAACACATTGTGGTCTCAGATTGCGAATGGAATGTGCATCGCTGTGTGCGACCGATTCGCCTGGTCGCCAGAGGGACAATCCCTTACGCGAAAAGCCGCCTGATTCGGGTCATCGCGTCATGGGAGTCGATTGAATCGAACCAGACGGCCTTATTTCGAGAAACATATTACGGATCAGTGAATGCCTCTCCCGCAGAAGGGCGCATCCCTGTATTCGGGCGTCCCGCAAATTATCGTCCTTACGGGATCTCTGTGAGCGGCCACCCAACGGCCGAAATCATCTTCTTCGGGCCAAATTTCAACGCCTGGCCTGGCATCTTGACCTGCGATTCGCTCGTCAAGACCTTCTACTATATGTCCAAGGAATTCTTCTCTGATCGCCATGGTAAGAATCCTCCGTTTTTCTTTTTCTTTGTCTTCTGCCTTTTCAGATGCATCGCCGTGGAAAAAGGATTCAAAGAAATTACAATAGACTCGAAAGAATAGACCACAGCTCAGGAGGCGTCATGGATCTCCCTCATATAGGTAAGATACTGGTAATCATTGGCGTCGGCGTCGCGGTGGTGGGCTGCATTGTGTGGTTGGCGGGAAAACTAGGGCTGCCGCTGGGAAATATGCCTGGCGATGTGCGCATTCAGAGGCCTGGGTTTTCGCTGAACATACCCATTGTCACCTGCATCGTGCTCAGCGTGGTGCTCACCGTGCTGGCAAACCTCTTTTTCTGGTTTTTTCGGAAATGAGGCGACCGCAAGCTCTAATACGCGGTGGCAAAAGCCGCGAGGCGAGCGGTGCGAAACGGTTGATGCGCTCTACCTACGCGATGGAGGATACGCTGCGCACACGGCTGATAATGGAGGGGATTTGGTCCTGCTGCACATTAGGCTGGGGAAATGCAAGCTCGCGACAAAGGATTATAGCTTCCCTCTTGCGCGAGCACAAAAACTCACGTCAAGCGGCCGGTTGTCGCGGAATTCATGGCAGCCAGCCCGCCGAGCTCAGAGCGCTTTTCTATGGTGATTGCAGCGCGTCTGGGAGTCCGGAGATGGCCGCCGCTGTTAGTTGGCGTCTCTAAAAATCTATTGGCGCCAGCGGGAACCTCGTCCACCGCCGCCTTGTCGATCGCTCCTGTCTGTTCGAGGGCGAGCTTCGTTGACTTTGATGCTTCGACCCATGAAATCGCGCGCGTTCAATTCTTCGATCGCCTTCAGCCCCTCTTCCCTTTCAGGCATTTTCACGAAGCCAAAACCCCTTGGGCGTCCCGTAAATTTGTCGGAAATGATCGTAGCTGACTCGACCTGACCGTAGCTTTCAAATAATTCCTTGAGCTGCTCCTCGTTGGTATCAAAGGATAAATTCCCTACATAAATGTTAATCGCTGCCACTTCTAAACTCCTTTGGCATGGTCCCTTTCGGCTTCCGACGGTTCGAGCCTTCAAGGGGTGTCATCCGTGTCCTCGCTGGGAGCGGAATAGTTGAACAAAAAGGAATGCCAGCACGAGCGTCTTCGTCCTAGATCCTGTTTCTTGCTTCGCGCCCGTTGGCCTTGTGGGACGGGGGGGAAAGGCAAGTTTCCATTATTTGTCTTGTAAGGGACTGGCCGCTTCTTGTCAAGAAATTTTGGCGTTTGGGAGCCTGTCCGCAGAGTCCTAGGGCTCGGAAGCGGTTTTTTTGAACAAATACCAATTGAGACCGCGGCCGCAGGTGGTGTTGATATTTACCAATTGAAAGGCACGGTCGGACGATCGTACGAAGGAGAACACTTCATCCACAGTGGCGAATTCATAGGGATAGCCGCCGAGCCAGTCCGTCGCGTCGGTGCGCCAGCTCATGCCTCGGTGAGACTTGTAATCTCTGATGTACGTGTACGGATTTCGTCTCATGAGGAGCAGCATGACCACGTATGCGGACATGGCCATGGGTTCGAAAACATACCGGCCGATCATGGGGTGGTCGTTGTACATTTTTTTTATGGTAAGCCAAAAACGATGTATCCAGGACACGCCCCCGTCTCTGCCGAGTATTTTGTTATATATGGCTATATAGAAATACCCTCCGGGCGCGACGAGGCTCATGGCGTTTTGCATGGCTTCCCACATCCTTCCCGTGTGATGCAATACGCCCCATGAATAGACGATGTCGTATTCTCCGAGTCCCCGCAGAAATTGTTTATCAAGTATAGACCCCTGCTGAACGGTCCAGTAAGGAGGGTCTTGCGCCAAGGCGCGCAACTGCCTGCAACACGCAACGCTGTAGGGATCGATGTCGAAGCTCATGATCGGCGCCGCTCCCAAAGAATACGCCGCATAGGAAAAAAGGCCGCTGCCGCAACCGATATCCAAGAAGCTCTTGCCGGTGAGCTCACGTTCTCCAAGGAAATCAGACAATGAGCACGCGGCGTAGTCAAGGCGCTCCGCGTCATACGCCTTGAGGAATTTTTGCCAGTTGGTGCCGAAGGAGAATAGTTTCTGTTCGGCGTGCGTCGAGTGATCGGACATGGAAGTATCGCATTCTTTTCCGTCGGGCCGTTTTCTTGCCGACGCTGAGGGATTCCGTTTTTTGTGCGGCTCGGTAAGAGATGCCGCGACGCCATGCATTATCACATTTTTTGCTTTTGCCCAACCAGCCGGCCTTGGCAAGCAGCGCGGCAAATTTTGTGTTTTTTTTGGGCCCGGCGGCAAAAGCGCCTTGACAGGCAATGGCAGCAATGGTCTAATAATATGTTACGTTTGAGGAGGACAGTATGTACGCCATTGTTCAAACCGGTGGAAAACAATATAAGGTTCAGCCCGGCGAACATGTCAAGGTCGAACGGGTCCAAGGAGACGAAGGCTCTCAGATTCAGCTCAGCGATGTCCTGGCCGTCTCCGAGGAATCGGGACTCCTTGTCGGGAATCCCTTTGTGCCAAACGTTTCGGTGCAGGCAACGATCCTGCGCACGGACAAAGATAGGAAGATCATTGTGTTTAAGAAGAAGAGGCGGAAGGGCTACCACAAGAAGCAAGGCCATAGACAGTGGTATTCGCTGCTGAGGATCGATGACATAATTCGGAGCGCCGAAGCGGTTCCTGTGGACGTGGAATCTCATCCGGACGCTGACGCCAATTCTTTATCCTGACCCTGGAGGTGTCTCATGGCTCACAAAAAAGCAGGCGGAAGTTCAAGAAATGGTCGAGACAGCCCAGGGCAAAGGTTGGGTGTGAAGCGTTTCGCTGGTCAGTTCGTCAAGGCAGGGAACATCCTGGTTCGGCAGAAGGGAACGGTGATTCATCCTGGGAATAACGTGGGTCTCGGGCGAGACTATACCTTGTTCGCCACCGTGGATGGCATTGTAAAATATGATAGGAAAGACCGATTCCACAAACGCGTAAGCATCGTTCCAATGGCGCCTGCCGCAGACGAATAGGTCATACCAACGCATGAGAGGCCCCGATGGTTTTTATCGGGGCCTTCCCTCAGCCTGCTAATGCTTCTCCCCCGTTTGATTTTCGTCGAAACCGCAACAATCCTCTTTGTTGCATAGAGGGATGGCGTCATTCATCCGTGTGTTACGGACCTTTCGAGAGCTCTCGTGAAATTCGTGGATAAAACAAAAATTCGCGTCATTTCAGGGAGGGGAGGCAGGGGTTGCCTCAGCTTCCGGCGTGAACCGTATGTACCGAAGGGAGGGCCAGATGGAGGAGACGGAGGCAAGGGCGGCGACGTGTACCTCGTCGCGGATCCCGGTCTCAACACGCTCCTGGACTGCCAGTATCAGCAGCTCTACCGCGCCAGCCATGGACAGCATGGGATGGGGAAAAACAGACAAGGAAAGTCGGCCCCTGACGTGCTCATCCGCGTACCTGTGGGTACTGTGGCGCGAGATGCGCTCACCGGCGAACTCATTGCAGACCTTGACAAGGCAGGGGCTCGAGCGCTTGTGGCGAAAGGGGGGAGAGGAGGCCGAGGCAATGCGCGCTTCGCGACGCCGAGAAACCGAGCCCCGCGGCAGTTTGAAGAGGGGGAACCCGGGGAAGAAAAAACGGTCATCCTCGAGCTTAAGCTCATAGCGGATGTGGGCCTCGTAGGGCTTCCCAACAGCGGAAAATCCACTCTGCTTGCGCGAATCACCAACGCCGCGCCTGAGATAGGCGCGTATCCTTTCACGACGAAGCGGCCGGTCCTCGGCGCGGTTCAACTGGCCGAAGGGGATCCTTTCATCGTCGCCGATATTCCGGGGTTGATAGAAGACGCGCACAAAGGAGCCGGTATGGGGCATGAATTTCTCAGGCATGTGGAGCGAACTCGCATGTTGCTCCACTTGATCGATCCGGATCCGGAATTGTCGCCGGATGTCCAGGCGCGATTCTCCATTATCATGAACGAGCTGAAATCGTTCAACGAAGAGCTGGTCCGCAAACCTTGTATTGTGATTCTCACCAAACTAGATGTATCTAGGAACAAGGAAGCAGCCCGAGCCGCGCGGAGCGCGTTCGAGCAAAGGGGATTCCGGGTTCACGAAATCTCCGCGCTATCCGGCCAGGGAGTGGACGAGCTCATCGCCGACATAGCGCACATGCTGAAGAAACGAGAGCATCCAAAGAATGAGCGAGAAGAACATACGACGTGACATTCTGCGCACAGTGAAGCGGGTAGTCATTAAACTGGGGTCAAGCGTCGTGACCACGGATCAAGGGCTTGATCACCGCGTGATTCGCAGCATCGCCGACGACGTGGCATCCCACAAGCAATCGGGACAAGAATTCATACTCGTATCGTCCGGGGCTATTGCTGCGGGGGTGCGTCGTTTGAAGCTGAAAGAAGGGGCGCGGTCTATCCCTCAGAAACAAGCAGCGGCCTCCGTTGGTCAAAGCCGGCTTATGGCCGCGTACGAGGCTGCATTTGGAACGCACGACATTCGCGTGGGGCAGATGCTGCTGACCAAGGACGATTTCAGCGATCGCCGGCGGTACCTCAATGCGCGTAATACCTTGACGACGCTCTTGTCGTGGGGGGTGATCCCCATCATCAATGAAAACGACACGGTGGTGGTGGACGAGATAAAGCTGGGGGATAACGACAATCTCTCGGCCCTGGTGGCCGCGATGGCTGACGCAGATCTGCTGCTGACCTTGTCCGACATAGAAGGGCTGCTTGATTGCGACCCGCGCGCCAACGAAAATGCGTGTCTCATACCTGAGGTGGAGGAGATCACGGAGCAGATAAGAAGCTGCGCAGGCGCGCAGCCTGGAAAGTTTGGTCGAGGCGGCATGGTCTCCAAGCTCGACGCAGCGGAAAAAGTCAGAATTTCCGGCATCCCGATGATCATCGCCAAAGGCAAAGAGCCTGGAATCGTCAACAAGGTGCTTCAAGGGAGCGAATGTGGGACCATCTTTCTGCCGGCCAAAGAAAAAATATCCTCTCGGAAACACTGGATTCGGTACAACCTCGAACCAGAGGGCGAGATTCAAATCGATTCGGGCGCAGTGAAGGCCATCACGACAGGGGCGAGGAGTCTTTTGCCCAGCGGCGTGATAAACGTATCTGGAGAATTTGAACACGGTTCGTCAGTGGCGGTCACGGACGAACAAGGGCATCGGATTGCCGTCGGATTGATCAACTATTCTTCTGATGAGCTGCAGAAGATCAAGGGCCGTCAAACCGCCGAGATAGATTGGATACTAGGATATAGGCGGAACGACGAAGTCATTCACGTGGATAATATGGTGATAATCTCGAATACGCATGATGGCCCGTCAACGGAATATGTTGCGAGCTGACCACCTCAGTCTCAGGGAATTTGACACCACGGATACCGAGCTCAAAGCCATTGCAGCAGCAGAATAGACAGGATTCAGGAGGATGCCCCACCAGGGGTAGAGCAACCCGGCCGCGATCGGTATGCCCAATGAATTGTAAAAGAAAGCCCAGAAAAGGTTTTGCTTGACCACGCGCATGGTCAAACGCGAAAGGCTCATTGCCTGAGCTACCAACCGTAAGTCGTCTTGAATCAAGGTGACGTCAGATGCTTCGACAGCCACGTCTGCGCCAACTCCGATTGCGATGCCAATATCCGCGGTGGTCAACGCAGGGGCGTCGTTGATTCCATCCCCGACCATGCCGACCGTGTGACCTTTTGCTTGGAACTCTTTGACAATCCCTGCCTTTTCTCCCGGCAGTACTTGAGGCTTCACGATATCGATGCCGAGCGACGAAGCGATGGCATTGGCGGCCGCCGCGTTGTCTCCAGTGATCATACCCACTGTCAATCCCATTTCCTTGAGACGAGAGACGGCCGGCGCGGCCGATTCACGGGGCGAATCCGCGACGACAAAGATGCCCAACGCCCGTTTGTCTTCAGCGACTGCGATCAAGGTGCTGCCGTCTCGGGACAAATCGTGAACCCTTTTGCGGAGTTCCCCTAGATCGACCTGTTGCGCCTCCATAAAGTGAAGGCTTCCCATCAAGAGCCGGCGTCCGTCGAGCATCCCCCTAATGCCCAACCCAGGTTCGTACGCCCAATCGTGGACATCGAGTGATTTTGCGCCGTCCGCGCGAACTTTCTCGAGGATAGCTTTACCGATTGGGTGCTCTGAATGCGATTCCAGGGAGTAGGCGAGGTCCATCAGTCGCGTCTCATCCGCGCCGGGCTGCATTACGACATCTCGAACCTCTGGCTTCCCCTTAGTGAGGGTTCCCGTCTTATCGAACAACATGACATCGACGTGGTGAGCCCTCTCCAAGCTCTCGCCGCCTTTGATAAGGATGCCGTGCTCGGCGCCCACGCCGGTACCTACCATCACCGCGGTTGGCGTGGCGAGTCCCATGGCGCAGGGGCAGGCGATGACGAGCACCGCGACGCAGTTTAACAGCGCCTGGCTAAATCCGGCGTCGGGCGCAAGGTAGTACCACAGTAGGAACGTGAGAGCTGCGATCACGAGTACAACGGGCACAAAGACGGCGGCCAGGCGGTCGGCAACGCGCTGGATAGGCGCCTTGGAACCTTGGGCTTCCTCGACGAGACGAATAATCTGCGCGAGCACCGTTTCTGATCCCACCTTGGTCGCGTGGAAGGCAAGAAAACCCTCATTATTAATGGTTCCGCCAAAAACCTCGCTTCCTGCGGTTTTGGGGACAGGCATGCTTTCCCCCGTGAGCAGGGACTCATCCACAGTAGAGCGTCCATCTAATACCACGCCGTCGGTGGGGATTTTTTCCCCTGGCCTCACCACGACATGGTCTCCCCTGAGCAGGGCCTCCGCCGGTATTTCCTGTTCCTCCCCGTCCCGCACGACTCTTGCGGTGTGGGGTTTCAGGCTGATCAACTTCCGTATCGCGAGGGTGGTTCTGCCTTTGGCGCGAGCTTCGAGGAATCGCCCCAGCAAAATCAGGGTGATGATCATGGACGCTGCATCGAAATACACCACCGGTGGATAAGAAGAGGAGAAAACCGAAGGAAAGCACACGGAGAACGCGGAAAAAAGGTACGCGGACAGACCCCCCAGCGCGACCAGCGTATTCATGTCGGCTGTCTTCTGCTTGAGGGCCTTCCACGCCCCCGTGATAAAGCGATCGCCCACCCAAAAGACTACCGGCGTGGCTAAGGTGAACAGGAGCGCAAGGCGCACCTGGTCCGGAAGATGGACAACGTGGCTCCAACCTCCGTGCATCGAGCCGAGGTGGATGACAATGCTCAGGACGATTCCCACAGACAGTTTGGTTTTAAGATCCCGAATCTCCTCTTCGGCCATGAGGTCTGTTTGCTCATGGGTTATCTCACTCGCCAGCCCACGATATTGATAGCCTGCTTCGTCTAGGGCTTTGGCCACCGACGCCAGATCCAGCTGGTCGCCGTCGTACACGAGCCGCGCTTGGGATGTGGCCAAGTTCACTGCCACATCGGTCACATGGGGCACGCGACGGAGGGCGTTTTCGACCCTTCGAACGCACGCCGCGCACGTCATGCCTCCAACGCCTACCATGACGGTTTTGGCCTCGGGCTGTGTACTAGGTCCTATGGAAGCGCCTTCGTATCCTATATCACGCAGTTTTTGAACGATCTGCTCTGAATTTGTAATGCCAGGATCGAAGTCAACGACCATCTTCTGGGTCGCCAGATTCACGGAGGCCTTTTCGACGCCCGGTAGGGCGCTTATTCCCTGTTCGATCCGACGCACGCACGCGGCGCAACTCATGCCTTTGACGAAATAGCTTTGCTTAGACAAGCTCGTAGCCCGCCTTTTCTATCCTGTCTCTCACCGCATTCATGTCCAGGGGCTTTGTGTGTTCAAGTGTGGCGGCGCCAGCATTCAGATTGACTTCGACCTTTGTCAGACCTGGTAGGTCTTGCAGGGCCTTGGAGACAGCCTGAACACAGTGGTTACAGGACATGCCTTTGATATGGATAGTTGTTGTCATGATACGTGAGCTCCTTTCGCCTGTTTTATTGTCATTCGCGTGAAGCAGCGTCAGCGGTCAGCGGCCGCCTTCTCTCGCTTCCAAAAGGCCATTAAGCCATCCTTGCCGAAGAAGATTTGTACAAGCTCCCAACCGTCGTCTCCACGTTGGTTCAACTTTTCAGAAAGAACGGCAACCTCGTGTCCATGTACGTCCTGCACGGCGCAATCGCCTTTCGCGGTGCAAAAATAGACGATTTGGCGAAATTCTTCTGCGGCGTGCGTCGTTATCTCGTATTCGAATCTCTTCATTGCGCACCTCTTTGACTGCTCAGTTTGCTTCTGCTCATGTGCTTGAAGGTAATGCATCGTGAGGCGTCATACAATACCTCAACGCGTGTAATAGGCTTGTGCTCACCAGTTTTGATGTTGACTTTGAGCGTCATGAATGGCACCTTTGCGTAAAATCCAAGCAAACGGCCGTAAAATGTCTCAGAGCCCCAAAGCAAGTCCCGACTGAGCTGCGAAAACCGTTGTAACCGGCAGGCGCGCCGGGACAAGACAAGCGTCTCTGAGACGAACCGTTTCTCCCCTGTTACAAGGGTCTTTTCTAGGAAGCGAATGTGAGGAGCCTCGCATGCTGAAAGATTACCCAAAAACAATTGTCACAAAGGACGGCACTCTGGTGAGGTTGAGGCCGGTGGGGCCTGGGGACGAGGAAGGTTTGATGTCTTTCTTCTCGGAAATTCCTTTAGATGAACAGTGGTTTTTGAGAGAAAAACTGACCGACCCTGTATTTCTGAAAAAATGGATGACAAGGCTAGACTATGATGAAATGCTCCCCATCATTGCGGTGAAGGATGATGACAACACGATCATCGCGAACCTCACCCTTTACCGGTTCTCATCTCCCTCAATTCGGCATGTAGTGCACCTCCGAACGACGGTTCATCCTAAATTTCGGGCGATGCGGCTCGGGAGTTGGATGATTCTGGACAGCGTGAAATTGAGCATGGACTTGGGTGTGCAGAAGGTAATAGCAGAGTTCGTCGCGGGGGTGGAAGAAGCCGCAATAGCCGCGGCCCACAAGCTTGACTTCCACGAGGAGGCGGTTTTGAAAGACTACGTGAAAGACAGGCACGGGAGATATCGAGACCTCATTATAATGGTCAAGAATCTTCATCAAGACTGGAGTGATTTTTGAACCCGTTGTCTGAGGAAGCCTCGCAGCTTGAGGCCCCCCCGAAAGTCTTAACAGTGGAATCGCCGCGGGGTCGCATCACGGTACGCGCCCAATACCCTCCCGGCTCTTTCAAAGGGTTGGAAATGGAAAGCGGGCTCGGGCATTTTGCCCACTATTCGTCTATCATCAAGAACGTGGATTCCTTTGAAAAAGCGGCCCAGAGAAGAGGCGGGCGAGTCACGCTTGCGGTGCTCGATCCGAATCTCATAGTGGGATACGGACTTTGTTGGTATCCTGATGAGACGGACAGATGGAGTCTCCTCGGCGATCTCATGTACGAAATGGCGGCTGTTGAAGTGAGCCGCAATTTTCGAGGCATGGGCCTGGCAAGGCTCATAATGGACGCCACCATGGACGACGATTTTTTTGAGGATAAAATAACATATATGATGGGGCTGTCGTGGCATTGGGACTTGGAAGGGAAAGGTATGACCGCGGCGGAATACCGGCGACTTATGATGGACCTGTACAGACGCTACGGCTTTCGAGAAGTGTACACCAATGAACCCAATATTGCCTTGAGACCGGAAAATGTCATGATGATACGCATTGGATCAAGAGTATCGGAGGAAGATCAAAAGAAATTCCGCTATTTGAGATTTGGCATCAAACCCAAGCAATGACAAATACGCGAGGCTGCCAAGCCGGAGTGTTTTCACCAGTTGAAAACTAAAATTGAAGCGCTGTATTGACTCTTCGAGTTGAGTATCATAAAATATTATAGGTTCACCATTCCTGTGACGCTGTCCACACGGTCTTCATTCGGCTGTAAGTGAGCCGAAAGGAGGGACGCATGTCGAAAGTAGGAATCGCTCTCATCTTGATCGTCCTCTGTATGTACGGGACGGCATCAGGTCAATCTCTTCTGGATTCGGTGTTCGGACCGAGCGGCCTCGGCGTCTGGGGAACGCCGCAGGCCGGGCAGCAGTTTGACGATCCGCGGTACTACGGCGGAAGCGTTGGCGCCGATCCGAACCGACAGATGCTCCAACCAACCGAGCCGGGGTATCCCCAAGGCTACAACCCGCAATATCCTCAGCAAGCATACGGGTATGCGCAGCAACCCCAGACTCCCCCGCCGCAGTATTATCCCCAGGTGCCTGATCAACCAACGGCGCCCCCTCCGCAATACGGAGCGGCGCCCGTACAGGCAGCGCCTCAGGGGGGTGCGAGAGTGCAAAGGCCAGCGGCGAGAAGCGCTGCTCAGCCCCAAGCTCAGCGCAGCACGCGACAGCGCGCGGCAACATCTGCCCCGCCGCAGGAAACTGGAGGAAAATTTGGAGATCCTTTGCCTCCGGGCGCGGTGAGAATCACCACCACGACGCCGGAAGGGACTATCGTGCAATACTATCCGCCGTCGGCCGCGGCGGAGGGCGAGCAAACGTACGCTCAGCGGCCTCGTCCCCGAGCGGCTTCTTCTCGAGCCCCCAGGACCGAACAGCAGGCTGCGCAAGCGCAGCCGGAAACAGGCCGCGCCTCCATTGCTATGCCGAAGCCTGTTCCTATACCCCAAGGTCAAGACCCCAGGAGCGGCTGGACGCCCAATCAGTGACAATGGCGCGCTGAGCTTTTGAGAGATTATCCAGGGAGCAATGAATCAATGGCCCCCAAACGGGGTCATTCTGTTTCAGAGGGCCATTGATTTTTCGCATCTCCCAGCGTGGACGGCGTTTTGCTTGGATGCCCGCCGCGAACAACCAAAGAAATATGTTCAGGCATTGTCTTTTGTCATGGCAGTACGGAGAGGCGATGGCGTTGTCTTGACGCCAGCCCTCGGTCAGCATAGTCTAACAACGAGATCATCAATCCTTCTACATTCTTGATCAGGAGCGCGGAAGATGTATGAGCCCCCCTCCAAGAGGGAATCATGCGGTATTTTCGGAATTTACGGAGCCGAGGATACGGCTCGTCTGATTTATTTGGGATTGTACGCCTTACAACATCGAGGTCAAGAATCGGCCGGCATCGTCGTGACAGACGGGACGAAGGTCGTCTCTCACAAAGGCATGGGGCTTATATCGGATGTATTTAAGGACGGCTCGCTAGATAAATTGGTCGGCTCAATGGGCATTGGCCACGTGCGCTATTCAACGACGGGGAGCTCCATGCTCCGGAATGCTCAACCATTCCTAGTGGAGCAGATCGACAGAAGCTTCGCGCTCGCTCACAACGGGAACATCGTGAACATCGCCGGTTTGCGGCGAAAACTAGAGGCGAGGGGAGCAATTTTTCAAACCTCCACTGACTCTGAATTGATTGCGCACCTTATCCTCCACAAAAAGGGCCTCTTGGAAGACAGGATTGCAAAGGTTTTCGAGGAGCTGAAAGGCGCCTGGTCCCTTGTTTTTCTGACGCCGAAACGGGTTTTGGCTGCCAGAGACCCTTTTGGTTTCCGTCCCCTCTGCATCGGAAGAAAAGGTGACGCCATTGTCTTTGCGTCCGAAACGTGCGCGCTGGACATCATTGAAGCCGAATACATAAGAGACGTAGAACCGGGAGAGATAGTTGTCGCAGACCACAATGGAATTCAATCGATCAAGGGACGTAGAAAATTCCACACCGCCATGTGCATCTTTGAATACATTTATTTTTCGAGACCTGACTCCACGATCTTTGGGCATGGGGTGTACCGGGTTCGAAAACAGCTTGGTCTGCAGGCGGCGCTGGAGAGCAACGTCGTGGGCGCGGATTTGGTCGTGCCTATGCCTGCGTCCGGCAACTATGCGGCTCTTGGGTTTGCTCAAGGCAGCGGCCTCCCCTTCGAGTATGGAGTCATACGAAATCATTATGTAGGAAGAACGTTCATACAGCCGTCGGCGTCAGTCCGTAACCTCGGCGTGAGGTTGAAGTTGAACCCGGTGAGGGAGATTTTGGAGGGCAAGAAAGTCGTCGTGGTGGACGATTCGATTGTGAGAGGTACGACGAGCAGACTCCGTACCCGCGCTCTTCGGGAGGCGGGCGCCAAGGAAATTCACATGCGCATCAGTTGTCCGCCCATCCGCTATCCCTGCTTTTACGGGATCGATTTTTCCAGCAAAGGCGAGCTTATCGCATGCAACCATACTGTGGAGCAAATTCGGGAATTTATCGGCGCCGATTCGCTGGCATACCTAAGTCTTGAAGGCATGTTCAAGGCTATGCCTCATCCGCCGGAGAGTTTCTGCACAGCCTGTTTCACAGGAAAATATCCCGTCAAAATCACCGATGACGCAACGAAACTGTGCCTCGAATGCCGCGTAGAAGATCCCAGCCCCTGGAAATGACGACAGCCCAACAGTCATAATTTTCTGACATCGGTTCTCAGAATGAATCACGACCTTGAGGGAGTCCCCGTGGTTTTGAGCTCTTTACACCGCGTCATTCCGAGCGAAGCGAGAAATCTTCGACCGACGGCGTAGGTACCTGAGTGGCAAAGCGTTTCTGCGCTATTAGCGATGCGAGGGCGAGGTCCACGGGGGTCGTAATCTTTATATTCTCGTACGAGTCCTCCACGATGATTACGGGACGGCCTAGCCTCTCCACCAAAGAGGCGTCATCGGTGGAGTGAAAACCGGTTTCCAGTGCTTCCTGATGGGCTTGTAATATCAGGCTGGTCTGAAAGGACTGCGGGGTATGGGCGAACCACAACCCCTCCCGGTTCACCGTCTCGAGATTCTCCCCGATTTTTCTCTTGACCGTTTCTCGGACGGGTACCGCAGCAATCGCGGCCCCTGCGAGGTGGGCCGTGTGAATGGTACGAGTGACGGTTTCACGAGCGACAAACGGTCGCACCCCGTCGTGAATCACGACCACATCGGTGTCCCTCAAGCACTCAAGGCCGTAGTAAACGGATTGCTGCCTCGTCTCACCCCCTGCAACAACCCTTATGTCTTTATCAGTTTGACATGCCGACGCGATATGTTCTCTGCAAAAATCAGCGTGTTCTGGCGGTATGGTAACGACGATTTTGTGTATGAGGGGGTGATCTGCAAACACCCTGAGCGTCCTGAGGAGAATGGGCACGCCTTCAATATCCAGAAATTGTTTTGGGACGGGACTCCCCATTCTCTGTCCCCTGCCGCCGGCTGTAATGAGGCCGCCAACGATCACTTCTCAACCTTCCATGAGGTTACGAAAAAGAGAGCCATGACCATGAAAAAGGGACCTGTCGGCGACAAATCCCTTTTTTAATGTTGTATATAAGAGCGAGTACCACACACGCGATTTTTCAATTCGATGATGAGAATCCAGATCAATCAGAGTCGTCGTCGCCGCATGTGCAATGCGAAAGGACCCATGCTCGAATGCGCGCCACACTCGGAAAATAGTTCGGCTCCGCAAAACCTCTTCTCTTGCATTTTCGAATGGCTTCGTCCTCGTTCTGCACTGAGAAGTAATCTGAGCACTTGTTGCAGTTCTTTTCTGGCACATACTTCCAGCACACGACGTATATAACCCTTTGGCTTAACGCCATCTCCGGAAACATGAATACACCAAGGGCCACAAACGGAATGAGCAACTTTAGAAACCGCTTCATCTTACCATCCCTCCCTCAGTTGTTTGGTTCGCATTGGCATGCGGGCAACTTGGTTCATTGTAATTGGCCATATGTGCATTGTCAATGTAGATCATTCGAGAGAAATCTGGTAATACCGATGAGGGTCTGTGGTGATTGACAAGACCGAGTACCTTCTGTAAGAGAGAAACATGACATCGCAAAAATCCTTACCATCAATGTTCTTGTTGGGGAACGAGGCCATAGCGAGGGGCGTCATCGAGGCGGGATGCACAGTAGCGGCGGCATATCCTGGGACGCCTTCTTCAGAAGTATTAGAATCTTTGGTGAAATGGAAAAAAAGCCTCCATCATCCCATTTATCTTGAATGGTCGGTAAATGAAAAGGTGGCCTTCGAGACTGCATACGGGGCCTCGCTCGCCGGGTCGCGCAGCATGGTTGCGATGAAGATGGTGGGCCTGAATGTGGCGAGCGATTCGGTTCTAAGCGCGGCCTACTTAGGCGTACGAGGCGGTCTGGTAGTGGTGGTTGCAGACGACCCGGGCCCCCATTCCAGCCAGACTGAGCAAGATAGCCGTTTTTTTGCATGGTTTGCAAAGCTCCCTGTCCTTGACCCGTGCAATCCACAGGAAGCAAAAGAAATGGCCATGTTGGCCTTCGATCTCTCCGAGCGATACGAGGTTCCCGTGATTTTGAGGCCGTGCCTCAGGGTATGTCACGCTCGCCAGAACGTACCTCTTGGAAATCCCCAGCCAGCGACAGACGCAGGACAATTCAAAAAAAATTGGCAGCGCTGGGCCGCGATCCCAAAATTTCGGCTCGCCTTGCATGAAGAACTCAATCAAAAGCTGGCGAAAATACGGCTGACCGAGTCAATGGCTCAGCCGGAGCAGGCGGCGGGAGATGGCCATGCGGCTCTTGCAATCATCACTTCCGGATCGGTTTCTTCTCACGTGAGAGACCTGGTACGAACGGATCCCGCAACCTATCCCGTTGACGTCTATAGGGTACGCATGCCTTTCCCAGCTCGAGGGGACGCGCTGCAGAAGATTGTGGATAGCCATGCAAAAACCTTGGTGATCGAGGAGACATATCCAGTATTGGAGCTGCATCTCAAAGATCGGCGCAAGGTCGTTGGGCGGCTGACAGGGGATGTGCCGGATCAGGGGGAACTGACGCCCGAGGTCGTTCACCATCTGGTTGCGAAGGCCCTCGGAAGAGACCTGGGGGAAAAGACTTCGCCTGAGATTAAGGCGCGGCGACCTTCGTTGTGCCCTGGCTGCCCGCATCGCTCTGCCTTCTTTCTGATCAAGAAGGTGTTCCCAAAGGCTATATACACCGGCGACATCGGGTGCTACACCCTCGGTATAAATATGGGGGCGGTGGATACTTGTCTGTGCATGGGGGCATCCATAGGCATGGCAGGAGGCTTTGTCCATTCTCCCCTGGAAAGGGAAAACGCCGCGGTGGTCGCGACGATTGGAGATTCGACTTTTTTCCATGCCGGCGTCCCCGCGCTCATCAATGCGGTTCATACAAAAGCCCCTTTTGTGCTGGTGATCATGGACAACGGAACCACGGCCATGACGGGCGGCCAACCAACCCCGGCTCATGAAGAGCTCGCCGATGGGTCACCCGGCGTTGCCGTGGACATCGAACAGGTTGTCCGTGGCTGCGGCGTCGAATTCTGCGAGGTGGGAGACCCTTATGATTATGAGGGGTTCGAGTCGCTCCTGGCCGACGCCAAGGAGTACACGTATGAGAGACGGAAAGGCGTCGGGGTGATTATCGCACGACGCCCGTGCGTCCAATACGTCAGAGTTGCGCCATCAGCCGACAAATTCGCCGTGGGAGACAAATGCGACCGCTGCATGACGTGCATCCGAGACCTTGAATGTCCTGCCATTTCCTTCGTGAAACCGGAAAAAAAGATTGTAATAAACTGGGACCTTTGCAACAGTTGCGGATTCTGCTTTCAGATGTGTCCATCTCACGCCATAGAAAAGGTAGCTGTGCATGACTGAACTGATACTCTGCGGAAGGGGTGGTCAAGGCATTGTGTTCTTGACCCGGCAGCTCGGGCAAATTCTCACCGATCTAGGCCGCGATGTCATTTCCTCTGAGACCCATGGGATGGCTGTCAGGGGTGGATCCATCAATAGTCACTTGAGGATAGGCCCTTTCTTGTCGCCGCTGATTCCTTTCGGCAACGCAGACTTCCTCATATCCCTGGATCAAGGCGAAACCAGAAACAACATCCACTATCTTAAGCCTAACGGTTTGGTCGTGGAGAATTCGGTCATGTCCGGAGAGCCGGGTTTCAAGAGGATTGACGCATCCGGCATTGCTCGTTCCCTCGGTTCTGTTCGGTTGGAGAATGTGGTGATCCTAGGCTACTCCGCCACATTGCCAGGTTTCCCTGTATCTCCCAAGGAAATACGCTCCCACCTGGAGAAAGAGGCGCGGGAAAAGATTAGGGTACAGAATCTCGCGGCGTTTGATGCGGGCGTACGGGCATCCTCAGGGTCCTAGTGTGTGATTCACGTCGCGTTGCTCCTTGGCGTTTTCAGCAGCGTGCAGTTTCCAAGGAGGTATGCTGATACCATTATCGAACAAAAATTCACGTCGGAGGAGTCGTGGGAAGAGAAGAAGTTTTAGTCAACTTGGCTGACAGGCTGTTAGACTTTGACGAAGCCTCGTTGGCCGCATTGCAAGAAAAATATCTGAAAAAGGTGTCTGACTTCACTCCCACCAGAGAGTGGGAACGGGCGGTGATTGTGTATTTTATGATCAACTCCGTGAGGGTGAAAAACAAGATATTTAATGAGAGGTTAGCAGAGAAATATGGCAAGGGCACGCCGTCAATGGTAAGAAATTTACTAAAAGTAGTGAAATAGGCTCATTGCTGCACATTTTTTATTTTAGTTTTGGCTATTACCTTGAAATAGCTTTTGATTAGTTGGTTTGGAACTTTTTTCTCGCTTGATTTTCTTACAAAAAAAAGTATAATATGCGGTGTGTTAATATAATCAGTTGTTCGGCGTGTATCTGCCAGGCGTCGCCTGGAACGGAAAACGGCTTCGAACGCTGGTAGCCTCCTGCTGGGACGCTTCGGCCGAAAGGAGACTCGTGATGGATCGGCATAGGCTTTGGTTGATCGGGACAGCCGTCGTCGCGCTTGCCCTTGGAAACAGTGTATGGGCTCAATGGACGGACGGACAAGACTATTCAAGTAGTTACAATACATCGAGTTTGATACAAGCGCCTTCTGGGAGTTTAGACGGGAGCTCGCCTCCGATATACTACCCTGATTGGTATAATTATTTAGACAATCTCCAGCGGCAGGGCGGCTACGAGGCGGTCACGGGGAACTATCCCAACTCGGCGCCGATAACCAGCTATTATCCTGCGTCTCCTTCCAGCCAGAGTTACGGCCAGACCGATCAGGGAGGGCAGTACGGCATGTATTCTTCTCCCGATCAGTACAGCTCTTACTACGGCGCTGCTCCTCAGCAACAGGCGTATCAAGGCTATCAGCAGGGTGGATACCAAGGCTATCAGCCCAGCGCGGCAACCCCCCAAAGACAAGCCGCCGCGAGCAAAAAGCAGTCATCGAGTTCAAAGAAGCGTACCACCGCTGCCGCCCAGCAGGCCAGCGCCGCGGCGCCGCAACAATACGATCAACAGGCATATCAGCAATATCAGTATCCCCAAGGATATCAGCAGCAGACATACCAACAGCCGGGTTATGGGTATTGGCAACAGCAGGCCTATGGGCAGGGTTACCAGCAGCAACCCAACTATTATGGTCAGGGCGCTCAGCAGCAAGCTTATGGACAGCAGCCGCAGGACGCTTCGAGCCAGCAGTCCCCGTACTCTTCTGATCCTTTGATCCAGGAGGCCCAGAGGAAGGCGTACGAGAGAGCTGTGGCGCGTCAGCGCGCTGCAGAGCTTGCAGCGCAGCAAGCTGCGGCAGCCCAGGAACTCCAGCAGACGCAGCAGATGTACCTTGCGGCGCAGCAGAAGCTTCGCGAACAAGAGCAGAGGCAGCGCGCCTTACAAGAGGAATACCACAAGAAGGCCGTGAGCGAAGCGTACGAGCAATTGCGGGCGGCGCAGCAGAAATATTATGAACTGATGGGCGTCGCTGGTGAATCCGGCGCTGGTCAGTCTAGCCAGGGCGCGCAAGTGGCCAGTCAAGGTCCTCAAGCTGCGACGCGATACCCGCAGCAGGGCCATTCCGGTCCTGCTCAGCCGATGCAGTATCCACAGGCCGCTCCCGCATCTCAGCAGCCTATGCCCGCGCCTTCCCAGCAGGGTTACCCAATACCCGCAGCCTCAGCTCCCACGGGACAAGGCGCGCCCTATACCCAAGCGCCGCCAACCCAGCAGCCAACTCCCCTGCATGTCCAGGGAGCGCCCCAACAGCAAAGCGGGGGAGGTTTTTGGTCTGCTCTCAAAGAGATCTTCTCCCCCTCGATGCCTGTGATGAGTCCATCCCAGAGGGGCGGCTCGTTAGGCCCCAAGGCCAACAAAAATCCAGTTGACGAGTATTGATAAGCAAGGGGCATGTGTGTTTCTCGCACGCATGCCCCTCATTTCTGCCGTTGCCTCTTCTTGGCCGAGCGGCGTGACGCAGACTTGGAAAGTCATCATATTCACGCCGCGGCGCACCTCATTCCGACAGAAGTTACGAGAAATAGTCTAGTTCGCGGTTTTCGCCGAGCGCTGCTCCACGGCTATGCCTTCTGTTCAGCATTGGAAGGCCGATAAGTCTGCTGGATCATCTCGTTGAGGTACTTCTCAGGATTTTCAATGGCCTCCTTGGGAATGGTGAATTCAGAGCTGCCAGTTCTCTCCATGACCAACTTGAGGCCGTGGTGGTAATTCTGAAAGATTTTCCTGCAGATAATGAGAGGTTCTTCCGAACCGTTCAGCACCAGGGCGATCAAGTCTCTCAGGGCCTCTTCTGAAAACCGTATCTTCAAATTATAGAGAATGGCGAACTCTTGTTCGAATTTGTGGATTTGCTGTTCCACGGTGATGAACTTCCCATAGGCTGTTTCCGGTTGAACGCCTTGTTTCGAGGCCGCCTCCACCACGGTTTCCAGCTCCCACCCGTGGAGCGCTTTCCCGAAGCGTTTTTCCAGTTCTTTGGACCTTGCCTCGAGGTCCTTGATCAACTCGGCTTGCTCCAGGCATTCTACCTGGTCATACAACTCGCAACGCGCGGGATGGCATTCATCCTCAAGGATATCAGCGAGGAACCCTCGAGGATTCATCACCAATTCCTCGGTCACCACGAAGCGCCTCACGTCCGTGGACGGCAGAATCCTTTCAAATCCCACGAGGATTTTTTCCATCACGCTGATGAGGGCCCTTGCCCCTGTCTTTTCCTGATAGGCCATTTTGGCGACCGCGCGCAGGGCGTTATCGTCGAACCGGACGTCTATCCCGTAAGATTTGAAGTCCTGTTTTTTGGCAGTGACCACGGACGAATAGCGATTCTTCAGAATTTTGAACAAATCATCTTCTTCCAACTCTTCGAGAACTGCGATGACGGGGAGACGTCCGACAAATTCCGATTCAAACCCGTATTCAATGAGGTCCTCTGCCTTGACTTCTTTGAGCAAGGCTGTCTTGCTTTCTTTCTCTTTCAGCGAGGCCCCGAATCCCAACCCCTTGCGCGACAGGCGTTTCGAGATGATTTCATCTAAGCCATTGAAGGCGCCAGAAACGATGAAGAGGATATCCCGCGTGTTTATAGTGCGCCGCAAGCGTTTTCCTGTCTTCTGAAAATGCGCCGCGGCCTCCATCATGGAGACGGGATCGTGGGCCACTTTTAGATCGACCTCCGTTTCTTCCATGGGCTTCAAAAGGTTTCTCTGAACCCCTGTTCGGCTTACATCGAGGCCTATGACGTTGCCTGACGAGGCGATCTTGTCTATTTCGTCGATGTATATGATCCCGTACCGAGCCTTCTCGATGTCTCCGTCAGCCTCTTGAACCAGGTCTCGAACCAAATCTTCCACATCGCCGCCTACATAACCGGTTTCGCTAAACTTGGTGGCGTCGCCTTTGATAAATGGTACGCCTATCTTGTGGGCGATGAGTTTGATGAGATAGGTCTTCCCTACCCCTGTGGGACCTATCAGTATGATATTGTTTTTGATGCGTCCGATGCCTTCCCTGTCAACCTTTTCACCCTTTTCCTGGAAATATCGGATTCTGTTGAAATGGGTGCATATTTTCGTGGCAAGGATTTCTTTTGCCGAGTCCTGTCGAATAACGAATCTATCCAAGTATTCGTGCAACTCAGCAGGCTTCATGTCGAACCGTATGGTTCCCGGGCCCTTATCGTCCGAGACTGTTGTTTCGCTGTCAGTTTCTTCGGCGCCCGGCCACGGTCCAATTTGCGTCCCCATCACTCGAATTCTGTTCCCATACTTGTTGGCGAGGAATTCGTTGATTTCTTTCTCTATTTCTTTGGGATCCGGTATATTGATACCCTTCGGTTTGTCGCTCATATCATTCACACCTTTCAGTCCAATGGTCCGCCTGAACGGCTCCACGCTATACGAAATATATATGTATCATCTGCTATCCAGTCAATCGGCGAGATGTCTTGGGGGGGATGATGTTGCTAGCCTGCCGCGACCGTGGCGCTGACGACTCCGCGGGAAAATGTCGTGGCTGCCAGGTCGCATACGTTTGGTCGGTAAGAGTGGCGTCGCTAGAGATTTTAGGGTGAATCAGTCAAGAATAGGGCGCACATGACGCTGTCTTTGGCGTGCACATCGCCTGCCCGGTACCGGCAGCCGCCGCCGCATTCATCAGCATGAGCGCAGCCGTTGCAGGCGGTTTCGGAGATGGGGATATGTTGCACGCGTCGCCACGCCTCTCTCAAGCCGGTGGTCACATGACCTACCACCACGTCAGAATAAAGAGCGCATCGGCACACGTCTCCTGGAGGGAGCACCGCAGCCAAGTGGCGGCCGCAGGTCCAGCCGTGGTCGGTTCCATGGTAGGAACCCCCGAAGCCGTACTTCATGCGCGCCGCTGCGATAGTCTCCTCCACGTAAAGGTCCGGGTGCAGTTCCCATCTGCCCCGTTTGCAGGGATAGTCGATATTCCACTCCTTCACGCCATAGCGTTCAACCAGCGCCTGCATCTCGTCCCATTCGGAAAGGTTTTCTCGATGCACCATGGTGGCAACCGAGAGGTCAAGGCCGGCGGTTTTCACGCTCTCCATGGCCTGCAGCGCCCTGGAAAATGTCCCCTCCCCCCGAATAGCCTCGTGGCCTCTTTTCATCCCATCGAGACTTATCTGAACTTCGTGGAATTTGAGGCGCTTCGCCAAAGACGCGTCGAGCGTGAAACCATTGGTCAACAGCACAAAGCGCAGCGGATATTGATCAATAATATCGTTAAGAAACTGAAAATGGCGATACACCGTCGGTTCCCCGCCTGATACGAGGACTCTCAGGCCCTGCATGCCGCTGAACTGCGAGAGTAATGGGTCGATCAACTCGCGGGGAAATTCGACGTCCGTAGATTCTCCGAGGTAGCAGTGGGCGCATTTGAGGTTGCATTTCCTCGTCACCAGCCACTCGAGATACCGCAAAGACGGTACGGGCGCGGCCTCAGCCCACACTCTTCTGCGGTGAACAACAGGCCCCTGGACCAGCAGACCTTCCTCGATGCAATACTCGACAAAATCCGGGTCAGGCTCGATATCTTTCGATTGCTCGCCGGTTTCGCAGCTCTCGAGAAACCGAAACCCGTCTTCGTTCACTTCGTAAAGGTCGTCATGGGCTATGTGGTACACATAGTATTTTTCGAGGCGTTTGAGGGAGCAGTCTGGGCTCAGAGACAAAACCGAATTGGGCTTGCCAAGCCTCTCTCCCGCCGCTCGGACGTCGCGTTCCTCGATGGCGGCATTTTTGAGGAGAGAGGAAATCAAAATCAGACCCCCACAAGGCATGGCGTCTGGAGGGCCATCGTCTGAAACGAAGTCACACCCGTCCACGAAAAATGGGCATTGCTCGCAAAGGACTTTTCTGAGGAAAGATCTTTTATAGGAAGGATCGAAAGGCCCTACTGAGCTGGTTGTCGGTAAGGCCTTTTCTGAAAGCAGTAAGGAGGCGAGCTCGAATCCTCTACACCGTTCCTCGTCTTTACGATTGGGTTTGTAATAGTTGCAATGGGCCTGGCATATATTCTTTTCTGCGATCACGCCATTCATAGGATAAACGCCAGGCGCATTCTCCACACGGACTCGGTTCTGTTCGCTCTTAGCAAGAGCTTTTGCACTTGCAGAGACCCTTTGACAGTTTGACTACTTTTTTGATTGTCATGTTACCTCTCCTTTTGTTGAAATTAACTTCGTCTAAAAAAAGGATAAGAATGTTTTTAGGAGAGGTCAACTGCAATAAGGTATGGAATCGAACAATTTTTATCAATATTGTACTGGTTATAGAATCATAACATGTACTGTTCATCTCTTTGGCGTTCGTGCCATTGTATAGTACCATTAAAGGGCTGGTGGCATCGCAGCGCGCTCAACGCGCTTCTCCCCCCCCCGTAAGTCCCTGCGGAATGATATTTCTTTTCCCGAAGTCGCTCGAGCGCCGGCGGATCAGCCTCAATATCCCCACCAGCGTCTATAATTCTGTTCATAGCTCTGCCAATAATTGTTCACGCTTTGGCGATAACGATCGCCTGACGCCTCGGCGTAGGGGAGTATGGTCTCGCGGCCTTCCACCTCTTTCACTTCGGCAAGGGTGGTCGCCGCCTTTTCGAGAAGCGCCTTGCGGCTTTTCTCGAGAGCTATCAAGTCCTTGTTCTTGCTATTCCGAAGCGGGCCCATGCATTGCTCGACCTCGTCGAAGGCTTGTTTTTCGGCTTCCATGAGCTTGCGGCAATCGAGTCTCTTCTCTGCAAGGAGGTCTTCCTTCACCTGCAAAGCCTCAGCGATCTGTCGTGCAATGGTTTTTCCGGACGTAGTGGTGAGGAGCGGCCGTTGGATAATCTTCTCCACCGGCTGCTGTTGGATGGATACAAATCCGTTTAACTTGTCCCTAAGCTCTTGATGAAGTTTTTCCCATTTTTCACGCGCCGCCGAGCATTGTCCGTCCTTATCGGCGCACATTCCTTGGGTTGACATGGCGAGCATCACAACGAATATGAATGAAGCAACGACATACATCTTATATAGGACTGATTTATACTGGCTCATCAAGAGCATACACTCCTTTCCACATTGGAAATATTCTATCTATAATGGTTACGAGGCAAGCCTCTGTTTTGACAATATAATTGTAATTGATTTTACGGGAGATTTCTACAAAATAATGACCGTGCCTGGTTCTTCCAAATGATAATTTTTGAATCAGTTGATTGCGCCGGCGCCTTTCCGGTATCGGTCAGCGACTTCCTGCATGATTGCCGAGATCTTTTCCGAGAGCACGTAGTTGATGCCTCCGTGATCGAAGGACTCTCTCAACAGTTCAATGAGCGTGTCAAATGCGCCCTCAGTGTTCAAGATGACAGAAGCGTGGGCGACCTCTTCTGAGGTGTACTCGCCGTCCTTATTCTCCATGACCTGCATCAAGGTCTCTCGCAACTCTTTCTTTCCCCCCCAGAACACGATCACGTTTTCGTTGTACTCTTCTAATTCCTGGATATGTTTGATCAGTTCTTCCCGACTCATGCTGTGGTAATCCATGGTCTCTACCTCGCGCTTAAACACTCTTCTTTATTGAATCAAATAATGTCACGTTCGTGAGGCCCTTCACGCAGTGCAATTGCTTCGATGGGCTCTGTAGTTAAGCGATGCGTTTCATCAGGCCATTTGAATGTGCACACGCAATGTGTCAAAAGCCAAGGGGGAGCTTCTCGATTTCCTTGCGTTCTTGCGCTTCCAATGTTCGTTCTAGAGCCTGCTCCCAACGGAAAAACTGCTTGGCAAGCTTTTCGACCCTCTCTAAGACGCCTTCGATTTCCTCGACCAATTCCCTGTTTTTTTCGTTGGCGGCTCGGTTTCGTTCCTCCTGGAGATGCCGGATGAGCCTACGCGCCTGTTCAGGGGATTCGAGGAACACCGTGGGATCGTAAGAGCTGCCAGGCCTTTGTTTGGGGCTCCACCGCGTCATTATATCGTTGATGTGCTCTTTGAGCATAAGAAACTACTCCGAAAGATCACTGGTCTCCACGACTGGCCATATCGGACAGCTCAGACTACCGGGCCTTATTTTGGAAAAGGCGAGAGATCGTCGCCTCCCTATTTCTGTCTGCCTGCCCATGATACACGAGGGACATTGTGATTTCAATGGGCCGCGCATGGCGGTTTCGCGGCCTTACAGCCTTTGATGAAACAATAACAACCGTAATATAAAGAGGTTACTCGATATTCACTGGATGTATTATAGTAAAATATAAATGATTGGTATTGACTTAAAAGCTTTCACTTTGATATAATTAGCCAAACCGTATGCCATAGGAGGTCATGGCCCACGATGCGCAACTCTCATGGTTTTCTCGTCGCTCTTATAGGCGCCCTCATCGTTTCTCTCTTTGTTCCATGCACCGGAATGTGCGTCTCCCCTCTAGGCGCGCCTCCTCCCATGCAAATGGGGCCCGGTTTCGGTCCCCCGCCCATGAAGGCGCCGCTTGGTATGCCTGGGCCGTTCGCGTTCGGTCCTCCCCTATGTTCGCCGCAACGGCCGTGTCCTGCGTTTAGCTTCGAGGGGGGCGGTCGAGGGTATTACAGCGGCAATACCTTTGTCATTAATCAAGACGGCTCGCCGGGCATAGATTTCATTAGGGACCTCCACTTCGCTCAATACACACTCGTGGCAGAGGTCTATGCCGCGTTGCGAGTGGCGCCGTCTTTTGCGCTCACCTACACGTACATGATACCTCGGGAAGACCATGGATATGGCGTCCTCCCCGACAACCTCGCGGTCGGTAACACTGTTTTTGCGACGAACACCCAGGTGTATGCAAAGTCCACCACGTCATTGCATAAACTGGAAGGGGAATACTTCTTGGCGGTTGGTCCGCAGTTCAGAGCAGGGGCCTATCTCCTAGGGGAGTTCTGGGTCGAGGATTTCTTGATGAAAAGCGCTCAAGTCCAGGATTCCCAACAGCGGGAAGAGTTCCTTATGGGCGCCGGCGCGACAGGCGAGTTTTCGCCAGGGAGTTCTATTTTTGTGAAGTTTAAGGGCGCGTGCACCTTCCTACAAAAGCAGGCAGGCTTGTACCTCGACGCGGAAGGCAAGTTCTTTCCAGAGATGAATGGTCCATACGGCGCGTCGCAATTCAAACCGTACATTTCAGCGGGATACCGGTTCAGAAGCTCTGAATGGACTATTAACGAGCATCGAAAGGTGACCGCCTCCAGTCAGGGCCCGTACCTCGAATTAGGAGTTATCTTCTAAAAGATCGTTCATCGCCCTCTGGCAAGAGGATTCCACTTTTTTTAGCCCCTGTGTTTTCATCGCGATCGCTTCCTGATAAGATTCTTCCACAGGGGCTTTTTTTTTGCCTCGCACCAAGCCTGCGAGCGGTCAAGGACATGAGCGACAAGATCGCGATCCCCAACCATGAGGAATGCATACGCCTGCTCGAGAAATACAGTACGCCTCTCCATATCATTCTCCATTCAGAAATGGTGTGGGAAGTCGGGAAAGTCGTTGCCGAGGGATTGTCGCGTCACAAGCATCCTTTGGATATCAATTTGGTGAGGGCGTCTTGCCTTCTTCATGACATCGGAAAATACTTGTGTATTCTCGAGGGCAGGGGGTATCACGACATACGTGGACAGGAAATTCTCGACAGCGAGGGCCTTCCAGACATCGGGCGCATTGTGGTGCAACATGTAGTCCTGAGAGGAGAAAAAGACCGGCCGCTCGCTGAAGAACACGTGTTGTTTTACGCGGACAAGCGCGTGGTGCATGATGAAATTGTCACGTTGGATGACAGATTTGTCTATCTGGAGAAGACCTACGGCAAAACGCCGGAAGCCATAAAGAGGCTCAATGTGATGAAAGAAGAGACTCTCTTTCTGGAGAGACGGATCTTCGACGTCCTTGATTTCATGCCCATGGATGTGGCGCGGCTGGTCTTGAAACCCCTGCGCCGAGCCTTGTCAGGCGCCCCTTGAGGGGGGGGGTGACGAGCAGGCCCCGTATCCATTATGGGGCGTAAGAACGCTTGCGCCGGGCTGTCGAATATTGTATGAGGACGCCCGCGAGTTGGGGAGGATCTCCATGCCTTCATGGCCCCTGGCCTGCATCTCAGGGAACCGCCGTGAATTTCAGCCACGCTCTCATATGCGCACGAGCCATTGGGCGCATGGGCTTTCTGGTTCTTGTCTTAGGAGGGCGGCTCTGGTATAATAATGCACTTATGGTGTAAGCAATTGAACTATCAAGCTTTTTTGGTTCCTTCTCCGAGCGGCTGGATTGATCACTGAGCCCTGACAAGCAAGGAGGCGTCGTTGCCGAGAATCAGGGCCGCCTCTTTGGAAGAACCAAAATGAGATGGTGTGGGATGCGTACGACAACAAGGCTATGGATAATCCTTTTGATGTGTTGCGTCGGCTTCACCGGGTTTGAGCGGTCGGCGTGCGCTGAGCATGGAAAGACCAGGCTGGCCAGTTTGGGGACTCAGCAGGCCGATGAACAGGTTCAGCGTGCAGTGGATTTGGACGAGGGGGTCTTGCCTTGGCTGGATGAACTCCTCACAAAGATCCCGCGCACAGAGGCCGGCGATGCGGAGCAGCCGACAGTGGAAGAGCCTGTGGCTCAGGAATTTGATGCGCCTCCTGCGGCCGACGAGGTGTTTCCTCGGCCGCCCAACATACAACCTCTGTATTTGTCCCCTAAATTAGAAGGCGAGGGCGTGTGGACGGCCGACGATCTGCCAACAGATGCAGAGAATCATCCTCTCGTGTACAAGACCGTGTATCGCCCCAGTCTCGAGTTCCCCAATGCAATCGCCTACATGGCCCTTTTCGACATGTCGAGACTGCGGACGCGCCTGTTCATTGGACAAACGGAGCCCGGGATTTATCAGATATCTTATTCTCCGGAACGAGAGGATTTGAGCAAGATCGTGGCCATCACCAATGCCATGTGGATGCAGCAGCATGCGAGAGGCGCTGGCGCGATCTTTCGGGGGCAAGTGGTCTATCCAATGGTCCCGGGCATGGCCACCTTGGTCATTTATAACGATGATTCGGTGGACATACTCGAATGGACAGACGAAATCCCCTTGTCTCTCGTGAGGGATGCTCGTCAACTGCGTCATCTCATCGTCAAGGATGGCAAGGTAGTGGAGAATGTCCTCAAACACGGCAAAATCCAAGAGGCTGAGATAGGATTGGGGGGATTTCTCATTGACAACCAGGGTCGCAGCACCATGGGGAACAGCGTGTGGTATTTGGCCAACAGGACGGCGTTTGGCATCCGAGACGACGGCAATTTGGTATTTGCCATGGGCCATCACATTAGTACCCGGGATTTGGCGCGAGCGTTGGTCCTGGCTGGGTGCAAGAGAGCGATCCACGGCGACGCCAATATCCACAACGTGGTGTGCAATTTCTACATTCGTGGAAAGGATAACAAGATCGTGAGGCGAGATCGATTATCGCCGGAACAGCTCCAATACACGATGAAACGATATGACCAGGGATATAGCAAGGACTTTTTCGCCTTTTACGAAAAATAGCCCATGAGGTTCAGACATCGAGTCTGAGCGCCGGCAGAGGGGAGAGTATGGGAAGCAAGAAAAAGGAATTGGAAGAAAAGAAAGAAAAGCCGCTCGAACGTTGGACCATAAAAGAGCTAAGGGAAGAGGCTCTCAAGCTTGAGGATGTCCAAGGCGTTCACGGCATGAACAAGGAAGAGATCATTGACTTGCTGCGAAAAGCAAAAGGCATAGAAGCCCCTGCAGCGCGGAAGAAAACGGAAAATGTCAGGGATATTAAAATGAAGGTCGCCAATCTTCGCAAGATCCGCGATGAAGAGCGGGCTGCAGGCGCGACGAGAAAGCGTTTGAACATATTGAGGCGGAAGCTCTCACGACTGAAAAAAAAGACGAGAGTGTAGCAGTGGATTAGCGCCATTGATACGCGTCATATATACCAGGTCTTCAGGGATTCTCCGCCGCCGTGTACAAGGAGAGCACGCGGGATATGCATCCCGCGACCTGAGGCCGCCCTCCTGTTAAGACATTCGGGCTTTTGGGTTTTACAGACGGACAACGCGGTCAAGCTCGACATCGGCCATAAGTGATTGTATTGTCCCACCTGATGAAGCGCCTGGCGGAAGAGCTGATCTTGTGGGCCGGATGATTCGTTTCCTCATCAACATCTTAAAAGCGGTGGGCCTGGTCGCAGCGATGGTCATCTTCGCTGCGGCGGGCGTCTTTTGTTGCGTTCGCGTTGCCTTGACCGGTACGCAGGCCGCTCATTTCCTCTTGTCGCGATTTGAAGCTGCAACCAATGTGAAGGTATCCTTTTCCTCTGCCGAACTCACCTGGCCTTCGCTCATGAGGATGAAATTAATCCTCCATCATGTCGCGGCTGATGCTGCGGGCGATGTTCCCAAGAGGGTGAGAATCCCCAATGCAGAGCTGACCATAGATTTGTCCCACACGCTTACAGGAACTTTTTACGTAGAGAGGGCAGTATTCGACGCCCCGGACTTGTATATAGGGGCGCGGCCAGCCTCGCATGCGAGCCCCGAGACGAGCGCTGGTGCGCCGGGTGTTTCTTGGCTCTCTCCCATGATCGGCCGTTTGGAATGTAGGCGCGGGAGCCTCTTTGTCGTCGATCCGGTAAAGGACAAAAAGGGGGCCCCTGCGGTAGTCTCGGATGTGCTGATCGTGGCTCAAGAGCTGACATTTGCCGGTGTACAAGCCTTTGAGGCGCGGGGAGTGTGCGGCCAGGATGGCCATAGCGCGGCCATCAGGATAGCCGGAGCGTACGCCAAGGCGTCGTACGGAAATGATCCATTCACTTTCAGACTGGAAATGCAGGGAAAAGATATACCAATAGGCGCCATTCAACGTCTCGCATCGCCGTTCCATCCCCCCGTTTCGCTGGCTCAGGGATTCGCGGATCTCGGCATAGAAGCTCGCGGCGCCCGTGACGCGTGGACCGCGAATGCGAACATAAGGCTGAAGTCCACAACGCTGGGGCATAAAGCCTTGGCGAGCGAAGTGAACATTGATCAGGCCGAGCTGGATGTCCGTCTCGTCCGAAATAAAGACAGCCTCACGATTCTCGGACGCCAGTTGTCTCTGCCCGGGATCACTATGAGTCTGAGCGCGTCGGTGCACGAGTTGAGCGCACGCGATCCTCAATTGAAGATCGAAGTCCCACGTGCGGACATCGAGCTGGATCGTCTGTTCCCATTGCTCCCTCTGAAACTCTTGTCCAGCGAGGACAGGGAACATCTTGCAAGAGCTGGTCTCAAAGGCCACGCGGTCATCGAGGGGCTGTCATGGGCAGGACCATATTCCCATTTGAATCCAAAATCTTCTATGCTTGGCAGACTCAAATTGCTGGCGAATCTCGACAAGGTATCCGGCTTCCTCCCCGGCGTCGGTTTGCCCATAACCAATGCGACCGGCGAGATTAGATTAGGCGAGGACGATGTGCATTTCAAGGGCATCAGCTTCGCCCTTGGCAATTCACCTATCGTCCTGAATGGGGGCATCTCTCAGATTCGCTCGTTGCCAAAAACAGACCTTTTCCTTTCGGTGAAGGGGGATGCCCAGGATTTTCAACCGCTTGTGCAAAATATGAGCGGCATCGAACGAGCCGCCGCGTATTTTGATCATCTGTCAGAACTTTCAGGAGGGGTATCTGTTACCTTGAGCCTCAAAGGTCCGCTGTCGAAGCCAGAGGCGAAGGGCGTCATCGCTCTTGACAATTTTGAATGCAGAGTAGCATGGCTGCCGATGCCCTTGAAAAAGGTCACGGGTAAGGTCCGATTCAGGAGCACGGGAATTGCCATCCCAGAAATCAAAGGCACCATAGGGGTCAGTCCCTTTGTCATGAAGGGCAATTACACAGAGCAGGCTGTGGATGGCTCGTTGGAGATCAATATTCAAGGCAGCGACCTCAAGCGAATCGAGGGTTTTCCCAAGGCGTGCAACATCTCAGGCGGGATTCTTTGTAAGGCGCTGATCAAAGGGTCCCCTGCCGAAATAAACTATCAGGTGAGCCTTGATTTGAAAGCTGCAGCGCTTTCTGTGGGACAGGTAGTCGAGAAAAAGGCGGGGGTTCCGTTGAGGGTCGAAGCCGTAGGGTCCAGAGACGCATCCGGCGTCAAGGTGGATGACCTTTCCATTTCAGCGGACAAGATGAGGATTTCCGGCCGCGGGACCCTGCGTTCGGACGGGAGAACCAACCTTGTCATTCATTTACCGCCGAGGGGGATACCTTCTGAAGCCCTCATCCCCCTTTTGAACCCGAATTTGGAGCTCCAAAGCGGGGGTCGGATCGAGGGGGATATGGCCGTCGGTTCGCAGCAGTTTCTCTCGCACTTGTTGGTGGAAGCCAATGTCTTGCTGAACCACGTCAGCCTGAAACTCCCCGGCATGCACAAGCGAGTGGAAGGGTTGCAAGGGTCTATAAAACACCGGCCAAATTCTCATCAGTTTGTGATGGAACGCGCCAAGGTGGGCAACTCAGTGCTTTCGGGTAGCTTGTCCGTGACGGATTTCGAAAACCCGCGCGTTGAAGTAATCCTGGAATCGCCGTATTTCGAAACCACGGATTTTACTGCACCTCCCGGGTATGTCCACAAATTGACCTGGGGGCAATACATACGATCGAACCCGGTCATTAGATTTTTGGCAAGGAGTAGAGGCGCTGGGTTCATAAAAATAACCAAGGGAAAAATAGGGGATCGGTTTTTTGAAGATTTTCGCGCGAACCTGGAAGGCAACGGGGGCCTCATCCGCGTCAATTCGTGGCAATCCCAGTTTGCAGATGGCATACTGCGGGGAACGGGCTTGTTCGATATCCGAATGAACACGACCAAACCGTTCTCCGTGGATTTTCAAGGGGATGGTCTTCGGATGGAGAAGACCATGCGGTCAGACCCCGGATGGCTCAAGGTAAGCGGCAACGTTACCCTTGAAGGTCATCTCGAGTGGAAGCTTGGCCCCAGTTCGGACAAACGGGGGATGTACAAGACGGGAAAAATCGAAGTTCGAATGAAAGACGGCATGATCAATCGATTCGATATTCTCTCCAAACTGTTCTCGCTTGTGAATCTCGGGTCTTTTTTACGAGGCAGGCTTCCTGACGTCATAGGACAGGGACTCCCCTTCCACCACCTGAGTTGGAACATGGAAGTGTTCGACGACAAATGGAAGGTCACGAATTTGAGAATGCTGTCGGACGCGGCGAGGGTGGACGCCTCTGGCATGTATTTTGCCGGCCAGGAGCGCATTGATTTCCGTATGGATGTCTCTCCACTCGTGGGGTTTGACGCCATATTTTCAGGCCTGTTCGGAAATTTGCTGACAAGGGATGGGAAACTGCTCACCACCACCTTTCGTATTCGCGGGCTGTATTCATCGCCGGATGTCAGGCTAGAACCATTCGAAAACCTACGGCCCGAATGATTCGCGGTTTGCACGTACGTGGCGATCTCGCTCTCTGGCCTCGCAACGCATATAGCAATTCGCGATGAAACCCGACTGTTCGGCGTTGACGTCTGTGCTCAATGGATGCGAACTGAGATTGCTGCGCCCCCTCTCAAAAAAGGAAAAGCCATTGATTTCACCAGGGTCGAAAATAATCGCGAATCGCGTTGCGGCGCCGCCGCATGTCATTCCCACGCAAGTGGGAATCCATGAAGGTGGATCCCCGATCAGCTCGGGGGTGACACGGACATGGATCCCCGATCGAGTCCGGCGTGACATATCAGGCGCGGTGAGGCAGATGTTAAAAGTTGTCATATTCAGGCCGCGGCCCGCCTCATTGCGACAGAAGTTTCGAGAAGTAGTAGAGGCTGTTGCGGACGCAGGGAAGTAAACGCGGGATGCATTTCGACAAAAATGAGAAGCGATGAATACAGGAAACGAGACTCTTGGAACGCTGCTGCTCTGTCGTCATGGGGAGACTGAGTGGAATCGGTCTGGCCGCATCATGGGACAAGGGGATTCGCCCATGACCGTGGAAGGGCTTGCGCGGATTCGCGTCCTCGCAGACTTGATAGCGCAACAGGGGGTGGACCGAATTGTCGCGAGCCCTCTCGGTAGAGCCGCCCTGACCGGGTGCATGTATTCTGAAAGACTCTCCGCGCCTGTGCACTTCGACGCCCTTATTGCTGAGCTTTCAGCCGGCGCGTGGCAGGGCGAATTACGGATGCAAGGGACCGTGCATGGTCGTCCCTTCCGAGCCGGGTGGGACGACAGACCGCCGCAAGGAGAGTCCTACGCAGATGCCGAGGACCGCGTCGCGCGTTTCCTCGCGAAGCTGCCCAGCTTTCAACAAGAAACGCTCCTGATTGTCGGGCATGCAGGCATCAACAAGGTCATCCTGAAGATGCTGTTGAATCTCACGCCGGACGCAGCAATGAACATCGTATTCCCGCATGCTATCTTCTATCGGATCGATTCTTCAGGTCAAATCCTGCTTTTTAGTCCGGCACACGCCTACGGGAAAATAGTGCATTTTGAGACATGATCACGGCGCATTGAGGAACATCGCGGGCGATACCGAAGCCTCGTCTATCGCGGCAACCGGGCGAGCAGCGTCCTGCGTTACTAAAGGCGAGGCCATGGCTTTCACTACGACGTTCCATCCGAGCCGGTTATAGGGGAAGACGCCCCCCAAAAGCCTGTCTACGCGACTCAGGGCATCTATCCTCAAAAATTTTTTTGGCGAGGAAGGCAAACCCGGAAGCTTATACGGCACAAGATAGGCCGAGCGCCAGGCGATCGCGGAGAATCCAGCTTTTTTCAACTGCCTATTGAGGCTCATGGGGGAGTAAAAGCGGAGGTGTGTTTCATCCCAGCCGTACCAATTCTTGTCTCCTAGGACATGTCGGTTGTATGTCCCTTGGAAGAGATAGTTGAGGGATATCCTATTTTGAGTGCTTATGACGAGAATGCCGCCGGGGACCAAGGCGTCTCGAGCCGCTTCCAGCAGCGCTTGATCATCGGCCACGTGCTCCACGACGTCTTTCATGAGAATGACGTCGAACCTGTGGAGCCCTAGATTCGTGGGAAAATTCGAACTCTGCAAGAACTGACAGACTTTTTCCACGCCCTGCTGGCGAGCGTAGAAAGCCGCCGCGGCGAGGGCTGTGGCCAGGGCATCTACCCCAAGCACTAGCCGTGCGCCATTCTGCGCGGCGTACACCGAGAAAAAACCGGCCCCACAGCCATAGTCCAGAAATCGTGTTCCCGAGAGGTTCCCCAGCAATTCCTTGATAAAATCGTTTTTTACTCGGCTGTACGCCTTTGACTGCTGCTCTAAATAGGCGCGCAACACGCGTTCCGGATCATGATCCAGCAGCCAGTGATCGTCTGAGTAGCGCTTTGGTTGAATGCCCATTTTTACGAGCCTAGCAACTCTTCATAAACGCGCGCCCAACTGGAAAACTCGACCTCTGGTGAGAAGAGCTCCATTCTACGGCGGGCGTTCATTCCCATAGCGCTCGCTGCGTCAGGATTTTGGCTGACCGCGAGAATGGCCTGGCTAAGAGCCAAGGAGTCGGCCTTGGCCGCGACCACGCCAGATACGCCATCTTCAATGAGATCCTCAACCGCTCCGGCGCGCGTGGCTATCACTGGGAGGCCCGCTGCCATCGCCTCCATCAAGACATTCGGACAGCCTTCGGTGACTGACGGCAACACAAAGGCGTCGAGCATCATCAACCAATCCATAAGGGAAGCATGCGACAGCACGCCGATATGTTTTATCGCGTCGCTCGTCCCTGTAACCTCTAGCATCATATTGAAACTCTCCTTCTCAGAATCCCTCATTTCTCCTGCAAGTTCAAGGCGAATGTCCGAGTGATTCCTAGCCAAGGCCAGCGCCTTGAGAAGATATGGCAGTCCTTTCGCATACTTAAATATCCCCGCAAAACCGAGGACAAACGGGTGAGGGGAGCGATTTCTTTCCCAACGCTTCTCAGGCAGCTCCACCGAGTTGTAGATGGTCCGAGCTTTTCGCCCCACCGGTGAAAGAGCGTTTGCCAAGGCGATAAGGTCGCGACTCAGACCCACCACAATGTCGCTATTTTCCAGGGCGCTTTTGCATAACGCAACTTTTTCTGGGCTAAAAAAATACCTATTCACATCATTGCCTACTATGGTCGCCACATGGGGGAGGTTGAATCTTCTGCTGACCAGTCCACAGACATACCCAACGGGGTACAAGAAAAATGAGTGCAAAAAGGCGAAGCGCTCCCGCTCATGCAAGATTTCCAGCGACTGATACATCATCTGAAGCGTGGTATTATGGGGGCATTCCCATAAGTTTCTCACGGGGGACAGAGCGGTCTCTCTTGCCAAGCGTATCGAATGGATGGTGATACCGTCTTTTTTGTCGATATGGCTGTTTTCATCCAAGGGGATAAACGGGACGTCCTCCACCGTGCAGCGGGCGACATGGACGTCCAATCCGGCCCGGCTGGCATGATAGGCTACCCGCTGGGCTGTCCGCGCGAGGCCGCCCCACTGTTCAGGAGGGAACTCCGGGGTGACGATGCACACCTTGCGTTGTTGACGCGTCACATTATGCACTGCAAGAGGCTCACCTTTTGAGATGCGCGCCGCCTTGGGCAACGCGCTTGTATCATGAACTACCAATACCTGAAAGTTTCAGCTATGCTCAAGTGAATATGAAGGTAGGCATTGTTTTTCATAGAGACCCCACTGGCGCGCCTTCCGGGATCGATCTCGTGCGGCTGAGGGCGATGACGCGGGGCCTTCTCGCGAGAGGCGTCGCGGCTGAGGTCGTCGCTCCAGTGAAAGAACCTTCGGTGATCGATGGGGACATTCCCGTCGCGCCGTTGGAAGCGCTGGGGATGTCAGGGCGGTACACGGTGGTCAAGACGTGTTACCATCAATCCATCAAGCTTGTGCAAGATTATGCGGGGCCCGTGGTGTCGCGCATTGTGCGGGTGGTCGATGAAGAGTTGCCTCACCGGGATGAAGCGCTTCGGCGAGAGCTGCTCGCGTGTCAGGCGCTGATTCACGAACGCGCCCATGGAATCATCTTCAACAACACGCTGAACGTGGAAAGATGGAGGCGGTTTTACGGGGGTCCCCGAGACGCTGAGATCATTCCCACGGGGTGCCCCTCGTCGATTCCGCGCAACGCCGCCAATCCGTTCCGAGGCGGCAAACCCGCGGCGCTCTTCCTGGGAAGCCTTGCTGCCCCGCGTATGGCGCATGTCCTCAACTACCTTGCGCAAGAGTTGAAGGATGAATGCGAGGTGCACGTAATAGGAGCGAACAAGACAGCCCTGTACGGCGCGGAGAAGGAGCTCCCCCTGCACGAATCCATCGTGCGCCACGGAGAACTGCCGGAACCAGACATCTGGAAATATATAGAACATGCCTCTGTAGGGTTAGCCCTGGCCACCGGGCCTCACGCCTTCGATAATGACCTTTCGAAGATGTTTCACTATCTGCGCGGCGGCTTGCCAGTCCTTTCCGAAGACACTGTCTATACCAATTACCTGCTGCAAGAGACCTCCTATGGGGAGATAGCGCCGTTTGACAATCTCGACGCACTTAGGCAAGGGCTGAGAAAGCTTTTGAGAAATCCTCCCCCTGGGCCTAAAGAGGCGGTCATGGAATATATGGCACGGCGTCATTCATGGGAAGAGAGAGTGGAGAGACTGCTTTCCCTTTTACGGAGGGTGGTTGTGTCTTAAGGAACTTTACTGGTGGAATGGCTGGGAGCCTTCTCCATCGCAGATGCGACTTTTCGGCCCTTGATTTCTTCGGCCTTGGCCTTTGCTTGTCCGACGGTTGACAGCAAGCCAGCCTCTATTTCCTGTCTTACGCGCTCGTATTCCTCGCGGGCGAGGTCAGCCGGCACACGCACAGGTTTTCCATAGGCCATGACGATGGTGCTGAAAGGCAAGGGGAGGATCATCTTGTCCCACGAACTGAATTGAATGTGTCTCGTCGTCCAGCTCGCTATGGGCAATACAGGCTGACCCGTTTCCTTGGCAAGAGCGACTATCCCCATTTTCACTTTTTGGGCAGGACCACGGGGGGCGTCAACGGCGAGCCCTGTGCAGCAGTGGAGCTCTTTCGCCATGTCGATCATCTCGCGCAAAGCCTCTTTACCGTCTCTCGATGATGACCCGCGCGCCGTTTTGTATCCCCACGCCCTCAAGCAACGATCCATGAGGTCGCCGTCCCACGAACGGCTCACCATGATCACGCCGCTGAATCTCCTGCAATAATAGCACGGGTAAAGGAGCGTGCCATGGAACCCCGCCACGGCGAATGCGCCTTGTCGATAGACCTCGTCTTCAAACTCTCTGTTGACGAATACTTTTCGGGAGGTGAGATCAACCAATCGAAAATACATTGTCACGAGCCATGGCAACGCCCGGATGGCTATTTTGAACCAGAGTCGATCGCCTTTTTCTTTTTTTCGAGGCTTTTCCGAGGACATATCAGCCGCCGCTGTGACAATGAGAGCTTAGCCTCATCTCCGAGGCGTCACGATCGTACATGACATCACGACCCAAGTCAATGAACGCCGCCAACTTTCAATCGCAATTTACAAGGCTTCCAAAAGACAATTCCACTTCCGATAAGGCTGATTCCGGCAACCCAGCGCTCATGGGCCTTGCCAGCAGCCGAGGCGCAAAACGAGACCCTGGGAGCACAGGCCAGAAGCCGCATCTTTTGAGAAGCTGCGCCCGGCGGGACCCCTGTTTTACCATGCACCAAATTGCCGACGCGCCTTGCTGACGGACGGAATCCACAACAAAGCCCGCCATTTCCTTTGCCGCCTCGACGGACGCGCCCGCAGAAAAAAGGAAGTCGCTGAGAAATGCTTTCCGATAAGGCGTCAAGACATGGTACACCATCAACGCGGAGGGATTCTGTGCGCTGCCTGCAATGACATACTGGTAGCGTCTCGTCGGGTGCGCGCCGTATCGCCAGTGGAACCACTGTTCTACCTCACGGTTTGTCGCGAGCGACGAGCGATGTACGAGCTTCTCCACAGCCACAGACCTGATGTCGTCTATGGGCTGGACCTGACAGGACGTTGCGACGCGTCGGGAGGTTCGCCGCGTGAAAAAAAATGGTCTCGCAACGACGCTCGCGACGCGACCGATTGTCTTGAATCCATGCTGAGCGAGAAAAACTCCGGGATCAACCCATTTCGCCATGAGACAATGTTTTGCTATTTCCTGGAATCCCAGTTTTTTCTTGAACACGCCGATACTCGAGTCATTAGGAACAGTAACAAGGAGCGGCAGACCGATCCGGTGCGCTTCGTCTATCAGCTCGCTTCCGAGCCGTTCAAAAAGACCCTGTCGCCGATGCTGCGGATGAGTGACCGCGTTGACGACCAGGCCGCATGGGAGCCATTGTCCCGTCATCTCCACGAGTACTGGCATGCAGGCGATATGCGCGGCGAGCGCGCCTGAGGAAGAAGCCATAGATCCAATTAAGGCTCTGCCAAGCGGATTCTGCAGATATTGCCATCGAAAATAAGGGGGACTGCCCGGCTCCTCCGATCCCCACACGAGTTGCGCTAACGCCAAGATCGCTTGCTCGTCTTCGGCGGCGCTATACCCTATTTTGAGGTTGTATGGACGGCTTTGCATGGCTTCGCGCCTCAAGGAGGCTCGATTTGGGGACCAATCTCGCAAGTTGTCGTCAATCCAGAGACAAGGCCCATTGTGCATCATTCAAGGCGTATGCGAAAGTCCCAAATGAATGTCCCGTGTGGTAGATCGAGAGGGATTGCGGCGCGCTCCAGAGATGACAGCGATCGATCCCTTCTGCATCCGCGTAGCAAGCGTCATGGATTATGGCACTTCTCGACGAAATTGCGAATTCTGACAGATGCTTTTGTGCTAGATCGACGCGAGCCTGGATCGCGTCCTCTCTTTCGACTCCTCGCAACGACAAGAAGGACGTTGGTTGATGCGGCATTGCGAACGAAGTCACGCGATCTGACGACAAAAATGTGAGAAGATCTACAATTCTGCGCAGTGAGGGCTAGTTTCCTTGCCAACAAGAAGGCGCCCGGATCGGCGCGCCGGGAAGCGCTGCAGCTCTATGCGTCTTCAATCCTGCACGATGTAGTGGCTTCCAACGCTTCGATGAGAAGCGTAAGGGTCTTATTGACAGGGGCTGCGAGACCGAGACCATCGGCCTCCCTGGCCAAGGCGCCGTTGATGTAGCCGATTTCGGTTTTCCGCCGCGCTCTTATATCCTGAAGCATGGAGCAAATATTCTCGGCAGTCCCTCGACACACCTCGAGCACACGCTCTTCTGGGTTATCAAACAGCAGGGTAATCCCTTTTGCCTTCGCAATGGACTGGCATTCCGATACGATTTCATGGATCAATTGTTTGCCGGCGGGATTTTGAGGCAATACGCCGTTCTTGATTCGAAGCAGGGCGCATGGGGCGTTAATCGCCGCGTTGATGATTAGCTTCGACCACACAGTCCCGAGGGCGTTATCCGTGATCTGGACCGTCCCCCCTGCCATGGTTCCCAACAGTTGAACAACCACGCGGGCCCTCTCTGTGATGGCGCCGTCCGCTTCTCCGATAACGGTGTTGCCAAATCCCGTGTGGCGCGCATGCCCTGGGGATATGGCCATGGCGCCCATGGTGGTCGTACCAAGGAGCACGCGGCCCGGGAAATGGGCCTGGAGCGTCTCATAGTTGCCCACGCCGTTTTGAAGCGTCAGAATCACGCCGGCAGGGCTTAAGATTTTGGAGACTGTGGGAACGGTGGAAGGGGTGTCATAGGCCTTGACGAGTACCAGGACGAGATCACAGAGATCGGGCTGTTCGTCGCAATGAAAGATGCGTGGAAAAAGTATCCTGTCGCCGGATACTCCATCGATCCGCAGCCCCTTGTCACGAATGAGCGCAACTTCCGTAGGGTCTCTCTCAATAAAGATCACTTCCTGACCGGCTTCAATCAAGAGTCCTCCTATGACGGACCCGAGCGCGCCGCAACCTAGTATCGCTGTTCTCATGACAATCCTTCGCGTAATGTCTTCCTAAGAACACGGCTGAAGATACAGAGGGAGAATCAGCCAAAGAGCTTTTTCAGCTCGGCCGCCACCTCTTCAGGCATGGGATAGCAATGTTCCGGCCCAGGAAACTTTCTCTCGGAAACGTCCTTCTTGAATTCCTGGAGCGCTTCCACGATCTGGCTGCCGATCTCGCGATATTTCTTCACAAACTTCGGGGTATGGCGATCAAACATGCCAATCATATCGTGTATCACGAGCACCTGACCGTCGCAGTGCGGTCCGGCCCCTATCCCAAAGACGGGCACCCCAGCCCTGTCGGTAATGATTTTGGCCACTTCCGCAGGAACCGCCTCGAGCAGCAGAGTCGATGCGCCGGCCTCCTCGAGAATCTGTGCATCCTCGATCAATCTTTTGGCCGTTTCGAGGTCTCGACCCTGGGCTTTGTAACCGCCTAATTGAGCCACCGCTTGCGGCGTCAAACCAATATGTCCCATCACCGGTATCGTGGCGTTGACCATGGCCCTCACGGTCTCCGCGACCTCTCTCCCGCCCTCGAGCTTCACCGCGTCGCATCCACATTCTGCCATGAAGCGGCCCGCGTTGCGTATCGCCTCGGACACGGACACCTGGTAGCTCATATAAGGCATGTCGCCGACTAAATAGACTTCGGGAGCCCCCAGCCGCACCGCCTTGACGTGAGGTATCATGAGGTCCATGGTAACCGGCAGCGTGGATTCGTAACCAAACACCACCATTCCCATAGAATCTCCTACTAACACGACGTCTATACCCGCCCTTTGCTCGAGCATGGCAAAAGGATAGTCGTATGCGGTGAGAAACGTCATGGGTTCACACCGTTTCTTTTTTTCCCGCAATGTCTGAATCGTAATCTTGGCCATATGCACTCCCTCAGTCTATTTTGTTGCGACGCGACGAGGCGACGCAAGGAGAACACCCCATGGGAGTGTGCCCCAGCGTCGCCTCCCTCGTCAAGAGCTTTTGACGACAATGAGAAATCCGGCGCGTGGCTGCTAAAGAGCAGGAATCATCGCCGGCCTCGCCACGGTCCAAGGAGCTTCCCCGGACCCGACGCATCAGTTTTGACACTCTTCTCGCCAGGCGCAGGCGAATTCGCCGCATTGCGGAATAGCCTTAAAGCAAGGTCTGTTTCCTTCCGTCTCTTGGATCACTTTAATGAGAGTTTCTTTGCGATAGCGAGCCACGTTTTTGATGCCTAGGTTCTTGGCCTGTTCTCGAATTTGCCTTAATGTCATTTTTAACTCCTTTTATTAATGTGTTATAATTAATGTAGTATGTGACATCGAGAGTCTTAGTTCTATTAGTTCAAAAAATCAAGTCAAAAATGTGTGAGATAAGCATATGGGTGAGAAGAGGTCGCTGCATGACACGGTAACTCCTTAAGAAGACGAGACAAAATACACGTTTAGGCTTGCCTTCGAAGCTGCGAGATAGAAACTTACTGACGGTTTGGACCGGACGCGTCTTGTCATGTCGAGTGAGCGAGGCTCAAAAGTGCTAGAGCCATTCTCGAAATTTCTGTCGGAATGCCGTTCGGGTTATGGAATTCGCAAGTTCTTTTGAAAACCGCTGCGGCCTGCGGAAAGAAGGACCTTTGTCATTTTCAGGTAAAAATGAGGCCGAATCAAGGATTCAAAATTCGAGCCAGTTCATCGAATTCGTGATCGATTTTGAGAGCCCGTATCATTCCGAAAAGCGCGTTACGATCTTTAACGTCGGCGTATCCTATGGCAACGCCTTGAAAAAAGGTCGAGGAGCATTTATAGCAGTTCTCGGCATGAATCTCGGCAGAGGTTCTCTGCTCGATCGATGTGAGCCGAGATCGCTTCGTTGTCTTCGACTCGTCGAAATGGAAAACCGGTCATTGACGGATTGTTGCGAGCGACGCAGGGCGATCTCGTGGGAAACGTCGAGAAAACCTCTGATATGGCCGTGGAGGCTGCACAAATGACAGACGCGACGTGTGCGTTGCGTTCTCCGAGGGCGTCATGAAGTTGACGCTGGTTCTCTGGGCTTCAATCGCTGTAATGATTGCTGCTGAGTGTTCTCTCGGGAGAGGCGCCGCGGGGATGACCCCTGAGCAGATCTTCCAGGCTTCCATCGATTGGCAAGACGTGATCGGGACGTGGGAGGCCATACCGGAAGAACACCCCCTTTCAGAAGACGTCCCGCGCGTGTTGCGGCGTCAAAGCGGCACTCTTTTGACCCTTCGACGAGACGGGACGTGTCGCATGTTTGACCAGGATCATCCCACGGGCGCAGACGGGATATGGACCTTTGAAAACCACGAGATGTTCGTCAAACTCGGCGCCGAGAAGCAGCAGGATTTCTATATCTACGGTATAAAGGGAGATTTTATGGTGACGCGCTCTCCTGTCAAAGGAGGGAAGGACCAGCTCTGGTCGCGAGTCCGTTGAGGGACGGGCGCCGCCGCATACCATCGCTCGCGGCGAATCGCCAATTGGCCCGCGCCTTCTCGGCTCGATTCATGTGCGCTGAGATCCCTGGGCCGCCCTCGTCGCTACCGCTGTTCAGCTTTCCTGTATCATCTGCGCGAATCGCCTAAAGAGGTATCGAGAATCGTGCGGGCCGGGCGAGGCCTCTGGGTGATATTGCACCGAGAAGAGAGGGTATTTTTTGTGTATCATGCCCTCGAGGGTCTGGTCGTTTAGGTTGATATGAGACGCCTGAACTTCGCTTGCCACGCTTTCCAGTTTGACGGCGAAATTATGATTTTGGGAGGTGATTTCCACCTGTCCGGTGTCGAGTCGTTGGACGGGGTGATTGGCGCCGTGGTGCCCGAACACGAGTTTGTATGTAGTCCCATGGAGGGCGAGCCCGAGAATCTGGTGGCCGAGGCAGATGCCGAAAATAGGCTTCTTTCCGATCAAGTTCCTCACGTTTTCGATTACATACGGGATAGATGCAGGGTCGCCCGGGCCGTTGGACAGAAATATGCCATCAGGGTCAAATTTGAGGATTTCGTCAGAGCTGGTTGACGCGGGAAACACCCGGACATGAGCGCCGAGGTCAACGAGCAGCCTCAAGATATTGGTTTTTGTGCCGAAGTCGTATGCGGCTATGCGCAGGCTTGTGGAGTGAGGCTTTTTAGGCGGCGCGTTCCATTGCCACGTTCCTTCGTTCCAGTCGTATGGGGCGGCGCAAGACACTTCTTGTACCAAATCGAACGCTTCTATATCGGGATATGCCTTGACCTTGCCCAAGAGGCTTTGCTTGTCGTGATCCTCTGTGGAGATAATCCCTTTTTTCGCGCCGGTTTCACGAAGATTTCGGGTAAGCTTTCTCGTGTCGATGCGGTGGATACCGACGATGCCATATTGCTTGAGGAAAGAGTCGAGGTCTGACTGCATTCTCCAGTTGCTGGGATGCGGGCAGTATTCGCGGACGATGAAGCCGCTGAGAAAAGGCTGACGAGACTCGTTGTCTTCTGAATTGACGCCAGTGTTTCCTATATGAGGGTATGTCATCGTGACGATTTGACCGCGATAAGAGGGATCGGTAAGAATCTCCTGATAACCGGTCATTGCGGTATTGAATACCACTTCGCCTATGGTCTCCCCTTGCGCGCCAATGCTTTGGCCGTGGAATATAGTCCCGTCTTCCAGGAGCAACGTCGCCTTCATCATAGTCTCCTCATAAACAATTCCATCCGATGTAATGCATCGTCTATTCGCTCGTCAGGCGCAGTCATGGATATCCTAAAATAGTGTTCGCCGCTGGGGCCGTAACCGACGCCCGGGGTGACGACCACTCCTGTTTTTTCCAAGAGTTCTGCGCAAAAGACCACTGAAGAATTGAACTGCGGTGGGATGCGAACCCAGAAGTAATAGCCGGCCCTGGGCACCATGAATCGAAACCCCATTGTCTCGAGGGATGCGGCTATCTTGTCTCGCCGCCTTTTGAACAGGGTCGTACGCTCCTGACAAAAAACGGGCGCAAGAGGATGGAGCAGAGCCCGAGCCGCAGTGCGTTGTATGGCCATGAAGACGCCAGAATCAAAGTTGGACTTCAGCGTGAGAAGCGCCTGAATGAGGTTCTTTCCGCCGACGACAAAACCGATTCTCCAGCCTGTCATGTTGAACGTCTTAGAGAATGAGTGTATTTCCATACACGTTTCTTTGGCGCCGGGGATTTCCATGATACTCATGGGCCGATCTTGCTCTTCAAAATATACTTCTGAATATGCATTGTCAGACAATATGACAATGTCGTGCTCTTGACCAAAAGCCACTATCCGTTCAAAAAACGTTTTGTCTGCGACAGCCGCGGTGGGGTTGTTGGGATAATTGATGAACATGATCTTTGCCTTTTGGGCGTGGCTGCGAGGAATGGAAGAAAGGTCTGGGAGGAAGGAGTGTTCCTCTAAGAGGGGTACGTGGATGACCTCTCCGCCTGCGAAGCCCACCGCGATCTGATACACAGGATACCCGGGATCCGTGACAAGGGCTGAATCGCCCGGATCGAGAAAGGCGAAAGGAATGTGAGAAATGGCGTCTTTCGCCCCTATCACGGCCATCACCTCCGATGAAGGGTCCAGCTCGACGCCAAACCTTGAGAAAAACCACCGCGCTACCCCCTCGCAAAAATCGGGCTCGCCCTTATAACTCGGGTAGCAATGGTTCTTTGGGTCCCGCATCTCCTCTTCCATAATGTCGAGGACAAAACCAGGCGTTGGTTTGTCCGGATCGCCAATGGCTAAAGAGATGACGTCGAGCCCTTTCTCTTGAGCTTCCTTCTTCTTTTCGTCGATGAGGTGAAACAAATAGGGCGGCGTGTCCGTGACCCTTTTCGAGAATATCATGCGACCCCCTTAGGCGCTCCAAGCTCATGTGTATGTGTCTCTCGGCCTCTGCGTTCTCCCTCGGCGCGACGGTTTCATGGGTTCGTCGCGCGGCGTTGAAAGCGCTGCCGGCGAGGGACATCATGCCAGTTCAACCTGCTGGCCGCGTCGAATATCTGCGTTTCAACGATGCCGCAGGTATGTTGTCCACCAAGAATACTCATTTATCCCTCATCGGGCAAACAGATAATGCCCCGCCCCAGACGCAGTCCTTCGCAGGGAGGCATAAATTGGGCACAAGAGCGCATATTTCTTGACTTTATACGCAGTTTAACCGTATGTTCATTGAGATTTTTTTCGGAGAAAAATAACTTATAGTGACCTTCCTTGAAACAATTCTGAACGGGCTTTGTCTGAATATCGTGATGTTTCTATTGTTCTACGCTTCCACGGCAGCGGAGAACGACGATGACGCGAGTCTTGTCATCAAAGCCAAGCGTGGGAACCGAGAGGCCTTTGATGTCCTGCTGGAAAAGTACTACAAAAAGGTGTATAACCTCGCCTATCGCTACGTCGGCGAACAGGAAGAGGCGAGCGATCTCACTCAAGAGATATTCACCGCGGCCTTTCAAAATCTTCGCAAGTTCAGAGGCGACTCCAAGTTCTCGACATGGTTATTCCAGATTGCCACGAACAGGGGAAAAAACCGATTCAAATATCTGAAACGGCGTGGTTACTTTGCAAACAAAGGTCAGACCGAGAACAACGAGGACAGAGACGAACAACAGCGTATTGTGCCTGACTACTCCACCAATCCTGAGACCTTGCTTGCTGGAAAGCAAGTCCAGAGACTCGTGCAAAAGGCAATTGACGAATTGGATCCTGACCATAAAGAGATTGTGATTTTACGTGACATCGAGGGTTTTTCTTATGAAGAAATAGCGCAGCTTCTTAATCTTCCTGAGGGTACCACGAAGTCACGTTTGCATAGAGCGCGTATGGTTGTGAAGGAAAAATTGAAGAGGGTCTTGTCATGAGCGAATGCGAGCGTGTGAGCGATCTTTTTGGAGAGTTTCATGAACGGCGATTAGACAAACAAACGGAAACCTTGGTGGCAAAACATTTGGACGGTTGCCCATACTGTAAGAACGATTATCAGTGGTATGGGTTCACTGTACAAACGTTAATGAATCTCGAGAAAGTCAACCCGCCTGAATGCCTCCTCCAACAAATCAAAGCAAAACTCCATGAAACAAATCAACCAGAATCAGTCCTGCACTTTTTTAAGAACTTGTTTACCGCGTCTCCCTATATGCCGCTGCCGGTAGGCATCGGCGCATTGATACTCATTGTATTCGTGGGCGTCGTCATTTACGATCGTTCCCCGCACGAGGTCTTTTCCGAGAGCGCGCAAAGCGTCGCGCGTTCTGAAACTCCGACGCCCGCAGCCCCCTTGCCGACTCATTCGTTGGGCTCCCCATGGTACCAGGCGCGCAGCGCGAGTCCTTGGCGCGCTGACGGAGCTCTGGCCAAAGGCTTTTTTGGCGAGCAACCGCTGTTAGGGGGGCATCTGCAGCAATATGCCATGTCGAGTCCCCGCCTGTTGGAACCAGATCGCATGAGAGGCGGCGTGGGCCAGGCGCCGTTTGCGCGTAAAATAGCGCCCGGCAACCTTACGGTGCAAAGCAATATCATTCCTGTGGCGGTTGATTCCGTAAAGAGGATGCTCCCTAGCCTCGAGGGCAATCTCTTGGAGGAAAAGACCGAGGACAGGATCGGAGAAATAATATTAGGAGTTGCAATACCTTCCTATGCGTATCCAAAGTTGACTTCTGAACTCGGCAACTTTGGCTCACTGATAGGCGAGCTGGATCCCGCGGCGTCTTCGGTGGTGAGCGCCTCTCCCGACGGGAAGAAATTGGTGCTGTACATTCGGTTTACTCCGTCGCACTGACGCGTCGTTTATTAGGGTTGATACCTTGAAATTAGGAATTGTAGGGCTTCCGGGCAGCGGAAAAACGACGGTGTTTCGAGCTCTCACAGGGGGAGTAGAGATTCACGATGAAAAGGGACGCCGGGAGGTGGGGCTCGGCGTGGTGAAGGTAAGCGACCCGAGGCTGGACTTCCTTGCAGAATACCACAAACCCCGCAAAACAACGCCGGTAACCGTCCAATATTCAGATATTCATGGGTTTGGAGAAGATCAGCCAAAAAGCGCGGGCGGTTCTTTGGAAAAATTCATGGCCATGGTGCGACCGCTGGATGCCTTTGTTCACTGCGTCAGGTTATTCGATTCGCCTTTTCAAGGCCCTGCGGAGCCGCTTCGTGATTTCAAGGCGTTAGAAGAAGAAATGATCTTGTCAGACCTTGGCGTTGTGGAGAGGCGGTTGGAACGCGTCAGTCGCGACATACAACGGGGCAAGAAAGAGCTTTCCAAGGAAAGAGACGTGTTGGCGAAGGCCCTCGAGGTGTTGGAGCAGGGCAAGCCGCTGAGGCGCCTCGACGCCGACGATGATCTCGAGAGCCTCCGGGGCTTTTCTTTCCTTTCGATCAAGCCTGAACTGGTTTTGCTCAACGTCGGAGAAAACCAACCCAGAGAGGCGGTTGAACAGGTCATGGATCAAATCCGCCGCCATACGGCTGACCAGCCCAAGGTTGAGCTCGACTGGCTATATGCGGATACAGAAGCAGAAATAGCGGTGATGTCTCCCGAGGATGCCAAGGAGTTTCTTCAAGACCTTGCCTTGGAAGAAGGCGCGAAAGAGCGAATCATAAGAACGTCCTTTCGACTGCTGAATCTCATAGTTTTCTTCACCGCCGGTGAACCGGAAGTGAGGGCTTGGCCGCTTCGCAACGGCGCCACCGCCTTGCAGGCAGCCGGAACCGTCCACTCCGATATGGCCAAAGGATTTATTCGAGCCGAGGTCATCTCGTACGAGGATTTCCGAGCAGCAGGGTCTATGGCTGCGGCTCACAAAGCAGGCAAGGTGCGCCTGGAAGGCAGGGACTACCTCGTTCGAGATGGGGACATAATGTTGTTTCGTTTCAATATATAACTTCCCACATATCAAGTAAGACTCGTCGCAGCCAGCCCATTTTACTGCGCGTACACAGCGTAATACTTTTTTTTCATAGACTTTTTGCAAACTCTAAGGTAGGCTACACCATAATCCTAAAGTGTGAGAAAGCAAAAACGAGAGAATAAGCCTACGCCGGCTGAACGCCGCGGGGGCGATCCAGGACATGCAATATGGATACCCAAATTGAATCGCTCGGCGAGCCTCGCATTGACTCTCCGCTGAAATCCGTGAAATTTGTCGATGACAGTGAGCGAATCCTGTTCGACATCTCGGCGGAAAAGGTCTGCGAAGAAGTATCGGCGGGCAAAGAGCCTGTGGCGTTCATGCGCGCGGGGCCTCGAGCGAAGATCTTTTTTGATTGCAGCAAACTGAAATGCGCGATTGTCACATGTGGGGGGCTGTGTCCGGGGTTGAACAACGTCATCCGCTCGGTGGTTCTCACCCTATACCATTCTTATGGGGTGAAGAACGTGCTGGGGATATTGTACGGGCTGCAGGGATTTATACCGCGTTACGGCCACCCGGTCATGGAACTCACCCCGGCCGTGGTGTCGGAGATCGATGAACTGGGAGGCACCATCCTCTCGTCTTCACGAGGTCCCCAAGACATCCAAGAAATCGTGGATGCGCTCGAGCGCATGAATGTAGGGATACTCTTTGCCATTGGCGGAGACGGAACATTCCGCGCCGCGGCCCGAATTTCAGAGGAGATACGGGCGCGTGGGGCAAAGATCGGGGTGATAGGGATTCCCAAGACCATTGACAACGATATTAACCTATTGTCGAGATCATTTGGATTCAACACGGCGGTGAGTATGGCCACCAAAGCCATAGGGGCTGCGCACGTCGAGGCCAATGGCGCGCCCAACGGCATCGGCCTGGTGAAACTTATGGGGCGCACCTCTGGCTTTATTGCGGCGAGCGCCGCGCTTGGCAAGAGATACGCCAATTTTGTCCTCATTCCGGAAGCGGATTTTGACCTGGACGGTCCGCACGGCTTTCTCGCCGCGTTGGAGGAAAGACTGGCTCGGAGGAAGCACGCGGTGATCGTTGTCGCAGAGGGCGCTGGACAAAAATACTGCTCTGCGCAGGGCGCAGATGAATCCGGCAACCCCAAACTCGGAGATATTGGGATTTTTTTGAAAGAGAGGATCTTGCAATATTTTCACGCAAAGGGCATAGAGATCAATTTGAAATATATCGATCCGAGCTACACCATACGTTCTGTGCCTGCCACCGCTGACGACTCGATTTTTTGCGGGTTTCTCGGGCAGGAGGCGGTGCATGCGGGTATGGCGGGAAAAACCAATATGGTAGTCGGCAGTCTCAATGATCAATTCGTGTACGTGCCGATGACAGAAATCGTGAAGGGACGCAAGCACGTGGACCTCGATGGCAACCTGTGGAGAAGCGTGTTGGAGGCCACTGGCCAGCCTTCTTTCTTGAACGAGGAAAGGGGGGCTTAGCGGCGCGCCGGGAAGAACGTGTTAAGTATGGTCTCGTAGGAAGAACCAACAGGGTGATGGAATGTCACATCAATCTATGAACCCATAGAAAAAAGGGCTGTTCTCAGCGCATTTACGGAGGTAATGGTTATGAAAACAAAAACTTTGCTTATCGCCGCAGTAGTGGTTTCGGGACTGCTGTTCTGTTCGGTTTATGATTCGGAGGCGTTTTTTGTGGCCACCGCCCAAAATTTCCGAGGAGCGCTCTATCAAGGCTTTGGACCAACCCCTGGCCACGCGTCGGAAATGGCCATCGTCAAATGCTCCCAGAATTCTTTTGCGCCCAGGAGTTGCCGCGTCATCGAGGTGAGGATGGAATGTCCTCCTCCGCCGTGTCCTCCCCCCTTCCGGAAGCCCATGACCAAGACAAAAATGAGCTATGGACCGATGGGGCCGATGGCCGGACCGCCGATGCAATAAGCGCCAATGGATCGTTGAGCAGGGCGCAGTCGCCGTGCTCATAGGGGGTAGCCATGTCAGTAGGGGCGGGATTGAAAAGATTGGGGAAGCTCATCGCGCTTGTCATACTCGCGTTGCTCGCTTCCTACGGACTCGTCGTGATTGTCGTCAATCATCTCGATGAGCAAACCGGAGCAAAGGCGGTGGAAAGCGTTCAACCGTTCGTCAGTGGGGTTGCCTCTGCTGCAGGCAAAAAGGCCAAGGAATCGCTCATGGCTACTCCTGACAAACAGCTCGAGCAAGAAGGCGAAGAACTGGGCCGAAAACTGTATCCCGCGACCAAAGGCTTCATCAAAGGGCAGCTTGAATCATTCGCCCAGGATCCTGATCGCAAAGAGATAGGAAAAAAGATATTCGACACATCCCGTGAGCTTTCCAAAGACGTGGTCGCTCCTTTTGGCGACAAGTTGGAAGAGCAGTCCCAGGCGGTGCTTCGTGAGTTGGACCAGACCCTCCAGGGCGTAAAAAAGCTCAGGAATGACAACAAAGACCTCATCGAGGGGTTGGCCTCCGGCATAGAGACGATTCTTAAGGCGCTCAAGCAGGCTGCTCCGCCGCCTCAAAAGGAAGCGGGAGCGCCCTGAAGGGGAGGATTGCTGCGTCGCGTTGAGCGCAGCGGTACGCAGCGGAGTCTCTCCGGCATGTGCAAAGGCTATGGCGGCCCACGCCGCCTCGATGACCCCAAGGAAGAGTTCAAGGGCTTTGCTGAAGGAAGTCAAAATCATTGCGTTTGCGAGGCTCGCGATGTGGTAGACTTCATGAGTCGTAACACCTTGCGCAAAAGAGGACGGCATTTGGCATGATTTCAATAATGATGAAGTGTGAAGCATGACGACGTATAACCCCAAATCCCAGGGGCCGCATCATCTCTCCCGACGCAGATTTCTTCTGGGAATTGGTGCATCGTTGGTGCTGGGATCAACGGGGTTCCCCAGGCTTGCCCGCGCACAAAACCGACCTATCAAGGTGGGAATCATCCTGCCCGAGCAGGGGCCTTTCTCCCAGGACGCCCGATCGCTTATGGCCGGTTTCGACTGCAGCCTCAAGGAGAAGGGAGCCTCAGGGATCCAAGTGATACGTCGGGATCCGGGTGCCAAGGACGAAAAGACCCTCGAGATCCTTGCCCAAATGCTCGTCGTCGATAAGGTAGATTTCGTGATCAGTCCCATGAGCCTCGATGGCGCGGAAAAGGCCGTGCATGGCGTCTCCAACAGTTCGGCAATCTTGTTCGTGACAAACCCTTCTGTCAAACTGGTCGCAGGCGAATTGTGCCAACCAAGGACCTTCCGAGTTCGACCGAATACCTACCAACGCTCCGCTCCCCTCACCCCGTGGGCGATCCAAAACCTCGGTCGTCTTGCCTTCATTACGGGACCTGACGATAAAGAGGGGAATGAAACGGCGGACTTCTTTGCCTATAGTTTTGACAGGAGCGGGGGAACGTTTGGGGATCGCGTCATGGTTCCCCTCGGTTCGGACAATTTTCGCAGCGTCATAGACGCGATTGAAAAGACGAAAAACGACGTGATCTTTGCGGGGTTCGGCAAAAAAGACGCCCTTGGATTTCTCAGGGCGATTGACTCGCGCAAACATCGCGAGTGGCTAAAGCGCATCGTAGGGCCGGACAGTCTTGTCTCATACCCTGCGGGGGCTGCGGCCCTGGGGAAAGCGGCGGAAGGCGTGAAAACCCTCGGTTCCGTAAAAAATCCCGCGGAATTTGTCCAGCGCATCCGGAAAACGGTCGGCGTGGATGTTCAGGACGTAGAGAGAGCCGCCGAGGGATATGACATTGCTTCTATGGTGGCTCTCAGCGTAAAAGGGGTTTCCTGGGACGCCCAGAACCCTTCACCGCTCATTGCCTACCTGGAAAATTTGTCCATACAAGGGCCCCGTGGGGTGATCGCTTTTGATAAAAATCATGAGCCAATCCTCGATATGGCGATTCGGGAATGGAGCCGCGCGCCCCATGGCCTTCAACCAAGGACGCTCCAGGAGATACCGGGTGTGAGGTCTCTGGATTTTGGCTGCGGCAAGGTCGGTTTTCCCCAGAAACCGTCAGGGGAAACAAAGGAAGAAGGTCCCTTGTGGGAGGACCTCGAAGAATAAGCCATTTTTTGGCTCGACAGGCCGCAAAAACGTGGCTAGCGAGGTTTTCCATTGACACCGAGGCCGTAATGGTGGTATGCTTGCCGCATACGTCGTAAAACATGTGGTCTCTGCGATCCATGCTGCCTTAAGGGGCCTAAAGGCCAAGAGGCAGGCGTGAAGGAGGTAAAAGGATATGCGAGGATTCACACTGACCGCTGCGCTTGCAGCGCTGTGCTTGACCGTTATAATCGTACCAATGGCGTCAGCCGGGGGACCGGTATGTCCGCCCCCTCTGTGTCCACCGCCGATGTGTGCGCCGCCGCCGTGTCCGCCCCCTGCATGTCCACCGCCCGCGTGTGGACCCCATCCCATTGCGGCTCTCCTGTCAGGCGCATTGAGGGTCGTCACAGGCGTGATAGCTCTTCCATTCAGGGTTGTTGACTCGGTGATAGACCATCTCCGATGCGGCCCTAGGTTTTGTCCACCGCCCGTCGCGATGTGCCCGCCGCCCTTGTGCGGCCCCGCCGGCTGTCCTGTTCCGGCTCTAGGCTACGGGATGATGCCCCCGAGGCCGGTAGGTGTGGGCAGGGGAGTCCCAAGAAGATTTGCGCCCATGGCGAAAGAAACCGTTCTCCCAATGATGCTCTATGCGGCGCCCGCGGAAGGATTTTTCGGGACGTATTGGTAGAACGCTGCGAAAAAGCGATAGAAACGTTTGCCGAAGCGGGGATGTCTGAAACAAGGCATCCCCGCTGTTTGTTATGACCGCAAGGGAAGCTCGCCGGTTGCTAGTCCCACCCTCGGAGATGAAAAATTTTCTCCTTGGCCTCATTCACCGCCTTCATCATTTCCTCGTCTCCGTCTTCTCCCTGCACATCAGGATGATACAGCAGAGCGAGTTTCTTCCATGCCTTGAGGACCTCTTCCTTTGCCGCATCCACCGGGACGCGCAAGAGGACAAAATACTTGCGCAGGGCGAATTCGTACGGGCTGCCGGAGGAATTTCTGTGACGTCGTCTCAATTCATAGGGGATCTCATCATCCTCGGATAAAGCTGCCATACGGCGTTTCCAATCCTTGAACGCCACAGCAGACATCAAGAGGCGTTGGAAGCGGACCTTATTGCGCCAATCTCTTCGCGTGGCGGGCTGAATTCCTTCCAGGGTGTGCAGCAGCTCCTGCAAGGTTTCCACAGCAGATTCCGCAAGGGTCTGGACGCTCGGATCTTTCGGCCCTGTCAGAAAATGGAGTCTGCGAGACAAGGCCGCCATTTCTGCGCACTCATAGCGGGAATGCTCATAGCAGCGGCCGTCTGGAAACAATACGGAATCGCTGCACTGACGAAATCCCCCCTGGTCTTCTCCGACCCAGTTCACGCCGGAACATAGGGAAGCGTCGAGCTCCACAATCCAGACGCCTCGATCTGGGTCTTGCACGACGACGGCATCTTCCAGGTCCCGTTGGATGCGTCGAAAGACGCGGCGCAGCCGGTAAAGAGATAACCCAAACTGTTCCCCGAACCACTCCATAGAAGAGCCGGGTCTCTCATGGATGGCTCGGAATACCTTTTCCTCGAGTGTGGAAGATTCCATCGCCATAGCCTGCCGGGGGGAACGTGATACTGATCACCATAACATGTTCATCGCGCCGCGATATTCAAGAGGCCGCGCAGGAAGGGAGCGGAAACGATTATGGCCGCATCTCGTAAAGAGAGCCCGACAAACACTCAGAGCGGGGAGAAACGGTGTTTGTCGGGCTCAACGCAGCCAACACATAGGGCAGGCAGGCAAGGTCTGAAGTCGGGCCTTGAAGGCAATCCCTTCGAGCAGCTTAGAAAATGAAACCTGCCTCCAGGAATCCGCCCTCCATGGCGGTATCGAACAATTTCAGGTCGTTGTATTTCTTTTTGAACGTCAGATAGCGGTAGCCGCCCTTTACGAAGCCCCAACGACCGTTGTTCAAAGGAATGGTGTACCGCAGACCTGTTGACAGATCGGACCCGATAGAGTCGTCGCCAAAGGCAAAACCTGCCTTGCATTCAAGGGATAGGATGTTGAAAAGTCTGGTCGATTTGAGGCAACGTTCGAGCTCCAACCCCACCATGGCCAGGTTCAAATCATTATCAAAGGTGTTGCCGCCCATCTGATACACTCGCAGGCGCTCAGTAAGGCGTACGTAATCTGCGAACACGCCAACCCTGCTCGAAGGAGTGCGAATGCTATCGAATACAAGACCTATTCTCTGATCCAGTCGTTCCCATTTCACCTTTGTGTTGAGCCCAAAAGTGCTTACCGTGGGGCCGAAGTTGAACGTCCTGGATGGCGAGGCCATGGCTTCGGACATAGTTGGCATCACTGAGTAGCGAATGGCCCATTTTGGTTTGAAGAAATACTTTGCCGTAAAAGCCCCAATCCACTGATGCTCTGGGATGCCGAGGTCAGAATTGAAATCCACATCGAGCTGGCTTGTCCCGTAGGCAGGCGTGAACAGGGCGTTTCCGAATCTGACCGTGCCTTTGATGCGGGCGTAGAATGCCTGTCCCTCCAGTTCCCAGCCCCGGACGCGACGGATGGGAAGCATGCAGGCGGGTACGGGTGGTTCGATCGTCTGTGGAGCGACCTGAGCCTGCGGCGGCTTGACCTTGACGATCTTCTTCTGTTTTACTTTGGCGATTTCATTTTGTTGCGGTTGCGGGGTTTGTGGTTGCTGATCTGTGTGTGTGACAAATGCAGCTTCTCTGTAGTTCCATGCGTGGCTTTCTCCGACGCTCATAGCGGCGAGAAACAATAGACATACCAATACACTAATGGGTTTTACTAGAGTCATACCCTCCCTCCAAGAGACAACGATTCGTTATCAGGAACAATTAGTGTTAATTTTATAAATGTCAAGAAAAAAGTATCAGGAATTGAATATTTATAGCAAAAAACGAGAAATTAATTTCACTTTTGCGGACTTGTGGGTGCTACTGTGTTATGAGGAAATAGCCCTAACTAATGAATATGTCCAACTAATTATGGCCACCAAGCGCGCAGTTCAAAGACGCGCTTCCACGCAAATAACGCGCCCCAAGCGCCCCCCTCGCGTGCATGCGCCTCGCAAACCACGGGGTTATGTACCACAGGGTTACTGACAACCAGTTCAATGCACCATTGAGCGATCAAAATCCCCGCTGCCTCGCCAGGGCTATCCGACCAATACCTCAGAGAGCATGGTTCGGAGGGCCTCGGTATCGGGCATGCGGTTTCTGCAATCTATGATCCGCATCTGATGAGACGGAACCCATGGGGCCCACACGCGGGGGTCAGTTGCGCAGAAAAATAAGAGGCTTTTCACGCCGAGATTTGCGGCCAAGTGAGCGATCCCGGAGTCATTGCCCACGAACAGGACCGCGCCGCCTAATTCACGACAAAGCTCGACAATCGGCCGATTCATGACAAGACGATTTCCCGGCTCATCCAAGAGCATCTTCCACTCCGGCTGCGCGGCGAGAAAGGCGTCTTGATCGGTTGCCGTGATCACACAGGGCAGGCCGTACTCGCGGTTCAGCAGTCTGCTTATAGAGACGAACGTACTCAATGGCGCGCATTTCCTCGGGCCTCCGCTGCCGGGATGGAGCCATACCGCCGAAAGCCTCTCTCTTGGGGCGAGGAAACGCAGCATAGGCGCCGGCTCGGGAGCGGGCAAGCCGGCAAGGCGGTGAAGCGCACGCGCCAGGTGTTCGCCCTCGTTCACCTGGGGACGGATGATCTTGACCGTCTTTACGCCGCTGCGGATCAGATTACGCGCCGCAAGGTCTGGCGAGTGAAGGATCACGTAGGCGACATCAAAGGCAACGTCAGGAGGGGGATTATTTTCAGGCGATTCCGTGAAGAGCCACAGCGCGCTTGTATCATCCACGGGCCGCGCCTGAACGTAGGGCGGAACCAACGGCAAGTATGCCCTTGGGCCGAGGAATACGACGGCGCCGCCCGGGTCTTGCATACGAATGGTGTGGAGGAGGGGAAGAGTCAGAATGGCGTCTCCCAGCGCGCCGGGACGCACCACCAGCGTGTTCATGTCGCTACCCGTAGGGCGTCGTCATGCGCCGCCCGTGAGAGTGGGATGGATCGGCTTTCCATAGGGAGGGTGAGGCTCATCGCGTCTGGGCTAAAACGTCATCGAGATGCTCCGCTATCTTTGCAATGGGAAGGTCTCTTTCATGAAAAGAGAGCTGATCAACGCAATGAGAGAGACGACCAGGAGCGCCAGAAAAACGGCTTGGTACGCCTCGAGAGAATACGCGCCGGAGGCGGTTTTGGGATGCCATTCCAGTACCCACCCCAGCGCGGGCTGCAAGATCGCGCCGCCCAGGAAGGGAAACAGGTTCACTGTTCCCACCGATGTGCCTGCGATCTCGACGGGGAATAGCTCTTTGGTCGTGGTAAAGCCTATGACCACAATGGCAGACGACGAGACCGAGAACAAGAACATACCGACGTACAGGGCGGCCAGAGGCAAACGGTCTGGGAACAGATTCAGCAGCGCCATGAGCATCACCAGGAGGCCGGAAAAAAGCATGAGCACTTTCTTGCGACTGCGGAAGAAACGGTCAGACAAGGCGCTGACAAGCGGGCTGCCCACGATAAGTCCCACTGCGATCATATTGAGGATATGCCCCGCCTCGTCCCTGCTCATCCCATAGACGTGCATGAGATATGGGCCAGCCCAGAGCCCCCCAAAACTGAAGAAAATCCCCACCAGGCAGAAAAACCACACGGCAATGGGCCAGAAATAGCGTTCGGTGACGACCCTTTTGGCGCCTTCCCAAAGAGGTATGACTTGAGGAGCGGGCGGTGGCCCGGTTCCGATGTTGTCTATTTCGGCCAACGAAGGCCATCCTCTGTCTTCAGGTCGGTTGCGCACCAGAAGCCATACGAACCCCGCGATGACAATGGTGGCAACGCCGATCAATTCGAACGACAACCGCCATCCGAAGTATCCTGTCATGAGGGCGAGAGGCGTGGCTGCCGTCAACGCGCCGACGCCGCCCATGGTGTTGAGGATAGCGGTCATGAAGGCAAATTCGCGCACCCGGAACCATTGGGAGAGGATCTTCATGGTGGGGATGAACACCATGGAGACGCCTATCCCTACGAGCACTCTTGAAGCCACGGCAATGCTCATGCCCGGGGTCAGGCCAAACACGATGCTCCCAATCCCAGCAAGACTCAAGAAGACGGTGACGGTCTTACGCGGCCCTATGGAGTCCGAGAGGAGTCCTGCCGGGAGCTGCATGATGGCGTATGGGTAAAAATAGGCCGAGGCGAGAAGACCCATGAAACCGCCTGTCGCGGCCAGGTCCTTTTGGAGGTCAAGGGCGACCACCGCGGGGCAGAGCCGGTGAAAATACACAAACACATAGGCCACGGCCATCACCCAAAAGATGGCCCAGCGATAGCGGAGTACTTTTCTCTTCAACGACTGTTCCATGGTTTTTGACTCTCTCGATTCACGGCAATGAACAAGGCTTTGAAAGAAGCGACAAGACGCCAGAAAACATACCAAAAAAGGTGTGACATGTCGATTTTTGCGGCTGCATTTTTTCTGGGCAATATGCGTGTTGGGGCAAAATGTGGAAGAATGGTTGGGCCATTTTTGACATAACCCTCTCCCTGTTGTTATACTACCTTTATCATGCGCAATACGATCAGCCGACGTCGTTTCATAGTACGGATGTCCCATGATGAAGCCATTTTTTAACGTCGTGTCTTGCCAAGAGGCCTTGGAAGCCCTGAGCGCCTTCAAACCGCTCGGGGACGAAAAGGAACGCCTTGAACATGCGATACATCGAGTCCTTGCCGAAACCGTGACCGCTTCGGAAGATTGTCCGGGGTTTCATCGCTCCACCATGGACGGCTTTGCCGTGCGGTGCGTGGATACCTTTGGCGCGACAGAAACGAACCCAGCGCTGCTCACCGTTATCGGCGAGTGTTCCATGGGAGGGATGCCTGCGGAAGCCCTGCGCAAGGGAACCGCCATGAGAATATTTACCGGCGGCGCCCTTCCCGTCAATGCTGACGCGGTAGTGATGGTGGAGCATACCGAGGAAGCGAGCGCCGACGCCATAGAGGTGCTGAAAGCGGTTGCGCCGTATGAAAACGTGGTACGCAGGGGCGAAGATTTCAAGGCGGGGCAAAGGCTTCTCAGCAAAGGGCGCCGACTGCGGCCGCAGGACCTAGGACTCCTTGCGGCGGCAGGCAAATCAGAGGTGCGGGTATTTCGGAGGGTATCTGTCGGCATCATCAGCTCTGGGGATGAAATCGTACCAATAGACCAAGAGCCGGGCCCGGGTTGCGTGCGGGATGTCAACCGTTACGTCCTGACCGGCGCGGTCAAGGATGCCTACGCAGACGCGGAATGGATAGGATTGGTGCGCGACGCGATGGACGACATGACACGCGGCCTGAAAAAAGCCCTTGACGCGTGCGATTTGGTGTTGATTTCAGGGGGCAGTTCCATGGGGAACAGAGACATCGCGTTGAATGCGATCCTCTCTTTCGCGGATTCGCAGGTCCTTGTTCACGGCGTTTCCATCTCGCCCGGCAAGCCCCTCATCGTGGCGAGAATCGGCGCGCAGCCTGTGGTGGGACTGCCCGGTCACCCAGCCAGCGCCTTGATCTGTTTCGAAAACTTTGTCGTCCCGCTTATCCGGCAGCTCGGCGGGGAACAAATTTTGCGACCGTTTTCCCGTCCGAGTTGCGATGCGATTCTCAGCCGCAACATCGCGTCAAAAGAGGGTCGGAGGGATTTTGTCAGGGTAACGCTGCATAGGGAGGGCGACGCGCTTATTGCCACGCCTCTCGCGGCCAAGTCCGGCATAATCTCGGCAATGGTCAGGGCTCACGGTTGCCTAGTCATCGACGAAGGCTGTGAAGGGTTGTACAAGGGAGATGTGGTAAAAATCCATCTTTTCAGCAATGCAAGTGAGGATACCATTGAGACGCAACATCTATCTCGACATGAAAACGCAGGCCGAGGCGCTGGAAATTTTTTTGAGCCGAGTGCCCACGAGCGCTTATCCCGGCTCTGAATATGTGTCGGTGGTGGAGGCCAAGGGCCGCGTCACGGCTGCGCCGGTGCATGCACGGCTGTCGTCGCCTCGTTTTCATGCGGCCGCCATGGATGGGTTTGCCATAAGAGCGCAGGACAGCTACGGCGCGGGGCCGGATACGCCTGTGTCCTTCGAGATTGGCAAGACAGCGTGGCCCATCAACACGGGTCAACCCATCATGGAGGGGGTGGACGCGGTGGTGATGATCGAGAACGTCCATTTCACCACTGACTCGGAATTTCAAATCGAAAAGGCGCTGGTTCCTTGGGAAAATGTGCGGCGAGTCGGCGAGGATTTTGTGGCGTCGGAAATGATATTGCCTGCGAGGCATCAAATTACCGCGTACGATCTCGGGGCCTTGCTCTCGGCAGGCGTCACCCGGGTGGAAGTGGTGGAGAAACCTGTGGTTTGGCTCATCCCTACGGGAAGCGAACTCGTGGAACCCGGGGAATTCTCCGACCACGGCGACAGCCGGCGGAAAACCATTGAGTTCAACACGGTGATGCTCGCAGGACTCGTGGAGGATCACGGGGGAATAGCCGTCAGAAAGCCCATTGTGAAAGACGAATACGATTTGATCAAAGCGGCTATTCGCGGGGCGATAGCCTCCCAAGCGCACATTGTGGTGATCAACGCGGGGTCGTCTGCCGGAAGCGAAGATTACACAGCCGCGGCCATCAGAGAGATGGGCGAACTGCTGGTGCATGGGGTGGCCATGATGCCGGGCAAGCCGACCATCCTGGGCGTCATCGACGGCAAACCCATCATAGGAAACCCGGGCTATCCCGTGTCCTCCGTGCTCTCCTTCGAACTCTTCGCCGCGCCTCTCCTCAGGCGGATGCAGGGATTGCCAGGTTGGTCAAGACCGACCGTGTCCGCGACGACCACAAGGAAAATATCTTCCAAATTGGGCCGAGAAGAGTTCTTCAGGGTGAAGCTCGGAAAAGTCCGCGACAGGATCATCGCAGCTCCGCTCCCCAGAGGCGCAGGCTCCATCACCACGCTGACAAGGGCGGACGGCATCATCCGCATCCCTTTACGGTCGGAAGGGATAGATCAGGGGGCCGTCGTCACGGTGGAACTGTTGCGAGATCCCCGAGATATCGATAAGACCATCGTCTCGATCGGCAGCCATGACCTCATGCTGGACATCCTCGACGACGAGCTGCGGCGGCGCAATCTCTTCTTGTCCTCGAGCCACGTCGGCAGCTTGGGCGGTTTGCTTGCCTTGAAAAAAGGCAACGCGCACCTCGCAACCGCTCACCTCTTAGACCCCGAAACAGGCGTTTATAATTGGTCATATATAGAAAAGTACATTCCGGAAATGAAGGTGCGGATGTTTCACGGGGCCATGAGAGAGCAGGGCTTCATCGTCGCCAAGAACAACCCCAAAGGAATACGAGACTTTCATGACCTCGCCAGGGAGGACGTCAGATTTATCAATCGCCAAGCCGGCGCGGGGACGCGCGTATTGCTCGATTACTGCCTGCAGCAGAGGGGCATCGATCCAGAGCATATCCAGGGATACGAGCTCGAAGAATACACCCACACCTCAGTTGCCGTTGCCGTGCTTTCAGGGGTGGCTGACGTGGGAATGGGCGTACTTGCGGCAGCCAAGGCCCTTGGGCTCGACTTCATACCCGTGGCAACCGAAGAATATGACTTGGTCATTCCGGAGGAGTTCGTCGAGTCCCCTGCCGTTCAAACTCTGTTAGAGACGCTCAGGAGTCAATCCTTCAAGGATCGGGTGCATGGCTTGGGGGGCTACGGCGTGGAAAAGACCGGGGAGGAGATCCCCAAGCCGTAAGACATGCGCGCCGATTCGGCTGTCCGGGGGCCGTATCTCACGATTTCCGTGGAACAGGCGCACTTGACATTCTTTTTGCGCGCCCGTACTGTGAAAGCGACCGGAAGCGTTGCTTCCGGAAAAGCGGGCGGTTCACGACGAACCCCAGAGGACTACGAGTGATGAGGAATGTATGGAAGACGGCGATCGAACATTTCGATCGCGGCCAGGATTTTGTGATCGCCACAATATTAGCTGTCAATGGCTCTTCCCCGCGACACGCAGGCACAAGGTTGCTTATCAATGAAGCTGGAGATCTCGTCGGAACGATTGGTGGAGGCCTTTTCGAAGCGAGAGTCTGCGAAAGCGCCATGGAAGCGCTGCGTTCCGGCGCGTCCATGAGGATCTATTTCACCTTCAAAGGCGCAGATGTGCTGTCGTCCAGCGATATGCTCTGCGGCGGCGACGCCGACGTCCTTATCGAGAGAATTTCCGGCGCCGATAAAACTCAGGAAATCATATTCCGAAACATTTGGGATATCGTGTCAGGTCGGTCTTCAGGGTATCTGTTTACCCGGGTTGATCTCCCCATCGGCGGAAAGACAAAGGAACCCTTGCCTCGATTGCTGTTGAGACACGATGGGACAAGAATAGGGGGATTTCCGCAGGACGACTGGGCCATCGAGGCGGCGCCGCCTGTGCGGCTCATGCGTTCCGCCCAATTGCTGCCATTGCCGGACGCGGAGAGCGTGATATACCTTGAATGGCTCCGACCCCAGTGCACCGCTTATATTTTCGGCGGCGGCCACGTGGGCGTCTGCGTGGCTCAGGTTGCGTCATTCGCAGATTTTCGCGTGGTGGTGCTCGACGATAGAGCGGAATTCGCCAATCCCCAAAGGGTCCCCGAAGCAGACGAGACCAAGGTGCTCGCCTCCTTTCATAACGCCTTCGCGGACATGGAGATAGATGACCATAGCTATGTGGTGATAGTCACCCGAGGCCATCTCCATGACCGCACAGTCCTTGCCGAGGCGCTTCGGACTCCCGCGGGATACATAGGGATGATAGGGTCGCGGCGAAAGACGAAGCTGATTTTCGATGGTCTGCTCAAGGAAGGATTCACGGCGTCGGACCTGGCGAGGGTGTATGCGCCCATAGGGATTGACATCGGCGGAGAAACGCCGCAAGAAATAGCTGTTTCCATCGTGGCGGAGATGATCAGCGTGCGAAACGGGAAGGCGCGGAAAGGCTAAGGGGTAGAGATCTGAGTCGCATGAGCTTTTCCGCGCCTATATACGACTTCTGGAAACTTCTGTCGGAATCAGGCGGGCGGCGGGGTGAATATGATGACTTTCAAAGTCTCCCGCCGGCGCCTGATTTGTCATGCCGGACTCGATCCGGCATCCAGGAAACTCGACATGAACTCGTCATGGATTCCCACTTACGTGGGAATGACATGCAGCGGGTCACCGGAACAATTCGCGATTATTTTCGAGAATGGCTATAAGGCGGCGAAGCCTTTTAGCTTTCAGTAAGCAAAGGAACATAACGCCCTCGAGTCAATCATGCTGAACGGAAAAAAAATCATTGTGGTGTTGCCAGCCTACAACGCTGCGCAAACCTTGCGAAAAACAGTGGCGGAAATCGACACCGCCATCGTGGATGAGGTGCTGTTGGTTGATGACTTCAGTTCCGATGAGACGGTGCGCATCGCGAAGGAACTTGGCATAAGGTCTTTTCTGCACGACCGGAACTATGGGTACGGCCGGAATCAGAAGACATGTTACACCGAGGCCCTCAAATCAAACGCTGACGTCATTGTCATGCTCCATCCAGATTATCAGTATTCGCCTCGCCTTGTCACCGCCATGGCCGCGATGATTACGTCCGGCGAATACGATCTCGTGCTTGGGTCGCGCATCCTGGGGGGAAAGGCGAGGAAGAGCGGGATGCCGCTGTACAAGTACATCTCGAATCGCGCCCTTACGCTGATCGAGAACATATTCCTCGGCTCGAAGCTCTCAGAATTTCACAGCGGTTACCGCGCCTTTTCCCGCCAGGTTTTGGAGTCCCTGCCGTTTCAAGAGAATTCGGACGATTTCATCTTTGACAATGAAATGCTCGCCCAGGCCCTCTATTTTGGCTTTAGGCTCGGTGAAATTTCATGCCCAACACGGTATTTTCCGGAGGCCTCGTCCATTAATTTCCAACGATCGGTAATTTATGGGCTCGGGGTGCTCTGGACCGCTGTGCGATACCGGCTCCAGGTCTGGGGTCTTGCCGACTTCAATATTTTTCAACCCTCCGCTGCCTCTCCTGCGCGCAACTACTATAGCGAGATAAAATGATCTGAGCATGGCGACTTTAGCCGCAGAGCATGCCGTCTCCCCTGATCGCGTCCTCTTACGCATGCGATTCAGGGGGCGTTCGCTCGCGCTCACCCGTAGAACCGCTCTTGTGCTGGCTGCCGCAGCCGCGGTGTACGTGGTCTCCCAATGGAACGCCTTGACGCACGAGTATTGGATCATGGACGACGTGCGGCAGCAGGTGTATTGGATGCAGCGATGGCTCGATCCTGCATTGTTTCAAGGCGATCTCTTGAGCAGGTACGCCCAGGACTATGTGCCGTGGGGCGTTCAGTTCGTCTATTACCTTGGCTCGTTCATCGCAAATCCAGTGCAATTCACCAAGGCGGTCGCCTTGATCCTGTACGTCGCGACCATGGGCTTCATCTACGGCTTTGCAAAAGGTTTTCGGGATGACTTTACCGCAGTCGCCATTGTGTGCGTCTGTTTTTTCTTTCCCGGATTCATGACGAAAATCTCCGGCGGACTCTCACAAGGGTTTGCCTATCCACTTTTGGGCGCATATCTTTACTTCTCGTCCATAGACAAGCCCCGCGCCGCTTCATGGATCATCCTGCTTCAGTCCCTTTTCAATCCCTATATATTTACCCTTTGCTTGGCGACTCACGGCCTGTACGTCCTGCATCGAGACGTCGTCCCCTTGTGGAGGGATCGAGGCAGTGAACATGTCTCCTGGGTAAAGGCGTTGGGCGCCCTCATTGTATCCAACCTGCCCGTCTTGGCCGGGATCGCGGTGATGCTCCTCAAGTATCTCTTGATGCAGTCTCCAGAATTTGGAGACATCGTCACGTGGAAGGACATGGCCGGAAATCCGGAGTACTCGGAATTAGGCAGAACAGATGACCTCCCTCCGGCGTCGATCTTCTGGGAATTGATCCTCCCTTGGACCTATTTCTTTCCTTTTCGCAACGAATTCCCGGCTCTTTTTTATGGATGTCTCGCCGCGGTGGGCGCGGGCGTGGCCGCAGCGTTCATAAGGCGACGGAGAGACATCGAAATGAGCGGCTTTCGCATGTTCGCCTATTTGCTCCCCGCCTCTATCATACTCTACGCCATCTCCTACTATGCGCTGTTGCGCCTTTTTATTCCCAATCGATACGTCGAGTTCTCGTTCACGATCTTCTATGCAGTCCTCCTAGGGACGGCCCTCTCTGCGGTCCTGCGCAGACGCGGGGGCGTGAAACTCGCCTCGCCTCTTGTCTTGATCATCATTGCCCTATTAGGAGGCCTTAGGAATTACAACGTCTCCATCTACGATTATTCGCATTATAAGCCGCTCTACACGTTCATAGAAACGCTCCCCAAAGACGCCCTTATCGCCGGACACCCTGAATTGATGGATAACATCCCCACCTTTGCCCGGCGCAAAGCGTTCGTCACCTACGAACTCTCCCACCCCTATCGCAAAAAATACTGGGCGCAAGTAAAAAAAAGGCTTTTTGACTTGTTCGACGCCTATTACAGCGAAAATCCGGATCAAGTGAGAAAATTCGCCGCTGATTATGGCATTGGCTACATTATTGTCCGAGCGGAAGACTTTCCTCGCCACGCTGCAATCGCCAAGTCCTTGTACTTTGAACCATTCGGCCAATACATCCGCAAACTCTTGGAAACCCGGCGCCATTTTGCGCTCATGGACGACGGGAACTTCGACGTGGTGTTCAAGTGGCAGGGTCTGCGAGTGGTGAGGATTCAGGGCGATTCTGGGCATCATACACGCGATTGACCAATCCTCTTGAGTCGGCCTTTGCGGCCTCGGCAGGCCTGGGAGGTCGGCCGGCTATCTGCTTGCGGTTCATTGTTGCGTGTTCATTCCGTCGCCCTTGTTTTCAACCATGGGTATAGCCGCTGTTGCGGCGGTTTTCACAAGCAATCGCGAACTCGATGGTATGGGCTTGAATGCGAGGGGAATATGGAGGCCTGGGGCCGAGCCGCCGCGTAGGGATAATGAGATGAAGGGGGGGGATAATAAGATAGTAATCACGGTCATTTAGTGCGATAAGCTAAAGTATATCGCTGCGACTGCGCGCAACGCGCTCTTTTTGACCCCGTTATTTTTAAGGCTATAACCGATCTTCACCAAAATATATCAACTAATTTCTAGCTTTTTTATATAATCAGTCTATTTATAAGCATATTTTGGTTGACTTTTTCTCCATTTCGTTTATGCTCCCTCTTGCAAGACATCAGAACCCTGAGGGAGGGTGTTATGTTAAGAAGATCTGCTATCAGTCTATTTATGTTGTTCGTTTTCGCTGCGGCTCTCGGAGCCATGGCCTATGCCGAGTCGGCTTCTCCTCAGAATGATGTAGCAGTCGGCGCCGGCATCGATTACACCGCAACCACCAAAGGTATTACCAAGGTCAAACCTCCTGCGCCAACGCCGGTTCCGGCTACCTCGCCCCCTACCAAAGTCAAACCCTTTTCCGGGGTGATTTCAGGCTTTGAAGGGCTTTCCAGGTATAACCCAGTCACCTGGGGGCCTGAGTGTGTGGTGCCTATCCCCGCGAAAGGACAGTTTCTCATCGGGCCAAAGATCTTTTTCGCCCGCATCAGAGGCGACGCGCGCAAAGACATCGTGGCGACTACGACGCCGACTCATGGCCTTGTGGATCTCGAGGATCACCTCGGATTCAAGCGTAGGGGTAATGTGATATGGTCGCTCGAGGCCCTCTACCAATTTAGACCTCAAATCGGCATCCGATACTCGTTCACGCCCATGACGCTCGAGGCGTCCGGCAATGCCCGCACTGCATTCACCTTTGGCGGCCAGAGTTTTTCCACCGGCGCTCTTGTGCGGTCAAAGTGGGAGCGCTACCAGCACCGGGCAGGCATCCTCTACAACATCAGTTACACTACCAATAGCCTCACGAGTTTTTATGCAGACTGGCTGCACATCGAGGACAAGCTGGTCGTAGGAGGCGCGGGTACGGGCAACACTGCGACAGCTCCCGTGATCTGGAATGACAGCAAGAACCTGGCGCTCCTCGGCCTCGAATTCAGCAAGGGACTGCGCAATTACCGCGGAAACACTTTGTCGCTCGATTGCAAGGCAGGCATCGCCTTTCTGGACGATTCGCTGGGGTATGAAGCAGAAGCGGGTTTGACCTACCTCATCCCCATCAAGACGGGCCGATTCGGATTCGTCAAAGGCGGTTACCAATATATGAGCCTCAAGACAGAACGAAATCTAGAAAGTTTCAACACCTCGATGGATGGCGCCTTTGTGAAGTTCGGATTTCTCTTCTAAGAGTTTCTCAAGCCGGAGAAGGCCCCTTTCCCCCGATTGTATTGCCCGACCGGGAATCATACATACCCTCCAAAGTCCGACTCGCCGGTCGGGCTTTTTTTTTTCGGGGTTACGCGATCCAGATTGTCTGCGCGGAGACAGTTCCGGCAACATGTACGTTCAAGACAGGCGTGTTGGATTCCAGGTTCCATGACACGAAATAGTTTGACGGATCCATCACGCCCTCTTCTTCTTGGTTCAGCCGAGAATCGACCCATTGAGCCGCGGCCTTAATGCTCTTGGTAATTACCCTATCCACCGACAGTAAGGCGTTGAGTTGCTGCAAATTGGCGTTGATTTCAAGCTGCTCTTTTGCCTCTTCCCAATGGATTCCCGCCAATTTTTTCCTCAACACGTATGCATTGCCGCGATCCCGAATGATGAGCAGAGGGGGATTTGTCTCGATGTTGGCGCCATGGATGACCAATCCACGCGTCTCTTCCTGGAGCCTTTCAAGGACTTGGCGTTTTTTCTCAACGAGGGGCAACATCTTCGCCTGGACGCGCTCAAAGATGAATTGCGCTCCATTCCATGTAAACTCCTTCAGCCTTGTCGGGTCAAACCCGATGTCGAGGAGATCGCCAATGGTGAAGGGCTGGTCTGCAGAGCGGTTTGCGTCCTTGAGCCATGAGAGGAGAGCCGGCCGCTGGTAGTTTGGCAATCCCTCGATGAACCTCGCGGGGTTGCTCTTGAGGGCTTCCGGCAGACAAAGCCAGGCCTCTTTATCTCCAGAGAAAAACGTCGGGTCCTGACTCAACGCCTTGGGCGCATAGGACTGCACGACGAGATCTCGGACGCGTTTGTCCAGGATGATCTGGCTGAGCGACTCGCCGCCCGTGTACCCTACAAGTTTGCGGATCCGACGACCGAAGCCCAAGAGTTTGGTCACGTAACGCGTAAACATGTAGCGCATCACCGGGTCTGCGGAGTCCGAGGCCAAACTATCCTCGAAAAAGACGAGCAATGCCTGATAGAGGTCCTTGAACTCCTCGATGGTTCTTCTCACCATAAATTCGTTGTCCCGCATGTCTATGGCCGGGCGCTTGCGCCGCAGATGGTGAATGAGCTTGACAAGGGGGGTCTCCAAGTCCTTTGCGGCGAGCGAAGGCGGCAAGAACACCATGTAACGCTCGCTGTCAGCTTCGTTGTTGAGTCCTGGTACGAGCGCGTCGAGGGGTTGCCAGTCGAGTTTCAGATAGATGTGGAAGGTGGGGTCGTCCCGGGGGATAATGTTATCGAGCACCCCTATCGCGGACTTCTCGATAAGAAACCCCTTGAACGCCTCTAACACGAGGGTCCCCAGCCCTTTGTTTCTAAATGGCTTGGCTACTTCGACATAGACCAGATAATAACAGGGCAGCGGTTTTCTCAGGTACAGCATATTGAGGCGGCCGAGACTTTCGCCGTCCTGGGAGGTTATCTCCAATACCTTGAACCCATTGCTGCGGCCGTCCGGCTTGATGTGATCCACCCTGGCCCCTGAGACAGTCCTATCTACCAGATTCCACAGATTGTCGAACAAATCCGCGACGACCGGCGCAGGGGAATGAGGATTACGGGCTTCGGAATTGATGAGTCCGATGAGCGCCAATCGCTCGTTCAGGCTCAGCCTGTTATTGACATCGGCGTCGCTCTTTTTCCGTGATGGAGTCGTTATGCTCATGGGTCGTCCTTTTTTCTGGGTGTATCGTCATGCAACCAAAACAAAAAAGGCGGAGTTTTTGCTCCGCCTCGTCGTCAAGTCTCTAAACCTATACGCTCAGCGCAGCAATCCGCCCTCCTTCGTAAAATAAAAATAAAAGTAAGAAGTCATCTTGCCGCGGTTGCGTTTCATGCGTTTCTCTCCTAGAGAATGTTTCTATACGTCAGAGTTTCTTTTGTCAAGACGCCGCGCACAAAAAACGCGCACACGTTGAGAGGAGACCGCGCTTCGCCCTGAGCCTTCGCTCCAGGTGAAAAAACCGAGGAGCCCACGACTCCTCATCATAGCTGAGCGATTCTACTTTCTTGGGACATGTTTCCCCTGTCATAGAGCGGCTCGTCTTCGTCCCCTACGACCACGCCGTCTCGAATACGTATGACTCGATCGCATGCAGCTCCGATCTCGTCCTCGTGGGTCACGAGGATTACGGTAAATCCCTGTCGGGAGAGGTCTCGCAACTGCTGCACCACTATTTCGGTGTTTTTCTGATCTAGTTGTCCCGTGGGCTCGTCGCCCAAGATGAGAGAGGGGTTGTTCACCAAGGCCCTGGCAATGGCGGCGCGCTGTCGCTCGCCGCCAGACAGACGATTTGACCAGTGATCGACGCGGTGGGAAAGGCCTACCCTATCCAGCGCCTGCAGTATCTTTTTTCGCCGCTGGCGCCGGTCTGCCTCCGCGTATATCAGAGGAAGCTCGAGGTTTTCAAAGACGGTAGAATTGGGAAGAAGATCGCAACTTTGGAAGACGAACCCCAGCTCGCGATTACGAAAAACCGCCTGCTCCTCTCTTGTATAGGACAGTATGTTTTTTCCCTTGAAAAGGTAAACGCCAGATGTCGGCGGATGGAGCAAGCCCAACACATAGAGCAGTGTGGATTTTCCTGAACCTGACGGCCCCATGATTGCCACCATTTCGCCCTTGGCGACCTGGATGTCCGCTTTTTTTAGGGCGTGAATGACATTTCCCCCGTCCAGGTAATCCTTCGCAAGATCTTTAGTCTCTATGATGATTTCCCGATCCATGTACAAAGTCCTTATCAGTTGACCGAATAGAGTTCCCCCACAAACTATACCTTAGATCGAGTCTGGGGAAAAGGGTTGCCCAGGTCCGGCGTTTTTCCATTTTTTTCGCATCAACTTATGATATATTATTTACATGTTCCAAATAGTCAAACAAACCGCTGGAAATCGTGGGGCCTTTGTAAGGCTTGTGCGGCTGGATTCTGACGACTACGCCGTGATCGTGCGCCATCCGGAAGACGGTCGGTTGCACCACCGTTACATCGGGCCTGACCAGACCAAGGCAGAAGAGGTTTTTGATCAGGAGTCTTCGCTCCTGGAAAAGGAATCGGCTGAAGAGAGGTGAGGTCTTCCCCGGTTATCAGGGGCCTTGCCGTCATTTCCACGAGAGAGCTTCGATTCTTTTTCCAGAACCGCTCTCTCGCGATCATGGAGCGCGGCGGTTGGTCGTTTCGGACAGGAACGCTGCAAAGGCGAAGGAGCGAAGGACTCGTTCCATAGGAGGAGCGCAGCACTTATGCCAAAAGTGAAAATGGAAAAGGAATGGAGAATATGGCTGGCCGTGGGAGCTTTCCTACTCCTCCTCATTCTCTATCTCTACATCGCAAGCCGTCCCCCTACTGAGGGCGGAGAGAGTCTCTGGCGAGTGACAAAGGTCCTCGGGCCGACGACGCTCAGTCTCAAGAGCGAGGGTAAGGTGGTGGAGTTCAAAATCGCTGGCTTGAAAACGCCGCAAGACCGAGAAGCTCAGATGAAGGATTTCCTCGCCAAAACGCTGGAATCAAAATGGGTGCGCATAAAGGTTTTGCGAGAAGGAAAGGGCGATGTGAGGGAGGGGTTGTTATACCTCTCTGGGGAAGATATCAACGCCAGGCTCGTAAGGCTGGGACTGGCCGAAATAGATAGAGACGAGCAAGGTTTTGATGTAAGGCCGTATATCGAGTTGGAACAAGAGGCGAGAAGAGAGAAAAAGGGCATTTGGAGTGAAAAGTGACGGGGGATGAGCGGTAATGAAAATTCTCTTGATTGGTTCTGGGGGAAGAGAGCATGCCCTGGCGTGGAAGATGCAACAATCGCAACTCGTGAAAGAAATCATAGTCGCGCCGGGGAACGTGGGCATTGCCCAAGAACCAAAGTGTAGGCTTGCCGACGTAAAGGCGGAAGATGTAGAAGGCGTCGTGAAACTCGCGGTCTCCGAGGGCGTGGACCTCGTGGTCGTGGGACCGGAAGCGCCGCTGGTGCTGGGACTTGCCGACAAGCTCCGAGCTTCCGGCATTCGAGTATTCGGTCCCTCCCAAAAGGCGGCTCAACTGGAAGGCAGCAAAGTCTTTGCAAGGACGCTCCTCAAGAAATACCGGGTCCCGAGCCCCAAATTTGAAGTGTTTGATAATGCTGACGAAGCTGAGAGGTTCGTATTGTCTGGCGAAGGTCCACTGGTGGTAAAGGCTGACGGTCTAGCCGCAGGAAAAGGGGTGTTCGTCTGCAAGGATCGCGAGGCTGCACGCGACGCTGTCCACTCCATAATGACAGAGCGCATTTTTGGTTCAGCCGGCGACCGAATAGTGATCGAGGAGTATTTGACGGGGGAGGAAGCCTCCTTTATTGCCATAACTGACGGGTTCACCGTGTTGCCTCTCGCCACTTCCCAGGATCACAAACCAGTGTTCGACGGCGATAACGGCCCAAACACGGGAGGCATGGGCGCATACTCGCCAGCTCCGGTGGTGACCCCGGATGTCCACGAAGAGGTGATGAACCAGATCATGATTCGCGTGGTGAAGGCCATGGAACGGGAAGGCTGTCCCTATCTCGGCTTTCTGTACGCAGGACTCATGATACAAAACGGGGAAGCCAAGGTCTTGGAATTCAACGTGAGAATGGGCGACCCCGAGGCGCAGCCCCTACTCTTCCGTATGGAGACCGATTTGGTGGAGCTCATGGCCGCGGCCCTGGACGGGACCCTGGCAGACAAAGATATCGATTGGACGCTCCAAGACGCGGTGTGTGTGGTCATGGCCTCGAAGGGCTATCCCGGATCATACGAAAAAGGAAAACTGATCTCTGGCCTCGAGGAGGCTGAGGCGATGGAAGAGGTGAAAGTCTTTCACGCGGGGACCGGAAAGAATTCCGAGGGGTATATCACCACGGGAGGTCGAGTCCTCGGGGTCGCCGCGCGCGGCCTTGGCATCGCAAGCGCCATAGATCGGGCCTACGAAGCGGTTTCCAAGATTCATTGGGAAGGAGTCCACTATCGGAGAGACATCGGAAAAAAAGCGCTCACAAAACGCTATTGAGTCGTCTTGCGTTGGCCGTGGACGCGTGAAAAACCATGGCCTCTCGCGCATGTCCGGAGTCGCCCATGCGCAAGGGCCCAACTCCGGACATCCGTCAAAAATGCTCGCCTGTTGATCGAATTATATTCCCCCTGCAAAAAGATGCCAACAAAAATTTCCAGGGAAAAGTGATCCTTCGCTCATAGGGTTTTTTGTACATTCATACTACATCTCGAAACTTCTGTCGCAATAAGGCGCGTCGTGGCGTGAATATGATGGCTTCAAAGTCCGCGTCACAGCGCCTGATATGTCATGCCGACTCGATCCGGGATCAAGCACACCGACCATGGATTCCCACTTCCGTGGGAATGACAGAAAGGCTGGGGCTCCACTCCACTGTCATGTCAGGCTCGATCGGGCTCCATGTCCGTGTCATCTCCGACCTGATCTGGGATCCATGCCGTTGTCAACGCTGACGTGATCGGGGAACCACCTTCCTGGGTTTCCCCTTGCGTGGGAATGACATGCAGCGGGTCAACAGCGCAATTCGGGATTATGTTCGACAATGGCTCTACCAACAGATTGCTCGGCTTCGCGCGCGATGCCTCATCAACAATTCTTGTAAGCAGGCTTGACGGGATCGTTCCTGACCGCTTAAAATAATCCGCTTATGTACAATGCAATAGCGCCTGTGATGCGAGAGACTGCATGATTCAACTTATTAAAGGATTTCATGATGTTTTGCCGCCGGAGACGGCGAAATGGCGTTTCGTGATGGAAACCGCGCGGGAGAATCTCATCAGGTTTGGGTTCCGAGAAATCATAATTCCGGTCATGGAAAAGACGGAGTTGTTCCGCCGGGGCATCGGCGAGGTTACCGACATCGTGGAAAAGGAGATGTACACCTTTACCGACCGGTCAGGCGAATCCCTCAGTTTGCGGCCCGAGGCCACCGCAGGCATCTTGCGAGCCGTGGTGGAACATTCGCTGCTCCGCCGCGACCCTGTGTTGAAACTCTTTTCCATCGGGCCGATGTTTCGGAGGGAAAGACCGTCCAAAGGCAGGTATCGGCAATTCTACCAAATCAACGCCGAGGTCCTCGGAGACGACCACCCGTTGACCGACGCCGATACCATTGCAGCCGCGTACCAGATCATGGCCGACATTGGCGCCCAGTCAGTCATCATGGAAATCAACTCGGTAGGGTGCCGATCTTGCAGGTCAGCTTATCGCGAGGTCCTCAGGTCATGCCTTGCGCCTCATTTACCTCGACTATGCGCGGACTGCCGACGGCGCTACGACCTCAACCCGCTGAGGGTGCTCGATTGCAAGCAGGAGGAATGCCGAGAAATCTCCGCAACAGCCCCTCTGATTATCGATCACCTGGACGCATCGTGCCGGGAGCATTTTACCCAGGTGCAGGAAGCCCTCGCCGCGCTTGAAGTCCCCTACCGCGTCGAGCCCCGCCTTGTGAGGGGACTCGATTACTACACGAGAACAGCCTTTGAAATTATCCATGAGGAACTGGGCAGGTCAAAGGCCGTAGGCGGCGGCGGTCGGTATGACTCCCTGCTCCGAGAACTGGGGGGCGACGAAGTGTCCGGCATCGGCTTTGCCATAGGGATAGACAGGATCGCCTTGGGCATCGACGGCGGCGTTTCTTTTGAGCCCCACGTCGATGTGTATGTGGCAATGCTTGGAGATAAGGCCCGCGAGCAAGGCATAAAACTCGTCCACGCCATGAGGAGGAGCGGACTCTCTGTGGAAACGAGGTACTCGCCCATGAGCCTCAAGTCCCAAATGAAGCTCGCTGATAAATTGGGTTGCAAGAAGGTCGTCATGCTGGGCGAGGACGAGCTTGCCAAGGGTGAAGCCACAGTGCGAAACATGGAAACCAAAGAACAACTCTCTGTGAAGATTGAAGATATTATAGGGTATTTGCAAGGAGAACATTCGTGAAACTGGATGGCCTGAATGGATGGGCGCGTTCCCACCTGTGCGCTGAAATTACCGAGTCTGACGTCGATCAACGAGTCCGTCTTTTTGGTTGGGTGCTGAGAAGACGAGATCACGGCGGCGTCATTTTTATCGATTTGCGGGACCGATCCGGTTTCGTCCAACTGGTCTTCAATCCGGAGTATTCGGAAGAATGCCACCAAAGGGCTCACGTGCTCAGGCCGGAATGGGTCATAGCAATCAGCGGCGTTGTCCTGCGCCGGCCTGAAGAGTCGGTCAATCCAGATATACCGACGGGTAGAATTGAGGTTTTCGTGGATCAACTGAAAATCCTCAACAGGTCAGAAGTACCCCCGTTTCCTTTGGACCAGGACGACCCGCCTACGGATGCAGTGAGGTATCGGTACCGGTACCTGGATTTGAGGCGTATGACTGGGCCGCGTCAAAATCTCCTCCTGCGCCACAAGTGCTTTACGCTCATGCGCAATTTCCTCAACAAAGAAGGATTTGTCGATATTGAAACGCCTTTCCTGACCACCAGCACGCCGGAAGGCGCCAGAGACTACCTTGTGCCAAGCCGCGTCAACCCAGGAGCTTTTTACGCCCTCCCCCAATCTCCTCAAATATTCAAGCAGCTCCTCATGATAGCCGGCTTCGAACGATACTATCAAATCGTGCGATGTTTCAGGGACGAGGACCTGCGGGCAGACCGCCAGCCTGAATTCACTCAACTCGACATAGAAACCTCGTTCCTCGAAGAGGAACAGCTCTTCGACATCATCGAACGAATGATCCGAATGATCTTTACTGAGCTGTTGAGCATTCCACTGACGTTGCCGTTCCCGCGATTGACGTATCGAGAAGCCCTCGAAAAATATGGGCTTGACAAACCTGATACGAGATTTGGCATGGAGCTCGCCGACGTGACAGACCTTCTGCGAAGCGCTCAGTTCGCGGTGTTTCGATCGGCCATTGAAGGCGGCGGCATGGTGAAGGCGCTTAAGGTACAAGATGGAGACCGACTCTCGCGCAAGGACCTCGATGACCTAAGAGACTTCGCGCCGATTTATGGAGGCAAAGGGGTCGCGTACACCAGAGTCCGTGAAGCAGGGGACTGGCAGTCTCCCATTGCCAAGTTTCTGACGATAGAAGAGCGCTGCGCCATCAACGAGCGCGTCGGCGCAAAAAAGGGCGACGTCGTGCTTTTCGCCGCAGATAGCCCGCGTGTGGTGAACGATGTGCTGGGAAATTTACGCAACTTTCTCGCCGAAAAGCTTGGAGAAATCCCCGCCGGTACATATTCTTTCGTATGGGTCACTGATTTTCCCATGTTCGAGTATGATGAAGACGAAGGCAGATACCAGGCCATGCACCACCCGTTCACGTCTCCTCGCGATGAAGACGTCGCGCTTCTCGAAAAAGATCCCGCCGCGGTGAGGGCTCGCGCCTACGACCTGGTGCTTAATGGCGCAGAAGTTGGCGGCGGGAGCATGAGAATCTACCGAAGCGACATCCAGGAGAAGGTGTTTGCAGCGCTCGGCATCGATCGAGGGCAGGCCCACGAAAAGTTCGGTTTCCTGCTCGAGGCGCTCAAGTATGGCGCGCCGCCGCATGGCGGTATAGCCCTTGGGCTCGATCGATTTCTGGCCATACTCACGGGATCGGAGTCAATTCGCGATGTCATCGCCTTTCCCAAGACGCAAAAGGCGGTATGTCTTCTCACAGGGGCCCCCACGGAGGTCACCAAGGAACAGCTCAAAGAATTAGGAATCAAGATAGTAGGAAAGAAATGAAGGAGGTCATTTATGGCAAGCTGGGACCCCAAAAAAGGCGTTTTGTACCATGAATACAACAAATTTAATAAGGAACGATTCCTCAGAGAAGTGGACAAACCAAACCTCCTGAGAAACATATTCCCCTATACGGAAGTGCCCAAGGTAGATTTCGATTTTGCCATCCTCCCCATCAATCCCGCTCGCAATTTTCTGATCACGGATACGACGTTTCGCGATGGGCAGCAGGCGAGACCCCCCTTTACCGTGGAACAGGTAAGCCGCCTCTTCGATTTTTTGCACAAAATGAGCGGCCCTCGAGGCATCATACGACAATCGGAATTCTTCGTGTACACGAAGAAGGATCGAGAATGCCTCGATGCATGCAGAGAAAAGGGATACCAGTATCCCATTATCACAGGTTGGATTAGAGCACAGAAGAAAGATCTTGCCAACATCCGGGCGGCAGGTCTCACCGAAACCGGCATACTTACCTCCGTCTCGGATTATCACATCTTTTTGAAGATGGGACTGGATCGCCGAAAGGCCATGGATAAATACCTGGATATGGTGAGGGCGACGTTGGAAAAGGGGATTACGCCTCGCTGTCATTTCGAGGACGTGACCAGGGCCGATATCTACGGATTCTGTGTGCCGCTTGCGCAAGCCCTTATGGACATCAGGGAAGAGGCAGGGACAGATATCAAGATACGTTTATGCGACACCATGGGGTTTGGGGTGACATATCCAGGGGCTGCTTTGCCGCGCAGTGTGCCGAAGCTGATTCGGGCCATGATAGACGACGCCAACGTACCTGAAGACCTTTTGGAATGGCACGGTCATAATGATTTTCACAAAGGACTGGAAAACGCGGTCAGCGCCTGGCTTTACGGATGCAGCGCGGTGAACGGGACGTTGCTGGGAATTGGAGAAAGGACCGGGAACACCCCCATAGAGGCGCTCATGATCGAGTATATGTCCCTGAGGGGGCAGTCAGACGGCATGGACACCCTGGCCATCACGGAAATGGCGGAATACTTCGAAAAGGAGCTGGGACATCACATTCCCGACAACTATCCGCTGGTGGGGAGATCATTTAACACAACGAGCGCGGGCGTTCACGTGGACGGTGTGCTCAAGAACGAAGAAATATACAACATCTTTGACACTACGAAAATCCTCGGTCGCCCGCCGCAAGTCAACATTACGGACAAATCGGGCATGGCGGGCATTGCCCATTGGATCAACACCAAGATAGACCTGGCAAAAGAAGAAAAAGTGGAAAAGAGCCATCCTGCCATCGCCAAGATCTACGACATCATCACCGAACAGTACGACAAAGGACGCGTCACCGCGATGTCTGACAGGGAAATGATGGCGCTCGTGAAACGCTATTTGCCTGAGCTCTTCATCTCCGATTGGGACCGCATGAAGCTCATTGCACGGGAAATGGCGTTCAAGATCGTGGAACGTTTCACCGCCACGCCGCCTATGCAGTCAGGCAAGACGGAAATCATGGAAAAGGCCATGACCGAGTTTATTGCTAAGTATCCCTTCATCCAGTACTGCTACGTGGCCAACATGGAAGGCAGGAAGATCACTGCCAACATCACGGACATCACCGAAAAAGCTCGCTACCAGGAAGAATTCAAGCCGAATGAAGATTTCTCGGACCGCTCTTGGTTTATCAAACCCGTGAAGGACGGAAAAATTCATGTGGTCGGTCCGTTTCAGTCTCGAATCACAGGCGCCCTCTGCATTACCGTTTCCGCCCCTCTCAGGGACAAGAAAGAAAAGATGATCGGAGTCTTTGGCGCGGACATAAGGCTCGAAGAGCTGCTCAAAGTCGAAAACGAGCTTATGGAGGAGCACGGCGTCGAGTTCACGGCCAAGGATATCCAGAAGTTGATCAAAAAATACGGCGTCTAACCAAAACAACCTATGGCCAACGCCGGAATCGGCTGACGACGATTATAGAGGGTCTCTCAATATAGAACGCACAAGCGGATTGCTTCGCGTTGCTCGCAATGACACATCACCAACCTTTTTGTCATTGCGAGGAGCCGAAGGCGAGGAAGCAAACTCAGGTCGCTTCAATCGGGCAGAGAGACCTTTGAGCAATTCGCGATCTACCTCGAGAACCGGCGTAATGAGCGAGCGAAGACTCACGAGAGCGCCCTGACCAAGACCAATTGTAGGAGCAGCATGATGACCGACGATCCGCAGACCCTGACAACCTCCGATCCCCACGGCAAATCGAGCTATAGGAGCGATAATTCTCCTCATCTGCTCATGTTTCAAGACAATCTCGTCAAACTCCAAAACATGAGACAAGAGGCCTACGAAGGCGGCGGTCCCTCAAAAATTAGGCTCCAGCATGAAAGGGGTAAATTGACGGCTCGAGAACGCCTCGAGCTTCTTCTCGACGAAGGCTCTTTCGAGGAATTTGATCTTCTAAAATCCGGAAGAGAGGGACATCTGGCACAACACAAGAGCTATCTTAGCGACGGCGTCGTTACAGGTCATGGCACCATCGACGGGCGGGAAGTCTTTGTCTTCAGTCAGGATTTTACCGTCGTAGGAGGCTCGCTGGGAGAAGCCCACTCCGAAAAAATAAGTAAAGTGATGGATCACGCTGTTCAGGTGGGAGCCCCCATTATTGGGCTGAACGACTCGGGTGGAGCGCGAATACAGGAGGGCGTGGACGCTTTGGCCGCTTACGGCCAGATCTTCAACCGTAATGTCATGGCAAGCGGCGTCATACCCCAAATATCGTGCATCATGGGGCCGTGTGCTGGCGGCGCGGTGTACAGCCCAGCCATAACCGACTTCACGTTTATGGTTGAAAAAACCTCTCACATGTTCGTGACCGGGCCAAGCGTGGTGCGAAGCGTCATCCATCAACAAATTAGTTTTGATGAACTTGGCGGCGCCCAAATTCATTCCACTAAAAGCGGCGTCGCTCATTTCGTAGCTCCAAACGATATATTGTGTCTGAGGCAGGTGAGGCAACTGATCAATTATCTGCCGTCCAACAACCGCCAGAGACCCCCAATGCTCGATTTGAGAGACCCTGTGGATAGGCAAGACCCTGCTCTGGATTACCTTGTACCAACCAACCCAAACCAGGCATACGACATGAGAGTTCTTATTCATAGCATCTTGGATGGGGCTGAGTTTCTTGAAGTGCAGGCGCACTTTGCCAGGAACCTCATCGTCGGATTTGGACGTCTGGGGGGCGAAACGATAGGTCTCATAGCCAACCAGCCAGCCTTTCTCGCGGGCGTTCTCGATAACAACGCCTCAGTCAAAGGGGCGCGCTTTGTACGATTCTGTGATGCGTTCAACATACCGCTGGTTTGTCTCGTCGATGTTCCGGGGTTCATGCCTGGGCCAGATCAAGAACACGGAGGCATCATTCGACACGGCGCAAAACTCCTTTATGCCTTTGTTGAGGCGACGGTGCCCAGGATAACGGTGATTGTTCGAAAAGCGTACGGCGGCGCTTATATCGTGATGAACTCGAAACACATAGGAGGAGACATCATCTATGCGTGGCCCACAGCCGAGATAGCCGTCCTCGGCCCCAGAGGCGCTGCCGAGGTCATATACAAGAAGGAAATCGATTCATCTCCTGACCCGGATCAAACCCTTCTCGAAAAAGAACAAGAGTATAGGAAGACATTTGTAAACCCCTTTTTGGCAGCCAAGAGAGGGTACATAGATGATGTCATTTTTCCACGAGCCACAAGGGGAAGAATCATTAGAAGTCTTCAGTTCCTAGAAGGCAAGACAAAGACGCGACCCAAAAGAAAGCATGGCAACATTCCTTTGTGAGGCGGTGACAAGTGTTTGACAAGATCCTTATTGCCAATAGGGGCGAAATCGCCGTACGTGTCATTCGAACATGCCGAAAGATGGGTATCGCTACGGTAGCCGTTTACTCGGATGTTGATTTCCGATCACTTCATGTGGAAGCGAGTGATGAATCAGTTCATATCGGACCGCCTCCCCCTTCCGAGTCGTACCTTTGCAAGGAAAGGATCATTGAAACCGCTTTATCAAGAGGCTGTCAGGCCATCCATCCCGGCTACGGTTTCTTGTCCGAGAACCCTGATTTTGCGCGCATGGTCACAGAGGCGGGACTGGTCTTTATTGGTCCATCTGCCGAGACCATTGCCCGACTTGGGGACAAAATAGCCGCCAAAGTATTGGCCATGAATGTGGGCGCCCCAGTTGTTTCCGGCCATCATCGAGCAGTGTCTAATGCAGAGGAGGCGACCATAATAGCGGAAAGTCTTGGCTACCCTCTTCTCCTCAAGCCAGCCGCTGGCGGCGGAGGCCGCGGCATGAGGATCATTTCTTCAAAGTCTGACATTCGAGACGCATTTGCAGCGTGTCAGGACGAAACACGAAAAGGTTTCGCTGACGATAGGGTCTTCATCGAGCGCTATATCCCGCGACCGCGTCACATTGAAGTTCAAATTATCGGAGACAAACACGGAAACATCGTTTATTTTCCTGAACGGGAATGCTCTGTTCAGAGACGTTATCAAAAAATACTGGAAGAAAGTCCGTCGGCGGCTGTTGATGACTCGATTCGTCGAGCTATGGGGGACGTGGCCTGCCGCCTTGCACAAGAGGCGGCATATCACAACGCGGGGACGGTCGAGTTTATCCTGGATCGAGAAGGGCATTTCTATTTTCTGGAGATAAATACGCGACTGCAAGTGGAGCATCCCGTGACAGAAATGGTCACTTCTTTAGACCTTGTCGAACTGCAGATTCGAGTGGCGGCAGGAGAAGCTCTTCCGGTAACGCAGTCAGATATTCAGGCAAATGGTTGGGCAATGGAGGCTCGCGTCTGCGCAGAAGATCCTCGAAGAGATTTTCTCCCGACCATTGGGATGATCACGAGGTATGCGACGCCAAGGGGCAAAGGCGTGAGAGTGGACAGCGGGGTGAGCGCGGGCAGCCTTGTCACCATTTATTATGATTCCCTGCTGGCGAAGGTAATAACCCATGGTCAAGATAGAGAAGATGCCAGAGAAAAACTCGTCCAGAGCCTCAATGGATTCCACCTAGAGGGATTGACGACCAACGTGGATTTTGTCAACGCCGTGATAAACCACTCAAAATTCATGGCCGGGGATATATCGACTGACTTTGTCAACGAAAACTTTCCCAACGGCAAATCCACTGATGAACCGTCGATTTCCAAGGTCCATTACATGGCCACGGCGGCCCTCTTGATCTATCACGTCAGGAAAGGTCTTGTGATAGAGTCTCTCCGACCCATGGCGGCGAAAATAGGAACCAAACAAGTCTTTGGCGCCGCCGCTCGATATGTGATCAAAGGGGATAAATATCTATTCCGGGTCCGGCTAGAGGGGAATCAATCATCTCGTATGTGGAAAATCACCGTGGACGACGCGTCTTACGAAGTTGAAACGCCTGAATTCGAGTTTTACCGACGAAGGTTGAGACTAAAGATTGACGGCCGCTACCAAATGTTTCGAACGAGGTATCAAGAGCAACACATTCAAGTCTTTTTTGACGGGTTGGTCATCACCTTCGAAATTTATTCGCCGCGTGAGTGGGAATTGAGCTCGTTCATGCCAGTTCAAGCCGAGGCCGCTTTCGAAAATGTGCTGCGTTGTCCCATGCCCGGCTTGGTTACACAGGTGTGGGTGAGTCCCGGAAAATTCGTTCGAAAAGGGGAGGAACTGCTGAGGATTGAATCCATGAAAATGGAAAGCGGCATCGCCGCTCCGTACGACGGTGAAGTTGAAAGGGTGTTAGTGACGCCCGGCAAAACTGTGGACGCGGACGAAGCGCTTCTCGAATTCAAAAGCATTGCTCCCGCGAATTTGTAACCGGCAGGCCGCTCATGGGACCTTACCACGCACGGGTTCTCAGGAAGATGCACGCCCGAGTGTCCGCACACCCTTTACGTTTTGACGACAATCACAGTTTTTTTACATGTTTTGCGAGGAATTGTGTATTATGCTCATAGGACCCATGGAAGATCACGATTTTCACTGAGTGAGGGGCGCGTTTGATGGATCGTTTGCGGGATCCGTTTCAGAGAGATGACGCTCTATTGGAACAGCTTTTCCGCAAATTTGGAAAATGGGGCCGATTTGCGGTTTATCGACATCGCTTTAACTTGATAGGAAAGAGACTTCTGTGGCGTGTGGTGGTGGAAGGGACCCGCGGCCTGAAACGCCTCATCGACATTGTCGGTTCCTTGGTGGGAATTATCCTCTTATCTCCAGTCTTCATCTTCACAATGTTGGCGATTAAGTTGGAAGATGGCGGCCCCATCTTCTTTGTTCAGGATAGAGTCGGCAAATGGGGGAAGATCTTCCGCATGTACAAGTTTCGATCCATGGTGATCGACGCGGACAAGCTCAAAGAGACGCTTCAAGACAAGAACGAAGCAGGCGAGGTGATGTTCAAGATACGGCGAGACCCGCGAGTGACAAAGGTGGGACGGATCATTCGTAAACTCAGTATCGACGAACTCCCTCAACTGTTCAACGTTTTGAAGGGAGATATGTCCCTGGTGGGTCCTCGACCCCCTTTGCCAAATGAGGCGGCCAAATATACGTTGCGTGACCGCCGGAGATTGGAGGTTATCCCAGGTTTGACCGGCTTATGGCAGGTGAAAGGGAGGAGCGATATCGATTTTCATGGACAGGTGAGGCTCGATCTCCAATATATCGAGAGCCAATCTCTCAAAGGCGACCTTATTCTCCTCCTGAAAACCATCCCCGCGGTTCTCAGTGGAAGAGGGGCATATTGATCGACCGAATTTTTTTCTTACTTCCGCGGCCGCAGCGCGGTCCACTGTTGGTGGATTCCCGGCGCCGCGGAATAAGGGGTAAGAAGGCTGAGTCGTAGAAATGGCGTAAGCGCCGTCTTTGTCAATGGCTTCCGCGGTGCGCGCGGGTTCAGAGATACTGCTCTGCCGTTGGGGAATGTGCGAGGCTGAGCTGAGGTGGCAATGATCGTCGTGCTGACATGTTTCCAAGATGGTAAGGCGTTTTTGCCCCTCACGCGCAACCGGCCAGTGGCAATGCTGCCCTTTATGAACGTCCCCCTCATCCAGACCCATATCGAACAGTTTATCGAAGCGGGTTTCTTGCGTTTTATCGTTGTCGCGGTGGACTATCCTCTGCCGTTGCAAGAATTCCTCGGCGATGGTTCGCGTTGGGGGGCTCGCATCGAAGTGGTCATGCTCAAAGACCCGCTTCCGAATTTTCAGCTCTTGGAACGTCTCTCGTTCAAGGTCCAAGGGGAAACGTGCATTATAATGCCAGCCGAACTCGTCCTGAACCTCAGCATTCCTGAACTCGTCGCGTTTCAACGCGCAGGGAATGACCCTTTTGTCAGAGTGTTTGCGCGCAATACGTTGGACCTGGTTGACGGCTTCAAAGCGCCGAAACCGACCTTCAGAAAAAACCGGCTGCCCAACCTCGTGGACACAGGGGTGATGATTGCCCGTTCCGATGCGCGACCTGACGAACCAGGGGCATCCTATTTGTACGACGGCAACATAATCAGAATAGATACGCCGCAGGCGCTGTGGCGCGCCAACATGGCAGGTCTCGGAGGGTTCTTCTCGACCATCGCAGGCCGGTATTTTACCGCGGCAGGCGGCGATATCCGGATTGGGCACCATTTCCGGCGTGGAAGAGATGCCCAGATCGTTGCCCCTGCCCTCATCGGGCACCATGTCCGCATAAATGCCCAAGCCTCGCTGTATGGATGGACCGTCATCGGAAACGGGGTATTCATAGATAAAGGGGCGCACATTGGTCGGAGTATGATTGCAGACCATACCTATGTGGGGCCTGAAACCAGCGTCGAGCATGCAATTGTCGAAGGGAAAGTGATCTACAATCTGGAAGTGGCGCAATGGGTTGAAGTTTCTGACTCGTTCATCATTTCCGATATTCGAGAAGATGTGATCGGATCTTACTTCTGGAACGCTTTATGGCGGTTTGTCGCCCTTGCCGGTCTTCTCGTCTCGCTGCCCGTCATAATATGCGGGGGAATCATCCGAAAAATCAGGGGAAAGAAGTTCTTCGAGGTCCGTCGATTTTTTGTCACCAAAGCCTCTGTGCATGAGGCGAAAAGCGGCGCCGAGCCAATGATGACGTATGTGGGCTTTGACAACTGGGGTTCCCTCATCGGGAGGCTGCCGGCGCTCTTCCATGTGGTTGCCGGGAAGCTCAAACTCGTGGGAGTGAGGCCGCTGGAACAGAAAGAGTCTCCCTTGTACGAGGAGGAATGGACGCAGCTTCGGGAGGATGCTGCCTGCGGGTTGTTCACGCCTGTGGACGCAGAGGGCATCCGCGATGATCAAGAAGAAGCCAAGATCGTGGCCGAAAATTATTATGTCGCGACGCAGTCCGCATTCGGCGATCTGAAAATTCTCTGCTTCAGCCTTGCCAAGTTGTTGTACTCATCGGCAAACCGCGCGCTGAGCTCACTGTTCAGCAAGGCGCCGCAACCTGCTCCCAAAGACCTGGAAAGCGGCTAAGACCATGGCGTTCTTGACTGAGCGATTGCGAGCAACGCCAACAAATCTCGGTACAAAGTTCAAGAAAAAGTATCTCATGCGTGTTGGATTGAACCCTGAAAGGAGCGTGAGAGCATGGAAGTGGAGAAGATGGATGGCGTGACGATTGTGCACGCAGACGAGCGGCTTGACGCTTCGGCAGCGCCCAAGCTGAAGAATCTCATTAAAGAAGTGGCGCAGGAACACGGCATCAAACTTGTGGTAAATCTCGAAAAAACCCGTCTCATTGATAGTTCAGGCTGCGGGGAACTCGTGGCCGCGCTGAAAACCGTCCTTAAGAACCATGGGGAAATGAAAATCGCGAATCCTAATTCCCAAGTGTATGCGCTCTTGCAATTAACGCGGCTGCACAGGATCCTGGATATACATGAATCACTGGAAAGCGCAGTCAAATCGTTCTCCTGATCAGACGCGGGACGCAGATGGTCAGCGTCCGTTGACCATAGGTTTTATGGCGGTCAAAGGGATCTCTTTGGGGGGCGGTATAGAATCAGTCACAGAAAGGCTCGGCAGTCGATTGGCGCAACGCGGCCATCGGGTGATTGTCTTCTCGGCGTCTCAGTTCGGGTCCAAGACCGGATATTACAAGGGCATGGAGATAAGGGTTTGCCCTTCCATCCTCCAAAAACATCTCCATAAAATCACCCTGTTCACTTCCGCGATGTTCCCGCTTCTGTTGAAGAGCGCTGGGCGATGCCTTTGGGCAAAGCTGTCAGGAGCCGGCTCATCTCGTTGCGCCGAACTGGACATCCTTCATATCCACGAGTTTTCCCTCTTCTCCTTGTTTCCCCGTGTGGTAGGCATCCCTACCATAGTCCAAATGCATGCGCTCCTGTGGAAGCGCGCCAAATGGGGACCAATGTCGCGTCTATTCTTGAGGATGAACGACTTTACCCTCGGCATGTTCCCCAGCGCAGTGACATGCGTCTCAAAAACGATGAAAGAACATTTTGAAAAGACGCTGGGTCGAGAAGTCGCCTACATACCCAACGGCGTCGAACCGCCGACGCCGAAGGCGCCCCAGCGCATCAAATCGTTGGGCCTGAACGGAAACGACTATATCCTTTTTGCGGCAAGACTCGTGCCGGAAAAGGGCGCCCATTACCTTATCGAGGCCTTCCTCAAGCTAGATCCGCCGCTGAAACTAGTGATTGCCGGCGACGACCCCTTTGAAAAGGACTACATCCGGACGCTACGCCGCCTTGGCCAGACAAGCGATAAAATCATTTTTCCCGGGTATGCGTCCGGCGACGAGTATCTCGAACTCATAACCAATGCTGCGCTGTTTGTGCTGCCGTCTGAAATCGAGGGCATGCCAGTGGCCCTTTTGGAGGCCATGAGCTACGGTAAGTGCTGCATCGTGAGCGACATACCGGAAAATGTCGAAGCCCTGGCAGGGAAAGGCTTCGTGTTTGCTAACAAGTCTGTGGACGATCTGGCGCGAGTCCTTCGCACGGCCATCCAGGACGAAGAGACCGCTGCCGCGCTTGGCCAACAGGGTCGGGAATACGTTCTGGCCGAGTATTCTTGGGATAGGATCGTGGGACTCTATGAAGAGTTTTATCGTAGGGTTATCGAGCAGGCAACGCGCGCCAGGGCGCCGCGGTAACTCTCCGCTGTGCAACATGTCATGAAAGAAGAGCCGCAATGAGGGTGCTATGGATATCGCCTAAGCTGCCTTTTCCGCCAGAGAGCGGGGACAAGCTCCGACAATTCAACCTGATCAAGCGGTTGTCGCAACGGACAGAGATCAGCCTGGCCGCGTTCGTGATCAAGAGGGAAGAAGAGGAGTATGCCTCTTACATGCGGCAGTATTGTCGGCGCGTGCGCACCTTTTACTCGCCGAACCGCTCCTACGCGCGGCGGCTTCTCGCGATGGCGTCCCATGCTGTCCCATACTATGTCTGGCGCTACCATTCGCGAACCGCAATAGAGTATGTTCGCAATCAATTGGCCCAGTTTCGGCCTCATGTCCTCCAGATAGAACATACCTACATGGGGGAATATGTACGAGCCATACCTCATGACATGCGGCCCCCAAGCGTGTTGACCAAACACAATCTCGACGCGGACCTGGCATATCAGAGTTATCGCTTGGCAAAGGGCTCGGTCGCCAAGACATTCTGGTGGCTGGAATGGAAAAAGATGTCCCGCTACGAACCAGCGGTGGACAAGAGTATGTCAGCCCTGGTGGTTATGTCGCAGGAAGACAAGAACAGACTGTTGGCAAAAGAGCAGACGCTCCCGCCAATAGAAATCGTGGAGAATGGTGTGGACACGGCCTTGCTCAGGCCTCTGAGCCCTGTTCACGATCCGGTGGCGATATTCGTAGGAGCGTTTGACTACCTCCCGAACCAGGACGCGGCGTTCTGGTTTTGCAAGGAGATTCTGCCTCGTATCAAAGAGTTTCACGTGAATGCGAAGGTCCTTTTGGTCGGACGCAATCCATCCGGCAGCGTGACGCAGCTCATGTCAGACGGCGTCGAGGTTCATGCGGACGCGCCTGACGTACTGCCGTACTATCGACGGGCGGCCGTGGCGGTGGCGCCCTTGCGAGGGGGCAGCGGCAGCAGGCTCAAGATACTCGAGGCCATGGCCCTGGGCCGGCCGGTTGTCTCCACCCAAAAAGGGGCAGAAGGCCTGGAACTCGAGCCGGGCAAGGATTTTCTCCAAGCCGACGATCCCACCGCGTTTGCCGCGGCCGTCGCATCCCTCATTCGAGATCGCAAGCTCTACCGCAGCATTGCAGAGCATGCCAGGAAAACGGTCGAGGCGAAATACGACTGGGACATCGCAGCCCAAAAGATGACGCTGCTTTACGAAAGGCTGGCCCGTGAAGGTCTCGATCGTTAATTTTTACGGCAAAGGCGGCATGCTATATTACGCAGTGGCGCTGGCCAACGCCTTGGCCGCCAAGTGCGACGTGACCCTGGCCTTGCCTCGCAAACCCCAACGCGCCTACCGAGGCATCAGCAGCGGGGTACGCCTGCTGGAGGTGATGGTTCCTGAAGATTTCACGAGAAGGAACATCATGAAGACCCCGTTATACGCCGCGCTTTATCCTATGTTGGTCGCACAGATACGGGGCGAGCGGCCCGATATCGTTCATTTCACCAACGAAAACATCTGGCTCGTGGGCTTGCTCCCATTCTTGAATAGACAAAGGCTCGTGTGGACCCTGCATGATCCGATACCGCACCTCGGAGACAGCCTAAGAAAAAAAATCAGCACGAGAATTCTTGGGAGATGCAGCGCCCGCATCTTCGTTCACTACCAATATAACCTTGCCATGGCTGCGCAGAACGGCTTCGAGGCGAAAAAGCTTGTCGCAATCCCCCATGGCGCCTATGACTTTTACGAGAAATACCTCAAACCGGGCGTCCAGCAGCGCCGAATGTTCCTGTTTTGGGGACGTATAAGGCCGTATAAGGGGATCGACACCCTTATCCACGCGGCGAAATTTCTTCCCCAAGACGTGGAAATCGTAATAGCCGGCGAAGGCGCCGGGAAATATCGGGACGCCGCCGGAGATGACGGCCGCATCGTGCTCATGGACAAGTTTTTGGCTGACGAGGAAATTGCCGAGCTTTGTCAGCAGTCCATGGCGGTGGTGACGCCTTATGTAGAGGCCACGCAATCAGGGATTGTGTCGGTCGCGTACGCGTGTTCCCGACCGGTGATCGCTACCAAAGTAGGCGCCCTGCCAGAGCAGGTGGAAGATCATCGGACCGGCCTGCTGGTGGAGCCTCAGAACCCCCGAGAACTGGCCGACGCCATGATGAAGATCTTGGAAAATCCCTCATGGGCTCAATCGATGGGCGCCGCCGGCTATCGCAAAAACAAGACGGATATGAGCTGGGAAAGCGTCGCTCATACTGTATATTCTGTATATGAAGAGATAGTCGGCCTTGATTTTGAAGCTGCAGGCTAGTATTGTGAGGGGAGTTGGGGTATAGCGGCGACGGCTGTTGCCGCGAATTGATCCCAGATGACTGTACTTTCCTTGATAGTGGATAGCCGCGGCGGCCGCAGAGCGCGGCGGCATATTATTGCCCGGGCGCCCAGGAGCCGCGAAACTCGGTTTACTGCATGACGACATTGCCACAACAAGGACGATACGCTGCGGCTCGTTGCGAGAACGGCTTTTCAGGGCAGTCCTTGCGAGGTTTGTATGGTACACACAAATGGTCAGGGGCTTATCGTCATCGATGAGGCGTGCGCCCGTAGCTCAGTTGGATAGAGCAACGGACTTCTAATCCGTAGGTCACAGGTTCGAATCCTGTCGGGCGTGCCAACCAACACAAACAAGAACAGTAGGTTGCCATCAGGCAGCCGTGTTCTTTGTTTTATATTGTTTCCGCTCCCGTTGATCGCAAATAGAGGAAAAAAGTTGACGAGTTTTTCACCAGCAAGAGCTTGTAAAAACGATTTTTACCCCATGTAAAATTTCTGTGGGAGCAATGAGCTGCGTTGCCGCGGAAGATGCTGAAATTCCCAACAACGTCTATAAAAGTTCTCGAAAGTAATGTCGGATTTCCTTGATATTTTTAACAAAACGTACAAAACTGAGATTGCCACGTCGCCTTCGGCGCCTCGTAATGACAAAAAAGCGTCCAGGTGCCATTGCGAGCCAGGCGAAGCAATCTCTGAGAAATTTTGAGAACCGCTCTGAGGCGCTATGGTGGTGAAGGTCTTTGTCTATGGCACATTGCTGAGGGGCATGGAGAGGAGCCAAGCCCTCGATCATGCAAGGTTTCTTGGGCACGCTTTGACCGAAGGGATGCTGTACGACCTCGGTTCGTTTCCTGCAATCTTAAAGGGCGATAGCCCGGTGTTCGGCGAGCTGTACGAAGCGAGTGATAATGAGCTGCGGCGTCTGGACGCCATCGAGGGGTTTCGTCAGAACAATCCAGCAGGGTCTCTTTACGTCCGAGAGGAGGTCAGCGTCGTCGCTTTGAGCGACGGCTGGAAGCATCAAGCCTTTGCATACTTTTACAATGGCAGGGTTGACCCGAGGAAACGGATCGAATGCGGGGATTACCGTAGATACCTGTTGGAGACCTCGTGTGAAGAACAATGGTACATCGCCTACGGCTCGAATATGAGCCGTGCAAGGCTGAAGGGAAGGATCGGCCACGACCCCATGAAGACCGAGAAAGGGTATCTCGAGGGATATAGGCTGGTATTCAACAAGAGGGCTGATAAGGGGGGATCCTATGCAAATGTCGTCTATGTCGGAAATGACTCCAAATGCCCGTTTGTCGCGTATCTGATCTCGATGGAACAACTACGCACGTTGGACACGTACGAAGGGAAACCATCTCACTATGTCAGGCTAGGCATTCCGTTCAGCGCCCAAAAGGGGAAGACGTGGCTGGGGCATATTTATATTGCCAATCCTGACCGGTTAACGGATAGAGAGAATCCTTCCAAGAAATACCTGGGTCATATTCATACCGGCTACAAAGACCATGGCTTTGACGTCTCTGGCTTACCGCCCATCTAAAGTTGCGTTCTGCTGACGTCCGTCCAGGAAAGGGAAAACCCACGTGTCATGGGCGCTGAGGCGGACCCCCTGCCTATGGCAAGAAACCGCGTAGTTGTCGCGGAGGCGCGGGGCCTCAGCGTGCGCGGGTAAAGGGCGGCAGCCGAGATGGCTGCAAGGCACGCCTCAATTACAGGAAACCCTTGCTTTGTAACATCTCACGCAGCAAGCCGCGAACTTGACAAAAGCGGCTCTACGCGATTTATATGAGAAGAGGTTGCTGCGTCGTTTTCCGCTCCTCGCAACGACAAAAAGGGATCGGGCGCGTTATTGGGAGGGAAGCGACGAAGACACGCGACGCATTTTGAGAACAAGAATAGACGCGGGCCTATAACCGGCCCATTTTTCAGTTCGATTCACGCTGTTGTTTGAGGGGTCGTCCATGGAAATTGGAGCAATCGTTGTCGGTTGCGTGACAGGTTTTCTCTCAGCCTATTTCGGAATAGGTGGGAGCAGCATCGATACGCCTGCGCTGAGGCTGTTTCTCGGTCTTCCGCCTCTATTGGCCTTAGCCACGCCTCTGCCGTTGGCGGTGCTCAAAGCTGCGATTGCGTCCGTGGCGTTTGAGAGGCAGCATCTCGTGAATTTCAGGATCGCGTTGTACAGCGTACTTGCCGGCGCGCCTGGTATAGTCGTGGGCTCTTATCTCACGGCAGTCGTTTCTGGGAAGGCGCTTATGCTTCTCACGGCCGTCGTGTTGTTCTTCGTGGGCATCGATTTCATCGTTAAAGAGTTGACGGAAAAGGCGTTCGCGGTCGAAAAACCTTCTCGCACGCCGTCTGCGGCTTTCGTGATGGCGGTTGTCTTTCCCATAGGTATTTTGGCCGGTCTTCTTGCCAATGGAGGAGGCATATTTCTCGTGCCCGCATACGTGATTTTTTTTCGTCTCAGGATAAAGGAAGCAATCGCCACGTCGCTGTTGACCGTGATCGTCATGTCAGTGCCGGGTAGTGTGATACAGTACCATTTGGGACATGTGGACCTGAGGATCATGGCCTTCATGGCCATTGGCGCCATTCCCTTGTCCTACGTGGGAGCGAAACTCGATATTAGAACAAAATCCAAGACCGTGATGCTTCTCTACGGCATCGTGATGACCGTATTTGCCGTCTATTTCTTTATCACGCAGCTCGAGGGCTGACAGGTAGGGTTGCCTCTCATCATTGCGATTCCCTGCGGCGTCATTACCGCAAAGAAATGCTGGGAAAAAAAACTGCGCCGCGCTATAATTCGGCGCGCCGCGATGACGCCCCATCACAGAGAAGAGGCTTGAAGTTCGCTGAACGTCCCATGGGTTCAAAACGCATCATAAAGGCCAAAGAGATAGCGGCCGACCTAAGGTCCGGAATGACGGCAAAAGAATTGATGATCAAATACAATGTCACGCCAAACACGCTGCGAAACATGCTGCGAACCCTGGTGAACGGCCGCGCCATCAGCGAAGAGGAAGCGAACAGCGTGATCGTCCAATTGGAAGAAGGGAGCTCGCCGAAGAACAGGCGCAAGTACCCGAGGTACTTCGTCTATGTGCCGCTTCCAATCTACGACACGGACAACCTTCTCACAGAAGGCCAGGTGGTGGATATCTCGGAGGAGGGGCTTCGCATAAGGGGAATCGAAGCAGAGCCCGGCGATAAGAAAGAATTCGTGGTCCAGCCAGACTATTACGGGCACGTGTTTCCGTTCAGTTTCGAAGCGGAATGCAAATGGGCCTCAAAAAATGCCGCGGGAGAGCCTATCGCAGGATTCAAAATCACCGATATTTCTGACGGCGGACGAGAACAAATCAGAAAAATTATCCGGCTGCTCGCGCTGGATGAATAAAAAGCGGCCTCCATGAAAGAGTGGAATCTCTATCGGTTCCCAGAATAAATCACGAATTCGACGAGGCGGCGCTGTTTCTAGGCGCTTTGGTCTCTGTCATTTCGAGCGCAGCGAGAGATCTTGACCCGAAGGCAATGGTTTCGCAGTCGCGCGCCCACCTCGCTGGAGGCTCGCTCCGCGCCAATGACGAGCATTCGACTCGTCAGGCTTCAATAGCCTCTTTTTTGGCGCCAGAGACCGCTCAGTAACCGCGGGCATTTTTCAATCGTCTTCACGTCGTTTCAATCAGTGGTGGATTCCTTTTCCAGCATCTTTTGCGGCAAACCGTGGCCGGGCTTGTTTGCAAAGATGAGGTTGTATGCAATGGGTATGACCAAAAGACTGAACAGGGTTGAGGCAATCAGGCCGAAAATCAAGGCCCATGCGAGGCCGGCAAAGACGCTGTCCATCGTGATAGGCCATGCCCCCAACATGGCTGCGCCGGCCGTCAGGAGAATAGGACGCAGCCGCACTGCACAGCTCTCTACGAGGGCTTGCACGAGCGTACGACCCTTGGCAAGCGCCAAATGGGTAAAATCCACGATGATGATCGAGTTTCGAGTCACAATGCCGGAGAGGGCGATGACGCCGATCATCGCGGGCGACGAAAAGAAAAAGGGGTCCGGGTAGCCTCCAACGGGGTGGGCATCCAGGAGATTGAGCAGCCAGAAGCCGGGGAAGACTCCTATTACCATGAGAGGTATTGCAAGCATGACAACGACTGGTAAAAGAAAAGAACCGGTTTGATAACTCAGCACGATATAGATCATGAGCAGGGCACCGGCAAAGCCCTTGCCGAGGTCCCGAAAGATGTTGATGGTCAAACGCATCTCGCCTTCATCCCACCACGCAACGCTGATACCCTCGGGGACTGCCCACGGCTGTCCTCCTCCCTTGCGAAACATGGAACGCTGGGAAAGTGGTCGAGGAGGGGCGTCCCGTTCAGCCGGGGAGAGGGAACGCCATTTTTCAGGCGTGACCTGATCCGCCCGGACATCGAGGATGGTTTCCACCGGCGGTCGGCCAGCCATTTCGGCGAGGACATACACCACCCTTTTGAGGTCCCGGTGATAGATGGTCTTGTCCTCGAGCCTTTTTTCCCAATGCCCGAGCTCTTCAATGGGCAACCGTATGCCTGATTGTCCTCGCACATAGATTTGGGACAGGTCCCTGAGACCTGACCTTTCAGCCCGAGATATCCACAGAGTAATGGGAACGGGCGATCGATCTCGCGGGGAATCAAGAATCCCTATATCGTCGCCGCCGAGCGCGAGCCGTACGGTGGCTGCTATATCAGCGGTGGACACGCCATGCGCCGCGGCCTTTGCCTTATCCACCACGAATTGGTACTTTACCTGGTCTTCGTCGATTGAATCATCTATATCCACCACCCCTGGCTCTTTGGCGAGTCTTTGTTTCACCCTTTGAGCGGCAGCCATCAATTCTTCGTAGCGCTGGTCAGGTTGACCATACACCGCCGCGACAACCGTCGCCATCACGGGGGGACCAGCCGGCAGCTCCACCAGTTTGAATTTCACGCCGTGCGTCTTGGCAATTTCTGTGAGATCATTGCGCAGCCGAAGGGCTAGCTCATGACTCGCTGTACTCCGCTGAGTTTTGTGAATGAGGTTGACCCTTATGTCAGCTTTGTTCGGCAAATCGCGCAAAAAATATTTCCTCGACAATCCGTTGAAATCCACAGGCGAATGGGTTCCCACGTAGGTCTCAAAATCTGTCACTTCAGGGACCGTCCGAAGGTAGCGCTCGAAGGCCCGAGCGGCTGCGTCGGTGCGTTCCAGCGTTGTACCAAAGGGCATGTCGAGCACCAGCAGCAGTTCGTCTTTATTATCGAACGGCAACTGTTTGACCTCGACCTTCCTCGTCAGAACCAGTAGGATGCTCCCCAGAAACGCGATGACCACCATGGCAAGGAAGACATACGAATACCGTCGGCTGCGTAAAAGAGGCTCCAGGAGAGGACGGACAAAACCATATATGCGGGTTTTTGTCACATCCTCTTCATGACCTGCTTCGGCGTTGGCCGGCGGCGGAACCGCGGCTTTGTCGTATCGCCTTCGCATAACGTGGAAGGCCAGCCATGGAGTGACGGTGAACGAGATCATCATTGACATCAACATGGTCACGGGTACGTTCACGGCCATGGGACGGAGATAATCGTGCATCTCTTCCGTCACGAAGAATAGAGGCAGAAAAGAGATGATGACCGCGATGGTCGCAGCAATCAAAGGCGGCCGGATTTCGTTCACCGCCTCGAGTACGATTTCTCGCGTCGCCTTACCTCTAAGGTCGAAGTGTCGGCGAATATTTTCCACGTCAACGATGGGATCATCCACCAGCAAGCCCAGCGAAACCGTGAGGGCAAAAAGAGTGACCCTGTTGATGGAAAACCCGAGCCAGTAATTGATGATCAGGGTGAATCCGAAAACGCACGGGACAGCAACCGCCACGACAAGAGAGTCGCTGAACCCGAGCCCAATGGTCAGCAAACATATCACCACCACGATGCCGACGGCCAGCCCTTCGACGAGTTCGTTGACCTTGGCGTTGGCGGTGACTCCGTAATTACGGGTGATGGACACCGACATGTCAGAGGGAACCACCGTCCCCTTGATCTTCTCAAACTCCGCAATGATGTCTCTGGCGACAGTAACGTTGTTGGAATCCTTTTGCTTGGCCAGGGCAATGGTGACCGCGGGCTGCTGAAACGCCGGTTGAGGAGGGGCGTTGATCGCGATTGCCGCCGGAGAGCCCGCGGCTTCTCGATCCTTTTGTTTGTTCCACGCAGGCCCATGGCTGAAACGAACATACGTGGTCACTTCGCCCGGACCGTCAGTCACGTCTGCCACATCCCTGAGATAGATAGGTCGGGCGGCGCTGCCGAATTCGTTGACCCCTACAATGAGATTTTCCAGGTCTTTCTTGTCGCGGACGAATAAACCGCTCTCGACTTTGATTTCCTCGTCAATACGCGTATAGCTCCCAGCCTGCTGGTTCGCGTTGGCGCCTTGTATAGCCTGTTTTATTTCCAGGGGCGTCATATGGAAGCCAGCCATGCGTTCGGGATGCGGCCTTACCAGGAGCTGCCTCGGTTCTCCGCCGACAATGGAGGTAATGCCCACCTTTGGCACGCCTTGGAGGCGATCCAGGACTTCTTCGGCCACGCGACGCAATTGATAGACCGACGCGGTAGGACTCGTGAAAGTAAACGTCACGATGGGTACGTCATCGGTCTCCACCGGCTTCAACACCCACCCGGTGACGCCTGGAGGAATCTTGTCGAGGTTTTGGTCGAGCCATTTTTTAAGCTTGACCAAGCTTCCAATACGATCTTGACCGACGTAGAACCGCACAGAGACGATGGCTAATCCTGGCATGGATCGAGAATAGACATACTCGACGCCATCTATCTGAGCGAGATATCTTTCAAGGCGCGACGAGATAACCTGCTCAACTTGCTCGGCCGACCGGCCCGGAAAGTTCACGTAAATATCGGCTGCGGGAATGATAATCTGAGGCTCTTCCTCGCGGGGAGTAGCCTGCAAAGCGATGAGCCCCGCAACGATGGCCAGCAGGATCAGTACAAGCGAGATATTCGATTCAAGGAATGTCTTGACGATGCGGTTCGTGATGTTGTGCTTCTGCTCGTTCATGGGAGGCGCTCTCCCGATGTCGGTTGTAACATCACCATCTCTCCCGGTTTCAGTCCGCACAGTATCTCAACCTTCTTTTCTGACGGGAAGCAGCGACCCACGACGACGGCCCTCTGTTCCAGCCCCTTTGGCGTCTTGACATCCACCATGTCCAGTTGCCCTACCCTGCGAATGGCGCGCTGGGGGATAAGCACATCCTCGGTCCTGCCAGTGGGCAGCAGCAATCTGCCAAACATGCCCGGGTAAAGCTGATCGTTCATAGGCAATCGCACACGCGCATAAACGGTTCTGGCCAAGGCGTCGGCGGACGGGACAATCTCCACAAGGGGGCCTTTTATCTCGAGGTCCAAAGCATCTACTCGCACCGTGTATTCCTTGCCCAGCTCGAGCAGGAGCGCCTTGTCTTCCCGAACGCTCGCTTGGAGCCACAGATGTCGCGGATCAAACATGGTGAGCAGCGGCTTCCCGGGCGTGGCAAGATCTCCCACTTCGGCTAAACGGTCTATGACGACGCCATCCACGGGGCTGAGAATCCGTGTATAACTCAGCGAGACGTGGGCTTCTTGCAGCGCCTGGCGCAGACGTTTGACCTCCGCCTGGGCCTGCAGGAACTTGGAATGATCCTGGTCGTACTGCAACTGAGAAATGGCCTTTTGAGCGAGGAGAGCCGTTGATCGAGTATCCACGGACCGCGCGTAATCCAGATCGGCTATCGCGCGGGCAAGGGACTCTTTTGTTTGTTCCAAGCGAGCTTGAACGTCCCTATCATCCAACAAGATCAGTTCCTGGCCTTTTTTGACTCTCGCGCCGGCGCGTATATCGAACTTGATGATGTTCGCTGTAATCTGGCTCGAGATATTGATTTTGAATTCCGGCTTTACCTCGCCGATCATCTCAGAAATGATCTCCCGCGGAGTGAGTTCCACCGTGATCACCTG
>JBMFOE010000003.1:0-140081 GCA_049969795.1 Desulfomonilaceae bacterium
GGAAATCCCGCACGCCGGGATCTGCGAGGGGGCCGTCGGGTAACCGGCGGTCCTACCTTAATTATGTTGTCATGGCGCGCGCAGCGAAAATCTCGGCCGCAATTTTTGGCAACGACCATAGGGGCGTTGGTAGCAGAGGGATGCTGAAGCAGGGCTTCAGCGCTCCAGACGGCCGATGTTCTTCTGACGCCTCAAGGCGTTGAACGCGAAGCGCGGCAGGTCACTCTTGGGCAGGCGGCTTGAAAAGGCGATTCGGGCCCATGGGGCGGTCTTTGGGTCCCATACGGCCGGCGCCGCACGGTCCCATCATGCCGGGACCTCGACACGCCCTGTTCTTCAGCATGGCGAGGAACTGCTGGCGCTTTTCATCGGGAAGTTGGGCCATTATTTTGCTGATGCGAGCCAGGGCCGCGGTCTCCATTTGCCTTTGTAAATTGACGAGTTCATCGATGTGTTGCTGCACAGGGCTGAGGTCTCCCGGATGCGCGGCGATCATATCCAATATCTCGCTTTTCTTCTCCTGGATGAGCCTCCGCTTTTCCTGGATCTCCCTGCGTGAAAATGGGGCGTCGGAGGCCTGGAGCGAGTGTTTGGCTTCGCCGGAGAAGAGCGCAGATGGTCCGGCGGGTCCCGCGTCTCCCAGCCATTGTTGAGCGCGCCACAAACGCCAGCCTACCGTGCCGGCCACCGCGACGTTCAGGGCGAGGGAAAACACAAGGATAGCCTTCCAGGCGACTGATTTCATCGGTCATTCCTCTGCCCGGACGACCCGGCGGTCAGGTCCATGAACACATCCCCAAATGAACTGCCATTTTCCAAGACCTGCGCCTCGACGAGGGGATCCTCAGCGGTTGGGAACAGGACATCCACGAGCGACCGGCCGGCAAAGTTGCCCATCCCGATAGCGATCAGCAGAAGGAGCGCAAAGACGGGTACGCGCCTCCACAGGAGGAGACTGCGTTCCCCTGCGCTGGGGCCAGCGGCGTGAGAGGCGATGCGCGCCTTGATCCGGGTGGTCAGGGCCTTCTCGTTCACCGCGTAGGCCCCGGCGTGTCTGACGCGGTCAGTGGCGATGCTCATCCGTCGCCGCATCTGAGCGCACTGCTCACAGGACTTGAGGTGGGCTTCAAGCCTATCCTTGTCCCTTCCTCTCAGTTCGCCGTCAAGGAGCGCTGACAAATTTTTTTGGTATTTTTGACAGCTCATGGCCTTTGCCTCCACTTCATTATACCAGCGAATAGCCAAGATCTCGCGATATTTCTCCATAAATCGGAATTGTCGTCACTCATCCCCGAGAGTCTCCATGATCCTCTGTCTGGCTCGAAAAATCAGCGATTCCACTGATGATACAGATGTTCCCATGACCTGGGCAATCTCCTCGTAGCTCAGTGCTTCTTGCGCCTTCAGCAAGAGCGCGGTTCGCTGCCTTTGAGGCAGCTTGGCGAGTGCGCGCTGCACTCGGTCCAGCTCCTGCTGGGCGCTGAGCTGCCGCTCCGCGTCCGTGTGGGGAGATGAGGGATGCGCGTCCAGGGGATTGCCGCGCTCTTGGTCTGATGATTGGTCTGACAAGAACCGCGCCATGCTTCGCTTTATAGAGCTGAAGACGTTGATGCTTTGGTTGCGCGCAATGGTGAACAGCCACGTTTTGACGGAGCCGCGCGTCGCCGCGTATTGATCCAGATGGTCATAAACTCTGAGAAACGTCTCTTGCACGATGTCTTCTGCGTCTTGATGCCGTCCTGTGATGCCGTACGCGAGGCGATAGATGGAGGGGGCGTACCGATCGACCAGCGCGTCGAAATGGGCGTGTGAACCCTCCAGCGCGGCCTGCAGAAGCTCTTCGTCGCTCAAGGATTCAAGGCTGCTCATGGTTGGCGTCGACCGACTCTGCGCGCAGGACAGGCTGCGTGTGGCGGCGCCTCACCGGCCAAGCGGCCGCTGCCACGCGGCCTTGAGTTCCCGTATATTGGCGCGGACCACGACATCGTTGTTGTTCAATCCCCTCACGATAATCGTTTCGTCTCGAACGACCTTGCCGATACGACTCAGGGGGCTCCCTGCCATCGCTGACTCAAACCGGGGTCTGTTCTCTGGGTGTATGGTGATGAGGAACCGGGAGGGGCTTTCCGAAAAGAGCGCCACGTCGTTCCTTGCGACGCGGGCCAGCGGCATGTCCGAGAGCGCGACCTCAGCCCCAAATCCACCCGCAAAGGCGCTTTCCGCAAGGGCTATTCCGAGGCCGCCGTCCGAGAGATCGTGGCACGAAGCGACGAGTCCCTCCCGCATAGCCAGGTGCAGTTGACGGTAATACGAGATGACCGAGCGCGGATTTGCCACCTTGGGGACTTTGTTTCCTACATATCCTTTTTGGGCAAAGTATTCGGAGCCTCCTGTTTCGTCGGAGGTGACGCCCAGGAGGTAAATGTCATCCTCGGGCGCTTTGAAATCCGATGACACAGATCGCCGGATGTCTGGAACGATGCCCAGCGCGGTAAAGAGCACGGTAGGGGGTATGGATATTTTGGTGTCCCCGATGTGGTAATCGTTTTTCATGCTATCTTTGCCGGAAATGCAGGGTATGCCGTACGCGGTGGTGATGTCGTACAAGGCCTGGTTGGCCCTGACGAGCTGCGCCAATTTGTAATGGCCGTCAGGAGTTTTTTCCGACTGCACAGGATCGCACCAGCAGAAGTTGTCGAGGCCGGCTGTTTGATCGGGGTCGGCGCCCACGGCGACGATGTTCCTCATGGCTTCGTCGATGACTGCGGCCATCATCCAATAGGTATCGATGTCCGAGTATCGCGGCGCGATGCCGCACCCGATCGCCACGCCTCTGAACCGCCCGGCAATCGGGCAGATCACCGCGGCGTCGGCCGGTCCGTCCTCCTCTTCTCCGACGAGAGGTTTGATGATTGTCCCTGCCTGCACTTCGTGATCGTATTGCCGAACGAAAAACTCTTTGGAGCAAATGTTCCATCGCATGAGGAGCTGCTTCAACGCCGCCGTAAGGTCGTCGGGGCAGTCGAACGTGGGCTCCTCATGGACGGGCTGCTGCCATCGAGCTTCGAGCCTCATCTGGGGCAGACCGTTATGGAGAAAATCCAGGGGCAATAACACGGCGGGTTCTTTTTCCCACCACACCGAAAAGAATCCGTCGTCCGTAAATTCCCCGAGGTCTGTGGCTTCGACGTCCATCTGACGGGCGAGTTCGAGGAATGCCGTCACTTTTTCAGGGGGGACTGCGACGGTCATGCGCTCTTGAGCCTCGGAGAGCAAGACCTCCCATGGCTGCAACCCGTGATATTTCAAGGGCGCTCGATGGATGAACAACCGGGCGCCGCCCGCTTCACGAGCCATTTCTCCTACCGAGGAAGAAAGGCCGCCGGCGCCGTTATCGGTGATGGATGTATAGAGGCCGCGGTCCCTGGCGACCAGGAGAAAATCGGTCATCCTTTTTTGGGTGATAGGGTCCCCTATTTGGACTGCGCTGACCGGCGAACCTTCGTGGAGTTCTTCCGATGAAAAGGTTGCGCCATGAATGCCGTCCTTTCCGATCCGGCCGCCGGTCATGATGATGTGATCCCCAGGACGCGCCTGCTTGATGTGGGCTGGCTTGCCGTGGATCCGCGCGGGCATGATCCCTGCGGTGCCGCAATAGACCAGGGGTTTCCCCAGATAGCGTTCGTCGAAGACCACCGCGCCGTTGACCGTGGGGATGCCGCTCTTGTTGCCGCCGTGCTCGACGCCTTCTCGCACGCCTTCGAGGATGCGCCGGGGATGGAGAAGACGCGGAGGCAACGTCCCAGTGAAGTCAGGCGGCGCAAAACAAAACACATCGGTATTGAAAATCAACGCCGCGCCCAAACCAGTCCCGAAGGGATCCCGGTTGACGCCGACAATGCCGGTCAACGCCCCGCCGTACGGGTCGAGCGCCGAAGGAGAATTGTGCGTCTCCACCTTCATCACGAGGTTCCAGTCGTCGTCGAAGCGAATGACGCCGGCGTTGTCTCGAAAGACCGACAGGCAATAGTCATTCTCTCCCAGGCGGCGCCGTATCGATTCCGTGGCGCCCTGGATATACGTGGGAAACAAACCCTGGATTTCCGTCCTGCTCGCGCCGTCCCAATAGTCGATCACGGCATTGAAGATCTTGTGCTTGCAATGCTCTGACCATGTCTGAGCCAGCACTTCCAGCTCGCAATCCGTGATCTCTGGGCCCAGCCCGACACGCTGACGCGTTTGTTGAAACTCTGGGCCGCGAAAAAAATCCCGTATCGCGATCATCTCGTCCAGACTGAGCGCGAGCACGCCTTCTTTGCTGAGCGCGATGAGTTGCTCAGGCGATACTTCCAATGATATCCGTCTTATCACTGCGCGGGCTTGTTGGGCGACCCGAGGCGCAACGCGAAGAAACCGATCTTCGCCTCGCTGAAATACGCGCCAGGTCTGGATGAGATCATTGGCGAGCATATCCCGGGCGAGAGATTCGACTTGGCTGCGCGGGATGGCCCCTGTGATGAAATATATCTTGCGGGAATAGACGCCTTCGTCTTGCGAGAAGGAACAGTCGAGGGTGCGTTGTATGGCTTCCCGAGCGGTGCGGGCCACGTTGTCGGTGACGCCCGGCTTGAATCCCACCTCGATAGCCCAATCGTATTCCACAGAGAGCGGTTCATCTATGGCTGCGTCGTGAATGACTGGGTCTTGGAATACCTCAGTTGCGATGAGATAGAGTTCCTCAGGGCTCATATCCCGTTCGATGAGATATGCATCTGCGACGCGTACATCCTGGGGATGTATGTCCAAGTGCAGCGCAGCGCGTGTCGCCACTTTGCGACCCATTGGGTCGGGTACGAGTTTTTTAAGACAAACCTCTATGCGATGAATCATTGGCGGTCCTTGGTGCGTAGTTCTCGAAATCGTTCTGGCGAGCCGACGCTAGCGGCAGCGCGCTATTGATCTCCTGAATGAAGGAAGATGCGCGCGTCCACCGCAACCGCGCCCCCAGGCGAAACGATAAGAGGATTTATATCGATAGATTGGATTTCAGGAAAGTGCGTCATGAGATCCGCGACCCTTACGATTGCATCCCTCAAGGCAAGGCGATCCACGGCCGGTCTGCCCCTGACGCCGGAGAGTATTTCCGAGCCGGGCAATTCGTCGATCATTTCATCCACGTCGGCCCAGGTGACCGGCGCCATCCGCAGCACGCCTTTGGCAAAGATTTCCACAAACAGGCCTCCATGTCCCAGGAGGGCCATTGGGCCGAACTGCGGATCGCGTTTGCCGCCGACAATCAATTCATACGCGTCCACTTGTCGAGGGACCATTTTCTGAACGAGGATTCTGAAGGCGTCGCGGGAGTCCATGGCCGCGAAACGGTCAAACATCGCCCGGCATGCGCGCTCCAAGGACACTGCATTTTCGAGGTTCAGCATGACCGCGCCTCGATCGGACTTATGTGAGATGTGGGGGGAGATAGCCTTTACTGCGTACGGGCCTTCTATGGTTTTGCAGACATCCTCCAATTCATCGACGCGTTTGAGCACGGCCATGGCTGGCGTGGCAAACCCGGCGTGCGCGATGATGCGCAGCGCCTCATGGAGGAGCGGAGAGCGCCGCTGCGCAAGGCACGCGTCCAAATATTCTCGGATGGCAGGCCTTTGGGGCGGTGGATTTGGCGAGGCGTATTCATGTTGTCTTGCCACGAAGCGCCGCCTCTGTTCATGACGGAGCGCGGCGTCTAAGGCGCGCACAGCCCGTTCAGGACTCAAGAAGATGGGGAACTCGAGCTCTTTGTGAAGGTTCGAAACCTCATAGGGTTCCGTGGCCACGCACAGGGCGACTGGTTTGCCGTATTCGTGGGCCATGGCCGCGGCAGAGCGCAGCAACCGCCGGGAGGACGCGCCTTCAATGGCCGCAAAATACGTGTGGACGAGCAGCACGCCGTCGTACGCATCCTCTTGGAGGATGCGGCGAATAATCTTGGCGTACACGTCAAAATCGAAGAGATCGCCAAGGTCCAGAGGGTTGGTGAGTTTGATGACGTCTGCCCTCATGTGTTTTCTAATTTCCTGCAAGAGGTCGGGGCTGGGCGCGGGCAGAGTGAAGCCATAGGTGTAGGCCGCATCAGCGGCTATGACCGCGTGGCCGCCTGATCGGGACACGATGGCGAGGTTTCTTCCGGTCATGGGAGGGAGCTGGAGGATCTTCACAAAATCCAGGTAAGACTGCATGTCACGGAATCGGGCGACGCCCACTTGGTGGAGCGCTGCATCGACGACTTGATCGTCGTTGGCCAGCGCTTCAGTGTGCGACTGGGCTATGATCCGGCTGAGAGCCCCGATGTTGGCCTTGTGAACCACGATGGGTTTGGGCGATCTGCGCCCCAACTCGGCGAAACGCCGCCCGTCCTTGATGGATTCGACATATAGGCAGATCACCTTGGTTTCGGGGTCCTCGATCAGGTATTCCACAAGGTCGCTCTCATCCACGTCCAATTTGTTGCCTATACTGGCAAACTTGCTGTATCCGAGCTGCTCGCTGTCGAACATGTTGAGGAAACTCAAGGCCACTCCGCCGCTTTGTGCCACAATGCCGACGCCGCCTTTTCGAAATACGTTGCGCAATGTGGGAAACGGCGTCGCTAATCCGTTGGACGCGTTGATGAGCCCAATGCAGTTTGGGCCGATGAAGCGGATGCCGTACTGGCTCGCGATCTTCCGCAGTTGGGCCTGCAAGTCCCGTCCAGCGTCGCTGAACTCCCCGAAACCGCCGCTTTCGATGATCACTCGCCGAATGCCCTTTTTGCCGCACGCTTCCAGGATGGAGGGGACGGTCTTTGCTGGGGTCAAAATAATCGCCAGGTCGATGGGATCTTCTATTTCCTCGAGCCGCGGGTGGATTTTTCTTCCGAAGATAACGCCTCCGTCCAGGCCTACGAGATGGACAATACCGTTAAACTGAAATTCCAACAGGTTTCGGGCAATTTCCTTGCCGAGGTTCGAGGGAACCGTTGACACGCCGATCACGGCTACGGAAGATGGATAGAAAAAATCCTTCATATTGGTTTTACTCCTGTTCATGCGGCTGCGTCTGAGACCAGAGACGCGCAAATCCTCGTTATGATCTATTGATCGGCGTTGCTCGTCAACACTCGTATCCCTTGGGATGTTTGGAAAGCCATTGGAGGACTTCAGCGGCTATTGCGTCGATATCGGAGCGTTGGGGCGTCCAGTCGAGTATATCCTTTGCAAGACGCGGGTCTGCCACGAGCTCTGGCGGATCTCCCGGGCGCCGGGGTCCGATTTTTGGGCGAATGGCGCGGCCGGAGACCTTGGCCACGGCGTCCACCACTTGTTTGTTTGACAAACCCGTCCCGGTCCCCAAGTTGACCTGCAACAGGGGCTCCTTCTCCAGCATCTGCAAGGCCTTGAGATGCGCCTGGGCAAGGTCTGTGACGTGAATGTAATCTCGGATACAGGTACCATCAGGGGTCGGGTAATCGTCTCCAAAGATGGTCAGTTCGCTCTGGAGGCCCAGCGCATACCGCGCCACGTTGGGTATGAGGTGCGTCTCCGGATCGTGATCCTCGCCCAGGTCAAAGGCAGGCTCGCATCCCGCGGCATTGAAATACCGCAAGGCAGCGGACCGTATGCCATAGGCGCGTTGGTAGTCTTCGAGCATCCATTCGATGGCCAATTTGCTGCGTCCATACGGCGAAATGGGATTCTTGGGATGGTCTTCTGAGATGGGCAGGCGTTCTGGGACCCCATAGACTGCGCAGGTTGAAGAAAAGACCAACTTGTTATGGCCGGTAGCCCGCATGGCCTCGAGCATCGTAAATGCGGCAATCACGTTGTTTTTATAATACAGAGACGGCTTTTCTACTGATTCGCCCACAAGACAGCTCGCCGCAAAGTGAAAAATCCCGTCGTAGTGATGATCGGAGAGATGCGCTTCGAGGCCGGCCTTGTCCAGGAGGTCAAGATGGACGAAACGATGAGCCCGTATTGCGCCGCGATGCCCCGTGGACAGGTTGTCCATTACCGTGACGTCATAGCCTTGGTTGGAGGCGAATAGGGCAAAGTGGGAGCCCACATAGCCCGCGCCGCCGATCACAAGAATCTTGGCCTTGTCCATCGAAAGATCCTCCCCTGTACGCGGCTTGCGCATCTGTAAGCCCGGGACGCGGAAGACTCCGCGGCGAGAGCCGATCTGCATGCGCATGCAGTCTGCGTCGAATGAAGAAAAACATAGTAACATTCCGGACCCCGACGAGCAAACGATTCTTTCCTCGCTATGCAGTGGCCTGCAATCGCCGTCAGAACGGCTGGGGCTTCAAGGACGCGACGAAAACGCGACCGGCGCGAGGGACTGTCCACGAAGAAATCGTTGAATATAGTTCGTTCGGGGAGTATGGTAGGAGTTGAGGTATGACGGGCGCATGCATGAGACAAGCTCGGTTCAGAGGAGGTCAAGATGGTATTCGACATTGCTGATGTAAGGGCAAGAGAAATCTTGGATTCTCGAGGCAATCCAACGATCGAGGTTGACGTGATGCTGGATGGCGGGGCAGTGGGAACGGCTGCGATACCTTCCGGCGCCTCCACAGGAGAAAAGGAAGCCGTGGAACTGCGGGACGGCGACCCAAAGCGTTACGGGGGGAAAGGAGTCCTTAAGGCAGTCGAGAATGTGATGCAAGAGATTCGCCCTACCGTAGTGGGGATGGACGCCTTCGATCAAAAAGCCCTTGACGCTGCGTTGATTGAACTCGACGGCACAAAGAACAAGAGCAAACTAGGGGCGAACGCGATACTTGGGGTGAGCGTGGCCGCGGCGAAGGCGTGCGCAGTGGAACTCGGCGTCCCTTTGTATCGTTACATCGGCGGCGTCGGCGCGAATCGTCTGCCCGTACCGATGATGAACATACTCAACGGCGGAGCCCACGCAGACAACAATGTGGATATCCAAGAGTTCATGATCGTTCCCCTCGGCGCATCGTGCTTCCGAGAAGGGCTGCGCATGGGAGCGGAAATCTTTCATACCTTGAAAAAGGTTCTCAAGGCAAAGGGACTGAGTACGTCCGTTGGGGACGAAGGGGGATTTGCGCCAAACCTCGATTCCAACGAAGAAGCCCTCGAACTCATTATGCTCGGCATCCGAGAGTCTGGCTACCAGGCGGGCAAGGACGTGTTCCTGGGGTTGGATTCGGCGGCGAACTCATTCTACAAGGATGGGTATTACAACTTGGCGGCTGAATCGTCAAAGAAGACCTCAGAAGAGATGATTGGTTTTTACGAGAGCCTGATCAAGAAATATCCCATCATAAGCCTGGAGGATGGCTTGGCTGAAGACGACTGGGACGGCTGGAAACTGCTTACGGAACGGTTGGGAAAGAAAATACAGATCGTGGGAGACGACATATTCGTCACGAACATCGAGCTGCTGCAAAAGGGCATAGACATGGGCGTGGCAAACTCGATTCTCATCAAACTCAACCAGATCGGAACGCTCAGTGAAACCCTCGAGACGGTGAACCTCGCCCGCAACAATGGGTACACGTGCGTGGTATCCCATCGGAGCGGAGAAACGGAAGACACGACCATTGCAGATTTCGTGGTGGGGATAGGCACGGGTCAAATCAAGACGGGCTCCGCGTCGCGGACCGACAGAATTGCAAAGTACAACCAGCTTTTGAGGATAGAAGAATCTTTGGGAGAGAGCGCGGTGTATGGCGCGCCTGGTTTGCTGCGCTGAATTGTGGACAGTTCTTGGAACGGGGGAGGGTTGCGCTGATTCATTCCAGAGCAGCCCCTGTTCCAAGCAAATCCGCGGCTGAGCGGGGATAGCGACGAGGGGACAAGCGGGCGCAGACGGCAGGAGGTAGGGATGGCTGAAACGCGCGTTCAGAAGACGTTTGCCGAAATTAACAGGAAGATCAAAGAGGGGAAGGCCGTGGTGGTGACCGCGGACCAGATGACGCATATCGTTCGGGACCATGGGCCAGTAGAAGCCGCGCGAAAAGTGGACGTGGTGACCACCGGAACGTTCGGCATCATGTGCTCGTCGGGCGCGTTCCTGAATTTTGGGCATACCACCCCACGCATTCGCGCGAGCAAGGTGTATATCAACGGCGTCGAAGCCTATGCGGGGGTCGCCGCGGTGGACTGCTACATTGGCGCGACCCAGACTCGGGAGGACGATCCGCTCAACAAGGTTTTTCCTGGGCGTTTTCGGTATGGGGGCGGACATGTGATCGAAGACCTCGTCGCCGGGAGGGAAGTCTTGTTGCAGGCGTCTTCGTACGGCACTGATTGCTATCCCAACAGGTCGCACGAAGCAAAGATGCGACTCGATGACTTTGTGGACGCGTTTCTTTTGAGCCCGCGAAACTGCTATCAGAATTACAATTGCGCCATCAACTTGTCCCAAAAGACCATTTACACGTATATGGGGGTGTTGCGGCCGGAGGCTTCCAACTGCACGTACTCGACCGCAGGTCAATTGAGCCCTCTCTTGAACGATCCCTATTATCGCACCATAGGCGTTGGCACGAGGATTTTTTTGGGCGGCGGCGTTGGGTACGTCATAGGGCCTGGCACCCAACACAATCCCCACGTAGAGCGGTCGCCAAACGGCGTTGTCATGGGCGGCGCGGGGACTCTTGCGGTGCGCGGGGACTTGAAACACATGTCCCCAAGCTTTCTCAGGGGCGCTTCTATCATCGGCTATGGATGCTCCCTGTGCGTCGGCATCGGGATCCCGATTCCCATCCTGGACGAAGAAATGGCTCGATTTACAGGGGTCTCCGATGACGACATACTCATCCCCGTGGTGGATTATGGGCTGGACTATCCCCAGGGCAAAGGCCATCCACTCGCATATCTCACCTGCAGTCAATTGAAGACGGGAGAAGTGGAGGTCAACGGCAAGAAAGTCACCTCGTCTCCCCTGTCCAGTTATTCCAAGGCGCTCGAGATTGCGGCGATCCTCAAGGAATGGATCGAGTCCGGGCGTTTTCTCCTCGGGGAGCCGCAAGACACGTTGCCTTCGGTATCATAGGAGGCAAAGAGTTGCTGGGGAACATCGTCTTAGAATACCAGCCGAGGACGTATCGGGATTACCGCGATGCAGGCCGTTTTTGCACGTTTCGCGTCACGGTGGAGACCACTGACCTGTACGTGAAGGCGCTCCGTCGGCTTGAACGAGAGACCGAAGAATTGGTCCGGGAATGTCGGGGTCAAATAGAGGCGGCGATTGCCCGGCGGCCAGAGTTTCTTTCCAGCCTCACGCCTCTTGAAGAAGACCCGCGAGACAGTCCTGCACCGATGCGGATGATTAGGGCGGCGATCAAGGCAGGCGTCGGTCCCATGGCTGCAGTGGCGGGCGCGGTTGCAGAATTCGTCGGGAGGGCTTTATTGGCCCTGTCCCCAGAGATCATCATTGAAAATGGCGGAGACATATTTGCCCGGGTGGACACGCCATTCGTCTGCGGTCTTTTCGCCGGCGCCTCCCCATTTAGCAATAGACTCGGGTTGAAGATCGAGCCGACTGGTTTGCCGGTGGGAATCTGTACGTCGTCCGCGACAGTAGGGCCCTCGCGGTCGTTTGGCAGGGCGGACGCCGCGGTGGTGGTCTCATACGACGCGGCCCTTGCAGACGCGGCGGCGACTGCATTGGGGAATCGTATTCAAGGGTATGCGGATCTCCGCAAGGGAGTTGAATGGGCTATGACAATACCGGGCGTCACGGCTGCGCTGGCCGTGCTCCATGACAAAATGGCCGCATTGGGAGACATCGAATTAACTCCGGTATCGCCGTGAGATCGAGGGAAATTATTTGGCTTGTGGCAAAGGTTCAAGCCGCGAGGAAGAGACTATGGCATCCAAAAATGTATTATTGATCTTCAAGTCAAGCATCATGTATAAGCCGGTGATTTACCGTCTGGCCAAGGACTTTGATCTTGTCTTCAACATTCTCGAGGCCAAGATATTGCCCCGCAGAGAAGGACGCATTCTTCTTGAACTCAGGGGCTCGGAGTCGGCCATCGACGAAGGCATCAAGTTCCTGGAAGCCCACCAGGTCGTTGTAGAAATGCTTGCTGACAAGGTCTGGAGGGAAGATGAAAAGTGCACACATTGCGGCGCGTGCACCGGCCTTTGCCCTACTGGCGCCCTGCGCATCGAGGCCCCCGAGATGAAGGTCGTCTTTGAAGTGGAAAAATGCGTGGCGTGCGGCATGTGCGGCCTCGCTTGTCCCTTTGGCGCGATGAAAGATATCAAACTCTTCGACCCCTTTGCCGAAGGCCGCGCAGGTTCCTGAGCCTTTGGGACGAAAATTGTGTTTTGCCTGTCTTGCCTCCCCAGCGGTATGTTTTGTCAGGAACAGGGCGAGGGCGTAAAATTGTATTGAAAATGGCTCGATTGTAAGCTAGTGTGAACGAATCACGGAAAAGACTCAACGGGAAAGAATCTTATGAGGAGGGATGGAGCAATGGCGTCTCGGATTTTCAACTTCAATCCAGGGCCAGCCGCGCTTCCGTTGCCAGTTCTGGAGGAGGCACGGGAGGAGTTTGTCGATTTCAAAGGGTCTGGCATGTCGGTGATGGAGATCAGTCACCGGTCTGCGCTGTTCGAGGACATACTCAACGACGCGGTGGCCAGAATCAAGAGGTTGCTCACGCTGGGCGACAATTTCAAGGTCCTTTTTCTCCAAGGGGGCGCGAGCACACAATTCGCCATGGTCCCCATGAATCTCATCCCTCCCGGAGCCTCGGCCGATTACATCAACACAGGGACATGGGCGACGAAAGCCATCAAAGAGGCTGAAATCCTACAGAAGCCTCACAAGGTGATCGCATCGAGCAAAGACAGAGATTTCAAGTACATTCCCAAGACATTCCAGGTGACCGAAGGAGCGGCGTACCTGCACATCACCTCCAACAACACCATCAAAGGAACGCAGTGGCAGACCTTCCCAGATGCAGGGAACGTTCCATTGGTGTCTGACATGTCTTCGGATATCCTGTCCCGGGTCTTCGACCCGCGGCCCTTTGGGCTTATTTACGCAGGCGCCCAGAAGAATCTCGGGCCTGCCGGCGTGACGCTGGTCATTATCAGAGACGACATGCTGGCGCGCGTCCCGGATGACATACCCACCATGTTCCGTTACACGACCCATGCGGAAAAGAATTCCTTGTACAACACCCCACCATGTTTCGCGATCTACATGGTGCAGCTCGTTTTGAAATGGCTCGAGGATACAGTGGGTGGGCTTGCCGCGATAGAGAAGGTGAACAAAGAAAAGGCGGCGTTGCTCTACGGCGCAATCGATCAGAGCGGGTTTTACCAAGGAACTGCTGACGTGGACAGCAGGTCCCTCATGAACGTGACTTTCCGTCTGCCTAACGAGGATCTCGAGAAGAAGTTCGTGGCCGAGGCGCAAAAGCAAGGGCTTGGAGGACTGAAAGGACATCGATCAGTGGGCGGTTGCAGGGCATCTCTTTACAATGCAGTCGGTATGGAGGCGGTCCAGGCCCTGGTGGATTTCATGAAAGAGTTTGAGAAAAAGAACGGTTGATACCTGTCGAGGGAGGCTTCCCATGACGCATCGCATTCTCGTCTCTGACAACCTGCACCAAAAGGGCGTGGAGTATTTCGCGTCCCAGGCAGATTTTACCGTGGACGTCCGTCCGGGTCTTGCGCCGGAGGTCCTGAGGGCTGCGATTGCCGACTATGATGGATTGGTAATCAGAAGCGATACGAGAGTGACCAAGGACGTCCTTCAGAATGCGAAAAAATTAAAGGTCATCGGGAGGGCTGGTACAGGTCTGGACAACGTCGATATTCAAGAAGCGACGCGGCGGGGAATCGTGGTGATGAACACCCCAGGCGGGAATTCTGAATCAGCGGCCGAACTGACCATTGCGATGATCATGGCCGTGCACAGACACATTCCCCAAGCCGTGGCCTCGATGAAATCGGGCAAATGGGAGAAGAAGAAGTTCCAAGGGCGTGAAATGGCCGGCAAGGTCCTCGGAGTGATAGGGCTCGGTAAAATCGGGAGCATCGTCGCGAGACGGGCTATACGAGGCCTCAAAATGTCTGTCTTAGCCTATGATCCCGCGAGAACCCCGGAGGCAATTTCCCAAATCGGAGCGAAGCCGGCGTCTTTGGAAGAAATATATCGCAAGTCGGACGTGATTACCGTTCACACGCCGCTGAATGAATCCACGAGAGGTCTTGTGGGGGCCGAGGCTTTTCGCATGATGAAAGACGGCGTCTTCATCGTGAACTGCGCTCGAGGAGGCATCTTGGATGAAGACGCCTTGCTCGAGGCGCTCGAGTCGGGAAAGGTCGCGGGCGCTGCCCTGGATGATTTTACGATGAAACCGCCTGGCCAGCATCCGCTTGTCATGCATCCTCGCGTGGTTGCGACGCCGCACCTTGGCGCTTCCACCAGCGAAGCGCAAATCACCGTCGCGGTAGCGATTGCCGAACAGGTTGTGGCTTATCTCAGGGATGGGGTGGTAAGAAACGCGGTCAATGCGCCTTGCGCAGACCCTACTGCGAACCGGAAAATCGGCGCGTACACGGATCTTGCCAAGAGGCTCGGGGAATTCGTCGGCGGCTTGCTCACAGGCGGCGTGGCAGAGATGCAAGTCGAGTATTTGGGTGAACTGACCTCCTGGTCGGACGTCGCGCCTCTTACCAACTCGGCGCTCGTGGGCCTCCTGGTGCAATACGAAGGCGCGGAAGTCAACCCGGTGAATGCGCGGGTGATAGCCGAAGACAGAGGGATAAAGATATTGGAAACCAGGACTCAGGAGCCCATTCAGTTGGGAGCGGACCTGGGCGTCGCCGCGCGCAATGCACAAGGAGAGCAAGTCAGGGCGCTTGGCGCGCTGATTCAACGAGTCGGAGACGAACCGCGCATCGTCGGGATTGACAGTTTTGTGACGGAAGCAGTTCCAGCCGGACCCATGTTGGTCGTGATGAATCGAGATATTCCGGGGGTTGTGGCAGGGGTCTCCGGCGCGCTCGCAGCCAACGGTATCAATATAGGTCAGATGAACCTCTCGCGGGATCGCCCGGGCGGTATGGCAATGTCCATCATCAACATTGACGTTCCCGCGCCGACAGCCGTCCTGGCAATGATCGAAAGGATCGAAGGAATTGTTCGAGTGAGGCAGGTGACGCTTGACTGGTAGTCGGATAATGCGCGCGACGTGAGGCCGCTCGAACGCTTGCGGAGGACGTGTTCATCTGTAATACGCGAGAAAGGTAACATATTTTGAGTACTCTTGTGATTTTGGGAACCCAATGGGGTGATGAAGGGAAAGGAAAAATCGTCGATCTCCTCACCAGCAGAGCAGAGGTAGTCGTTCGCTTTCAAGGCGGCAACAATGCCGGTCACACGCTGAAAGTTGCAGGGGAACAAGTAATCGTCCATCTTATCCCGTCCGGGATATTGTATCCTGAAACGCTCAACATCATTGCCAATGGCGTGGTGATCGATCCATCGGTCCTGCTCGAAGAGAAGGCTTCGCTGCGCAGCAGGGGCCATTTCCTCAACGACAGCCAGTTGCTGATCTCGGATCGGGCGCACGTTATCATGCCGTACCACAAAATGATCGATGTGGGTCGAGAAGAACTCCTCGCGGGAAAAAAGATAGGGACCACGGGACGCGGCATCGGTCCGGCTTACGAAGACAAAGCATCCCGCATGGGAATTCGTATATGCGACCTGCTGAGACCGGACGAGCTGCGAACAAAAGTTCGCATGGCCTTGGAGGAAAAGAATTTCTTGATCCAGCATCGGTTTGGCAGGGACCCTTTGGATCCAGATGCAGTCGCGGAAGAATATCTCGACTACGGCAAGCAGCTTGAACCGCACGTGACAGATACGTCTCAGGTCCTCTTTACGAAAATTTCCAGCGGCAGCAGGATACTTTTCGAGGGCGCGCAAGGCACTCTGCTCGACATCGATCATGGGACATATCCATACGTGACGTCTTCCAACGTCGTGTCAGGGAACGTGAGTTGCGGGGCCGGCGTCAGCCCATCGAGCATCAAGGGCGTATGGGGCGTCGTAAAAGCGTACACCACCCGAGTCGGAGAGGGCGGCTTCCCCACGGAACTCAAGGATGAGCTTGGCGACGAGATACGCGCTCGAGGGGTAGAATACGGGGCGACGACCGGCAGACCCCGACGGTGCGGCTGGCTTGATATGGTGGTCGTGAACCATAGCGTACGGCTCAACGGGCTCACGGGCATCGCTTTGACCAAAATGGATGTGTTGACAGGCATTTCGCCGCTGCTTGTCTGCACCGGCTATGAGATAAACGGCGTGACTATGGACAGGATCCCTGCCCATACAGAAGATTTTGCCGCGGCGGTTCCCAAATACAGGGAAGTCAAAGGGTGGGATGAGCCTCTGGATCAGTGTCGGTCCTTTGACGACCTGCCCAAAAATGCTCGTGACTATGTGGAGACCATAGAGCATCTTTCCGGCGTGCCGGTGACGCTCGTTTCAGTGGGGCCGTCGCGGGATCAGAGTATATTGAGGCGGTCGCCGTTCTGAGCATCCTTTTCGACGACTAGGGAGGGGGCCGCAGCAGCTTTGGTTTACGGCTACTTCCTGAGCCGGGGCGTCACGAGCGGGAGACGCACAGCCGCTCGATATCCCGCTGCACCTCCTTATCCTGAAACGCCGCTGGATCCTCGAGGTAACGGTTAATGACGTCCCATTCCATGGGATGCATGAATTCCTTGAGCGTGTGAATGCCCGCGGATTTGAATGGGATCAATCGCAGTAAATTCACGCCAAGCTTTTTAGCTGCCTCCTCGCCGCCTTGTTCTCGGTCAATGACCACGGCGACGACGGAGCACACAACGTTGGGGATGCTTCGCCTGGTCAACTCATGTCTGACTTGCTCCAAGGCAATAAGTTTGCTGTCGAAACGCGTCACGAGATCGTCGATGAGCGCGAGCCGGTCCCCCGGGACAATTTCTCCTTCCACAAGCGCATGCTCTCCATAAGATGAGATGGTTTTTTGAAGCATCTCAATATTCTTGACTCCTTCGAGCTTGCGAGTGAAGGCCGCTGGCATGTTGGCGGCAATGGCCATGCCTGCCACGAGGGGAATGCCCGCCATAGCAATGCCGACGGCCTTGTTTATGTCTGCCGCCTCTTCTTGGAGTAAGCGGCCCATGGCTTGGCAAATGAGCCGAAATCCATGAGGATAGGACAGAATCGGGCGGAGCTGGATGTACAGGGGACTGTAAAGCCCTGAAATAAGCGTCCAGCCTGACGGTTTGTCGCGATAAAACGTTTTGATCATGCCGGCCTGATAAAGAAACGCCAGGATTTGGCGGCCAAGATCCATTTTTTCTTCTTCCCAAGTCATAGGGAAAACCTCGCATGAGAGAGCTTCTGTGATAGGGGGGCGGGTTGCCACGCGATGCTGAGGGTAGTATAGCAGCTCTCGAAGCAAAACGCGAATGCGTCGTCGGCGTATCTGCTCGCTTGAGATAAGCCGCCGGCGCTTGGTCGTTCGCCGCTCCTTGCAATAACACGAGGCCCTTGCCGGCGGTATCGCATGTAGGCGTAGAGCGGTTCCCCGAATGAATCACGAATTCCACGAAGCGACGCTCCATTTTGGGGCTTTTCTCTTTGTCATTTTACCTGAAAACGCCATAGTTCTTTTCAGAACGGTATTTTCATCTCCCGTTGTCTCCTCTTGTCATGGGAGTTCGACAGAAATTTCGAGCCATAGTACACAGTGATCTCTGGATATTTTTAGAAAAACGACCGTAGTCAAACGCGTTCCGCGAAACCTCGGGGAGGGGCGCGTTGCCTCGTCAAGGAACGTATTTTGGGAAGTGTAAATCCAAGTCATCGTAGAACCCGCGCAAAGCCCGCGCAGCGTCTAGGGCTTTCAATTTGACTGAGGCGCGTAAAGAGTGTAACTTTCGCATAATGTGTGAAAACCATTGAGGATGAGTCTTATGTTAAAGAACAGGCATATACTGATCATAGGCGCGCGTGCGGGGGGCTATGGCGAGGGGATAGCGAAAGCGGCTGTTCGCGGGGGCGCCACGGTGTTCGGCACCACACTAAATCCTGAAGAGCCTCGTGAGGCGGCGTTCTTTCAGGACCTGGGGATTTCTCTGGTGGAGATCCCTTTGCGGTATGATGCGGATAAGCGGGCTGCAGTGCAAGAGCGCTGCCGGGAGATTGGGCAATACCTCAAGGCGCGAGGGGTAGATAGGCTCGATGCGGTGGTGCACGCGGTCGCGGGGGGATTCCCGCGGCAGCCGTCGGTGATGAAGGCCGTGGGCGACATTCTCAGGGGTAAGCAGACGTTCTCCGACATGGCCACGCTCGTGAGAAAGAACGTCTATTACGTGAATGCAATCTCTTTCCAAGATACGATCGCAGGACTCCAAGACGTCTGCGACGATCAGACGCAATATGTCGCGCTGACCTATCGCGGGGAATTGCCCTATTTTATTTCAGACACCAAGAGGCATCTGGAATACATTGCTGCTCGATTGGCGCGAGAAGGCAAAAGAACTCTCGTAGTTGCCTTGCCTGAGGCGTGGACGCAATCCTCTCAATTTTTCACGGGCATTGAATTGGCAATCGTGTATAACTACCTGCAGATGAAGGACATTGCCGATGATGCGCCGCTGGACATGGGGGAATCCTTTCAGCGCATGGAGTCGTCTTTGGCTGCATTGGCTGGATGGAGCGGCGTGCTGGATTCTCTCAGGTCATACCTTCACGCAGAATGGGCGACCATCGCAAGCTCACAAGATTCGGCTCGGCTGTGGAACATGGTGCAAGAGCTTTTTGCTCGCATGCGCAAAGATGGAACGTTCCCAGTGTTGAGGAAGGCAGTCGAAATTATTTCGGAATTTGTGAGAGAAGGCAGCGGGGTCATCCTCGCGAGGGAATTCCTCGCGGGCAATAAGTTCAATGCAGGCGACGTGCGTCAGGTGTTCTGTCATCACTTTGTGAGACAAAGCGAAGTTCCTTGCGCCCCGCCGCGACCACCTCGGACGGCCCCAGCAGTCCTCAGGCGGCGCTGGGTAGAGTACGACAAGGAAGAAATTCGCCAGACCCTGAAGATGTATGGCGCAAACTTTCTCTTTCTCGACAAGGTGATTATGGAGGCCGGCGGTTTCCGCAATGGCCTGATGGGGTTTGGAAAATACACGGTGCCGTCTCCCGAGACAAATCCTATTTTGAGAGACCATTTTGTGGGGATGCCGCTCTTCGGGGGTCATCTACAAATGGAAGCGGTCGCGCAACTCGGCACCTTTATGATCATGAAGCTCCTCAAAGATAGAAGGCTCGTCCCCATACTGACTGGTACGGAATTCCCGGATCTCAATACCATGGCGCCTCCAGGAGAAACCCTTACCTTCGTGGGCGTCATGGGATTCACCAACAAGAGAGACCTATGGCTGGACGCCTTTATAGAAAACCGATATGCCAGGTCAAAGGGCGTCATCCGCGGCATGGTGTTGAATGAGCGAGTGGTGCGGAAGATGACAGCGTCTTTCGCTGAGGACATGACGTCGGACGACGACACGGCATTAGCTGGCTGGGAGAAATGATTTCTTCAAAATGGGATCTGAGTCGATCTGCTGAAAAGGTGCATGAACTCGAGGAGTGTCTGCGGAACCAATCGGCGTCTCGCATCACCATCCTTTGTCACAACAATCCTGATCCCGATACCATTGCAAGCGCCTATGCATTTGATTATCTCTTGGCAAAAAAATTTGGGGTCCGATCTTTTATCCGCTATGGAGGCGTTATCACGAGGGCTGAAAACAAGGCCATGGTCAAGAGGCTGCGAATCAAGCTGCTCCCTTTGGAGCGAATCAAGGACGCGCCTACCGACGCGCTGGCCTTGATAGATGCGCAACCCGCTACCGGCAACAACTTGATTTTGTCGAGAGATATCGTCCCGCTCATTGTGATCGATCACCATCCTTTGAGGCGGGCGACGCAACGCTCCCCTTTTCATGACGTGAGACCCCTGTACGGGTCCACTTCCACCATCATCACGGAATACCTTGTGGCAGCGGGGCTTACGCCTACGAGATCGGTCGCCAACGCCTTGCTGTATGGACTCAAGACAGATACCGGCTCGTTGGTGCGGACGTCATGCAAGTCTGATTTCCGAGCTTTTTCCTTTCTTTCTCCCCTCACCAATCCCCGAGTCCTGGGATGGATAGAAAAGCCCCCGTTGCCCCAGTCATATTTCGAGGACTACTGTAAAGGCTTGGCGAGCGCCGTCATCTACAAGGACGTCGCGGTATCGTACATTGGCGCAGTGGAGTCAGAAGCCATTGTCCCGGAACTCGCGGACGTGCTTCTCAGGATCGATCATGTGAGCTGGTCGCTTTGTATGGGACTTGTGGGAAGCGTGCTGGTTCTGTCTCTGCGCTCGAAGTCTCGGAAATACAAAGCAGGGGTGATGCTCAGGAAGCTCGTGGGAAAAGTAGGGTCGGCAGGTGGCCATCGAGAAATGGCGGGAGGCGTTATGCCCGTGGCCGGCATGACCGATGATGAAATAAAGGAGCTCGGCGATGACGTGATCGAAAGGTTCCTTTCCCTCATCGGCCGGAGAGGAAATCGACCAGACAAGCTCATCCACGAAGCGTGGCGTCGCCTCGACAATCAGGGTCGTTAAAGATCAGCCCGCGTCGACCAGTATTGCAAAAGCTGCGAGACGAGCTGCCGAGACGTGTACAGCCCTCCTGTCATGCCTGCAAAGACGCTCTCGCCGCCAAAAAGCGCTTGAACGATCTCGTCGATCTTGCGACCTTGGCGCTTCATCTCATACGCCCGTGACGCGAGCTCGAGATGCCAGTCCATGCAACGCGACAATCGCTCTCTCCCGTTCCTCTCGATGGTTCTCAAGGAAGTGAACAGTATAAGCCTCTCCATGGGGAGTTCGCAGAGTTTCTTCATGGATGCCAACATCTGCCCGATGTCGTTTTCAGGCGACGCGGTTCGAGGCGTCTGTCCGATATAAAGGTCGCCAGAAAATACCCATCCCTTGTCTCGTTCCACGATGCAGACATGGCCCCGGCAATGCCCTGGCGCGTCGATCACCTCGAAAGAATGCTTGCTGGTACGGATTTCACGGTGAATTGGCTGAGGAAACGATGGTTGCGGAGTCCCCCAAAGCCTCTCACGATACTCGGAAAGCGCGGGCGGCCGCTCTATGAACGGAATGGCAAGGGGATGGGCGTACAAGGGGATATTAAAGGCATCCTGGAGGAGTCGATTTCCGCCGATGTGATCTTCGTGGTGGTGGCTGTTCACGATGAGTTCTAATTTCTGGGCGGTGAGGTATTCGAGCAGACTGGTTGCCGAATATGCGGCCCCGGTATCGATCAAGAGGCCGTCGATGAGGTATGCCGAGACCCAGTAGCGCAGACTCCCCTGGGCGTTGGAACACATGCGTATCTGGGTTACCTCTTCAAACTGTACAATCTCCAGCATGATCGATGCGTGCGAAGAAAAGCCTTTCTGCGTGCGCCGTAATAGAGGAGCGGCCTCATTCAGTGATGCTGGGAGGCGGAGGGTACGCGGCAGCCCGGACGTAACCGAACATCGAGGCAAAAATGCTCTGGGGAAATACCTCAATCAAATCATTGTATGTTTGCACACTGCTGTTGTAGCGAGTCCGCGTCAAGCTTACCTTGCTGTTTTTTTTCAAGAAGAGGTCCCATTGGCGCAAAAACGTTGGATGCTGAAGCATCTCTGGATTGCTGTGGACCAGCGTTTCCAAAGTCTTGATGTCCACATCGAGCTGATCGACGGACGCCATAATCACGTCAGGGTCGCGAGAGCGTTTTATGACGGCCTTTGCCTCTAGCATCTTGGCCGCGGTCTTTGAAAAAAAAGGTTGAAACATCTTCACTGTCTCGAGCAACCCGGGGAGCATGTCATTCCGCGCCCTCATCTCAGAAAGGAACTCGTTCCACTCGCGCTGCACATTGGCTCTCCCCTCTTGAAGGGCTGGTCGGAGGAATACAAAGGACATTGCAGAAAAGAAGAGAAACAGAAATACCGCGGCCACAAGCAACTCGATCATCCGAGCATAGTTCAGCGCGGAACGCTCGAGTGAGAGATCATCCCTGATGCTGTTTTTTGAAAATTGTTGAGACGGCAAAGCGACTACTCGCAAAAAGTGTCGGCAAATGAGCATGTCATATTATGGCGCATCTCGATGGAGGAGGATTTCATCCATTCCTCGGGAGGACTGCGCCATACTTGAAATTATACTTAAGAAAAAGCTGACATGCCCATGCAGAAGAAAGCATGCGAGACAAGGCCCCTTGCCTTGTCCGGGGGCGAGTCGAAAAAGGCTCTCACGCTTTCACGACTGCGGCATGCCGCAAAAAAGCTGATTTTATTTAGGAGCGATGACCATAGTCATGTTCCGGCCTTCAAATTTGGCCGGTTGTTCAACGAGAACGGAATCGCCCAACATCTCGAGCATCTTGTCAATCAAAGACCGCGCCTGTTCCGGGTGCGTGATCTCCCGGCCTCGAAACATAATCGTCACTTTCACTTTGCATTTTTCGTCCAAGAAGTTTCTCAAATTTCGGACTTTGTGGGCCAGGTCATGGCTCTCGGTCTTGGGGCGCAGTTTGACTTCTTTGACGACCACGGTGGCCTGTTTTTTCTTCCGCTCGTGCTCTTTTTTGCTTTCCTCGTACCGGTATTTGCCGTAATCCATGATCTTGCAGACCGGCGGATCGGCGTTGGGCGCTACTTCCACGAGATCGAGGCCGAATTCTTCGGCCCTGTGAAGAGCATCGGCAATGTCTAGGATTCCGAGTTGTTCGCCGTCAGGGGCAATGACCCGAACTTGTGCAGCGCGAATCTTTTGGTTCACCCTGACCTTAGGTTCCGCGGCAGTGGTAGCCCTGGGTCGTCCTTTCATAGAAACAGCCCCTTATTCATGCATTCTGTCCTCCTGATTACGTGATAGGGTTCAAGGTGCGTTGGTACGGGATCGTACCTGTTTCTCGAGGAGGAGTCCAAAAGACTCCCAGGAATGCTGGACAGTGGTCTCTTGGCCCCTCGTTCTCACCGCAAGCGACCTATTTTCCACTTCTTTGTCGCCGAGAATGACCATATACGGGATCTTTTGTGTGCGAGCTTCCCTGATCTTGAGTCCGATTTTTTCGTTTCTCAGGTCCGTCTCTACTCTGAATCCCTTTGTGCGTAGGTAATCGCTCACTTCTGCGGCATAGGAATCCTGACGGGAGGTTATGGTCATGACAACCACTTGCACCGGCGCCAACCACAAGGGAAAGGCCCCGGCGTAGTGCTCGATGAGCACCCCGAGGAACCTCTCGATAGCGCCGAGGACGACCCGGTGAATCATAACCGGCCTTTTCCTCTCCCCGTCCGAATCCGTGTAGGTGAGTCCAAATCTCTCCGGAAGGGTAAAATCGCATTGGATCGTCGCGCACTGCCACGTACGTGACAAAGCGTCTCTGAGTTTGATGTCGATCTTCGGCCCATAGAAAGCGCCATCCCCCTCATTTATATCGTAAGGGATTTTTTGCTCCCTCAGGGCATTCTCGAGGGCGCGGGTTGCCCGATCCCAATCCTCGTCGGAGCCAATGGATTTTTCAGGACGAGTGCTCAGCTCCATGGTGTACTCGAAGTCGAATATGCCCATTACGTCTCGTACAAACTGGATAATGGCTAATATTTCATTATTGAGCTGTTCGGGGGTGCACAGGATGTGGGCGTCGTCCTGAGTGAATTGTCGCACCCGCATGAGCCCATGCAGCACGCCGCTCTTCTCGTGGCGATGAACTGTCCCAAGCTCGAAAAATCGCAACGGTAGGTCTCGGTAGGACCGCACCTTTGATTTGTAGATCAGCATGTGGGCCAGGCAGTTCATGGGCTTTATACCGTAGTCAATGTCGTCCACCTTGGTGAAATACATGTTTTCTCGATAATGATCGAAATGACCTGACCTTTCCCACAACTCTCTTTTCAAGATTTGCGGGCCTACCACCAACTGGTAGCCGCGTTTCAAATGCTCAGTCCTCTCGAATTCCTCGACAAGGTATCTCAGCATCGCGCCTTTGGGATGCCATATCACTAAACCCGGTCCTGCGTCGTCCGAGATGGAGAACAAGTCTAGTTCTCGGCCCAATTTTCGATGATCCCGCTTTTTTGCCTCTTCGAGGACTTCGAGATACTTTTTGAGTTCCTCTTTGGTAGGGAAGGCGGTCCCATAGATTCTTTGAAGCATGGGATTATGCTCATCGCCCCGCCAATAGGCCCCTGCCACCTTGGTGAGTTTGAATGCTTTGACAAAGCCCGTGTGCGGAATGTGCGGTCCTCGACACAAGTCCGTGAATTCGCCCTGGCTATAAAGGGTCACCTCGGAGCCTTCCAAGCCTTCGATCAATTCGACCTTGTAGTCTTCGCCCTTTTCCCTAAAATATTGGATGGCCTGATCCTTGGGCAGCACCATTCGACGAAACGGAAGCCGACTCTTCACGATCTCCTTCATTCGATTCTCTATTTTTTCGAGATCGTCTGGGGTGAACGGCCTGGGGCTGTCGAAGTCGTAGTAGAAGCCGTCGGCGATGGCTGGCCCAATAGTGATCTTCACGTCCGGATAAAGCTCTTTGACGGCTTGAGCCATGATATGCGCCGCGGAATGGCGGATTATCTCCAGCCCTTTGGGTGTATGCGCGCCGATAAAAGCGAGTCTCCCGGACGTGGTGATGGGCGCCGCGAGATCGATGGCGCCGCCGTCCATCTCAGCGGCAACAGGACTGTCCCCAACTTGTACCGTGATTTCCCTCAAGATTTCTTCGGGGCTTACTCCAGGCGTGAATTGCTTTTTTTCCCCGGCAATTTCAATCGCAATGGTGGGTTTCATGCTGGCTGGTTCGTATCTCTCTCAGTGGCTGCCCAATGCAACCCGTTTGCCGTCATTAATATACTCCGCCTCCTTCTGTACGCTGCACCTCTTTTGCCGAGATTCGCGCTGCAAGCTGCTGGTGGTAGGCGCGTGGGGATTTGAACCCCAGACCCTCACCGCGTCAAGGTGATGCTCTCCCCCTGAGCTACGCGCCTTCTATTCAGTGCTACGAGTAACAGCAGGCAAGAGGATTGTCAAGGGAAAATCAAAATGAGAGCGCGCCCCGGGCGAGATTCGGACTGCGAGGGGCGCTGTTTTATTAGCCATGCGGCGAAAAAAGCGCCGTGCGGCGCCCTCTTTGAACATCATCGATTCGGAGACCAATGGAGGGAAACGCGCCGGGGCGCAACATCAGGAAGGCTGCCAACAAGGCACCCATTGGCCGGATTCAACAGCTTTTGCAGGAGCGACAAGGCATAGGGGCTGTCCCAACGTGCAGCGCCCACGCTGTAACCGACGACCCCGCCTCGACAATCCACAATGTAATTTGTGGGAAAACCCGGAACCTCGAGTATGGCCTCTCGCGCAGGATTGACCACAAAAGCCGTGGTCTTGGCGCCCATTTGTACCACCTTGAGATCGAAGCCGCTCGCGCCCTTCTGCAGCACCGGAAACGGCGGTCGCTTTGCCGCGACATATTGAGAGATGGCTTGGGGGGGATCCACAAAATTCACGGCGAGAATTTCAAGACCTCTCGGCGCCATGGATTGCTTCAGTTGCACGAGCATGGGCTCTTCCATGCGGCAGGCTGGGCAGTTAATTGACCAAAAATGGAGTATCACTACCTTGCCTTGGTAATCCTTCAGGGAAATAGTTTGCCCAGAAGGGGTGTGAAACTCGATGTTCCCGAGCTGGTATGGCTGGGGATAGAGAGAGATGTTGGCGTTGTTGGAGGGTTCGGTTGTCTGCGAGAACGCGGTGGATGCGAGCAGGACCAAGGCGATGACCATAGGGAGCGTGTGAGCGTAGCTTTGATGGAAGAGGCGTTTCATGGCGACTCCTGGCGATATAATATACAAATATATCTATTATAATATGAAAACCGCCGTGTCAATCTCCCTCGCGCCCTCTCACTCCAAAAAAACGCGCCCAGCCCATAAATTGATCAATCATTCTCCCCATGCTATGGTTGATCCAAGAGGCGGCGTGCCTCGCGCTGGGCCGTGAGCGCACGCTGCGAAGCGCGATGTAAACGGGTATTCATCGAGGCGCTGGGAAAAAGCAAAAGAGGATCTTCTCGACTGTGAATAGACGAAAACTTGTCATTATTACCGGACTCTCAGGTTCTGGGAAGTCCACGGTAGCACGCGCCCTGGAGGATATCGGCTTTTTCTGCGTGGACAATCTCCCGCTGGATTTGCTCCCCAAGCTGCTGGAACTGGCGGATTCACGGGGAGCGGACCTCAGAGATTTGGCGCTCGTCATAGATGCGAGGCAAAGGCAACTGATATCTCATCCATCTGCGGTGTTCGATTCTTTTCAGTCCCAGAACTTCAGCCTGGAGGTGTTGTTTCTCGACACGCGTGATGAGGTGCTCATACGGAGGTACAGCGAGACAAGACGGCAGCACCCCTTGGCTCAGGAAGGGAATGTCTTGGATGGGATCCGCAGGGAGAGAGTCATACTCGAAGCTGTGAAGAACCGCGCCGATTGGGTGATCGACACGTCTGACATGACGGTTCACCAACTCAGGGAAGAGATCATAAGCTTGTTCAAGCGCTCTGAAACCGGCATCCCTAAAATCGTGGTGAATTCGTTTGGGTTTGGCAAAGGCATTCCCCTGGAATCTGATTTGATCTTTGACGTCCGTTTTTTGCCAAATCCGCATTTCGTGGAGGAATTAAAGCAAAAAGATGGCTTGAGCAAAGAGGTGCGGGACTTTGTGTTAGAGCACGCAACGACTCAGCAATTTTTGCAAAAGTTAGACGACCTGCTCGCTTTTCTGTTACCCCTTTACATAAAAGAGGGGAAGCAGTACCTTACCATTTCGGTGGGGTGTACAGGAGGACGGCATCGGTCGGTGGTCATTGCGGAACATCTCAAAGAGACGTTTGGGAAGTTGGGCTACCATGGCGTCGAGGTAAGGCACAGGGAGCTTGGCGTGCGCAGCCCAATATCGTTGTGAACAGATTCGAGCGGCCACGAGGCGTCAAAGGAAGCTGTCAATGACGTCTTAAGGGCGTCTGGCGCCGCAGCGAGAGAGACAACGGCTCGGAAAGCCCCTGAGTCGCATGTGAACACAAGCCGCTGCGATACGTGAGCCGCAGATACAATGCAATGGTTGAACGCGGGCAAGCCTGACAATGGGCGCGTCGCCCGACCTGTAATGTAACGAAAAGTTGCCCTTCTGCAATAGCCGAGAGCCGCATGCGAGGGATGCAGGCGCGGCAGGAAAAAATCCGGGGTGGTGAGCGAGGCCCGGAATGAGCGTGAAAAGAGAATGATCGGAATCCTAGTATTAACGCATGGCGAGCTTGCGGATGAGTTCCTCAAGACGGCTCGAATGATTGGTCTGAGTTCAGAGGAACGCGTCGTGGCGCTATGCGTCGATCCATCAACTGCACCTGATGCTCTGCGGGACAACCTTGGCAAGGTGATTCGAGAAATTGACGATGGAGACGGCGTGCTCATCTTGACGGATCTCTTCGGCGGCACCCCCACGAACCTGTCGCTGTCTTTCTTGACCGAGGGAAAAGTGGAAGTAGTGACGGGGCTCAATCTCCCGATGATCATAAAGGCAGTGAACTCACGCGAGGCGCATGATGTGAGATCGCTGGCAAAAGAGGCTTCCGAGGCCGGCAAGGAAAACATATATCTCGCGGGAGACGTTCTTCGTCAGCGGATGGCAAAGAAGAACAACAGGTAACGATGGTGAACGCGCTTTGTGGCGACACATCTTGGGGTTCCTGAATGCCGATAGTGCTTGTACGCGTCGATGACCGCTTGATCCATGGCCAAATCATCGAAGGCTGGTTACCCGTCACCAAGGCAGAGGAACTCATTATCGCCGATGATGCGCTCGCCCAAGACAGCCTCCAACAAATGATCATGCTGTCCGCCCTCCCGTTGTCAGTCGGCCTTATCGTGGATACCGTCGATGCCGTAGCCTCCCTCCTGCGAGATGACCGCGGAAACAGCCTTCGTCGCATAGTACTCGTGAAACGCCCAAAGGACGCCTTGCGGCTGATGCGAGCGGGCGTGCAATTTGATCACCTCAACGTTGGCAATCTGATGTCCAGGGAAGTAGCGGTTTGCTTGGGGCGGTCTGTCATGGTAAGCATGGAATGCCTCATGGATCTCAACAGCATCATTGAGGAAGGCGTCCGCGTCACTATTCAGACTGTGCCGTTTGAAAAACCGGATGAGCTGCTCGATCTCAAACGATTTTTTTTGGACCACGATATTGTCTAGGCCTACCGTCGCTGCGCAATAATGGTATAATGATTTAGTAATCGCAATTGAAGCGTGACTTACTTCAGGTGATTTATGTTAAACGCGGCGATCCTTGCAGGGGTTGTCGGTGGCCTGATATGGCTGGACAAGTTCCAGGTGCTCCAGGTCATGGTGAGCAGGCCAATCGTATGCGCCCCCATCCTCGGGTGGTGCCTGGGCGATGTCTCTGCCGGCGCTGCCACCGGCGTGCTCTTCGAACTCCTCTGGCTGCGGCGTCCTCCTATTGGGGGCTTCATAAGTCCGGATTCCACCTTTGGCGCAATCGCCGCGGCCGCGATTTCGAGCTGGGTTGTTCAGGCGGTCCGGGTGGATGTGAGTGCCGCGGTGTTCATCACCTTCCTGGCTGTATTCCCGGTCTGCTACGTAGGGACGAGGCTGGACGCCCAAGTGCGGCGTTACACCGGTAAGATAGCCCTGCGCGTGGAAACGCTTCAAAAAGAAGGCAAAGAGGGACGGGTCTTCGCATATTTTTTGTTGGGCCTTGCCATTGGGTTCTCCATGGCTTTTTTACTCATTTTCACCACAACTCTCTATGGCCTTTTGCTGATACCGCTTCTCTTGTCAGCCTTGCCCGCGAGGATTGTTCAGGTGCGGGTCTCGCCTATTACGTGGCGCCTCTTGTGGGGGTCGCGGATATGCTGGTGGGGCTCCACGAAAAAAGGCGCCTCATCCTGTTTTTTGTCGGTCTTGTGGGAACAATGTGTACGCTGTTCCTGCTTGGATGCCGTTGACAACCATACCGATTTTTGCATGGCGACCAACGTGAAGGGCGTGATTGCGCGGGAAATGACCGCGCCTGATCTTGATCAGGTCCTGTTCATCGAACAGAGCTCTTACGGCGCGCCATGGTCGCGAGACATGTTCATGGACGAAATATCGAATCCGCTGAGTCGGGCGCTGGTCTTTGAACTCGACGGCCGCATAGTGGGGTATTTGTGCTGCTGGGAGATTGTGGACGAATGCCATATACTGAACATCGCGGTGCATCCCGATTACCGTCGTCAGGGAGTCGGAAGCGCGATACTCAAGATTCTCGAGGCGGCCTGTCGGGCAAAAGGCCTCACACGAATCCTCTTGGACGTAGGCAGAAGGAACAATCCGGCGCGGAACCTGTACAAAAAAATGGGATTCAAGGCGGTTGGCTTTCGGAAAAATTACTACAAAGAGGTGGGTGACGACGCGTTGCTCATGGATAAAATCCTTACCTGACTGCGTCGAGGGAACATGGCTGTTGTCCCAGGGACGTGTGGTTGCGAGCCAAGCGATCTCGTCAGTCATGTGGAGACGCCGGTAATCATCGAACAGATCGAGAACGACGGGTCATGGCCAGTTACCGGGTGAAGTTTTTGGTCGTTGCCGCGGCTATTGTCCTCGGATGCGTCTGGACGCCGCCCAAGGTCTTGGGATCGTCGAGCGACGCTGAAGCCCAATTACGTGAAAGATTCGGCGAGCGGCTGGAAGAGCGCCGCGGCATGGTGGAAAATCAACTCAAGGGCCTTGGCAGGATACCCATTACCGACCAGCGCGTTCTCGAGGCCATGCGCAAAGTTCCCCGGCATCTATTCATTCCCGAGAGCCGCAGAAGCCTCGCCTATGCTGACAGCCCAGTCCCCATCGGGTACGGTCAAACCATTTCCCAGCCATACATCGTGGCGCTCATGACCCAGGCTTTGGATATCCAACCAGGCATGAAGGTGCTCGAGATCGGGACTGGGTCAGGGTATCAAGCGGCAGTCCTGGCTGAAATAACGAACAACGTTTTTACCATTGAACTCCTCAAACCGCTCTACGAGTTTGCAAGCCACAATCTCGTGCATTTGGGCTACTCTCAGGTCAAATGCCGCCAAGGAGACGGTTACTATGGTTGGCCGGAACAGGCCCCGTTTGACAGAATCATCGTGACATGCGCAGCGCTCCACATTCCGCCGCCTCTGCTCGATCAATTAAAACCTAACGGCAAAATGATCATACCGGTGGGCGCCGCGTTCGAGACCCAGCGACTCCTTCTCGTGTCAAAAGATCTTGACGGTCGGCGCCGGTCAGAGACGGTGACGCTCGTACGCTTCGTCCCCTTGATTCGAGGAGGTGAAGGGAATTAGGTCCGTGACGGGCAGCGCTCCAATATTTTTTGCAGGTCGTCTTCGCTGCGCTGCCAATGGATTCAGCCATTGAGCGCAGGGACCAGCGCGACGCTGCAAGCATCTGAGTTGTCGAAGAAAAACGAGAATTCCACAGGCGCGCCGCAGCATGAACATGATAACCTTCAAAGTCTCCGTCACGGTTGAGAGAAGATCAATTAGTAGCTGCGCAGCGCTTGATCTGTCATGCCGGACTCGATCCAGTATCCAGGAAAGGAAGAATGGATTCCCACTTGCGAGGGGATAACATGCAGCGGGAAACAGCGCATTTCGCGGTTATCTTCGAGAATGGCTATAAACTACCGGAGCGCGTCCCGTGAATCGCGATTCCAAGACGTATTACCTGCCGTCCGTCTTGGTAGTCTCGGCCGCGGTTCTGGCCTGGCAATTAGGCCTGATGCGCTGCCTCTTGATTACCCGTTACTACCATTTTTCGTTTCTTATTATTAGTTGCGCATTGCTTGGATACGGAATAGGCGGCGTTGTCCTGTCGAGCTTTCAGCAATGGTTTGCCCATCACGGAACGGCTTTTTTTCGGTGGGGATGCCTGGGGCTCGGCCTTTCGATCCCGATATGTTTTTACGCTGCCGAGCTGCTGCCTTTGCAGGTCTTTTTTCCTCCGGAAGATCTGCTTTCGAGTATTTTTTGGTGGGCGCTCTACTGGGTGATTCAGAGCTTCCCTTTTGTGCTTGCTGGCGCTCTCACAGGATGGGCTCTGAGCGGACGCGCCGGGCCCGTCAATGTGGTCTATGCCTGCAGCCTTATCGGCGCCTCGTTGGGCGTTGCGGCTGGGATGCTATTCCTTTCCCGCTATGCACCTAATTTACTCGCGGCTCCCCTCGGACTCGCAGTCGCGGCAGGCTGCGCCGGACTCATACCGGGTTTGCCTTCGAGAGCAGGCTTTGCATACGGCCTTTGCGTTTTGGCCTCGTTGGTCGGTCTGGCAACGCTTCTGGTCATGGACGCCGACAAGGCGTTTCCCCTGAGGATAGATCAATACAAGACCCTCGCTCACGTGCAAAGACTGGTGGCTCAAAACGCCGCGCAAAGGATCCAGGCATTCGATGGTCTGCGCGGCAGGGTCGAACTCTACGCCAGCCCGCACTTTCATGCCCTGCTCTCCCTCGCATCGACGAAACGGCTGCCGGCTATGGACATCCTTATCAAGGACGGCGTCCAAATCGGGACCATCCCCGTAGTAAGAAATCTCCATGAAGTGGAGTTTCTGGACGAAACCCTCTTTGCGATCCCTTACCGGCTGGTGCGACCGAGGCGGGTTCTTATCCTTGGCGAAGCGGGCGCTATTCATCTCTGGAATGCCCGACTCCACCACCCTGATCTCATCCTATTGGTTCAGCCGGACGAGAATGTGGCGCGGGTTTTGAGAGCCCACCCTACTCGCCCTCTCGATGACCCGACGGTGCACGTCATCATCAGCGATACCAGAACGTTTCTAGAAAAAACGCATGAAACGTTCGATGTGATTCAGTTCGCCGAATTGGAGGGATTCGCCCCCGGCGCGAGCGGTATAGGCGGATTACGGGAAAACTACCTCGCCACAGTAGAAGGGTTCCGAAAATGTCTCGAGACCCTCACCCCTCGGGGAACGGCGTGCACAGTGAGGGGGATCCAGGATCCACCGCGGGATAACATCAAAATACTCGGGACCTGGTTTGAAGCTCTAAGAGCCGAGAGGAGTCACGAGCCTGCCAGCCATATCGTGATGGCGCGTGATGAACTGGCATGCGCCATCCTCTGCTGGAAATCGCCCGTGACCCCAGCAACGGGCGGACAAATCGCGGAAATATGCCAGGAGAAATCGTGGGAACTGGAATGGGCGCCGCATGTACCAGGAGTCGGGGCGAATCGCGTGCACGCGCTCCCCGGGCCGCCGGATGCATCCTTTTCATGGTACCACGAGGCCATCACAAAATTCCAACAGGGCCAGGCGGAGGAGTTCTATCGAAACTGGATTGCGCACGTCCGCCCTGCCACGGATGACGTCCCCTATTTTTTTGATTTCTTTCGCATCGATTCCATCTCGCCTTTGAAACGCCAGTTTGGTCCCTTGTGGGCCGCTCGCTCAGAGATGGGGTTTCTCGTGCTCCTCACGTGTCTGGCCGCGACAGTGGTCGCCGCAACCTTGTTCCTCGTCACGGCCGTCTTGGGCGCGTTAAGGAGCGCCGGGCGCCCATTAGGCCGTGGGCTTTTGTGGGTTCTCTCGTTTTTCGCCATGATTGGAACCGCATTCATGCTCGTGGAGATGCTCCTGATTCAGGCGTTTACCAGGCTTCTGGGCGATCCTGTGATAGCCGCCGGGGTGGTGTTGGCGGAGCTACTCCTTTTTTCAGGGCTGGGGAGCATATTGGAGCCTCTGCTCACGAGGCAAAGCCGTACGAGGATGCTCGCAGCCGGGGCGCTGGCCGGCGTGATGCTGTTCCTGGCGCACGCAGGATTCAGACTCGCGCAATCCATCGCGGCAGGACTCCCTCTGCCTTATGCAATCGCGCTTTCAGTTGCGGTCATAGGGCCCATCGGATTCCTTATGGGGATGCCATTCCCTTGGGCAATGGCGAGAGTCAACAAACAAAATCCCACGGCGGCCCCGTTTGCCTGGGCGGTAAACTGCTTTGCGTCCGTGATCTCATCTCCCTTGGCAATTATCGCGGCCATGAGCCTTGGATTTCGCTTTCTCTGGACCACAGGCTCTCTCCTTTACGGTCTTGTAGGCCTGTTGGCGTTGACCGCGTCGTGGGGGGCGAATTGCGACGCCCCAGAGGCGACTGGTCCGGCGAGCCATGAATCCCCCTCTGATGAATGACCCTTCCCCAACGGCCTCTATCCCCAAGAGTCTAGACATGAAATGGCTTTCAGCCCTGTGTGCGCCGCCTCGAATGTAACGATTGCCCAAAACAGTGTCATATGGCGCCCAGAACTCTTATTATTAAGATAGAGGGACGCTCGAACGAATGCGAGGCGCCTCGCGAATGAGAAATCTTGGTTTTAGAGCTAAGATTTCTCGCTTCGCTCGAAATGACAGCCATGAAAGCGCTCGAAATGGCAGCCGTGTCATCGAATTCGTGAGCGCTTCCGAGACTTCCTGGACCGGTCCCCGCGTTATCGTGTGTTCGACACGCGCTTGGCAGGCGCGGTTGACTCGCCAGAGTCAATTCATCGGGATCGGCGACCTCACAAAGATTGGCGTCATAATCCTTGTGGAAAATGCAGTTACGCGCTATGAGGAAGAGAACGCGATAAACCTCGGCCGCTGCCCTTTCAAGACCAGAGAAGCGCCTTGCGGCGGCGCAGGCTCTTGGGAGAAATCGATGTTGCACATCTCGCCTGAATGGAAAGAAGCCTATCCAGGAAGCCTTTTCGGACTCCTGGCAATGAGTCGCGTCTCCAACCCCGCCTCTCATGCAGGGCTCGCCAAAGTAAAAGAAGAGCTGCAAGCCGATTTGAAGGCCCTATTCAAGAATCGCTCTGACCTCCGAGCTTTGGAGCCCATCAAAGCGTATCAAGCCTATTACAAGAAATTCGGCAACACCTATCATGTGCTCCAGCAGCTTGAATCGGTCTTGTTTAAGGGCAAATCCATTGCCTCGGTGTCAGCGCTCGTGGAATGTATGTTTATCGAGGAGCTCAGGAATATGCTGCTTACTGCGGGGCACGATCTCGCTGCCATTGAAATGCCTCTGACCCTGGATATCGCCAAAGAAGGCGATCGCTATACCCGCATCAACGGTAAAGATCAGGAGGCGAAGCCAGGAGATATGATCCTCAGAGACGCCGCAGGCATCATTTCCACCGTCATCTATGGTCCAGACAGCAGAACGCGCATCACCTCCTCGACAAGAACCGTATTGTTTACCGTGTACGGTGCGCCGGGCGTCGGAAAGCAAAATGTGAGGCAGCACCTGGAAGGCATCGCAACGAACGTGAAGATCGTAGCCCCAGAAGCCGCCATCGACTCTCTCGAGGTATACAGCGCGACCTGATCGACGGGCGCAGCATCTCCCAAAATTACCCACGACCTCGATGACGTCGCCGTGATTTTGAGCACATAGGGCTTTGCCAAATTTATCGACGAGATTGCTCCCCTTCGTTCGCAATGATGCATCAGCAACTCGATTGTCATTGCGAGGCCCTGAACGCGACGAAGCAATCTCAGGTCGCCTCGATCCTGCAGAGGAACCACTGTCCAATTCATGACTAATAGGACTTCTCGAAAGTGGTGTCGGAATGAGACACGCCGCGACGCGAATAGATGACTTTCAAAGTCTGCCTCACGGCGAAAGCATAATCAACCAGTACCGTCACGTTGCTGGATTTGTCATGCCGCACGTGATCCGGCATCCTGGAAGCTGATCATGGATTCCCACTTTTACCTGAAAATGCCATAGCTCTTCAGAACGGTATTTTCATCTCCCGTTGCGACCCCCTTGTCATGGGAGTTCGAGCGAAGCGACACATCTCGGCTCGAAAAACGAAGGTTTCTCAGTTACCGCCGCCTGCTTCTCTTTCGTGCGTGGCTCCAACGGAATGACAAGAGTGGCCATTCCATGGCTGGGGCAGCGGTTTTAACATCTATTCACGAACTCGATAATGCGGCCTCCCTTGCAACGGGAAATGTCTCGAAATGGAACAATGGTCGCCCATGATCTCACCAAAACCAGTGCGGCCGCTGCGAGAGCCATTCTTCAGCGGTCGCTGTCAACCAATTTTTCAGGCTTGGTTCCACGTAGAATGACGGTTGCATGAGGTCACGGCCAGGAGGGATTATGCCGCGCTGTTCAGCGATCATGGCCAGCCGAGTGTGGGGGTAAATCCGAATCCCAACAGACAACCGCAGGCTCTCCAGCTCAAGAGAATCTGCGAATCGGAGACTTTCCAACGCAGTCTCTTTCGACTCTTCGGGCCCGCCAAGAAGCAGGAAGCCGATGCGTTTGACGCCGTGAGCGGCAAAGAGGCGCGAAGTGTGTCGGACGTCTTCGGGGCTGAAGCGCTTGTTCATTGACCGGAGCACGCGTGTTGAACCGCTTTCAAAGCCCAGCGAGACTTCTTTACAGCCAGCAGCGGCCATGAGTTCCACGAGTTCGGCGTCGAGCCGTAGAGGATAGATGATGCAGCGCCACGCGATCTTGAGATTAGCCGCGATTATTTCCCTGCACAAACGCTTCGCGTACCAAGATGGCAAGTTAAAGGTGTTGTCCACGAAGTAAAATTGCGTGAACCCTTGGCCCGCGGCTAGGGTCAACCAGCGTGCAACCACGTCTGGGGATCGGAATCGCCACGCGGCCCCTTCTATGGTCTCTGTCGAGCAGTAGCTGCACCGCATTGGGCAGCCTCGGCGGGTCTGCACAGGCAGCCAAAAATTTTGATCTCCTGCCAGGGAATGAGGCAAGAAGTTTTTTCCGGGCAGCGCAAACCGGTCGAGATCTTTCTGAAACGTTTTTGGTGTGGCCGCTGCCGCTGCTCGGCGATGCAGACCGGGAACCGTCTCGGGGTGGAGGCCGAGCTCGACGTCGCGCGCCAATCGAACCATTGCCTCCTCGCCTTCACCTGATATTCCCATATCCGCCCCCAAAAATTCGAGGATGCTGCGGGGGCAAATGCTGTAACCAGCGCCTCCTAGCACGATGGGAACGCGTGTCAGTTCGCGGCACAAGGTCGCCACAGCCTTGACCTCCCCGAGAAAAGTCTTTGTGTCATTCATCTGCTGGTTGTCGATGTTTCTGGCAGATATCCCGACCAACGCGGGCGCAAAATCTTCCATACGGCGGGCAAGCGCAGAAGCGAAATCCGACACTTCCATCAGGTCCATTGCGTACACATCGTGGCCGGCGTCCTGGAGAGCTTGAGCGACGCAAACCAATCCCAGCGGCCACGCACGCATGTTGATCTCTTCTCGGTTCGCTGAAATCAGGAGGATTCTCATCGGTCTTCTCCAAAACCTCGACGGTACGAACTGTCATACCATAAGGCTGTTTCTGAGCTTCATCAAGTACAGGAGTTGTCTTCAGTTTTTCACGCCTACTGCTCAAGAGGTGGAGCTTGAGAGAAACGGCCTTCTTCTGGTGATGGAGTTTGGTCTTGGCGAGATGGCTTGAACTCGACTATTATGCCGAAAGAAGTGGTAAGAAGCTGTCTTGCAAAGAGACCTTAGGGAGCGAGGAAAATCTCATGGGAAAGAAATCTGAAGAACAACAGATATTGAGAGTATTGATTCAGTTGGCCCAGGAAGAGAATAAGCTCACAGAGAACATGGTCGATATGATGGCCAAGACCAATGAATTGGCTCAAAGGCGTACGGAGAGCGCTGATCTTCGTACGCGTTTGTCTGAGGAGCGTACAGACCTTGCCAGGCAGCAAACAAACCTGGTTTCAAAGAGCGCGGACCTGGCAGAAAAAAGAACGCAAAGCGCGGATAAACGAACCGAGTTGTCTCAAGAACGCACGGAGCTTGCCAGAGAACAAACAAAGTTCAGCGCCCGCAGTACAGAGCTGGCGGAAAAACGCACGGAGCTGTCCGAAGTTCGAACAGACCTGGCCAAAGACAGGACATTGCTCGCCGAAGAACGCACAGGCCTGTCTCAGACGCGCACGGAGTTGGCAGCGGAACGCAATAATCTCGCTTCGAATCGAACGCTCTTGTCGAGCTATCGTTCTGTGCTTGCAAAGGGGAGGACAGAACTCGCGTTTATTCGGACTGGTCTTGCGTTCGTTGCTCTCGGGATTGGTCTGATGAGATACTTCGGAGTTGGCTTGTGGACGATCCTGGATTGCAGCCTTGTCGCTGTCGGCATCGGCAGTACCGTCTTCGGCGTGAAAAACTACCTTGTAACATGGAAGTATGAGCGCGTATTTCAGGAAAGAGTTTTAGCGTTGATTTCCGATGTAAATTCGCAGAATCCACGCCAAAGCGACCTGGTGTAATGCGTGAAATCCTGCTTCCCATTCCACAGATGACTTTCTCTTGCAGCTCATTTGCCTCGGCGCTGGCGTACCGTCGTCAGAAAGGAGCTTCACATGGATACTGAGGTGCAACGCGTTTCTCGCGAAGCCCCGGACGAGAAGGGGCTTACGGCGCTTGCGCTCTTGTCCCTCATAGGGGGTGGACTGACGGGTCTGATCGTTGCCACGTTTAGGATTATGTTGCAGTGGGCAGACCATGCAAGGGATGTGGTGGTCAGATGGGCCCATGACGAACACGTCCTCGGTTTCTTGGTCATCTTTGCCGTTGTCACGCTTGCTGGCGGGGTTGCTGCATGGCTTGTCCGGCGCTTTTCGCCCAGGGCCACAGGGAGCGGCATTCCTCATGTGGAGGCCGTATTGCGCGGAGAAGTCCCTTCCGCGCCAGTTCGGCTCATTTTTGTCAAGTACATCGGCGGATTTTTGGCCATAGGAGCTGGGTTTGCCCTCGGCCGCGAGGGCCCCAGCGTGCAGATGGGGGCGATTGTCTCTCATCTGCTTGGCAGCGTCTTTCGTCGCGCCTCAGAAGATTGTTCCGCGCTTTTGGCTGCAGGAGCGGGAGCTGGGCTGGCAACCGCGTTCAACGCGCCCATCGCCGGCGCCGTTTTTGTCTTGGAAGAACTCGTGCGCCGTTTTGATCTACGAATTACGATTGCGACGCTCGGGGCCTCCGCAGGCGCAATCGGGGTATCGCGCATGCTTCTTGGGGAGTCGCCAGACTTCACTGTGCGCGAGCTTCCATACCTGGGACTGGGAACCGTCCCGATACACCTCGTGTTAGGCGTGTTGGCTGGATTGTTGGGAGCTGCATACAACCGGTGTATTGTGACAGGCCTTATCGCAGGCAAAAAACTGAATCGAGTCCCGGTGGAAGTTCGCGCAGGCTCAATCGGCGCGTTGATAGCCATACTGGCATGGATTGACCCAAACATTGTCGGGGGAGGAGACTCCATCACCCAAGGGGTTCTTTCCGGTCACCATATGCTCTCTGCAATCCTCGTCTGTTTCTTGATCCGATTTGCCTTGGGGCCTCTCTCTTATGCTGCGGAGACGCCGGGAGGCCTTTTCGCGCCAATGCTCGTCCTGGGCGCTCAGCTCGGGTACATGTTTGGCGTCGTCTGCTGTTTCTGGGGCGCGCATGTTGGCGCAGACCCAGTGGCCGACGCTGTGGTGGGGATGGCCGCTTTTTTCACCGCTGTGGTGCGCGCCCCTGTCACCGGCATTGTACTGGCCATAGAATTGACGGGAAGTTTTACGTTGCTTCTCCCCATGCTCGCGGCGTGCTTCACGGCCATGCTCGTTCCTACCCTGTTGAAGGAAGCCCCAATATATGACTCTTTGAAAGACTTTCTATGAGATCAACAATTTCTCTAGAATCCATTTTGGAGGTCGGGGCCGACAAAATTCGGCGGCGCAAAAATCCGGAGGTCGCTGTCGCCAACTGAAAGGATTGACAAACACGACCAAGGCATGTTTTCAACATTCCGGAAAACGCCGATGGAGAATTTTGAATTCAGGTGAGGTTTATGCTACACAAATAGCGCCTATCACGCTTCTGGAGTAAAGGAGAGCCCATGGCTGCTCGACGGTTTGTGGATTTGAGCATCAGCATTGAAGGAGGCCTCCCGAGCGATCCGCCAGCTATGATACCGTCTGTCCAGTACATAACCCATGAGCAGGGGGCTGCTCAGATGCTGGAATTTTTCCCAGGGATCAAAAGGGATCAATTGCCTTCGGGTCTGGGCTGGGCCCTAGAAGTTTTGACGCTCACGACTCACAGCGGTACTCATCTGGATGCTCCCTATCACTATCATCCTACCATGGATAAAGGCGCGCCTGCCCTGACCATCGACCAAATACCGCTCGAGTGGTGTTTCAATCGGGGAGTCCTTTTGGACTTTCGCCATAAGGCCGATGGGGAGGCGATCACGGTCCGCGATCTCGAGGCTGAATTGGAGCGCGTCGGGCATCGCATACAACCGCTCGACATTGTGTTGATTCAGACCGGCGCGGATGAGGCCTGGGGCACGCCTCAATATTTGGTCAGAGGCGCGGGGATGACCCGAGAAAGCACCCTTTTTCTCTTGGAAAAAGGCGTGAAAGTTGTGGGTACAGACGCCTGGAGTTGGGACAGGCCGCTGCCGTTCCTCGCCAAGGAATTTCAAGAGACGAAAGACCCACGCGTGATATGGGAAGCGCACTTCGCAGGAATCGAAATCGGTTATTGCCACATGGAAAAAATGGCAAATCTCTCGCAAATCGGTCGTCCCACAGGATTTACCGTCGCGTGCTTCCCTGTGAAGATTAAGGGAGCCAGCGCGGGATGGGTGCGACCAGTTGCGATTATCGAGGAAGACTGACTCTCGTCGCGGTTTTTCTCAGCATGTATTGCCGGATTGCGTCGCTTCGATCCCAATGACGCATCGATCGCCTCCTCATAGCAGCGGAGAGCTCATGGCGACGGCGACGAAACTGCCTAAGCTCACACCTATCGAGCTGAATGGCGAACGTCGCATTCGGTTTTTTTTCCAAGACTGCGAGATCCATTTCTTCAAACGTGGTGGCTATGCTTGTCGGAACGCACCTCATGAAAAAGTTTGGTGGAATCAATGCATTGAACGACGTGGATTTCGAACTGCATCCAAACGAAATCCTCGGTCTCATCGGTCCCAATGGTTCGGGCAAGACGACGTTGTTCAATGTGATGTAGGGAGGGGCGCGGCATTTGTCAAGGCTGAGCTTGCGCGGATCATCTATGGGTGCCTCTTCATTGTGGTAATAGTGTTCATGCCCAATGGGATCATGGCATTCGTGAGGCGTTCCACCAAGGAGGGGTCGTGTGCATGTCAAGACTAGGCGCTCTTTGCGTAAGACCTTGCTCTCGCCGCAAAAGGATCTGCGAACGCGTGCAATATCACAATCCTGTACCCAATGTATAAGAACATATTGGAAAAAGGAGACAAATTATGGACAAACTCATTATCACCGCAGCCATAACCGGAGCGGCTACCATTCCCTCGCTGAGCCCTTACCTGCCCCTCACCCCTCAGCAAATAGCCGATTCCGCCATTGAAGCTGCTCGGGCCGGAGCCGCGATTGTGCACATCCATGCCAGGCGCCCCGAGGACGGTTTTCCTTCCTCAGATCCCGCTCATTTTCGCGAGATCCTCACGAAGATAAAAGCCGAGAGCGACGTGGTCATTTGCGTGACCACTGGCGGATCCGCGATGATGACCGTGGAAGAAAGGGCTGCCGTGGTGCCGACGTTTCAGCCTGAAATGTGTTCGTTTAACATGGGGTCCATCAATTTCGCGTTGCATTCCGCATTGAAGTATCTCAAGGAGTTCAAGTATCCCTGGGAAAAGGCCTATCTCGAGATGAGCAAGGACTTTGTCTTCAAAAATACGTTTAAGGATTTTGATTACCTGTGCGACATCACGAGAGCCAATAATACCAAGCCGGAGCTTGAAATTTACGATGTAGGGCACCTTTACAACCTCGATCATCTGGCCAGCGAAGGGAAAATGCAACCACCTTTTCATCTACAATTTGTCATGGGAGTCCTGGGCGCTATTCGCGGGACCCCTGAAGACCTGATCTATTTGCACACCAAGGCTGAAACGCTTTTTGGAGCGGACAACTTCACGTGGTCCGTGATTGGCGTCGGCGCTGCTGAAATCAATCTCTCGACCATGGCGATACATATGGGAGGACATGTTCGCGTTGGTTTGGAAGACAACATATACATTTCCAAGGGAAAGTTGGCCAAGAGCAACGCCGAGTTAGTCGAGAAGATCGTGAAATTGGCGGACCTATTGGGGCGCGAGGTCGCGACGCCCGCTGACGCTCGCCGCATCCTCGGCCTCAAGGGATTGGACAAGGTCAATTTTTAGCGGCGAATCAAGCACCAAAGTATGCGCCGATTCTCAGGCTGTATCGCCAATTCGACGAAACGGAGTCATTTTAGGCGCTTTCCTCGGGGGCATTTCCCGTGAAGTGAGAAGTATTGCTCCCGAGACGAATATTTCTCAGTCGCCGTCTCTCACTTTGTTTCACCTTGGCTCCTTTGCGCGACAAGGGTTACGCAGTCGTGGCTGGCGCCGCGGCCAATTTAGCTTGCAAACCTCTGCGCCTCGTGTAAAATGAAAAGCCTCTACGACGCCGAATCAAAATCAATACAAAGCTCGGATTTTTGAGCATCATAGAACATGTGTGACGACGCGGGTTGGACTGCATGTCGAGAGTTCAACGGAGCGCCGTGTCTAGGTGGTGCATGAATGAATCTTCATGAATATCAGGCAAAAGCGATTTTAGCCAAAAGAGGCGTTCCCATTCCGAGGGGAACAGCTTGTTTCGATCCTCTTGAAGCTGTCATTGCCGCACGAAATCTTAAAACCGACCAAATAGCGCTCAAGGCGCAAGTCCACTCCGGCGGGAGAGGAAAAGCCGGCGGCGTGGCGGTGCTCTCTCTTGCCGATGACATACGAGAACGGGCTGCGGCTATGCTCGGCATGAGATTGATTACCAACCAAACCGGTCCAGAGGGAAAACCGGTCAGCGCGGTGCTCGTGGAAGAAGTTGTCCCCATTGACCAGGAGTTTTACCTAGGGGTGGTCCTGAACAGAACGACCGGTAGAGTGACCATCATGGCCAGCGCGGAAGGCGGTATGGACATTGAAACCCTTGCAAAAAAATCTCCTGAAAAAATTGTGACGGTGCAAGTGCATCCTCTGCTTGGTCTCGCTCCGTTTCAGGCGCGGCGGGTTGGATATGCCCTCTCGGACTCCAAGGACATAGCCGAAGAAATTGCCGAGATCGTCACGGTTCTTTATCAGATCTTTGTGGACTATGATTGCAACCTTGTGGAAATCAATCCGCTGATCCTCACGGGAAAGAGGGTTATGGCGCTCGACACGAAGATTTCCATAGACGACCACTCGATGTTTCGTCACCGTGAGCTCGAATCCCTGAGGGATAGGAGTCAAGAAGACGCCATGGAGCTCGCCGCGCGCAAAGACGGCCTGAGCTATGTGAGACTGGATGGAAACATAGGCTGTATCGTGAACGGCGCCGGCCTGGCAATGGCCACCCTAGACCTCATTGCCCTTCACGGAGGCGCGCCGGCGAATTTCCTGGATGTGGGCGGCGGCGCCAGTGAAAGCGTGGTGTTCGACGCAACGACCATCCTGCTGGACGATCCCAGGGTCAAGGTCGTATTCATCAATATCTTTGGCGGCATATTGCGCTGCGATGTATTGGCTCGAGGCGTTATATCGGCTGTCCGCCGGAAGGGAGTGACGCTCCCGATCATCGCGCGCATCGAAGGGACAAGCATCGAAGAGGGAAGACAGCTATTCGAGGAATCGGGGCTGCCTATTCAACTGATCGAGTCCCTTGACGACGCCGCGCGGCTCGTCGTCGAAAAAACGAAATTGTCGTAAGGAATTCGGGAAAGACGCCTCCATGGTGTGGTGAATCCCATGCCTTTGGAGCGGAGGCCGCGGCAACGGCGTTGTCGCTTCCCCGATGAGACATTTGTGATATACCGCTCGTATTTTTCGGAGACATTCCATGGCAATTCTGGTTCATAAGGATTCTCGTGTCATCTGCCAGGGCATCACAGGCAGAAACGGCGCGTTCCATTCCCTTGCATGTCGGGATTATGGCACCAACATGGTAGGCGGGGTGACCCCTGGGAAAGAAGGGGATACGGTTGACGGCATCCCGGTGTTCAACACGGTATGGAAAGCTGTTCGCGAAACAGGCGCGGACGTGTCCTTGATATTTGTTCCTGCGGCGTATGCGAAAGACCCCATCATGGAGGCTGTGGACGCTGGGATTAAGTTGATTGTGTGTATCACAGAGGGCATTCCTCCGTTGGACACCGCGCAGGCGATCCATGTAGTTCGCGAAAACGGCTGTCGGTTGATAGGCCCCAATACTCCGGGCATTATCTCGCCGGGCGAGCGATGCAAGGTAGGCATTATGCCCGGATATATTCACAAAGCCGGCGCGGTGGGCGTTATCTCTCGATCAGGCACGTTGACCTACGAGGTAGTGGATCAACTCACGAAACATGGGCTGGGGCAATCCACGTGTCTGGGGCTCGGCGGAGATCCCGTGGTGGGAACGAGTTTTATTGACGCCCTTACCTTATTCAGGGACGATCCGGAAACGGAGGCGGTGGTTCTTATCGGCGAGATAGGCGGATCCGCTGAAGAAGAGGCGGCTCAATTCATCAAAGAGAGCTTCAATAAGCCTGTTGTTGCCTATATCGCTGGCCGTCTGGCCCCGCCGGGGAAACGGATGGGTCACGCGGGCGCGATCATTTCCGGCGGCTCAGGAACTGCGGCCAGTAAAATAGAGGCGCTGAGAGCGGTCGGCGTGACCGTGGTGGAGAATATCACGCAGGTAGGACAGGCAGCCAAAGCCATACTCCAATAGGTTCATTGGCTGAGGGCTCGCTCATCGGGAAGAACAGGCGTCGCCGTGTGCGGCCCAGGGATTATCCCGTTGCTGATGCGCAATGAGAGAAATGTCAGGAGAAGAGACCATGACGGTGATCGAGGAAAAGTTTGAGGAGCTCAGGAAGCGGCTCGAGGAATCTGATTTGGCGGGCGGCCCAGACAAAATAGCCAAACAGCATCAGGCCGGCAAGATGACGGCCAGGGAGCGCGTCCTCGAGCTTCTCGACGAGGGTTCTTTCGAGGAGTTCGATAAATTTGTGTGCCACCGGTGCACTGATTTTGGGATGGCCGGCAATCAAATTCCTGGCGAAGGAGTCATTACGGGATTTGGCCGCATCAACGGGCGGGGAGTGTACGTATTTGCCCAGGATTTTACCGTGTTCGGAGGAAGTCTCTCGTTCACCCACGCCCAGAAAATCTGCAAAGTGATGGACCTGGCCTACCGGAATGGTTTTCCGCTCATCGGCATCAACGACTCTGGAGGGGCGCGTATCCAGGAGGGCGTGGAAAGTCTCGGAGGGTACGGGGAAGTCTTCTACCGAAATGTGAGGGCGTCTGGCGTGATACCCCAGATTTCAGTGATCATGGGGCCGTGCGCGGGCGGCGCGGTGTACTCCCCGGCCGTCACTGATTTCATTTTCATGACGGAAAAGACCAGCTACATGTTCATTACGGGTCCTCAGGTCATCAAAGAAGTCACCAGCGAAGTCATAGATTCTGAGAGTCTTGGCGGGGCCAAGGTCCATGGCAAGGTTTCGGGGGTATGTCATTTCCACTTTCCCACTGAAAAAATGACCCTCGAGAAGGTGAAGGAACTCCTCTCGTTCCTGCCCAGCAGCAATCGTGAAAAACCGCCGGTTGTGGCCACGGACGACCCCTGGGATAGATCGGTCCCTGAACTCGATGCCATCATACCGGAAAATTCCCGTAGGCCCTATGACATGAAGAAATTGATCACGCCGGTCCTGGATAACGGGCATTTTTTCGAAGTGCACGAACACTATGCAAAAAACCTCATCACAGGCTTCGGTAGGCTGAACGGAAAGACCGTCGGGATTGTTGCGAATCAGCCCATGTGGCTGGCTGGGTGCCTGGATACAGAAGCGTCAGTAAAGTGCGCACGGTTTGTGCGATTCTGCGATTCCTTCAACATCCCACTGTGGACCCTGCTGGACGTACCCGGCTATTTGCCCGGAACGCAGCAAGAACACGGGGGCATCATCAAACACGGGGCGAAAATACTCTACGCCTACGCGGAGGCGACGGTCCCCAAGGTGACCTTGATTACGCGAAAGGCTTATGGAGGCGCGTACGTCGTTATGTCAAGTAAGCATTTGCGGGCGGACATCAATCTCGCGTTTCCTACTGCCGAGATTGCCGTCATGGGGCCTGAAGGAGCCATCCAAATATTGTTCCGCAAAGAAATTGCCTCCGCTCCGGACCCTGCGGCAAAACGGGCTGAACTCATAGAGGACTACGTGGCAAAATTCGCCAGCCCCTATCGGGCGGCTCAACTCGGCTTTGTTGACCAGGTCATTTTCCCGAGAGATACAAGAAAGGTGCTCGTAAGGGCCTTCGAACAACTCGAGGGCAAAGAGGAGGAAAAGCCTCGCCGTAAACATGGAAACATTCCGCTGTAGCGGGAGTTCTTTCAGGCGAGAATAGCGAGAGGAGTGATCGCGCCAAGGCTTGCGCCGCGGAGAATGCCAGGGACAAAAAGCGCCGGACACGAGATTGTCGCGTCGCTGCGGCTCGTCGCAATGACAAAAAAGGGCGCTTGATGGTTTTTTGGGAGCCAACTGAAGCAATGCGGCGATAAGCTTTGGGAAAAACTATAGCCACTCTCGAAAATAATCGCGAATTGCGGCGTTGACCTGCTGCATGTCATTCCCACGGAAGTGGGAATCCATGACGAGTTTCCTGGGGACCGGATTGGGTACGGCATAACAAATCAGGCGCCGTGACGTAGACTTTGGAAGTCATCCTGTTCACTTCGCGGCGCGCCTCATTCCGACAGAAGTTTCGAGAAGGAGTATATAAATAACGAAACGACGAGTGACTACAACGCGGAGGGTTGCATCGACGCATGGAACAACGAATTAGAGTGATTGTCGCAAAACCAGGATTGGATGGCCACGATAGAGGGGCCAAGGTCGTGGCCCGGGCTTTGAGAGACGCGGGTATGGAAGTCATTTACACGGGGTTGCGCCAAACGCCGGAAGCGATTTTTCGCACCTGCATTCAGGAGGACGCGGACGTCGTCTGTCTCAGTTCGCTTTCTGGCGCGCACGACTACCTTTTCCCCAAGGTAGCCTCGCTGTTTCGGGAAAACCGTGTAGATGACGTGCTGATCCTCGGCGGGGGCATCATCCCAGAGGAGGATGTCCAGGCGCTCAAACAAGCAGGCATCGCTGAAATCTTCGGGCCGGGAACTCGAACCCAAGACATCGTGGATTACATTAGGACGCATGTCAAACGCGTCCGAGCGTCCTGACGCCAGCGAGGCAGACGCGAAAGGCCTACGCCGGCGCGACAGTCCGGTAATAAAAGCCGTCTTCCGAGATGACCGCGCCCCGCCGCATTAGGCGCTCGAGATGCTTTCCCATGAGCATACGTTCGCCGAAGGTAAAAAACCACGCGGGCTCTCGTTTCTTTCCATACACAATACAGGCATCGACAATTTGATCCATGGTTCGAGGCCGCTCCAACAGGTCCAAGAGTTTTGCTTCTCGTTGGTCGATGACGCGCAGGTAGTCGTCCCACTTGTCCCCCGGATCGCTCTCGAAAACCCCGACTTCGTGTGATGAAATCCACACCTTCGCCTCTATGCCGCGGAGTTTGTTCACAGAGGCTATCGTGGCGTCGATGTCTGAATCAACATCGCCGTAGTATGGTCCAAAGGGAGTGAGATCGTAGTCGCCCAAAAAAAGTACCTGGGGTTCAGGGAAAAACAGCGAGACATGGCCGGCCGTATGCCCTGGGGTGGGGAGCACCCGAACCGTCACACCGCCTAGGTCGATAACCTCTTCCTCGGAGAAGAAACGATCCGTGTTGCGAGGCTTGAAATGGAAATCAGAGACCATTGGTTCACGAAAGATATCCCGTTCCTCGGGCTGCATGCCATACGCGTCAAAGAGGTTGTCGAGACTTTGAAGGGATTGCGCTCCGTGGAGCGGCGCCCATAGTTCGCAGTCGGCAAAGAGATCGAGGTCTTTGAAATGATCTTCGTGGGTATGGGACAGCCATACGCAATCGATGCCATCATGTTCAATCAGATCTTTGAGGCGCTTGCGATCTGAACCGGGATCGACCACGACCTTTAGGTCGCCTCGTATGAACAGTGAATGACAAAAAGGGTATCGTCCGAAGTTTTTCCCGGGGATGAACTCCACTGGTCCGAATCGAGTATTCATTCTGATAATCCTCTATGCGCGTCGTTTCTCATGTGCGCCTTTTGTTCATGCCGCGGCGTGTGTGACGGCTTGCCGCACGCATGGAATTTGGAGAAAGGCATATAAGGTTGCGCTTGACAGGGTTTCCAGGCCTTTCTAGGCGTACAGAAACCGGTACGCAATGGCCTCGATCCCCGCAAGGATGAAATTGCAGTCCACCAAGGCTTCAAAAAAGAGTCGATCCACTGGATGACCTTTGTGATACAGAGCGACCAGGCCCCACAGCACCACGACGTTCACCATGAGCCACCAGGCCAGCCCTGTGACCCACCCCCACCACGCCGCGGCGCCCAACATGCAGATAATGCACAAAACAAGGGCATTCAGGAGCCTTATGGTGCGAGGCGCGCCTATGAGGATAGGTATGGTCTCCCGGCCGACTATCCGATCGCCCTGGATGTCCAACAAATCAGAAAGCGCGGTGCGGGTAAACACGCAGCCAGCTGCAAAGAAGAAGGCCGCTGCGACGCTTGGCAGCATGGACAAGTCGATGGCGCGTGCAGCGGGAAGCACAGCCGCGGCCATGGCCCAGCCGGCTGCCACCAGCGGCGTCTTGGACCCCGGGAAGTCTTTCAAACTCCGCCATTTCAGCGAGGGAAACAAGCTAGGAGGCAAGAGCTGAGCAGTATAAATACCGCCGGCAGAAATCATCAGGAGCAGCAAGAGAAAGGGATATATCCCCATGAAGGAGCTCAGCGTCAAAGCGAACACTGATGAAGAGGCCGCAAGAATCGTCAACAGCGTACGATACCTTGCGTAAAACGCGGCTATTTGAGGCGTGTTAAATCGGACCGCGCCGGACGCGTCATGGATGCGATTGAACAGGTGCATAGAAAAGACGAAAAGGCAGGACACGGCAACCGGCAGCGCTGACAATGACATGTTCTGAAGGGCCATACAAGCCGCGCTAAGCGCGCCGCCTGCCAATGCAGCCCAGACGTAAGTCATGATGGCCGCGTCAATGACTTTCCTTGCCAGAGGAAACAATCCCTTTTTGCGTTGGAGATCGATCTCTTTTATCTTGTCAATGACGCTGAGAATGAGCCAGTTTGGAGTGCTCGCCCCCGCGGTAACGCCTACCGCGTCTATCCCCTCTAAATGCTGGGCAGACAGTTCTTCTTCCGTTTCCACATGCAAGGTCTTCTTACCCTTCGATTCCGCTACCTTGACCAAGCGCGTAGTGTTGCCGGAACCTCGACCGCCCACCACGATCACCAGGTCCACGGTCTCTGCGAGTTGCGCTACTTCGTGCTGGCGCTTGCGGGTCGAATTGCATATCGTGTTGTAATTGCGCACATCACGAAAGCGGTCCTTGATCATTCGGGATATGGCTTCGAACTTTTCCGGTTCCTGGGTTGTCTGGGCTACCAAACATATTCGTCTGTTATCGGGAATTTCATCCATTGCGCGTAAAGCGCTGGTTGCATCTGGTATGACTACTGCCCCGGCCGCGGCAAAACCCACCAAACCCTTTACTTCCGGGTGATCTTGGTCGCCGACAATGATGCAGAAATCTCCTGCCCGCGCATGCTTGGCAATGATTGCCTGAACTCGGGCCACGCGAGGACAGGTGGCGTCAACCACCAGGTCTGCTCGCTCTTGCAACTCCTTGCGTTCCTGAGGCGATATACCGTGCGCGCGAATAATGACGGTTCCGCCCTGCACTTCCGACAAGTCTGTTACCTGTCCTATGCCTTTGGATTGCAAGAGTTTCAGGGTTTGGGGGTTGTGTATAAGCGGTCCGTAGGTGACGATAGGAGTGGGCACGGATTGCCTCTGGATGTCCAATACCATCTCCACGGCGCGGCGCACGCCCATGCAAAAACCCGCCGTCTTCGCAAGCCGAATCTTCATGGGTGGACGAATACCTTCAAAGGGTTAGTCAAGGGATAGCAGCGATGCCAGTTATTGTTCACGGGGCAGAGTACAGGCATAAAACGCTCGCCTCCCCTTCAATCATGATAGCGATATGCGGTCATCTTTTCCCAGTCCTGCAGCGTGTCAACGTCCATATCGTCATAGATATCGCCCACTTCGACGCGAAGAACCGCGTCTGGGTTGGCCTCGAGTATCGAACGGCCGCCTCGATCTCCGACCAACGAAAGCAGCGCCGGAAAAAAGCGACGTGGGAAGATCACAGGGGTCGTCTGCCGGCCATCCACGGTAGGAGCCACAATCGCGGAGGGCGATTCAGAAAAGATGACTAAAAGATGATCAATGACATCCGTGGTGAGTTTTGCCTGATCCCCCAAAATAATCATTACGCCGTCTCTGTTTAGCCCGATGATGGACTGCATCCCCGCCACGATAGACGACGCCATGCCCGCCTCGGGCGTCTGGTTGCACACGGCTTGGAGCTTCGAGTGGCGGGAAAGTTCGCCCAACGATTGGACGAGCGGATCATGGTTTCTTCCCGCGACGATGACCACTTCATCCAGTTGCGACGCCAACGCTGCCCTAACTACCCGATAAATGACTGATTTGTTGCCAAGTTCCATCAAAAGCTTCGGCCTTCCCATTCTTGTGGAGAGGCCGGCGGCAAGCACGATGCCGGCGAGCCTTACCATGGCGTCCGATGACCTTTACGACCGATTTTCATGAAATGCTCAGGGGATGAACGTCCCTTTCATTGGATGCTCTGAACGCTTTCCAGCGCCGCTGAATCAGTTCGAGGGGTCTGGATGAGAGCATTGAACTCTTCTCCGTCGATGGTTTCTTTTTCGAGCAAGCGGGAAGCCACCAGGTGCAAAAGGTTTTCGTGCGTCTTTAGCGTTTCCAGCGTCAGCCGAAGGCGCGAATCAACGATGGAGCGAACTTCCTGGTCGATTAAACGAGCCGTTTCCTCGCTTATTTCCTTGGGAGGCAAGAAAGGTTGCTGAGGCAGGAAAGGGGTTGGCGCGTTTTGGTACGCCACCGCGCCCAGGGTCTCAGTCATCCCATATAGGGTTACCATGCTGCGGGCAATGTCGGTGGCCCGCTGAAGATCGTTCTGGGCGCCGGTGGTGACATCTTGGAATATCAGTTGTTCCGCTGCTCTTCCGCCGAGGAGGACGTCTATTTTTTCCAACAATTCCTTGCGAGACATCAAGTATCTGTCTTCAGTTGGTAATTGGAGCGTGAAGCCCAGGGCGCCTATGCCTCGCGGCACGATGGAAATCTTGTGCACCTTTTCAGCTGTCTCTCGGAACGCGGCCACCAAGGCATGGCCTGTCTCATGATACGCAACCGTCTTTTTCTCTAGGTCGTTAAGGACGCGATTTTTCTTCTCTAGTCCTGCAATAATTCGGTCAATGGCCTCTTCCAGTTCTTGCGGCCCGACGCTCTGCCTGTTTTTGCGCGCCGCGAGCAAGGCAGCTTCATTGATGAGGTTCGCCAAGTCTGCGCCTGTGAAACCGGGCGTACGACGAGCTATCACTTCCAGGTCCACATCCGGGGAAAGGGTCACATTGCGCGTATGAACTTTGAGGATGTCAATCCTCCCTTTGAGGTCAGGCCGATCCACAAGGATATGTCTGTCGAATCGCCCAGGTCGCAGCAGCGCCGGGTCAAGGATCTCAGGCCTGTTGGTGGCTGCAAGGATTACCACCCCTTGGTTCGCTTGAAATCCGTCCATTTCAACTAGCAACTGATTCAAGGTCTGTTCCCGCTCATCATGGCCCGCGAGCGTCCCAGTCCCCCGAGCCTTCCCCAAGGCGTCTAACTCGTCGATGAAAACCAGGCAGGGAGCCATCTTACTGGCCTGTTCAAAGAGGTCTCTGACCCGCGCCGCGCCCAGACCCACAAACATTTCAATGAAATCCGAGCCGCTGATGGAGAAAAAAGGCACGCCAGCTTCCCCTGCTACCGCTTTTGCCAACAGGGTTTTCCCTGTGCCGGGCGGTCCAACCAGGAGGACGCCTTTGGGTATCTTTGCCCCCAGACGAGTGAAACGATCGGGGTTTTGGAGAAATTCCAGAATCTCCTGAAGTTCTTGTTTGGCTTCGTCTTGGCCTGCAACGTCCTGAAAGGTCACTCCCACGTCAGTCTGGGCAACGATTTTTGCCTTGTTTTTGCCCAAGGTCATGATTCCTGACCCCTGCCCCATCTTTTTCATTGCCCACACCCAGATCCCCACAAAGATCACGGACGGAAGAATCCAGGACAGCAGATTCATGAGGAACGTGTTTTCGTTCTCCGCAATGATTTCGACATTATTCTGTTCAAGAAAATCGATGAGATTCTTGTCGTCAACCCGCGGCGTCCTGTACACAGAGGCTGGGAACAGCGGCTCGGTCGTCTGGCCTTTCATCTTCTCATAGCCTTTCAGGAAATGCGTTGAAACCACCACGCTGGTGATGTTTCCATCGGCTATCAAACGCTTGAATTTCGAGTAGGAAACGTTCTCTATTTTCGGGGAGAGCCAACTTTGTAAGAGGGTGAGGATAAGGAACGCGATCAAAATGTAAGCGATGGAAAAGGATGTCTTGGTTTTCATGTCTTTTGGATTTTTCATGAAAGTGTTCCTCATAGCCTGAGCTGATCCGCGGGCAATCGCTATACCAACGCGCTGAAAAATATGTCATGCCGCATCCGAGGAGCGTCCAGAAATTCTGGGCTGGATGGCCGCTCCGAGCGGAAGACATGAAATCAACGCCCATGCCTCTATATGTCTTGTTTCGAGACACGCGGAAAGCAGTATATAATTTTTCTCAAAATTTATCACGGAGATTGCGTCGCTTTGCCCTCATTAATTAATCAAGGGCAGCCTTGTCGTTGCGAAGAGCCGAAGCGACTAAGCAATCTCAGCTTACATCAATCGTGCAGACAGGCCGTTGTCGATGCGCGGTTTTCTTCGAGACCTGTTGTTACACGGACAACACATGGAGAGTCATTCTGGAAGGTCTTCGACTCGAGTCACTAGCCCGTCCCTGCTGCACCAGTAACGTCTCCCATGCCAGTCGATAAAACCCCTGAATATTGAGTGTAGGAAGATGAAAGCCCCTGAAAAAAGGAGCGGAAACAACGACAGCAGCCATGCGGCAACAGCAATATGCGGCGTCACAAGCTTTCTCGCAAGCAGCATCAAAATCATCATGCCGCCGACCAATCCTAAGCCCGCGTACTGAAGAGCGTTGCCACTTTCATGCGCGAGAAAAAAGCGCGCCCCTTCCCACAACGCCAAGGGTACAGCAATGGCGAGGTTCACGTATAAAACGAGAAGCGTTCCCCACATCTCATGATTCGTGAACTTCGGAAACATGATTTGCCTGTCGAGATACCCGAGCAACGACCGGAACGAATGATTCCTGAGAGGCGAGATGAGGAGGTTTTTGGGGTCCATCGATACCTTGACGCCCGCTCGAGCGAGGAGATTCCCCAGCACCAAATCGTCCACCACCGTTTTTGACCACACGTCTCTGATGGGCAATGTTTCCAAGATAGCTCGCCTAATTCCGGTGCCGCCTCCCCAGGGTTTTGGGGCAACTGACGCCAAGAGAAGCACGACCACCCCATACATCGTCTGGGTAACTCCCGCAATGTTTTGAGGCCGAGGGAAAAAGCGTCGGAAGGTGGTGACAACCTCGGATTCGCCGCTTCGCAAAAGCCTCGTGAATCGCCTGAGCCACTCCGGCGGCGCCGCATTCGTACTGTCGCAGAACACTACAATCTCAGTCTCGGGTTTCAAGTTTGAAAGCGCGTACACGAGATTGTGGTTTTTTTGTCCGCAGCCGGCGGCGATGCCTGCAATGAGTTTTCTGGCATGTTGGTATTCCGTGCAGAGCTGATCGATGGCCGATGAGGCGAGGTCATCCTCGCTTTCGACGACAAGCGTCACCGTATATGAGGGGTATTCCTGTTCCAAAAGGGTTTGAAGCGCATTTTTTTGGTCAGCATTCGCGCCTTTTACAGGCACGATGATTTCTATGGGAGGCGTGTGAAGGCTGTTCTCTGAGACGTCTCGCTTGCGAAACGCGATCCATACCTTGATAAGACCAGCGTACAACAAGATGTAGGCGGGAACAGCCAAAGAAAAAGCCGCGATCGACGCGACATGAAGGTATTCGATTGAGTGCGTCACCAAATTACACAATCCTCACTCTTCCACAAATCGGCGCGGACAAAGAATACTCGATAATGCTTTGCGCGACCAGCCCCTGTGAGCCGAAACGTTTGGGCCGATTGCTCAAAATTTATCTCGAGACTGCTTTGCTTTGTTTCCGATGACGTATCGGTAAGCTTCCTGTCGTTGGGAGGATCCCAAGACGACGACGCAAGCTCAGCGCACCTCGATCGGACACAGACACCTCGATCCATACCCGATTCGCATGGAGAACCGCTGGGAGAGAGCTACGCGTTGGGTGAGCCGGGGGTCGGATGTGGGAGGGCGACTCCCCAAAGGCGGCGCGATATAAAGAGAGGAGAATCTTACTCTTGCACGCTTACCTTCACGGTGCAGGTCATGCCGTCCTTAATTATTCCACCCGGATTCTCATCGAGCAGGCACTCGACATCGTAATCGGCCGGCACCTCGAGGGCGGGGTTGCGGCTTGTGAAGGGTATGCGGTCAATCCGGCAGGAAAACTTCTTGTCTGTTATCGCATCGAAGATCACGGTGGCCCTATCGCCGGTTTTCAGCTTTACGAGATCCAATTCGTGCACCTTGCACCGTACAAGAAGCGGGTCAATAGGGGCGATCACCATAGCTTGAAAACCATTGGGCAGTTGGGCCTGCGGCCTGAATTCAGGGTTGATTCGCAAGACCACGCCGTCGATGGGGGATTTGAGGAACGCCTGCTTGAGGTCTTTATCTTGGTCTTTGGGCCCAAACGGTCGGTTCAGTTGCCACTCCAAGAGCGCGATGGAATTTGTGTAGGTTCCGAGGGCAAAGTCGTAGTTTTCTTTGGCCACCTTCCTGGCTGCCCGAGTCTGCTCGATATTCTTCTCCAGATCTGCCTTTTCTTTCTCGGCAACCTGAAGCTGGTTCTCAAGGTTTTTGACCGCAGAATCCTGCACCAGATCTTTTCCGCGGAGTTCCTTGATGTTGCTCAACTCCCGTTTAATTTTGTCCAGCGCAATCTGTTTGATGGGAAGGGCTATTTCTTCGAGTTTTTTCAGGGCCATTTCAGTATCAGCCAAGGCCTTTTTGGCGTTGTCCACGTTCGCGGTTTTCACCACATTATACACATGGGCCAGCGATTGAGGATCGAGTTCGTACTCGGCGAGTATGTCCCCTGTCTTCACGTTTTGTCCTTCCGTGACTTTTACGTCCTTCACCACGCCCCCAAGGTACATGACAATTGGCCTTTTGAATACGGAAAAACTCTTTCCCCGCAACTGGATCTCAAGTTCGGATTTGGCGTCTGCTATTTGAGGGACAATAGCCGCTTTCGCTGGCATAGGACTCGACACCGCCTTTTTTGGTTCCTGGGTTATGGCAACGAGCGCCAACGAACTCAACGCCACCAAAACGGCAAGCGTGACGCCCAGTCCTCTCGCCATGCGCCGGGGTCTCTCAGTATTGAATTCCGGCATTGTACCTGTTCAAACCTCCCGAAATAGTGGCTAACTCTATCAAGGCGTTTACCCTCTCCATCACGGCATTCAAGGCTCCCAAGCGCGCCTGAACCTTTGCGACGCCCTGATCCATGTATAGATCGTAGGTGAGCGTTCCCGCTTTGTATTGACTCAGAGCCCTTTCTTCCGAAGCCTCGGCCAGATTCATCTGCTCCCTGGCATAGCCCTCTTTTTCCACCGCAAGCTTGATTTCCGATCGCAGGGCTCGGAATCTGTCGTACAACTGCTGTGCAACCTCGTTGCGTTCTATTCTGATTTGACTGGCCCTTAGTTTTTGCCGCTTGATGTCCCTCACCCTGCGGAAACCGTCCCACAGCGTGTAGTCCAGCCCCACGCCAAAAGTAGTTCCGGAAGTTGCATCCACCGGGTTATTGAGGTCTTGGAAAATCACTACCGGTCGCGGCAACAGGCGCAGATACGCGCCGGAGACCATATTGGATTGAAATTGCTCTCTTTTGGCGATGACCTTGAGGCCGAGGTTGCCGGCTTGGATATCGGCAAAGGTGATGTGGCTCCCATTAAATCCAAAAAGTATCTGATTCGCTGCATCCCTCGTATCGAGCGGCAGATGAAAATCCGGGGGATATCCCATCATGATTTTGAGCTGCCGGGTCGCCTGGTCCATGGCGTTTTCCAGTCCCCTGATCTTGATCTCTTGGGCACGCTGGTTGTTGACAAGGGCGCGGGCTGCTATGGGATCATAGTCGCCCTGATCTTTTCTCGTGCGCGCATAATTCACCTTGTTCTTGAGCAACGCCGCAATTTGCCGCTCTGCGCGGATTGTCTTCTCCAACACGCTTATCCGGTAAAACAATTTAGCCATGTTGCCAATGTGTTCAGAAATCTTTTGTTGATGCGTGGTGGTGGCCGCGTCCACGAGGATCGCCTTGGCCTTGATCTTAACCAATGCGAGCATGGGATTGAAATTGGTCATCACGAGACTGGCAGAGAATTTCTGATTGCCTGCTGTACGATCGTTATAATTCCGCGTCCGGGTAAAATAGTAACGCGTTTGAACCTCGAGGGTCGGAAAAATTTCGGAATGAGCGTCCTTGAGGTCTGCGGATTGGATCTGGATCTCTAGTCGATTCTTTATAAGGGTTTCGGAGTGAACCAGCGCATAGCGTACGCAGGTAGGGAAATCGAAATACCCATACGACACGGGCGCAACCTCGGGGCCCGCCGCGGCAGGCTGAGGAAAAATGGCGCTCAAGCTCATGAGCAGGGCTAGACTGCACAGCGCCGCCAGACGCGCAACCCCTGCCGCGCACGAGATGCGTCGCTGCCTCGGCGCCCAAGTATCCCTCTCACGCCTCTTAGTCACAACATGCACGAGACTTCCATACCCTTACGTCCCTTCACGTTAGGTCTAGGGACTGATTACAACAAAGCGATAAACCTGCATAAAAACCGCGCGCAGGACGGGCCTACGCTTTTGCGAGAAGTATAGCGAAAGGTCGAGGAAATGTCAACGACGATTTAGCGCATCAATATTGCTGATTCGAGCCTCGTGCGCCTAAAGCAGATCAAAATGACTTTAGAGGATATATTGGAAATACTAGACGCGGTGAATAAATATAGTAAATATTACAAAGTGTGCGCTGTTGGCGCAATCCCGTGATGGAGCATGTTCATATCCCTGCTCGATGTCGTCAAATGCAAGTCCTTCTCATGGCGAAACAGGCAGTGCCGCTTGTTGCGTCTCTGTTTCGGCCTCTCTTTACTCGGCATCAATGCTCGACGAAGCCAGCTTTTCCATAAACGAAAGCGTGTGCAGCTCCCCGCCGCGCAGAGACCTGACAAATGTGGACAATGCGGAGCGCAGTTCGCCGAGCGCGTGACGATTGAGGCGTATCCGCGCGGCGGAAACTCTGTCAAGAACGGGCGCTCTTCTTGCAACCGCCAGCGCCGCGGGAGACAGCATGATATACTCTTCTTGTCCTGCGTTAACGCACTGGAGATGGCACGCGCCGCCAGCCCTCGCATTGAAATAGGCGGGATGACCCTGGGCAAGTTCTTTACCGCATAGGGGACATGAGTCGAAACGTGGTCCGTACCCGAGAAGGCCCAAGAATCGTAGTTCGTCCAACAATAGCATCACTGGCGTGGGGGTGGACGTTTCGAGATCGTGGAGGAACGCCAGTAAGAAATCGTACACCGCGGGATCCGGGTGCGCCTCTGGTACAAAGACGCATGTCAGCTCGACAAAATATTGCGCCCATGCGACTTTGTGAATATCGCGCCGGAGGTCGAGCCGCCCATCGAGGACGCATGACTCCTCTATCCACACGAGGCCGTCTCTCTTACGCGGGCGCAGGCGCATTTCAGTGAGCGACAAAGATTCGAGGTGTCCGGCGAATCTCCATCTGCTTTTCCGCGCGTTTTTGGCGATTCCCGTGATTCTCCCGAGTTCTTTGCTGAAAAAGACTACGAGTTGATCAGCTTCTCCGTAATCTTTTGTTCGGAGTATGATGGCAGTAGTCATTAATGGCTCACCAGGTTGGAACACGCGCACTGTGCTTGTCTCTTTTATGACTCTTTTGCGAATCGAGACGGCTCGCCTTTGTGCGTTATGCTCATCGGAAACGGGGCGCCGTCGTCAGATTCGGGGAAAGCCGATCATGCCGACGCGCCAATCGAGTATCCGGCTTCGGATAGTCGCCGTGCTCACGCAGTTGGCCTCGGTTCCAGAAGTGACAGGGTGTGCGACGACGGCAGTCTTCATAATCCAGCCGAAGCCTTTGAGAGTGACTATAAACTGCACGCATCGAGTCAACAAGATACAAGCGGTCGGAAAATTTTGCCGATGGTTTGTTTTTCTCCGGCCAATGTATAGACTTAGTGTGCGCGCTCTCTGGGGCGCTGCGGTATTCGGCGCAGCTCAAAGCTCGTCGGTTGTAAGGAAAATTGTGCGCTCGTGAGCGGGGACGAACGGTCTCCCTCGCTGTCAATGCGAGTAGTCCTTATCATGGGGCAACCGTTCTTGGACGCGCACGGCGCAATGGAGTGAGGAACACAAAAATGGCGCAGTGTTATCGTCATCCAGATCGAGAGGCTTCATACTACTGTCAGAAAGACGGGAACTACATGTGCGACGAATGTGCATGCTGCCACAGCCCTAATATCTATTGTCAATATCGTACGGCCTGTGTGATAAACATGCTCACCAAAGATGGGGAACTCTCCCCTTGCGACAAGAAACGCGCAGAGATGTCTGCGGGATCGAAACAGGGGGAACTGTCTCCAGGGGGCTGACAAAATGACGCAGAATGATTATGAGCAATAATTGACATACTCAGGCAATTCTTTGTCGGTCTGTAAAAAAGCATTTCAGGTTGGGCGGCATGACAAAACGTGACTATTACGAAGTCCTAGGGGTGAAGAAGAACGCGGGCCCGGACGAAATCAAAAAAGCGTACCGGAAAAAGGCGCTCCAATATCACCCCGACCGAAACAAAGGGGATAAACAGGCTGAGGAACTTTTCAAAGAAGCTGCAGAGGCTTATGAGGTCTTGAGCGATCCTGAGAAGAGACAACTTTATGATCGTTTTGGACACGCGGGCTTGCAGCAGTCTGGATTCACAGGATTTCGGAACTTCGATGACATCTTTTCTTCCTTTGGCGACATTTTTGAGGAATTTTTCGGTTTCGGGGCCCGTGGCTCGAGGCGTTCGTCTGTGCGGCAGGGGGCCGACCTCCGTTACGATTTGCAGATTGACTTTATGGATGCCGCGAACGGGAAAGAGGTGGAGATAGATGTATCCCGACACGAGGTGTGCCAGGAATGTTCAGGCATCGGAACAAAAGGGGGGACACAGCCATCGGTTTGCACTACATGCGGCGGCAGGGGGCAGGTGACGCGCTCTCAAGGCTTTTTCTCCATCAGTACGACATGTCCAACCTGCCAGGGAAGTGGAACCATCATCACTGATCCTTGTACTCACTGCAGAGGTACGGGTCGGGTATTGGCGACCAAAAAGTTGTCCATCCGCGTTCCCCCAGGCGTGGAGACTGGATCTCGACTCCGACTTCAAGGCGAGGGAGAGCCTGGCGATCCGGGCGCGCCGCCGGGGGACCTTTACGTATTCATTCATGTGAAGGAACACGAGTTTTTTAGGCGGCATGGCGACGACGTGGTGGTCGAGGTTCCCATCACCTATACCGTCGCTGCCCTTGGAGGGCAGATCATGATTCCAACGCTCGAGGGACCTGAGCCCTTCCAAGTCCCCAAAGGTACCCAGTCCGGCCAGCAGTTTCGCATTCCCCAAAAGGGCATGCCCCACTTGCGGGGCAGAGGTCGAGGAGACCTCATCCCCATCCTCTATATAGAGACCCCCACGAAACTCAGTAAGGAAGAGGAAAATCTTCTCAGACGATTGGCCGAGATTGAAGGTTCGAAGGTATCGCCCAAGAAAAAGGGGTTCTTCATGAGGAATTCGTAGCTCGCGTGCAGGAAGTTTCGCCACAGCGCCTGGAAGCTGAACCAGCCCCAAGGGCCTGAAGACCAAGGAATACGATGGACCAGCAACGGATAATAGTACTCGGGGTAGGGAACATCCTCCTCCATGACGAAGGTTTTGGAGTGCGGGTCGTAGAAGAGCTCGACAGGCGCTACTCGTTCCCGCCTCACGTGCGGGTAGTGGACGGCGGCACGCAAGGACTCTGGCTTCTGTCAACCCTTCAAGAAGCGGATGATTTAATAGTGATAGATGCGGTTCTCGGCGATGGTCCCCCAGGCTCGCTCTACGTCCTACAAAGAGAAGACCTTCCCAAAGGGCTCCGCATGAAACAATCCGCGCACGATTCCGATCTCGTGGAGGCGCTCAATCTGTGCACGCTGCTGGAAACGGGCCCCGCGCACGTCGTGGTCTTAGGGGTAGAACCCGAGAACATCCAGCCATATGGGTTGGAGCTCACTCCCGCCGTTGCCGCAAGAGTGGACGACGTTATCCAAATGGTTTTGCATGAACTAGAAAAAAGGGGCGTTCACCCACAAAAAAAGTTGGAGCAATGACCCTGCTATGCTATGCTGCCGTTCCATGATTTATTGTGATCCGGTTGAGGTCAGTCCTCAGCCGTGGATAAAACGATACCATCGAGGAGGCTTGGTATGAGAAACAAGGGACGGGTGTTAATTGCGTTGGGGTTGGCTATGGTCTTCGCAGCCGCGCTGACATTGGCCTATGCAGCTACCGCCATGCCGGAGAAAGATATCACAATCCATTCGAAAGACGTATTTAAGGAGCCCAAGAAAGGCCCTGTGGTATTTCCGCACGTAAAGCACAAAGCGCTCAAGTGTACCGATTGCCACCATGAATACAAAGACGGCAAGAATGTGTGGCAGGAAGGCCAGGAAGTGAAGAAGTGTTCCGCATGCCACAAGCTGGAAGCTGAAGGCAAGATCGTAAAATTGGAAAAAGCCTATCATGACAAGTGCATAAATTGCCACAAGAAGTATAAGCAGGAGAAAAAGCCCACCGGGCCGACAGCCTGCACGAAGTGCCATCCCAAAGCGGCCGGCGGCGACGAAAAAGAAAAATAAAACCAGGGCGCCGCGAACCGCAGCAAGATATTATTCTGAAAAGCAAAAACCCTCTCCCTTGTGGAGGGGGTTTTTTCTGAGGGAACTCCAATTGCCAAACCGTCGCGTCGATCCCTCGCCGGTCTCGCCTCAGGACGTCCGGCGGTAGCAACAGCGTTTATACTTCAGTCCGGAGCCGCAAGGACATGGCCCGTTCAGGGGAGGGGACAGCGGCTTTTTCTGCGTCGCTGATGTGATCTTGAGTCGTCTCGCGGCGAGGAAGTATTTGACAAGCAGATACACGGTGATGCCGCAGAATACGAGCCACACGAGGACAAGCCCGATCGTCTCCCTTTCGTTGAACATCCCTGATGATACAAACCACCCGAGAGCGACTGTCCAAATAATCAGCCATGCCGCCGCATACCACGGACTTTTGATTTTTTTCATACGCTTTGGTTCTTTGCAGGCGCGGACTTTCCTTCAACGTATATCAGGTCGATACCCGTGAACGCAAGAGAACGATTTTGAATCGCCCTGATTTAATGGTATGCTAGGGGCTCTACGCGTGTTTTGCAAAGGTGCGATGTGGCGATTTTCCTTTTCATTAACGTCAATCATGACGTAGGGCGTGAAAGTTCGGAAAGCATTCCCATTTCCCTGGGATATGTCCTGGCTGCGGTACAGGCTGCCGGCGGCTCTGGCGTCATTTTGGATGACCTGAGAGATGGGCCTTTAACGCTGAAGACGCTTGAAAAATGGATCAGAAAGATACAGCCGGATATAGTGGGATTCACGGCGTACCAGTGTACGATGCATCGAATACGTTTCTTGTGCCGTTATGTCAAATCGCGCTATCCCCATATTCTTACCATGCTCGGCGGGCCTCAAATATTCGCCATGCCTTCACACGCGCTTTTCAACCTGCCGGATGTGGACATCCTCGTGCGTGGGGATGGCGAATACATAGTTCCTCGCCTAGCGGCTGCGCTTGATGCGGAGCGGAGTCTGGATGATGTTGAGGGAATAACCTTCCGTAGGGACGGCGAGGTGATCGACGCCAGACCGCTGCCGCGCCTAGCCAACGATCTCGATGAATATCCCTCTCCTTACTTGAAGGGAATCCTGAATCTCCAGGGAAAGACCACGGCCATTCTGCTTTCGTCCCGCGGCTGCAAACACGTCTGTCGTTTCTGCATAACGCCGAAACTTTGCGGCGGCGCGGTTCGATACCATTCCATCGAGAGGGTGATCTCGGAGATGGAGTTCTTGGCCCGCATGGGTATCGAGCGATTCTGGTTCGCTGATCCGAACTTTACCGAAGACAAAGAAAGAACCTCGTTGCTTTTGGAAGAAAAGATTCGTCGAGGCATAGGGACGCCTTTTTGGTGCCAAACTAGGGCGGACCTCGTTGACGCTGACATGTTGCGCCAGCTCAAACACGCGGGCGCGGACACCATTGCGTTCGGTTTGGAATCCGGCAGTCCCCAGGTCTTGCAAAAGACTGGGAAACGCATCGAACTCGATCAATTGGAAGAACACATACGCACGGCCCAGGCGCTTGGCATGGAAACGGAGCTGTTTTCGATCTTTGGGCTGCCCGGCGAAACAGTCGAAGACGCCAGACGCACAATGGAATTTCTCAAATCTCTCGGAATACCGATTCAATCGAATTCGGGTTCGCAGCAGATGCAGCTCTATTTCGGGTCGGTTTATGAGAGAGACCCAGAGAAATTTGGCATCGTTCCAAGAAGGGAATACAGACCAGCATATTTGTCTATAGGAGAGGATTACGAAACCACCGCGATGTCAGCTCGTGACCTGGCGAAGGTCCGGAATTTATGGGCGCTGGCAAATGAACAGATGGAAACAGACGTCTATTATAAACAGCGAACGTTTGAGGTGCTGCAATTCCTGATAGAGAATCGCGACGACCTCGCGCACGAACCGTCGTACTATGCCTACGGCGCGCTGGCATCCGCGGCCATCGAGGATTATTTCCTCCTCGAACAATTCCTCGAAGGATATGAAAGGCTTCCGTCCCACATGCGGCCGCCTACTCAAGAGCTTTTGGCAATGATTCCCTTCTTTCAAGAATCGTCAGACCCAATACAGCCACAGGACAGAGTCATATTCGACTCTCGAAGCTTCATCGATGGGATACCCTTTACTGGCATTTCCGGCAAGTATTGGGATGTCTTATTGGGGAGAGGCCTACTTTTGGAAGACTTTGAAGCGGGTTTCTTGGGCGCCCGGGCAGGTATGGCCATCGAGTTCAGTTTCGTTTTTCCGAATGATTACTTTCAAGCAGAACTCGGCGGGAAACAGGTCGAGGTGCATGCGAAGATTCACAAGGTTTTCACGCCCATCGCAATATCATCCATTGACGAACTGAAACGTACTCCATTCCGAAACAAATATTGTTTCAACGACCTGAACCTGCTGCGCGACCAAAATGAAATCCTTTATTACCTTGCGCTCAGGGATGCTGACCCTGCGACGCTCCTGAAGACCCCGACACATTTTTTGGCGTTGGTTCATAGGCTGGCGAAGCTGAGCAAGTATGAGGAGATCGGGAAGCTGGCCGCGCTTATTGCGAATAAGCCCACAGCCTTGCATGCCTTTGCAGAAACCTTAGCAGTCTGCGGAAAATACGAATGGGCGCTCCCCTACTATGAAGCCCTTTCTCATCATCTCCCCTCTGCAATGCTCAAGCAAATAAGGTGCTTATTACACATGGGGCAGCATGAGAGAGCTGCAGCCCTCATGTCAGAGATACCCCCGAGCAAGGATTATGAATACCAGCAGGTCCTTCTTGAATGCCTCATGAAGGTGGACCCAGGATCGGAGCGCATTCCAGAACTAGAGCATCAGGTCATGGACTTGAGAGTGAAAGACGCAGTAACCAGGGAGGCTTTTGCCCGAGGAAATCATTTTGCCTCTCGTCCCGTTGTGCATGGCTTCGTTCGTGACGACGCCAGAGACGAGGAAATATAGCTTCATTTCAGTATATCATCGGAGGATGGCCCCATGGAAGAAACAGAGTCGAAGAAGCCCGCGCTGGTCGTCTATACCAGAGAAGGCGCGATTGGAATCATAACCTTGAACCGGCCGGACAAGCGAAACGCCCTGAACCTTTCTGTGTGGTTGGATTTGGGAACTGCGGTGAGCGCCGCCGAAGCCGATGACGATGCGCGAGTCGTTCTCGTGAAGGGGCAAGGCAAGGCGTTTTGTGCGGGTTTGGATTTGAGTCCGAACAACGATATCATCTCCTATATAAGCGCTGCCCCGTCAGCGTCGCAAAAAATGGCTTTTTATAACGTGCTCAAGAAGATCCAAGATATCCATACGAGACTGGAAAGGCTCTCGAAACCCACAATAGCGGTGATACAGGGCTATTGTCTGGGCGCTGGCCTGGAATTGGCGCTCTGTTGCGACATTCGGTTGTGTTCCGCGGATGCGGTTTTCGCGCTGCCAGAGGCGAAGCTTGCGATTATCACTGATGTAGGGGGTCTGCAGAGACTGTCCAAAGTAGTTGGCTGCGGTCATGCAAGGGAGATAGCCTTTCGAGGTCATAGATTTGACGCAGAACACGCTCGGGCCATACAGTTAGTCAATCGCGTGTATCCAGACCACGACGCGCTGTTTCAGGAGGCCGCGAAAATGGCGGAAGAAATTGCCGCAAACCCGCCGCTGGCCGTGCAGGGAGCAAAAGACGTGCTCATGTTTACGGACAGATTGTTCGTTTCGCAGTCTCTTGAATACAATGCAGCTCGGTCGGCCATGATCATGCCATCCGACGACTTATACGAAGCCTTTGCCGCGTTCATGCAAAAAAGAGAGGGGCAATTCAAAGGATCTTGAAAGCCATACGCCTTGGTCGCCACACATTAAGAGATGCGCGACCTTCGAGAGAAAACAAGCCAATGCGCTTTTCCATGTGCGCGCTCGGACAATGAAATTCAACGCCGCGAGGAGGATCCCTTGATACAGAAGTTGTTCGAACCCATTAAGATCGGCCCCATGACTGCGCCCAACAGGGTCGTCATGACCGCCATGCATCTCAACTATACCCCGGATGGCAAGGTGAACGACACCTTTCTTGAATTCTACCGCGCTCGCGCCGACGGCGGCGCGGGCCTCATCATAGTTGGCGGAGCAGAGATCAACGACCAGGCATGCGGTCTCGACTTCTTTCTCTCCATCAAAGACGACTCATGCATCCCCGGTCTCACGAGACTTACCGACGCCATCCATGCCTCCGGCTCCAAGATCGCGATACAACTCTATATGGCAGGCGCGTATTCCTACTGCGGTCTCAAAGGCCTTCCAATCCTCGCGCCATCTGAATTTACCTCGTATTTCACCCGTCAAAAAACGACGCCCATGACAAAAGAAGACATCCACAGGGTGCAAGAGGACTTCGCCAAAGCTACCGTGAGGGCGAAAGAGGCTGGCTTTGACGCCGTGGAAATCATTGCCTCCGCGGGTTACCTCATCTCTCAGTTTTTGTCGCCCAAGACCAACAAGAGGGACGACGAGTATGGCGGTCCGTTGGAGAACAGAATGCGTTTCGGCGTCGAGACCATTGAAAAGGTGCGGGAGAAAGCCGGCAACGATATGGCCGTTCTCGTAAGGGTAGCAGGAAACGATTTTGTCCCGGGCAGCCACACCAACAAAGAGGCCCGTGTATTCGCTGCCGCGTGCCAGAAGGCTGGGGTCGATTGCATCAACGTCACTGGCGGCTGGCACGAGAGTCGCGTGCCGCAGATCACTATGGACTTGCCGCAGGCCGGCTACACCTATCTGGCAAGGGGCATCAAAGAAGTGGTTTCCGTGCCGGTGATCGCGTGCAATCGAATCAACGATCCTATTGTCGCCGAGGAAGTACTGAAGATGGAGGTCGCCGACCTCGTAGGAGTAGCAAGAGGATTGATCGCTGATCCGGAGTTTGTGAACAAATCGCGTCAGGGCAAGTTCCAGGAAATTAGACGCTGTGTGGCCTGCAATCAACGCTGCTTTGACCACGTGTTCCAGCTCTTGCCGGTGGGTTGCATCGTGAATCCAAGAGCGGGAAAAGAGGCCCAGACGGTGCTCGAACCTGCATCGGTTTCCAAAAAGATTCTCGTCGCCGGCGCCGGTCCGGCCGGGTGTGAATTTTCCCTTATCGCAGCCCAGCGCGGGCATCGCGTTATCCTGTGCGACAAAGGTCAGGAAATCGGCGGCCAAGTCCCCTGGTCTGCAAAGGCTACCCAGAAACACGACTTCCATTATATCTTCGATTATTATCGGGCGGTATTGCCATCCAATGGCATAGAAATCCGGCTTGGCGTAGAGGTCACTTCTGAACTCGTGGCGCAAGAAAAGCCGGATGTGGTTGTTGTGGCCACCGGCGCGGCCCCTTTTAAGCCGCCCATCGACGCGGTGAACGCCCCAAACGTGTATCAGGCATGGGATGTGCTCAAAGGCCAGGCAGTTACCGGAAGAAAAGTAGTGGTCGTCGGGGGCGGCTCTGTGGGACTTGAAACAGCCATTTTTTTGGCCAGCAAGGGCACCATATCTCCCGAGCAGCTCTACTTTCTGACTCTTCATGAGGCGGAGCAGCCGGAGGTGCTCAGAAGCCTCATGCTCAATGGCGTCAAAGAAGTGACCGTCATAGAGATGCTTCCCAAAGTGGCGCAGGACGTGGGACCATCAACGCGTTGGGTGCTTTTGAAAGAGGTTCAGTTGCGTGGAATAAAGGTGGTGACCGGCGCGAAGATGAAAGACATAGCAGATGACCATGTGATCTACACAGACGCCAGCGGCAACGACGTGCGGCTCGAGGCGGATTCTGTTGTCTTGGCCATGGGCGCAAGGCCTGAAAATTGGCTGGCCGCGGCTCTTCAGGGTCTCGGCGTCGAGGTGAGGGTCATCGGAGACGCCAGAAAAGTAGGACGGATCGGCGAAGCCATCGAAGACGGATTCAAGCTAGCCTCTGAGTTGTAGGCCGGAGCGACAGGATGAAGAAACATGACCAGCGATTCTATAAATGTCGTCATTAGCGGCGAGGCGGGGCAGGGTCTGGCCACGATCGGCCAAGTATTCACAAAAGCTCTTGTGAAAGCCGGATATTACATCGTCGTGACGCAAAGCTATCAATCGAGAATCAGGGGAGGATGCAACGCATATTCAGTGCGGATAAGCCCCCTACCCATTGAATCGCCAGTGGAGAAGGTGGACGTTCTTGTGGCCCTTTCAGACGAAGCCTACCGCGTCAATCGGGACGCTGTCCTGGATTCGGGCCTCATCATGGCGGACGAAAAAATAGATTTATCCGGGGAGACGCGGCCCCATACGTCCGTGAAGAGACCGGATGACGCGCGGTACTTCAACGTCTTCTTCCTGGGGGTTTTGGCGAGAGCGCTTGGCGTGGACTCGGACAGTCTTCGAGAAGCGTTGACCGAGTTCTTCGTCGGTCATCACCCTGATGCTGTGCAGAAGAATCTTGACAGCCTCGAAGAAGGCCGACAGTGGGCTTCATCGCAGCCCGATCATATGGATCGTCCTCTGCCGACCGCGGCTCGTAAGGGATTCTGCATGATCAACGGCAATGAAGCGATCGCCATAGGCGCCATGTCGGCAGGATTGAAATTCTTCAGCTTCTACCCTATGACCCCGGCCACGTCGGTAGCCAATACCTTGGCCCCCCATGCGGCCACCATGGGTTTCCTTGTGGAGCAGGCCGAGGATGAAATAGCCGCTATTAACATGGCCATTGGCGCATCCTTTGCCGGCGCGCCGAGTATGACGGCCACTTCGGGCGGCGGTTTCGCGCTCATGACCGAGGCGGTCAGCCTCGCGGGCATGACTGAAACGCCAATAGTTATAGTCGTGGCGCAAAGACCCGGTCCCTCCACCGGCTTGCCCACGCGGACAGAACAGGGAGACTTGGAGTTTGTGCTGCATGCAGGGCACGGCGAATTTCCGAGGGTTCTCTATGCGCCCGGCTCCGTGGAGGAATGCTTTCATCTCACCAGGGAAGCCTTCCTTATGGCCGAGAAGAGCCGTGGGCCCGTATTCATTCTGACCGACCAATTTCTGGCGGATTCATATCGTTCCGTGGAGCCTTTTGACTTGGAAGCCATCCCTTCCCTGAACGTGTGTAACGACTTGGCTTCTTCAGAAAAGCCTTTTCAGACCTACCAGATCACTGCCAGCGGCGTCTCTCCGAGACTTGCCCCCGGCCTCGTCCAATCATGCGTACGAGCCTGGAGCTCTGAACAGCTCGCTGTGGCAGACAGCGACGAACACACCGAGGATGGCCACCTCACTGAAGATTTGCATGTAAGAAAGCTGATGGTGCAGAAAAGATGGAGAAAATTGTCAGTTATCAAGGACCATGTGCGCAAACCGCTCTTTTTCGGAGACAAAGACCCTGACGTGCTCTTGGTGTGCTGGGGCTCTTCCTTGGGCGCGGTGCGGGAAACCGTCGCTCGAAAAATCGATGAAGGACAATCCTTTGGGATGCTTCATTTTTCCCAAGTGTGGCCTATCGTTGCCAAAGACGTTCTCCCCTATCTACAAAGCGCGAAAAGGGTAATAGGAGTAGAAAGCAACTTCACCGGTCAGTTCAGCAGGCTTCTCCGTCGAGAGACAGGCTTCGATATTTCCGAAAGGATTCTGAGGTACGACGGGTTGCCGTTGACGTTGGAGTATGTCTTAGACCGGATTTCTGCATAGATGAAGGCGGCTGAATGTTCAGCGTGGCACAAGACTGACAAGACGTAGCGGCAGGGACGGGACGGCAATGTGTCGCCAAAAGAGTCGTCTTCCTTGCCCCATGAGGAGCAGCAATGAGCGTCGAGACTAACACGTCGGCGGACCAGGTGTTTGGAAATTTCGAGACAGCCTGGTGTCCAGGGTGTGGAAATCATTCCATTTTAGCGGCCATGAAAAAGGCCCTGACAGCTCTCGGTTTGAAACCCTTCGAGGTCCTGTTCGTATCGGGCATTGGCCAGGCGGCAAAGGCCCCGCATTACCTGCGGGCAAACGTGTTCAACGGACTTCACGGCAGGGCTCTGCCCGTTGCAACAGGGGCGAAAATAGCCAATCCGGAACTTACTGTGATTGTAGAAAGCGGGGACGGATGTACGTACGGCGAGGGCGGCAACCATTTCCTCAACGCGATAAGGCGCAACATCGACGTGACCATGGTGGTGCACAACAATCAGGTGTATGGTCTCACCAAAGGTCAAGCCAGTCCAACCAGCATGGTCGGCTTTGTGACCAAGACCCAACCTGCTGGCGCGGTGGCAGAACCCTTCAACCCGGTCCTGGTCGCCATCGCCATGAAAGCCGGTTTCGTGGCGCGGGGCTTCTCTGGAAAGATCGATCACCTGTCTTCACTCATACAGCAAGGCGTGCAGCACAAAGGATTCTCTCTCATTGACGTGCTTCAACCCTGCGTTTCCTTTAATCATGTGAATACCTACGCGTGGTACAACCAGAGGTGCTACGAGATCGGAGCTGATCATGATCCCGCAGACAGGTCCCGTGCAATGATATTGGCTGAAGAATGGGGCGACAAGATTCCCATAGGCGTCCTTTACAAAAACGACCGACCATCATTCGAATCACACTTCCCTTTCTTGCAACGAGGGCCCTTGGCGTCGCAACCGGCGAACATGGAGACGTTAAAGTCCATTGTGAAGTCCTTTCAATGAGCCAGACTGCCAACCCCAGGCCGCATGACAAAGTAAGGAGCGAACCATGACGAACACAGAAGCAGCGCAATTTATCAGTGACAATCTCCGGTTAAAGACAGCCCCCATTGCTGTCCGTTTTTTGCGGGCGGGTGAGGCGTTCCCAGAGAATTGTCGAAGACCTTCCGCACACTTGGGCAAGCGCATCACCATCTGTCAGGCGGTCACCATGGCCAGGGTTTACTCCTGGGAGCTTGGCTTGGACAAAGAAGACCTTATATGCGTACCGGCCATGATCACCTTCGGCTTCACGAGGGCCTCCCGTCCTATGGACACCCTTGCAAAGCTTTTTTGCGACGTCGGCTTTGCCGAGCATGCGGACGGCGCTGCAAGAGAGACGTCCAGCATGTATTCTTTGGAAAAAGAGAACCAGCATGGCATCTTGCTGGGGCCCTTACAAAAGGCGGAATACGAGCCGGATACAGTGTGCTTGTACGGCAATCCCGCGCAGATCATGCGCCTCATCCAGGCGTGGACCTTTCACTCGGGCCTCAGGGTAGATGGCCATTTCGGAGGCAAAGTGGAATGCACGGAATACTTGTTGGCGCCCTTCAAGACAGGAATGCCTCGGATCGCCATCCCCGGCATGGGCGACAGAATCTTTTCCATGACCCAAGATGAAGAAATGGTCTTCGCCCTGCCGGGCGCCGCGCTGGAGCACCTCGTGATCGGCCTGCGCAATGCCGGGCGCAAAATAGGCGCAAGATATCCCATTACCTTTTATCAGAATTTCCAGCCCGAGTTTCCCAAACCATACAAAGTGGTTGCAGACGAGCTGGAACTCTTCTAGGCCATTGCGGGAGGCCCCGAGACGCCGCATTCGTGACCAGAAATGCACGAATAGGGCCGGTACAGACGCAAAGGAGGTTCTTTTCATGGAAGATGTGTATAAACGACTGGCGCGCAAATTAGACGAGCTGCCGAACGGCTATCCTGAAACCGAATCGGGCGTGGAGCTGAAAATCCTTAAAAAGATCTTTAGCCCTGAAGACGCGGAAATGGCCCTCAAGATCAACCCGTTTCCCGAGACTGCTGAAGCCATAGCCCAACGTTTGGCGCTGCCCCTGGATGAAATGCAAAAAATACTCGACCGCATGGTTGAGAAGGGACAAATCGGATCGGCCCGTTTGAAGGGGGAGCAGGTGTATATGCTCGTACCATTTATCGTAGGCATCTTTGAATTCCAACTCAACAGATTGGACAAAGAACTCGCCGACCTGGTCGAAGAATATGCGCCGTCGTTGATGACAACCGTGGGCAAGGTCCCGCCCGCGGTGATGCGAGTGGTTCCTATCAATGCTCAGATCAGGGGCCAGCAAGAGGTGCATCCGTACGAAGACATAAGGCAGACTTTGGGAAAGGCGAAATCCTTTCAGGTCATGGACTGCATTTGTAGAAAAGAAGCCGCGCTTCAGGGACACCCATGCAAGCACCCCATTGAAGTATGCTTGTCCTTTTCTCAGCATGAAGGCGCCTTTGACAGGTACCACATGGGACGAATCATCACCAAGGACGAGGCCCTTGCGGTACTGGACAAGGCAGAAGAAGAAGGGCTCGTTCACTGCACGTACAACGTCCAGTCCGGTCAGATGTTTGTCTGTAATTGCTGTCCCTGCTGTTGCGGGATCCTCCGGGGCGTCAAGTACTTCAAAGCCCCTCATCTCATGGCGAGGAGCAACTATGTGGCATATATTGACCCGGATGTCTGCGTGGCATGCGGAACCTGCGCCGACGAAAGATGCCCCATGAAGGCCATCAACGAGGGAGAAAGCGCGTATCAAGTTGATCCAGAGCGGTGCATTGGGTGCGGGGTGTGCACGACGACGTGTCCCACCGATGCGATCTCCCTGTTGAGAAAGCCCGAAGAGCTTCAAGAACAACCCCCTAGAAACATTGTCGAGTGGTATATGCAACGAGCCGCCAACAGGGCAGCCTCGGCGCACTGAAGCATGCCCGGCGCATCCAGAAAAGAGGGAGTACCATGCGAGAAGCGCCTGACAAGGCCGCTCAAGAAGCCAACGCGGCAGGAACCCCGACGCGTACGCTCCCGGAGTTCGTTGATACCTACTATGCCGGCTGCACCATGGTGGTATCTTCTCCGGTAGATATTTGCGTATATTTCGGGCGATACACGTTGAAAGACCTTGAGAGCGGCCGTCCCGGCCTGGTGCAGGTTTTCGAGAAGCAGGTGTATCTCACGCCAGAGGAAGCTGAACGCGTGGGCCAAGCGATACTCAAGACCGTCCAAGTGTTCAAGGCGGCGCAAAGAGGCGAACTCAAGGCGGGCGCGAGCCAGACGTCGGGGACGCAATCTGTCAACCCGGATCCTCTCCTCTCTAATCGGGACGACCTTATCAAAGTCTAGCGACGCAGTGGATCAGTCACCCCTATTCGATCAACGCGGCTAGGAGTGACGGAGGGACGTTTGTCCCAGGGAGTTCGCTGCAGCCGAAGCAATGAGCGAATTACTACTCCATGATATTGTGTACATTTGCGCGCTTGCGCTCGGCGTAGCGCTGGTCTGCCACCGACTGGCAATCCCCCCTGTTGTAGGCTTTCTCATCACAGGCATCATCTGCGGCCCCCACGGCCTACAAATAATCCATGAAACAGAAGGCGTCGAACAAATCGCTGAGATCGGGGTTGTCTGCCTCTTATTCACTATCGGGGTAGAATTTTCACTCAAGACCCTGTTGAGAATGAGGTTCATGACGGTGTTTGGGGGCGGCATACAGGTGGGCTTGACTTTGGGCGCCGGGGCGATCCTGGGACTGGCGCTTGGTTTGAGTCTGAACCACGCAATCTTTTTTGGGTTTCTCTTGGCCCTGAGCAGCACGGCCATAGTTCTGAAAATCCTCCAGGATAAGCTGCTCATTGAGACTCCGCATGGTCGGTTAGCGGTGGCAATTCTTATCTTCCAGGATATCATCGTCGTCCCTTTGATGCTCATAGCGCCTTTTCTTGCCGGCAAAGGCGAGAGCCTCGCCAACGAACTCGGGATGCTCCTGGTGAAGTTTCTCGCCATCGTCGCCGTAGTTCTCGTAGGAACGCGTCTCGCGGTTCCGCTCTTGCTCCACCAAGTCGCTAAAATGAAAAACCGGGAGTTGTTCGTGATCGCGGTCGTGCTGCTGGCTCTCGGCGTGGCATGGCTCACCCATTCCATGGGACTGTCTCTGGCGCTGGGAGCCTTTATCGCAGGACTTATCGTGTCTGAATCCGAATTCAGCGAAACAGCTTTGGGAAATGTCCTGCCTTTCAGGGACTTGTTTACCAGCATCTTTTTTGTGTCAGTGGGGATGCTCCTTGACGTGAAATACGCGGCGACTCACCTCCTCTATTTGTCGCTGGTGACATGCACGGTGATGCTGCTCAAGGCTTTCATCGCGGGGACGACGGCCTTGCTCCTCAAATTACCTCTGAGAACGGCTGTCCTTTCAGGTTTGGCGCTAAGCCAGATTGGCGAATTCTCATTCGTGCTGTCGGAGCCTGGCATAAAACTCGGCATCCTCACGCCAGAGTTTTATCAATTATTCCTAGGGGTCTCCGTGATCACCATGATGGCAACCCCCTACCTCATCGGATCAGGCCATCGCATCGCCGACGCGCTGCTGAAATTGCCGCTGCCCCCGTCGTGGAAAACTGGCCTCAAACCAAGCCAGGTCGTCGAGGACGCCGCCGCAATGAATCGAGGCCTCATCATCGTGGGGTATGGCGCCAATGGGAAACATTTGTCTTTTGCCGCCTCCCTCGCAGGAATTCCGAGAGTAATCATTGAACTCAACCCCGAAACCGTGCGCCAGGAGAGGGAAAAAGGCGCGCCAATTTTCCAGGGAGATGCATCCCAAGAAACGGTATTAATGCACGCTGGCATAAAGAACTGCGCGATACTCGCCATAGTCATTTCGGATCCCAGCGCTACAAAGAGAATTATCGCCGCCGCTCGAGCGCTCAACAAATCCGTGCACATCATCTGCCGGACGAGATTTCTTTCGGAAGTCGATGCGCTGCACTCGCTTGGAGCGGACGAAGTTATACCTGAGGATTATGAAGCCTCCATCGAGATACTCACGCGCGTCTTGTCAAAGTACTTTGTCCCCCGACGAGAAGTGGACGAGATCGTGGATCAAATCAGAGCAAATCACTATGGTATGTTGCGCAGGCTCAGCGAACAGACGCCGCATATAGCAGACCTCAATCTTCAACAAGCGGGCGCAAACATTCATGCATTGCGAGTCGCGTCAGGGTCTGCAGCGACCCAAAAAACCATTAGGGAACTCGACTTGAGGAAAAATTATGGCGTCACCGTGCTCGGGCTGAGGAGGGGACAAAGTTTTCTCGCCAACCCTGCGGCAGATGAGAAGATAGAAGCTGATGACGTCATAGTGGTTCTTGCGGATTCTGGTTCCGTTGTGTTGCTGGAAAAGTTGGTCAGCCCTTCTTCGCCGGACGCGTGAGTCACGGCAGGGCATGCCAAGGAGTTTCAACCGGATGTGAGAAAAGGAGAAGAGCATGAATCGGAAATCTTTGAGCTTAGTCGGCGGAGTGTGCGCGATCTTTCTCGTTGGCCTGAGTTATGCCGGCGACTTCTTGCATCAAACAACCGGCCAAACCATTTATGTACCTGTATATTCGCATATTTATGGAGGACTGCGGTCAAGGCCCCTTGACCTGACCGCCACGCTCAGCATCCGCAACACCGACGCAGCGGCGCCTCTGAGCATCACATCGGTGAAATATTACGATTCCGATGGAAAATTGGTGAGAAACCATCTGAAAAAAGAGCGACCATTGGGGCCTCTGGCGACCACCCATTTCATCGTGGAAGAAAGCGATACCTCGGGCGGCTCTGGCGCAAAATTCATTGTGCAATGGAAATCAACCAAGCCCATCACGCCCCCCATAATCCAGTGCGTCATGATAACGATTCAGTCCGGTCTTGGAATCTCGTTTGTCACAGAGGGAAAGGTCACCGAAGACGCCAGCGTCGAGACCTCGGGGAAATGATTGTATGATCATAGACGCCCATTGCCACATGTTCACCCCTAAATTGGTTCGGAATGTCGCCCGTAAAACGCGGATGGTAGCAGAACTTTGTCTCGATACAGAGAACGCGTATCGCAGGCTCACGCCGCTTGGCCTCGAGGCCGCGGCAGCGCTTCACGGCGTTGCTCATTGCGTCCTCCTGCCCACCGCGTACGCCCACCGAGTGAAGGCTGAAAACGATCTCTTTATGCATTTCACAAACGGATCGAACCGCATCAAGACGTTGGCGACGCTCCATCCATCGATGACCGATCTTGAAAAGGAGGCGCGCCGCATTTTCTCCATGGGCATCACAGGGTTCAAGTTTTCCAGCTTTACCCAACGCTTTGACCTCGAGTCGTCGGCGGCTGATGAGATGCTCTCTGTGGTCGAGCATGCTGGGGCGTTATTCGGGATAAAGCCTGTGGCGGTGTTTGATACCTTCGTGAAAGCGGACGCTTATTTTGGCGCGGACCCAAACCATCTGACGACGCCGAGGAAGTTGGCGCAGGCGGCAGAGCGTCACCAGGTGTTGCGCATTGTCGCCGCTCACATGGGCGGCTTGACCGCGGAATTCCAGGAGATTGCGACATACCTCAAACCCCGTGAGAATTTGTATCTCGATACCTCGAACGCAGCCCATACCCTCAGCAAGGACGAATTCATTTCTTTGCTCCTCATCCATGGACCAGAGCGCATTCTGTTTGGTACGGATTGGCCATGGTTTCATTATCGTGAGGAAATACCCCTTATACGAGGTCTTTGTTCATCGGCCGGATTCCGAGACGACCAAATTCAAATGATAATGGGGGGCAACGCTGCTGCCCTCTTTCTTTCCTGAAAACGACGCGTACGCTACATAAAACGACCGGCTGATTTCTGGTCAGGCAGCACGCAGACCCGGGACGAAAGGAGGATATTACCCGTGGAACTGAATGAAGTCGCCATCACAAGGGCCATCGTGGAACGGTATATGGCCAAATTCTGTGAGAGTCTCGACGTAGAAGTTGCCATAGTTGGCGGAGGACCTTCGGGCTTGGTAGCCGGCTATTTCTTGGCAAAGGCAGGCCGACAATGCGCCTTATACGAGCGAAAATTAAGTCTTGGAGGCGGCATTTGGGGCGGAGGCATGCTCTTCAATGAAATAGTGGTTCAGGAGGAGGCCCTGCCCATACTGGATGAGTTTGGAATTCGATGGAAGAGATACGATGAAATCCATTTTACCGCTGACGCAGTTGAAGTTGCAGCCGTTTTGATCGCCAAAGCGGTGAAGGCCGGGGTCAAGGTTTTCAACGCGGTGAGCGCAGAAGACGTTATGATTCGTGAGAATCGTGTGACCGGTCTTGTGCTCAATTGGTCGGCTGTTCAGCTTGCCGGCCTCCACGTCGATCCTCTCACCATCCAATCCAAGTTTGTCATCGATGCCACCGGACATTCAACCGAGGTGACGCGGGTGGTTCAGGCGAAAGTTCCCGGCCAACTGCGTACGCCAAGCGGAAAGATCGAGGGCGAAAAATCTATGTGGGCAAGTCGCGCGGAAAGCCTTACCGTGACCAACACGAAGGAGGTCTTTCCTGGCCTCTATGTGGCGGGCATGGCGGCAAACGCCGCCTTCGGCGGACCGCGCATGGGGCCAATTTTCGGGGGCATGTTGCTCTCGGGCAAAAAAGCGGCAGAATCAATTTTGACAGAGCTTTCTGCAGAGAGATAACAAGAGAGGTCCGTTGACATTTTTGCTGATTCGAAGCGGGCGGCAGGCTGCGGCGCCGCATAGATTATGCGCCGCAGCGGCCGCTTGTTGTTTTTGTCTGCTCAACATTTGTAGCCATTCTCGAAAATAATCGCGAATTGCGCTGTTGCGCCGCTGCATGTCATTCCCATGGAAGTGGGAATTCATGGTCGGTTTGCTGGATGCCGGGTCAAGTCCGGCGCGACAAAGCGCGCACAGTGAGGGGTACTCATTGATGGTATCTTCGCTGTGACGCAGACGTTGCAAATGATCATATGCATGTCGCGGCGAGCGTCATTCCGAAAGAAGTTTCGAGAAGTGGTATATACTCAGATAGCGAGCATTCGCTGCCAATGACGTAGCTGCGTAATCTCGTCATTTCGAGGAGCCGGGGGCGATGCCCGATCTCAGCTCATATCAATCGATCAGAGAGGTATGAACACGACTGAGAACAATACAGCAGGAAACCAAAGGACTGAACAAATCAAAGACGCATGAGGAGGTACCGATGAAGACATTACTACGTATTATGGCGAGCATGATGCTTTTTTGTTTGGGCTCTTTCTGGGCCGTGGGGATCGCGTCCTCAATGTCTCCTGATGAAGCCATGGCGCTCCTCAGTGAGGGAAATGCCCGTTACGTCAAGTCTCAGGCTCAGCGCCCAAATCAAGGTCCAGACAGGCGGAATGCCACGGCAATCAAAGGTCAGCAGCCCTTTGCGACAATATTGTCCTGCTCTGACTCTCGTGTGCCGACTGAAGTAGTTTTCGACAGGGGAGTCGGGGACATTTTCGTGATTCGAGTGGCCGGCAATGTGGCCAATGCGGATCAAATCGGCTCAATCGAATATGCCGTGGCCCACCTCGGTTCTCCACTATTGGTAGTCCTGGGACACACAAAATGCGGCGCTGTGGAAGCCGTCACACATGGAGCCAGTCTGCAAGGGAACATCATTCCCATAGCCAGGGCCATTTGTCCCGCGGTCGCCGCCGCCAGAAAGGAAAATCCCTCGGCGACCGGAGAAGCGTTGGTGAATGAGGCTATAAAAGCCAACGTATGGCAGGCCATTGAAGATATTTTTCGCGCGAGCCCCATCACCGTCGGTCGAGTGAAGGCCGGGAAGCTCAAAGTCGTGGGCGCCGTCTATGACATAAAGACAGGAATGGTGAATTGGATGGGGCCTCATCCGAGTCAAGCAAAATTGCTCTCTGAGTGATTTTTCTCAAACTTCGCCGTGATGTCTCCGGGCAATCGGGCGCGATGAATGGACTGCGGCTGGTCCTTTCGAAGACCCATAGGCGAAGAAACAACGTCCGCGGCGTCTGATACGCTGACACAAGAGCGCATCAACCCCGGGGAGAAACCCTCGCTGCTCACACAAAGCTCGAAATTTCTCACGGGATAGGAATCGCGGCGGGTTATAGTTTTTTTCGACATTTATTTGGATATTGCGTGGCTTCGCTGGCAATGAGATAGCCGCGGTATTCTCGTCTTGGCAAGGACCTGAATGCGACGTGCGATCTCAGCCCACGTCGGTCGTTGAGAGACGCTGCCGAGGAATTCGCGGTTTTCTCCGAAAACTGATATATTCGGATTCACCAATACTGTTACAAAACGCGTACACGTGGAGCGCGTGATCGTTGTGTTAAGGTTTTATCAAATCGCGGCTGCGACAGCGCAGATTGCTGCGATGAAAATAATAAGGCAAGCGATGCACCGAAGTGAACTCAGGGAACTGCACTACATTACTCCCATTGCTAACGTTCCGTCTATTCTCTGTATGGGCATTTTGTCTTACAATCAAGCGAAGCGAGAGAAGCATCAATCAGTGGCGATGGATGACATTCAGGACCGCAGGGCGAGAGTGGTTGTTCCCAGAGGGAGAAAGCTTCATGAATACGTGAACCTGTATATCTGCGCCAGAAACCCGATGATGTACAAACGTCGGGGGCAATACAGGGACTTAGTGTTCTCAGAATCAGTCCCGACGTGATCGATCTTCCACGAGTGGTGATTACCGACGGGAACGCTTCCGGCGAGTACGTGCGGTTTGCGGCGGCAGCGAAGGAAGGACTGGCGATAGTGAATCGGGATTGGACTTTTGCGGATGATTGGCGAGACCCTGATCGCATCCAATATTTCCGGAAGAAAGCCGCCAAATGCGCCGAAGTGCTTGTGCCGCACAAGGTCGATCTAAGTCTCATCGAGGGGGCGTATGTGGCATGCCCGGAAGCCCAAGCCACATTGGAACGCCTGGTCACAAGGCTTGCGGTAGAGATCAACAGCCATCTTTTTTTCAGGTAGGGAGATAGCCATGGTCAAGGTAATCATGGGCGATATGTTTGAATCCCAGGCGCAGACTCTGGTCAATACGATCAACTGTGTTGGAGTGATGGGAAAAGGCGTCGCCCTAGAATTTAAGAGGCGCTTTCCCGAAATGTTCGAAGATTACGTCAAACGCTGCGAGGCCAAGCAGGTTCGCCTCGGTCGTCCCTATCTGTTCAAAAGGAAATTTCCGCCATGGATTCTGAACTTCCCCACCAAGGATCACTGGCGCTCGGTCTCGCGGCTTGAGCACATTGTTGAAGGGTTAAGCTATCTTCAGCAGAATTACAAAAGCTGGGGTATTACTTCCCTGGCCACGCCTCCTCTCGGTTGCGGGTATGGGCAGCTCGAATGGCGCGTGGTGGGACCGACGTTGTACAAGCATCTAAAGGTCCTGGACATTCCGGTTGAAATATACGCGCCGTTCGGGACTTCCCACGAACAACTAGAAATTTCCTTTCTCGACAATTCTGAGGACATGGCATCAAGAAACGTTGCTCGCTATAAAATCGAACCCGCATGGGTGGCCATTGTCGAAGTTCTTAGGCGAATCGAGGACGAACCGTTTCATTGGCCGGTCGGAAGAACAACCTTCCAAAAGATCGTCTATTTTGCGACCGAGTGCGGCGTTCCAACCCGCTTGCAATATCGGCGGGGAAGCTTTGGCCCCTATGCGCCTGCCCTCAAGGAGCGAATCACCGCCCTTGTGAACAATGGCCTTGTTCGGGAAACAAAACAGGGAAGGATGTTCGCCATTCGGGTAGGACCGAAGTTCCCCGACGCGAGAAAGACTTACGAACAACAGATTCGAGAGTGGGAGCCGATTATAGATAAAGTGGCGGATCTTTTCATGCGCATGAATACACAGCAGGCTGAAGTCGCAGCCACAGTACATTTCGCAGCCCGGGAGGTTCACAGCCGACCTGATGGAGTGCCAACTGAAAAAGAGGTCCTTGACGCCGTTCTCAAGTGGAAACAGAAACGCAGGCCGCCCTTGGAAGAAAAGGAGGTCGCCGTGACGGTGCGCAACCTGAACATGCTGAGTTGGATCAGGGCCACGGTAAGCAATGAGCTGCCGATTACCGAAGATGATTTCCTTCATGTTTGACGACCGCACATTCATAGGAAGCCCTTGCCGTTCCTTCATCCCAACGTAGGCTGATTTACCGCGCTCCAGGCTGAGAGAGATGCCTCAATTTTACGCATGCGGCCTGGCGAGTAGCCTGTATAAGGCGCGCGACGCGGGGGCGCTGTTTCTTGCAGGACAGAGCGAGAGGTCGTGGACGCCACTGGATTGTGCCTTGAAACTGACACAGCCTTAAAACGTGACATGGCCCATGCCGGATGAATCTGACTGCAAAGCAATTAAAGAAAGCTGCGCTGAAGCTCGGCCATAGGATAAAAGAGGGAAAAAAGCACACATTGATCTATGGTGATTTCGGACTGATCTCGACTGTCCCTCGATGGCGTATCAAACCCGCTACGCTGGCCGCGATCCTGAGACAATTGGGACTTATAGCCATTCTCGAAAATAATCGCGAATTGCGCTGTCGACCCGCTGCATGTCATTCCCACGTAAGTAGGAATCCATGACGAGTTATCTGGATGCCGGATCGAGTCCGGCATGACGAATCAGGCGCCGTGACGCAGACCTTGAAAGTGATTATATTCACGCCGCGGCGCGTGTCATTCCAACAGAAGATTCGAGAAGGAGCATACCGAGAAGCACCTCAAAAAACTCCTATAATGCCAGGCGCTTTTTCACCCTCCTTTTAGGACAAAAACGCTGAGCCCCGGCTCAGCTTTCAAGCTGACTTGCACAAGAACTAGTAAATTCAAGATGTTTGTGCCACCATGGCCATTGTGGCAGAGGGGGCCGCGATTGCGACAGACGCTTCTGCTTGATCGAGGCGAGCTGCGATTACATGGCGGGCTGCGGCGCCTCGGCATCACAAGAAAGGCCGGCGCTGGGTTGTTGAGCGCATCGAACAAATCCCGCGATGGACGCTGAGAAAAAATGCGAGTAAGTTCTGGAATTATCACGACCCCTTTGACGCGACAGACGCGCAGCGCTGAGCACATACATGGCGCCGTTTTCACCGCTTCTTCGCAATGCGGCGGCGTGCAAGGCGGCGTGTTTTTCGGCAAAAAAAGAGGAGCGGCGTTATGGAATCAATCCCCGATCAAAAGGAGGCGCCACCCGAGGACCCTCGCTGGCGACTGGTGAATAGAGCCATTAGACTGCACGGGGGCGCGCCAGATTCGCTCATAGAGGTTCTGCACGCGGTGCAAGAACATTTTGGTTACCTCGACAGAGACGCCCTCAAATATGTGGCTGACGCCTTGCATACGCCCCTCAGCCTGGTATATGGAGTTGCGACATTTTACCATTATTTTACCCTGAAACCATCCGGGGAGCATACCTGCGTAGTGTGTCAAGGGACGGCGTGCTACATAGGAGGGGCGACCAATATCCTCAAACAAATCAAGAAGGATGTGGGAATTGAACCGGGAGAAACCACCGCGGATGGCAAGATAAGCCTGCTGTCGGCCAGGTGTCTCGGCTCGTGCAGCCTTGCCCCCGTGGTGGTCTTTGACGGCCACGTCACAGGTCGCATGACGCCGGAAACGGTCCTTGAAAAAATGGAGAGCTGGTTGAGCGATGACCATCACACTTGAAGAACTCAATGACATAGGGAGGGCCGAGCAGGATAGGCAATCCCAGGCGCAACACTCCATCAAAGTGTGTATGGCGGCGGGATGTTTGTCGTCCGGCAGCGATCTCATCAAGGACGCGCTGGAAGAGGAAATAAAGAGGCGCAACTGGGAGGACAGGTGTCGCGTCAGTCGAGTCGGGTGTCTCGGCCTGTGCGCTGCGGGTCCGTTGATCAAAGTTGATCCGGCAAATGTTCATTACAAAGGGGTGAAGCCGGAAGACGCAGCGGACATCCTTGACGCGCTCGGCGGCGCGCCCGTGGACCGACTGGTATGCCCGGATCAGATACCGTTTTTTCAGAGGCAGCAGAAGCTGGTGCTCGAGAATTCCGGGATTATAGACCCTGAGCGCATCGAGGAATACATCGCTCGGGACGGCTATAAAGGGCTTTACACCGCCCTGAGAAGTATGACCCCCAAAGAGGTCATCGATGAAATTACCGCCAGCGGCCTTCGTGGGAGAGGCGGCGCCGGCTTTCCTGCCGGACTCAAATGGACAGCCGTTTCCAAAGGGACAGATCAACACAAGTTTGTGGTGTGCAACGCAGACGAAGGGGACCCGGGCGCGTTCATGGACAGGAGCGTTCTCGAGAGCGATCCGCACCGGGTATTGGAAGGCATGGCCATCGCGGCGTACGCGGTAGGCGCCCAAGATGGGTACATTTACGTCAGGGCGGAGTACCCCCTTGCAATCAAACGGCTCAAGATAGCCATCAAGCAGGCTGAGCGAATGGGCGTGCTGGGGCGCAATATATTCAACACCACCTTCAATTTTGACATTAAAGTGCGGTTGGGCGCAGGCGCGTTTGTCTGCGGCGAGGAAACCGCCTTGATTTCATCCATCGAGGGGCGGCGAGGGACGCCGAGGCCTCGACCGCCGTACCCTTATGAATTTGGGCTGTGGGGACATCCTACCCTCATCAATAATGTCGAGACGTTGGCCAACGTTCCGGGCATCATCCGAAACGGGGGGCAGTGGTTCGGAAAAATAGGAACAGAAAAGAGCAAAGGGACAAAGGTCTTTGCCCTTGCCGGTCGGGTGATGAACACCGGCCTTATTGAAGTTCCCATGGGAACTTCGATACGAGACGTGGTGTTCGATATCGGGGGCGGCATACCGGGAGGCCGAAAATTCAAAGCCATTCAAACAGGGGGGCCGTCCGGCGGATGCATACCTGAGCAGTTTCTGGACATGCCGCTGGATTACGAGTCTCTTGCGCAGGTGGGCTCCATTATGGGTTCCGGCGGCCTCATCATCATGGATGAAACCTCATGCATGGTGGATGTGGCCAAGTTTTTCATGGAATTTTGTATGAGCGAGTCCTGCGGGAAATGCGTTCCCTGTCGCGTGGGGACCGCGCACGTGTATCGGCTTTTATCGCGTATTACGAGCGGTTTGGGGAAAATGTCCGATTTGGAAACACTCGAGGAGCTGTGCGACCTCATGAAACAGACAAGCCTCTGCGGACTTGGACAAACCGCTTCCAATCCCGTGCTGAGCACACTCCATTACTTTGAACAGGAATACGTGGATCACATACAACACAAACAATGCAAGGCCGGCGTGTGCCAGATGGCGGCAACCGAGGAGGACGTATGAAAGCGCCAGGCGGAGGCAAAAACATACGCAGCGATCTCAATCCAGCCCGAGTGGTTCTCCTGAAGATTGACGATCGTGACGTCACGGCCCGGGAGGATGAGACCATCCTTCAAGTGGCCCGCCAAAATGGGATACGCATTCCGACGCTATGCCATCTCGACGGTCTATCAGAGCGAGGGGCCTGCAGATTGTGCATTGTCGAGATCAAGGGAGTTCCTCGATTGCAACCCGCATGTATCACGCTGGCGCGCCAGGATATGGAAGTCATTACCAACTCCGAGCGCGTCGCGCGGTATCGAAAAAAGATCCTGGAACTCTTGTTTACCGAACGAAACCACGTGTGTTCGGTTTGCGTCTCGAACGGTCATTGCGAACTCCAGGCGCTGGCCATGGAGCTTGGCTTGACCCATGTTGACTACAACTACCTCTATCCCAAACACAGCGTTGACGCGTCCCATGAGCGATTTTCAGTGGATCACAACCGGTGCATCCTCTGCCTTCGCTGCGTGCGGGTATGCGACGAAATAGAGGGCGCTCACACGTGGGACGTGATGGGCCGAGGCATTACTTCACGGGTCATTACAGACCTCGATCAGCCGTGGGGAGCCTCTGAAACATGCACAGGTTGCGGGAAATGCGTCCACGTCTGTCCTACGGGCGCGCTGTCGGAAAAGGGCAAGTCCGTGGCGGAGATGACCAAACGAAGGCAGTTCCTGCCGTACTTACAGATGATGAGACGCGAGGATCGTCGATAAGCGACTCGTGGACTCCGGCTTTCTAAGAGGTAGGTCTCTCGAGATCACGTCGAGGAGAAACACATGACCGCAAAGATACGCATTGCAACAACGTGGCTCGATGGGTGTTCCGGCTGCCACATGTCGCTCTTGGACCTCGACGAGAAGCTCATCGAATTGGCCGAAAGGCTCGATCTCGTGTACAGCCCTCTGGTTGACGCAAAAGAATTTCCCGCCGAGGTTGACGCCACGCTTGTGGAAGGCGCGGTTGGCAATGAAGATGACAAACGCAAAATATTGCTTATTCGAGAGCGCTCGCGTCTTGTCATAGCCTTTGGCGATTGCGCCATCACCGCCAACGTACCGGGCATGCGAAACCAATTTGGCGTAAATCAGGTCTTGGAAAGGGTCTATCACGAAAACGCGAAGGCTGGAGAGCCGCCCACGCCAGGGGTCGTACCGGCCCTCCTGCACCATGCGCGGCCGGTGCACGAATATATCCACGTCGATGTATTTTTGCCGGGGTGTCCGCCTCCGTCGGAGAGCATATACGCCGTTGCTACAGAACTCCTGGCCGGTCGGACGCCGGACCTCACGGGAAAAATTCGATTTGGAGCTTGAAAGGCGACCAAATGGAGGAGGCAAAGTGGGCCAACGCATTGTCATCGAGCCCGTTACTCGCGTCGAGGGGCACGGAAAAATAACCATTCAGCTCGACGAAAAAGGCAACGTCGTCGATGCACACTTCCATGTCACGCAGTTGCGGGGCTTCGAGAAATTCTGCGAAGGGCGGCCTTATTCAGAAATGCCTTCTTTGGTGGAGCGCATCTGCGGGATATGTCCCATCAGCCACTCGATTGCGTCAGCCAAGGCGTGCGACCAGATCCTCGGGGTGCGAATCCCGGAGACAGGGGACAAGCTGCGCCGGCTTATCAATTGCGGGGAATTCATTCAGTCCCATGCCCTGAGTTTCTTTCATCTCTCGGCGCCAGACCTCGTGCTAGGATTTGATGCGCCTCCGGAGAAAAGAAACCTCATAGGCCTACTCGAGGCGAATCCGTCGATGGCGTCCGACGGAATACGCCTCCGCAGCATCGGTCAACAGGTGATCGAGGCATGCACCGGCAAGAGGATTCATCCTTCATGGGTTGTCCCGGGAGGCGTGAACGAACCACTCGCCGATGCACAGCGGGAAAGACTCTTGTCGCTCATTCCAGAAGGATACCGCATCGTCCACCGGACCTTGGCGTGGCTCAAAGAACAGCTCCATAGGTTCAACGAAGAGATTCGCACTTTTGCCAATTTCCCCTCCCTTTTCATGGGCTTGGTGAACACCGAGGGAAACCTCGAACACGTCAACGGCGCGCTGAGAATCATCGATTCCAAGGGCAGGTTTGTCGCAGACGGAGTGGAACCGGCGTCATACCGCTCCCTCATAGCCGAAGCGTCCGAATCATATTCCTATCTGAAGTCTCCTTATTATCTTCCCCTCGGGTATCCGGAAGGTCTCTATAGGGTCGGCCCCGCTGCTCGGCTCAACGTGTGCAACGGCTGTGGAACCACGCTTGCGGATCAGGAATGGGCGGAATTCATCCGGTTGGATCGCGGACCGGTCATGAGCTCTTTCCACAACCACCTTGCGCGCCTCATCGAGATACTTTATTCGCTGGAAACCATGGAAAAGCTGCTTGCAGGAGATGATATCCTGGATACACGAGTGAGGTCGTACGCCAAGCCGAATTTTTCCGAAGGCATCGGGATCGTTGAAGCTCCACGCGGTACCCTTATTCACCACTACCGAGTCGATGAACAAGGCCTCATGCAGTGGGCCAACATGATCGTGGCGACGGGAAACAATAATCTGGCGATGAACAAGGGAGTGCTGCAGGTAGCCAAGCGGTTCGTCCAGGGAGACAAAATCCCTGAAGACGCTTTGAATCGCATCGAAGGCGTGATTAGGGCATTTGATCCCTGTTTGAGCTGCTCGACGCACGCCATCGGGGGAATGGGCTTCAGGATAGAACTCGTCAACAGTTCTGGCGAAGTCTTGGATGAGCGTACCCGCAACGGCGGCTCCCGAAGCTATAACCATTCTCGAAAATAATCGCGAATTGCGCTGTTGACCCGCTGCATGTCATACCCACGAACTCCCATGACAAGGGGGTCACAACGGGAGATGAAAATATCGTTCCCAAGAAAACGATGGTATTTTCAGGTAAAAGCGGGAATCCATTGCGAATTTCCTGGATTCCGGATCGAATCCGGCATGACATATCAGGCGCCGTGACGCAGACCTTGAAAGTGATTATATTCACGCCGCGGCGCGTCTCATTCCAACAGAAGATTCGAGAAGTTATAAACGTGTAGATACGCGCCTGCCGCAGTTGCGGCTGTTTGAAGAAGTTCAGCCCCGAGACGCCGGCGTCGTCAGACGCGCATAGGTGGACCCACCGTAAGGAAAGACCCACACGCTGGCGTTCCGTGGAGCATGCGCTTGCGTCCATGCAACCAGATCGTCAATACTCGTAAAACTTCTCGCCAACCCCATTTTTCGGCCTATGTCTTCCGGGAGAAGTTTGCTGTCGCTAAAAAGGGCGAGGTGATTTCTCCTCAACATCTGGAGCCCGAAGTGCCCAATAAAGACTTCCTCGACAGGCTGCCCTTCTTTCACTTTCTTCACAAACGGCAAGACGCGATGTTTGCCTATCACTTTTAGGAGTGTCCTCATGGCGGTGTAGGGCAGCGTTTTGCTCGGCAGAGGCATCTCGCCAAGACCAAATTCGGATCTCACACACCCCATCATCACGCCCCCTGGTTTGCAGGCATAAATGGTGTTGCCCAAACATTTCACGGACTGCCGTAGATCGAATTCCATGGGATACGAGTTGGTGAGTGCCACATCGGAAGCCTCGGGAACATCCAAGCGCGCCGCGGCTTCGACAAAGGCTTCGCCTGCCCGGTGCGCTTTGATAGGGTGGCCGCAGAAAAACTTGGTCGGCTCGGCTCGCTCGTTCATCGCGACATTGACAATGAAGAAGTCCTTGCCGAGCATTTGCGCGCCTTCCTCGAGGTCCAATCTCATCGGCGAGGCGTCTCCGTGCACTCCTACCGCGTCGAAATTGTCAGGGTCCACCCCTTGGAGATGGTTCTTCCCTATGGTTTCCGCGCCCGCGCAGCCCGGGATGATGGTCTTCAATCCGCCTCCGAAGCCCAGAAGCAGGTGCGGCTCTATCGAGCCGATGCAGACGATGAGGTCGGATTCGACCAAAAGTTTGTTGAGCATTACCTTTGTGCCGCGGGTGGTGGTTCCCAAGGTCGCCAAACCGGTTGGGTCGTATGCATTGTGGCACGACCATGCCACGCGCGCCATGTTCTCCTTGCCAAGCTTCTTTTCAGCCTCTTCCGGACGTATTGCCCGGTGGACGCCTGTGGCGATGAGCGCCCTTATATTGTCGTTGGAGGCCCCTCCTGCAGCAAGCTCGTGAAGGACTTCATGAAGAAAGGAAGCGACTGGCGTTGGCCTCGAATGATCGTCCACCACGAGCACGATTTTTTTGCCTTCCAACCGCCGGGAGGCAAGCCTCTCTGCGCCGATGGGATTTTTGAGGGCCTCGGAGCAGGCGCCTAGCGGCGCCGCTGCGATGGGGGTCGGGACCAACTCGCCCAACACGCGCCATGAATCTGGCAATGGTACACGCAGTTCGTCGTTGCCCCAAGGCAGTCGGATAACATGGGCCATGGTAGATATCTCCTTGGAAGAAGCCGCGTCAGAGTCCGATTGAAAGCGTCATTCATGCTGAGCCCCGCATCCAGGCCGGTCCCGCGAGGGTGGGGAAAGCGACTGACCTTGTGTCGGGACTTGACGCGCAGAATCTTAACTCATCTTACCAAAGACGGCATGCTCTGCCAACCCTGGTCTCCGTCTTCTCCTCGGACGCTGCCGGCGCGCTCTCTCGGAATTCTTGAAAATAATCGCGAATTGCGCTGTTGCGCCGCTGTATGTCATTCCCACGGAAGTGGCAATTCATGGTCGGTTTGCTGGATGCCTGAGCAAGCCCTGCATGACATATCAGGCGCCTGACCGTAATGATTGATTACGGCTTCGCTGCGGGTCAGACTTTTAAAGCCGCCGTCTTCACGCCGTATCGCATGCCATTCCGACAAACTTTCGAGAACTCCTATACCCAATGCGACTTCTCGTTTGTGTGCAATGGGCGGCATGTTGACTTTCAAGAAAAAAGTGATTTTTATCGGTAGAAATGTCCGAATCCATCTCCAAAGGTGACGCAAAAATGGTAAAGAAAACTGACCGACGAGACTTCTTGAAGACTGGCCTCGCTGCGACGGCAGTCCTCGCCGTGAAAGGACCGCGAGCAGTCCTTGCCGCGGAACAAGGGGCCCCTTCTCGGCCGCCCGATATAGTAATAAGTAGGGGGAAAGACCCTGCCGCGAACGCGCGAGCCGCGGTGGATGGACTAGGGGGCATGAAACGTTTTGTCAAGCCCGGCAATAAGGTGGTGATAAAACCGAACATGAGTTTTGCCAGCGGACCAGAGAGGGCGTCGAACACGAATCCTCTGGTGGTGAGGGAAGTGGCGTTAATGTGCATCGAGGCCGGCGCCGCCAGCGTGGCAGTCCTGGACAATGTCCTCAATTCACCCAAAGACTGCCTCAAGATGTCCAAGATTCCGGAAGCGCTAAAAGACGTACCCAATACCACCGTGAACGTCGTGCAAAACAAAAGGTTTTTCCGAGAAGTGCCGGTGACGCACGGCAAGGAACTCAAATCCATGATGGCAGTTTCGGATGTCCTCGATGCGGACGTCTTGATTGCGGTACCCGTGGGCAAGTCCCATTCGGCTGCGGGGGTGAGCCTTGGGATGAAAGGGATGATGGGACTGATTCACGACCGATTGTCATTTCACGGCCGCTATCACCTCCACGAGGCTATCGTGGACATGGTCACCGTACTGAAGCCGCACCTTACTGTCATCGACGGGACGCGCATACTCTCCACCGGCGGTCCTGGCGGACCCGGTAAAGTGATCCCGCTGGACCTCGTCCTTGCCTCGCCGGACGTGGTGGCCGCGGATGCGCAAATGGTGGCCCTGGGCACGTGGTACGACAAGAAGATTCAGCCGCATCAGGTGCGCCATATACGCATTGCGGCAGAGCGCGGCCTCGGCGTCATGGACCTGGAGAAATTACATGTGAAGAATGTAGAATCCTAATGCGATTCCACCGCATTGCTCAAACGATTTCCCTCGGCCTATTTGCCCTTTTGCTCATTCTCGCCTCCTACCCATATCCCGAAGGGCTGCCAACCGACCTGTTTCTGAGGCTCGATCCCTCCATCGCGGCGGGTACGAGCCTCGCGGCGCGTGAATTGCCGCTGGCGTTCTTGCCTGCGCTTGCGGCGCTTGTCGCGTGCCTTCTCGTGGGACGTATCTTCTGCGGATACATCTGTCCCATGGGCGCGACCCTCGACTGCATAGAAGCCGCCATGCGCCATCCCAAAACAAGGACCTGGCGAGACCGCGGCAGGGCAGCGAGGTCAGTTTCCCACAGGACAAAATACGTTTTCCTGCTTGTCATGATGGGCGCCGCCCTGGGAGGCGTCTCACTCGTTTTTCTCGGATCGCCGCTTTCTCTCACGACGCGTCTCTACGGGTTGGTCATCCATCCTGTTCTCGTCCTCGCAGGGGAACAGGCCCTCGCGCTGGGCGCGCCGCTGTCGCGCTTTTTTCCCGATCTCGCCTACTTGTCTCTGCCAACAAGGACCTTTGCGACAAATGTGTTTGTGGCGTTACTCTTCCTGAGCGTTGCGGCCTTGGGAATCTGGCAACCTCGTTTTTGGTGCAGAAATCTATGCCCGGCAGGGGCTTTGTTCGCGATAGCTTCCCGTAAGCCGTTGGTGAGGCGGGGGGTCAACGACGCGTGCAACGAATGCGGAAAATGCATGAGACAATGCCCGACAGGGGCCATCGGCGAAAACCCCCGACATACCAACCACTCTGAATGCATTGCATGTATGCGCTGCCAGGAGATTTGCCCCAAGGATGCGATCTCCTTCTCGTTTGCGGCCTCCGATCCAAAGGTGGAGCCCGTCTTTGACCTGTCGAGAAGAGGCATCCTGTGGTCTTTTTTTTCTGGTCTCTTCGCGGCGGGCTTGCTGCGGACCAATATCGCTCAGCAACGGTCAGGGTCTCGGGAGCGCCCCCTACGTGATAGCGAATTGATCCGGCCGCCAGGCGCTCTGCCGGAAGCCGACTTCCTGGCAAGGTGCGTCCGGTGCGGCGAATGCATGAAGGCCTGCCCCACCAACACGCTGCAGCCCTTATGGCTCCAGGCAGGTCTGGAAGGAATTTTTTCCCCAGTGATGGTACCGAGACTGGCCGCGTGCGGGATCAACTGCAATGTGTGCGGCCAGGTATGCCCAACCGGGGCCATTCGGTCTCTGAGTTTGGTGGAGAAAAATTACGCCAAGGTTGGCACAGCATGGATCGAGCGACGTCATTGCCTCGTATGGGAACAGGACAAGAAATGCCTGGTGTGCGACGAGGTCTGCCCTTACAACGCGGTTTCGTTTCGGCCAGTACCCGAACGGAAAAATGCCGCGCCCTTTGTCATCGCCCATCGCTGCACCGGCTGTGGATGGTGCGAGTCAAAATGCCCTGTGGAAGGCGCCGCTGCGATTCGGGTAAGCGTCATCGGGGAAGTTCGACTCAGCGAGGGATCGTATGTGGAAAAGGCGAAGGAATATGGATTTGTCTTTCGTACCAAAGATAACTCCGTGGATTCGCTGGCGCCCGGGACGTTTGACGAGTAGGCCTTCAGGGGAGGGGAATGTTGCGTTGCCGCTGATGGTTCCACTCGTAGGGAAGCGGCCAGGGAGGTGAAGGAAATTTTTTGGAGAGGAATCGCTTGACATGCTTGCATGAAAGGGATAAAAAATGTACTTTTATAGAGGAGCCACTTGCTGGCGTAGCTCAACCGGTAGAGCAGCTGATTTGTAATCAGCAGGTTGCGGGTTCGAGTCCCATCGCCAGCTCCAGCGTGGAGGGGTTCCCGAGTGGCTAAAGGGGGCAGACTGTAAATCTGTTGGCGCAGCCTTCGGAGGTTCGAATCCTCCCCCCTCCACCAGACATAACGGCACGTTTCGACAACGCGCCTGACGCGGGAATAGCTCAGTTGGTAGAGCGTCAGCCTTCCAAGCTGAACGTCGCGGGTTCGAGTCCCGTTTCCCGCTCCAGCATAGACTCACACGTCGGAGCATTGCACGGCGATGCTCCGAAAGTGCAAAAAAGGAGCGTTCGCGGCCCACGTAGCTCAGTAGGTAGAGCACTTCCTTGGTAAGGAAGAGGTTCACCGGTTCGATCCCGGTCGTGGGCTCCATTCAAGCCAACGACGAGCCCAGCCTTGTCGTTGGTGTAACGCGGCGAGTATTACAATGCGCGCCGGGGATGAGAATGACGAAGTAAATGTTTCTGGTGATTGTTCAAGGAGGAGCCCATGGGCAAGGCGAAGTTTGAGCGTAAGAAGCCGCATGTGAATGTAGGGACGATAGGCCACATAGATCATGGCAAGACGACGTTGACGGCAGCGATCACGCGGATATTGTCGAAGAAGGGATTGGCGGAGTATGTGCCGTTTGAGGAGATAGACAAGGCGCCGGAGGAGAAGGAGCGCGGTATAACGATAGCGACGGCGCATGTGGAGTATGAGACGGCGAATCGTCATTATGCGCATGTGGATTGTCCTGGTCATGCGGACTACATCAAGAACATGATCACAGGTGCGGCGCAGATGGATGGGGCGATATTGGTGGTGGGAGCGAATGATGGCCCGATGCCCCAGACACGAGAGCACATATTGTTGGCTCGACAGGTGGGGGTGCCGTATATAGTGGTGTTTTTGAACAAGGTGGACATGGTAGATGATCCTGAGTTGATAGAGTTGGTGGAGTTGGAGCTTCGGGAGTTGTTGAGTTCGTATGATTTTCCTGGCGACGAGATACCGATAGTGAAGGGGAGCGCGTTGAAGGCGTTGGAGGCGGGCGATCCATCGAGTCCTGATGCGCAGTGTATATTGGAGTTGATGGAGGCGGTGGACAAGTATATTCCGGTGCCGGTGCGGGAGATAGACAAGCCGTTTTTGATGCCGGTGGAGGATGTGTTTAGCATATCTGGTCGTGGGACGGTGGTGACCGGTCGAGTGGAGCGGGGCCAGATTCGGGTGAACGACGAGGTGGAGATAGTCGGGATCCGCGAGACGCGCAAGACGGTGTGTACGGGCGTGGAGATGTTTCGGAAGGTGTTGGATTCGGGTCAGGCTGGGGACAACGTTGGATTGTTGCTTCGCGGCATCAAGCGGGACGAAGTGGAGCGGGGCCAGGTGATAGCGCAGCCGGGATCGATTACGCCGCACACGCGGTTCAAGGCGGAGACGTATATATTGACGAAGGAAGAGGGCGGACGTCACACGCCGTTTTTCAATGGGTATCGTCCTCAGTTTTACTTTAGGACGACGGATGTGACGGGGGTGATCACGCTTCCGGAGGGAGTGGAGATGGTGATGCCTGGCGACAATGTGTCGTTAGAGGCGAAGCTGATCACGCCGATAGCCATGGAGAAGGAGCTGCGCTTCGCCATCAGAGAAGGCGGCCGCACCGTGGGCGCCGGCGTCATCTCCGAAATATTGGAGTAAACGATCGGAGCCGGGGGATGCAATGCATTGCATGGACGCCGCTTCTCGGATTGGAGGCAGATAAATGAGAGATATCGTCACTCTTGCATGCTCAGAATGCAAGAGGCGTAACTATACGACAACGAAGAACAAGAAGACGACTCCTGACAAGCTGCAATTCAAAAAGTACTGCCCATATTGCAGGTATCACACGCTTCACAAGGAGACGAAGTAGCACGGGAGGAAAAGGCGTCGGCACAGGCCAGTAGCTCAACGGCTAGAGCACCGGTCTCCAAAACCGGGGGTTGGGGGTTCGAATCCCTTCTGGCCTGCCAAGCTTCCAGCGCCATACCGTGCCCAAGAAGAGCAATGAACGGAATGGAAAATGGACATAACTGAAACGATAAAATCACATATACAGACAACTGTCCAGTTTTTCCGGGAGGTGAAGGTCGAACTCCAAAAGGTGACATTTCCGACTCGTCAGGAGACCATAGGGTCAACTTTGGTGGTTCTGCTCCTCACCATTATCATTGCATTGTATCTTGGATTCAGCGACTGGGCTCTGGCCAAAATCGTCCAGATCTTGCTGCGCGTGTGAGCGAGCGCGCGCTGCAGCGCAACCGTAGTTATTATCAGGGAGAGAGGTTCGTGGCGCTACGCTGGTACGTCGTACATACGTATTCTGGGTTTGAAAACAGGGTGAAAACCGCCTTGGAAGAGAAAGTCCGCGCTATGGGGCTCACAGATCGTATTACTGATGTCCTCATCCCCTCCGAGTCCGTCGTGGAGCTCGTCAAAGGAGAACGAAAGACCTCGAACAGAAAATTTTTCCCCGGCTACGTCCTTGTCCGAATGGAACTCGATGACCAGACGTGGCACGTGGTCAAAAGCACCCCGAAAGTGACGGGTTTCATCGGTTCCCGCACCGAACCCGCGGTCATTTCCGACGAAGAAGTGGAATTGATCAGAAATCAAATGGCCGAGGGTCAGGAAAAACCCAAGCCCAAGTATTCCTTTGAGAAAGGCGACTCCGTACGGGTAGTAGACGGACCCTTTGTCAACTTTAACGGCACGGTAGAAGAAGTGAGACCGGATAAAGGCAAACTCAAAGTCCTCGTCAGCATCTTCGGACGGCCCACGCCGGTGGAACTCGATTTTATCCAGGTAACGAAGAATTGATCGGGTGTAGAACAAACTGAATAAGACGAAAGCCCAGTGAAACGACGCGACGCGCAGTGTACGCTGCTCTGTGAATGAGGAGTAAGAGTTTATGGCAAAAAAGATAACGGCTTATGTAAAGCTCCAGATTGTCGGAGGCGAAGCGAAACCGTCTCCGCCCGTCGGTCCTGCCCTTGGGCAGCACGGCGTGAACATCATGGAGTTCTGCAAGGCATTCAACGCGCAGACACAGAACCAGGCCGGGGTGATTATTCCGGTGGTGATAACCATTTACGCGGATCGATCGTTTAGTTTTGTTTTGAAAACGCCGCCCGCGTCTTATCTACTGAAAAAAGCCGCGGGCATCGAGAAAGGCTCTGCTGAACCGAACCGAAACAAGGTGGCTAAATTGACAATGGCTCAAATTGAGGAGATCGCCAAACAAAAAATGGTTGACCTCAATGCCAAAGATCTCGAAGGAGCGGTGCGCATCATTATGGGTTCCGCGAGAAGCCTTGGAATAGAAGTTGTGTAGAGGTCGCCATGGCAAAGATACCTAAGAAGAAACTCGCAGCGAGACAAAAGGTCGATCGGCTACGGAAGTACCCTCTCCAAGAGGGGTTAGAGACGGTATTATCGGCTGCATACGCCAACTTTGACGAGTCCGTGGATGTGGCCGCCAATCTCGGGGTGGACCCGCGACATGCGGATCAAATGGTCCGCGGCACGTGCGTCCTGCCTCACGGAACAGGCAAAACAGTTCGAGTGTTGGTGTTCGCGAAGGGCGAAAAGGAAAAAGAGGCTCGAGACGCGGGCGCTGACTACGTCGGCGGCGAAGAACTTGCCAAACGCATCCAGGAAGGTTGGCTCGATTTTGACAAGGCCGTAGCCACGCCGGACATGATGGGGGTGGTGGGTAAACTCGGCAAGATCCTCGGCCCAAGAGGCATGATGCCAAACCCCAAGGTCGGGACAGTGACCTTCGACGTGGGAAAAGCCGTGACCGAACTAAAAGGCGGCAAGGTCGAGTTCCGCGTGGAAAAAGCCGGCATCGTGCATGTTCCGATTGGGAAAGTCTCTTTCGGGACTGAAAAATTGGCGGAAAACTTCAAGACATTAATGGAAAGCATCATAAGATTGAAACCTTCTACGTCCAAGGGGGTCTATCTTAGAGGTGTCGCCATTTCAACTACCATGGGGCCAGGTCTGAGACTTGACCCGCAGGAGGTGCGCAATCTAGTGAAATAGCGGACGGCGCCGTGGGGTACATCGGCGTCGATAGTGCAAGCATTCACGCGAACTTCAAACCGTGTCGGAGACAGCAGGCGCGCAGTTGGCGCTTAATGAAAGCCAGCTTAGACGGGGTCGAAAGTTGAAAGGTATCTTTTGATAGTACGTCCTCCATTTGCTTCTCTTTCTCCGACCGAAAACGGGAGACCTTAGGGTGACGAGGGAAGAAAAAGAGAAACAGGTAGCATGGCTCCGAGAGCAATTCCTTGGGGTCAAAGCATTGTTCCTGACTGATTTCCAGGGTCTTACTGTTTCCGAAATGAACCAGTTGAGATCCGAACTGAGAAATCAGGGGATTAACTTCAAAGTCTGCAAGAATACGCTGGTGAGGCGCGCGTACCAGGATACGGATGTGGCCATACTGGGGCCTGACGTGGTGGGAACGCGTGCAGCGGCGTGGACTCATTCGGTGGACAATGTCCCTGCCATGGCAAAGGTTCTCATGGATTTTGCCAAGACCCATCCGAAGTTTAGCGTCATCAGGGGCATACTGGACGGCAAATTGGTGCAGCCTTCCGAGGTGGAAACGCTCTCGAAGCTTCCATCGAGAGAAGAGTTGCTCGGCATGCTGTTGGGGACGATGAAGGGCCCCATCCGAGCGTTCGTGAACACCCTGGCTGCCGTGCCGCGGTCTTTCCTCAATGTTTTGAAGGCCATTGAGGAGAAAAAGTCCGCTGCCGCCGAGTCTTCAGCAAGTTAAAAAAACGACAGAATTTTCTTGCAGTTTTTCAGAAAGGCGAATATGAGGAGGGCAGAATGTCAGAAGTTACCAAAGAACAGGTAAAAGAATTCATCCGTAATATGTCGGTATTAGAACTCAGCCAGCTCGTTCACGAGTTGGAGGAGGAGTTCGGGGTCTCTGCGGCGGCGCCAGTGGCCGTGGCTGCGGTGGGAGCAGCGGCGGCCGGTGGAGATGCAGCCCCGGCTGAGGAAAAAACTGAATTCGACGTGATCTTGAAGGATTTTGGCGACAAAAAGATCCAGGTCATCAAGGTAGTGCGTTCCTTGACAGACCTCGGGCTGAAGGAAGCCAAAGACTTGGTGGAAGGTGTTCCTAAGCCGGTGAAAGAAGGTATCTCCAAAGAGGACGCCCTCAAAGCCAAAGCGGCGCTAGAGGAAGTCGGAGCTACGGTGGAGATCGTCTAACACTGTCCCAATGACCTATAAACTTCAGACGCGGCCTGGTCACGTTGAGTGAGAGGTCGTGTTTGAAGTTGTCGTAACACCTCCCAACAATCACGCTTTCAAGAACTCACAACAAAAGGGGAGTATTAATGAGTTTTTCCGTGCACTCTCAGAGGCTCAGAAAGAATTTTGCTCGGATACCACAAATCGCAGGCATTCCAAACCTCATTGAAATTCAGAAGCAGTCTTATGACAGATTTCTGCAAGCGGATGTCGATCCTGACAGTCGAGAAGATTCAGGACTCCAAGGGGTCTTCAAATCGGTTTTTCCCATAAAAGATTTTTCCGACACCGCATCTCTGGAGTTCATTAGATACACGTTGGGAGATGAGAAATTCAGCGTCGAAGAATGTCTTCAAAAGGGCGTGACCTATGCAAAACCCCTGAAGATAACGGTGCAACTCATCGTGTGGGATGTCGATCCTGAAACCAACTCCAGGACCATCAGGGACGTCAAAGAGCAGGAAGTCTATTTCGGAGAGATCCCTGTGATGACGCCCAATGGCACCTTCATCATCAATGGTACGGAGCGCGTCATCGTCTCTCAGCTCCACAGATCCCCCGGAATATTTTTCGATCATGACAAGGGCAAGACCCACGCGAGCGGAAAACTGCTGTATTCGGCGAGGATCATCCCGCTCAGGGGCTCGTGGATCGACTTTGAATTTGATCCGAAAGATAGACTCTATGTGCGCATCGACCGCCGCAGGAAGCTGCCTGTCACTGTCCTTCTGAAAGCCTTGGGGTATTCGAGCGAGGAGATACTTAACTACTTCTACAGCAGACAGACGATCTATCTCGGCGATGAAGGTTACACGAGAAAGGTTGACGTGAAGCTGCTCGAGGGAACCACCGCGCCCGTGGACATTTACCCCGAGGGTTCGGACGTTGTTCTCGTGCGCAAGAACAAGAAAATCACCAAGTCCCACCTCAGAAAGCTCCAAGGCCGCAACATCGCGCCGCTTCCCATGAAGCGAGAGGATCTGATTGGGAAAGTCATTGCCAGAGACATCATTGACGAGGCCACGGGAGAAGTCCTCGCGCAATGCAATCAGGAGCTGACAGCAGATGACGTCGATCAATTTGTGAGCAATCTCAAAGCGCGGAACATCAATCAGTTTGACGCCTTGTTCATCGAAGAGCGAGTCGTGTCATCCTCGCTGCGAGATACGCTGCTGGAAGACAAGATTGACGACAAACCCAGCAAACTCATCGAGGATTTCAGGCGGCAATATCCGGAGTCCGACCTCACCAACGAGACCCTGAATGCTCGAATAGAAATATACCGTCGTTTGAGGCCGTCCAATCCAGCGACCGTCGAGATAAGCAATACATTCTTTGAAAATTTGTTTTTCAAGATGGAATACTACGACCTGTCTCGCGTGGGCCGGCTGAAGCTCAACAAGAAACTCGGCATTTCTGAGGCAGAGGCGCCTCTCAACCTGAGGACCCTGCGAAGAGAAGACATCATGTTGGCGGTCAAGTACCTGCTGGAACTCAAAGAGGGGAAGAGCGACAGGGAAATTGACGACATTGACCACATGGGCAACAGGAGGGTCCGATCCGTTGGAGAACTATTGGAAAATCAATACCGTATAGGGTTGGTTCGGATGGAACGCGCCATCAAGGAGCGCATGAGCCTTCAGGATGTCGAAACCTTGATGCCCCACGACCTGATCAACGCAAAACCGGTTACCGCGGTGGTAAAGGAATTTTTCGGTTCCTCTCAGTTGTCTCAGTTCATGGATCAAACGAACCCGCTCAGCGAGATCACCCACAAGAGGAGGCTCTCAGCCTTGGGCCCGGGCGGGCTCACCAGGGAACGCGCCGGTTTTGAGGTGCGAGACGTTCATCCGACGCATTACGGCAGGATTTGCCCAATTGAGACGCCGGAAGGGCCAAACATCGGCCTCATTGTGTCGTTGTCTACATACGCTCGGGTAAACGAGTTTGGGTTTATCGAGACGCCGTATCGACCGGTGGAGAATAGGCAGGTCAAGGATGAAATCAAGTTTCTCACTGCCTTAGACGAAGAAAATCACGTAATCGTCCAGGCCAACGCGGATTTGGACGAACACGGCAGGCTTAAGGATGACTTAGTCTCCGTGCGGCACAAGGAAGGCGAATTCGCCATGGTTGACAGCTCGGAGGCGGACCTCATGGACGTGTCTCCCAACCAATTGGTGTCAGTTGCCGCGTCCCTGATTCCGTTCCTGGAAAACGACGACGCGAACCGGGCTCTCATGGGATCCAACATGCAGCGTCAAGCGGTGCCGTTGTTGACCACAGAAGCGCCCCTCATTGGGACAGGCATGGAGGAGGTTGTCGCGACTGACTCTGGGGTGACGGTCACCGCGAAAAGGGCTGGCGTGGTGGATTCGGTGGACGCGACGCGCATCGTCATACGCGCGACTGATTTTTCCCACGGCGAATTGGACCCCGGCGTCGATATCTACAATCTCATCAAATACACCAGATCCAACCAAAACACCTGCATCAACCAGCGTCCCATCGTGAAGAAGGGCGACCACGTGGAGCAGGGGCAGGTCATAGCCGACGGTCCTGCCACGGACAAAGGAGAACTCGCCCTGGGACGGAATGTCCTCGTGGCATTCATGGCATGGGGCGGCTACAACTACGAGGACTCCATCTTGGTGAGCGAGAAGGTGGTGAAGGAAGACATCTTCACCTCGATTCACATCGAAGAATTCGAGGTCATGGCTCGCGACACCAAACTGGGGAAGGAAGAAATCACCCGTGATATCCCCAACGTAGGAGAAGAAGCGCTGCGCAACCTGGATGAGTCGGGCATCATTCGAATCGGCGCAGAAGTCAAACCGGGCGACATACTCGTCGGGAAGATCACGCCAAAGGGTGAAAATCAGCTCAGCCCGGAAGAAAAACTCCTAAGGGCCATCTTTGGGGAGAAAGCTGGCGACGTGAGAGATTCTTCGCTCCGTGTGCCGCCAGGCGTAGAAGGAACCATCATTGGAGCCCGCGTCTTCTCTCGCAAAGGCACGGATAAGGACACTCGAACCATTTCCATCGAAAATGAAGAAATCGCGAAACTCACCAAGGATCGCGACGACGAGATGCGCATCGTGGAGGAATCTGCGCGCGAGAGGATCAAAAAGATGCTCGTGGGCAAGGTCGTAGCCTCGCCGTTGAAAGACCCCAACACCGGCAAAGTGTACCTCAAGAAAGGCGAAACGATCACCGCTGCCGTGCTCGACGTCATCGATCTGGAAATCTTGCGAAACATCTCCCTCAAAGGCGACACAGAAACCGAGGAAGGCCTGGATCGCATCCTCGACCGTCTCGGCGATCAAAAGCATTTTTGGCGCATGCATTACGACGAGAGGATCAATCGTCTCAAGAAGGGCGATGAACTGCCTCCGGGTGTCATAAAGTTGGTCAAGGTATACATCGCGATCAAGCGCAAGCTGTCTGTGGGCGACAAGATGGCGGGTAGGCACGGCAACAAAGGGGTTCTGTCTCGGATCTTGCCGGAAGAGGATATGCCGTATTTCGAGGACGGCACGCCAGTGGAAATCGTACTCAATCCCCTCGGCGTTCCCTCCCGTATGAACGTTGGTCAGATTTTGGAAACGCACCTCGGTTGGGCTGCTAGAGGGCTCGGCGAGGCCCTCAACAAGATGCTCGAAGAGCACTATTCTCCGGAGAAGCTCAGAGAGAGAATACTGGCTATTTTCGATCCACGTGAGCCTCAGCGCCGCAAGAAAGTGCAGGACATAGTCAACGGCATGGACGAGGACGAACTCAAGCAGTTCGTGGCGTCGTTGTCCAGGGGCGTCCCCATTGCCACGCCGGTTTTTGACGGCGCTCGCGAGTCAGACATCAAGGCGTTGCTCAAAGACGCGGACCTGCCGGAGCGCGGCCAGACGAGACTCTACGACGGCCGTACGGGTGAACCTTTCGACAACCAGGTCACAGTGGGCATCATCTACATGATGAAACTGCACCACCTGGTGGATGACAAGATTCACGCACGGGCCATCGGGCCGTATTCGCTGGTCACTCAGCAACCCCTCGGCGGTAAGGCGCAATTCGGTGGACAACGGCTCGGTGAAATGGAAGTCTGGGCCATGGAGTCCTACGGCGCGGCGTATTCGCTCCAAGAGTTCCTCACAGTCAAATCCGACGACGTCACGGGCCGGACAAGAATGTACGAAAGCATCGTGAAAGGGACGAACATTCTCGAGCCCGGGTTGCCCGAGTCCTTTAACGTATTAGTAAAGGAAATTAAATCATTAGGTCTTGACATTGAACTCATAGAATCGGAGCAGGCTGCAGCGAGTTAAAGATAAAGATACATACTGGCTTTAATAAAAATCGGTACTATCAGACACATCAGTCGCATTAGTTAAACAACAATCCGTCCGATCCAAAAGGATCGGACCAAAGAAAAGACGATAAATGCTTTCATCGGGTCTGATCTGCAACGCTGCTGTTTCTCGCCCACCGCGGTTGTTGACGGCCGTGGATGAGCGCAGCGGCGTCGCCGACCGGACGCCAGCAACAGCCGCTTGTGCAACTCCCAGGTTTTCCGTGAGGAGCGCCTCAATCTCCTGCGTTTCAGACCATGGCGAAACAGGCGCGCACCGAACATACTGGAAACGCACAGCGGTACGAGGAGGATGACCTTGGAAGAAGTGTACTACAGTTTCTTTGAGAAGCCAAAAGATCCCCTTAACTTTAGCGCTGTCAAGATTTCCCTTGCATCACCCGAGAAGATAAGGTCATGGTCGCATGGAGAAGTAAAGAAACCGGAAACGATCAATTATAGGACATTCAAGCCGGAACGGGATGGCCTGTTCTGCGCCAAGATATTCGGCCCTGTAAAGGACTACGAATGTAATTGCGGTAAATACAAGCGAATGAAACACCGAGGCACCATTTGTGAGAAATGCGGCGTCGAAGTGATTCAGTCCAAAGTCCGCAGAGAACGGATGGGACACATCGAGTTGGCGACCCCCGTTGCGCACATCTGGTTTCTCAAAAGCCTCCCCAGCCGCATAGGTACGCTGCTTGACCTGACCCTCAAAGAAGTGGAGCGCGTGCTCTATTTTGAATCGTACCTGGTCTTATCTGCCGGGCAGACGGACCTTGAAGTGGGTACGCTCATTAATGAGGAAAAGTATCGACAAACCCTTGAAGAATACGGGCCAGGCTCTTTTGAGGCAGGTATGGGCGGCGAAGCGGTTCGGGAGATGCTGGAAAGGCTGAATCTCGTCGCCGAGAGCGTACGGCTCAGAGAAGAGATGAAAGACTCGTCGTCGGAGGCAAAGAGGAAGAAACTCGCCAAACGTCTTCGCGTCATCGACTCCCTCAAAGGGATCGAACCAGAGGCCCTGTGCAACGAACTACAGGCTATTTACCAGAGAACCGACCCTGAGTCCGAGATGGCGAAATTCCTCGAAGAAATCATCCAATCTGCTCGCGAAATCCAGGTAAAATGGGAGGAAAACGAGGATTGGGAGGTGCGAAAGCAGCTCGCGTTCATTGAGATTAACGGCATCATCGAACGCCTGGAACGCTCTCGGGTCATTTCCGCAGAAGAACTGGCAAAGTTCAGGCAGTGGCAGAATCCGGCGTGGATGATCCTCACGACCATACCGGTAATTCCCCCCGATTTGAGGCCGCTGGTACCCCTAGACGGTGGACGATTTGCCACGTCTGACCTCAACGACCTCTATCGCCGGGTTATCAACCGCAACAACAGGTTGAAACGCCTCAAAGAGCTCAACGCCCCTGATATTATTCTGCGGAATGAGAAGCGCATGCTTCAGGAAGCAGTGGATGTTCTTTTTGACAACGGTCGAAGGGGCAGGGTCATCACTGGCCCAAACAAGAGGCCGCTCAAGTCGTTGTCGGACATGCTCAAGGGAAAACAGGGGCGCTTCCGCCAGAACCTCTTGGGCAAGCGGGTCGATTATTCAGGGCGATCCGTGATCGTCGTGGGGCCAGATCTACGCCTCCATCAATGCGGCCTGCCCAAACGCATGGCCTTGGAACTGTTCAAGCCGTTCATTTACAACAAACTGGAAGAAAGAGGCTACGTTACCACAATCAAGAGCGCCAAGAAGCTTGTTGAGAAAGAAACGCCAGAGGTGTGGGACATCCTGGAAGACGTGGTCAAGGAATATCCGGTGCTCCTCAACAGGGCCCCTACCCTCCATCGTCTCGGCATACAGGCATTCGAGCCTGTCTTGATAGAAGGCAAGGCCATCCAGCTTCACCCGCTCGTGTGTACGGCATTCAACGCAGACTTTGACGGCGACCAGATGGCCGTGCATATTCCCCTGTCTGTGGAAGCGCAGGTGGAAGCCCGGGTGCTCATGATGAGCACGAATAACATCCTTTCGCCTGCCCATGGCAAGCCCATTATCGTGCCCACCCAGGACATCGTCCTGGGGCTTTACTATCTCACTCGGGAATCCTCGGAACCCGAGCCGGAAGGCGGTCCAAAACGTTTTGACATCTCGGAAGTGCGCGTGGCCTACGACGCAGGGACTGTCGATCTGCACGAACGGATCAAGGTCAGGGACAACGGCGAGATGATAGAAACCACTGTTGGCCGAATCCTCTTGCGAGAGATCGTCCCGCCAGAAATCCCCTTCAGCGTTATCAACAAGGTGATGAAGAAAAAGGAGCTGGCCAATCTTATCGACGAGGCGTACCGCCGATGCGGCGACAAGCAAACGGTCATTCTCGCTGATAGACTCAAAGACCTGGGCTATTACTACGCGACCAAAGCAGGGTTCTCCATCTGCGTCGATGACATGGTGATCCCTGAATCCAAAAAAGAGATTATCGAGAAGGCGACCAAAGAGGTCATCGAGATACAGAATCAGTACAAAGAGGGCCTCATTACCGACGGGGAACGGTACAACAAGGTCATAGACATCTGGGCGAGAGCCAATGAAGACATCTCCGAGCGCATGATGAGCGGCTTGCGATTCGACACCCAGGTCCTCAAAGACGGCACTGTCCGAAAGGTTGAAAGCTTCAATCCCATTTACATGATGGCGGATTCAGGCGCTCGAGGGAGCACCCAGCAAATACGACAGCTCGCGGGTATGCGGGGCCTCATGGCCAAGCCCACAGGCGAAATCATAGAGACCCCCATCGAGGCAAACTTCAGGGAAGGCCTCACCGTCCTTCAGTACTTCATATCGACCCACGGCGCGCGCAAAGGGCTCGCTGACACTGCCCTAAAGACCGCCAATTCAGGCTATCTCACAAGACGACTTGTGGACGTCGCCCAAGACGCGATCATCTCGGAATACGACTGCGGTACCCTTGACGGCATCGAGATGGCCAACCTGGAAGAAGGCGGCGAGATTATTGAACACGTTGCCGACCGGATTTTGGGAAGAGTGGCCTTGGAAGATATCGAGCATCCCTTCACGGGCGAGATAATCGTCAAGGCAAACGAGGAAATTACGGAAGAGCACAAGGAGAAGATTCAGGACGCGGGCATCAGCAGGGTGAAGATACGTTCGGTATTGACGTGCCAATCGAAAAGAGGGGTATGCAGCCTTTGCTACGGACGAGACCTTGCTCATGGAAGGATGGTCAACATCGGCGAAGCCGTCGGCATCATTGCGGCCCAATCCATCGGAGAGCCTGGAACCCAGTTGACGATGAGGACCTTCCACATCGGAGGCACGGCGTCGCTGAAGCGGAACATCATCTCAGCGAGAAAGAGGGGTCGCGTCTCCATCGAACGAGACAAAGACAGGACCAAGGCCATCATCGTCTCTGAAGAATTCACCCTGGATGAATCCGAAGTGACGCGCTGGCTCGTGGAGGATGGTCAGACCTTGAGAGAAAACTCTTTTCTCTTCGAGGGACCAAACCACACGCTCCATGAAGCCGAGCGGATGGGTGGAAAGATAGAAATAGCTCTGGACAGAAAATCCTTTACCATTGTGGACGAGAAACAAGAGCGTCATAAGTTCACGGTGCCTGAAGGGTATCGATTCATCGTACGGCACGGCGACCGCATATCCCCCAACTCCTTCATTTTCGAGACAAGCCAGCAGCAGTCTCGCATGCACGACGCCGAGAAAAGGGGCGGCATTCTCCAACTGAGACCCTCACGGGGCGGCAAAATACGGTTCCGACTTTATGAACGCTATCCTGTGATGGAATACATGAATGTCAAGGTGCAGGACGGGGATGTGATCCAGTCGGAAGGTCAGGTGCTGTTGGAATGGTTGGGGTCGAGTTCCTCCCAGCTCTTTTCCCGAAACGAAGGCCGCATCCGTTTTACCGATCTCAAAACCGTCGTCAACAGAGAAGGCGAGCTAGTGGTGATGAATCGAAACGGCTCGATCGCGATTACTGATGAAAAGGGCCGTGAAAGAGAGCGGAACAAGGTGATCTACGGCGCCAAGTTGCGCGTGGCGGACGGCGAGCTTGTCAACAGGGAAACCCTTCTCGCCGAATGGGATCCATACACCATACCCATTATTACTGAGGTGTCGGGCCGCGTGAAATTCGGCGACGTCATCGAAGGGCTCACCATGAGCGAGCAACTGGACGAGGTTACCGGCCTGTCGCGAAAAGTGATCGTGGAATACAAAGAACGAGACACGGAGATACGACCCCGCGTTTCCATCAAGGACGAGCACGGCAGAACCATCAAGATAGGAGATTCAGAAGCGAGATACCTCCTTCCCGTAGGCGCCAACATCATGGTGAAAGAAGGCGAGGAAGTCCACGCCGGCGATGTGATCGCCAAGATTCCTCGGGAAACCACCAAGACCAAAGACATCACGGGCGGCCTGCCGCGCGTCGCCGAACTCTTCGAAGCGCGCAAGCCGAAAGAGTTTGCCATCATATCTGAAATCGACGGTTTGGTAAGTTTTGGCAAAGACACCAAAGGCAAGAGAAAGGTCATTGTCACGCCGGAGGTGGGAGAGCCGAAAGAATACCTCATTCCCAAGGGCAAGCACATTTCGGTCCACGCAGGCGACTGGGTGCAGGCCGGCGAACCTCTCATGGAGGGATCGACGAATCCCCACGATCTCCTCGGCATTAAGGGCGAAAAGGAGCTTGCCAAATACTTGGTGGACGAGGTGCAGGAAGTCTATCGGCTCCAAGGCGTCAAGATCAACGACAAACACATCGAAGTCATCGTGAGACAGATGCTTCGACGCGTGCGGGTCAAAGAGGTTGGCGACACGGACTTCCTGGCCGGCGAACAGATCGAGCGGTCGGTATTTGAGGAAGAAAATGAGCGCGTCATAAAAGCCGGCGGAACTCCGGCTGTTGGCGAGCCGCTGCTGCTGGGCATCACCAAGGCATCCCTCTCGACCGACTCTTTCATCAGCGCGGCGAGTTTCCAGGAAACTACCAAGGTCCTCACCGAGGCGTCCATCGCCGGCAAGATCGACTACCTCAGAGGTCTGAAAGAGAACGTCATCATGGGACGGCTCATACCAGCCGGAACAGGGCTGCCTCGATACAAGAACCTGCGGCTCTATTATCCGGGAATGGAGGCTGAAGAAGAGGCGGACGCAGCAGGGGCCAGTGTCACGCAAAAGGCTGCCTTGTGAGACCCGAGTCCTTGTAAAGGCGAACCACATCGAGGGGCGGTTGAATGGCCGCGAGCCATTCTTCCCGCCCCTCATGACGTCTTGGGAAGCAGCGTCGCGCGTATACGACTTTTTGAACACCCATGACCAGGGGTCGCTGCGGGAGCTGAAAATACCGTTATGACCAGATTACGGCATTTTTAGGCGAAATTTTTGACGGAACAAGGCGCGCCGCGGGGTGAATATGGTGGTCTTCAAAGTTTGACTCTCGGCGCCGAATATATCATGCCGGACTGGGTCTGGTATCCAGCAAAATGACCAAGGATCGCTGTTTGCGTGGGAATGATGCATCAGGGGACGCGGTCGCAATTCGCCGTTGTTTTCGAGCAAGCGTACCACGCGTTTCTCAAGGTGAAGGACTCTTTTTTGTGATTCTGACAAAAACCCATTGACAAAAAATCCAAATTTTGATCATATTCACAAGATACTATTTGGAGGTAACCGACCTATGCCTACGATCAACCAGTTAGTCAGAAAAGGGCGCTCCCAAGTCAAAAAGAAGACTTCCGCCCCTGCGCTGACCAACTGCCCTCAGCGACGCGGCGTGTGTGTAAGGGTTTATACCACCACACCCAAGAAGCCAAATTCCGCGTTGAGGAAGGTCGCAAGGGTGAGGCTGACCAATGGATACGAAGTTACCTCTTATATCCCTGGTATTGGTCACAACCTGCAAGAACACTCAGTGGTTCTCATAAGAGGAGGTCGAGTCAAAGACCTGCCCGGCGTCAGGTATCACATTATTCGCGGCGCGCAAGACGCCTATGGTGTGCAAGACCGGAAACAGGGAAGATCAAAATATGGAACGAAACGACCCAAATAATCCTCTCAGGCCCTCCGTATCGTCTCTGTGGCGCTGATCAAGCGCGGCGAGGCAGGTCGTCGGAGGAAATCCGAATATAAGTAAAGAGGATTTGTCTGATCAGGACTCGGGTAAACCGCTGAGATAGCGGGGTAGGTTCAGAAAACGATCGCCAACTACGCAGTCAACGGCCGACAGGCGTTGCAAGAGATCCTGGACCTTACCATCCCGAACGCTACGCGGAATACCCCGTTCTTAGGTGAGACAGGGCGTTTTATTCATCTCAGCAGCAGTGGAGTATTGTGATGCCCAGAAAAGGCAAAGTTCCTAAACGGGATGTACTGGCTGATCCGAAATATCACAGCAAGCTGGTGTCCAAGTTCGTGCACGGCATTATGTGGGAAGGCAAGAAGTCCGTGGCTGAGGCGATATTTTACGACGCGCTCGATATCATCGCCGAAAAGACCAACGAGGATCCCGTCAAGGTGTTCGAAAAGGCCGTGGAAAACGCCAAGCCAGTCTTAGAGGTGAGGTCTCGCCGCGTCGGCGGGAGCACCTACCAGGTCCCGGTAGAGATACGGCCTGAAAGAAGGCAAGCCCTCGCCATCCGGTGGCTCATCCAATACGCCCGGGGCCGAGGAGAAAAAAGCATGAAAGAAAAGCTGGCTGCCGAGCTGCTCGACGCAGCGTCCAACAAAGGCAGCACAGTGAAGAAAAAAGAGGACACCCACAAAATGGCAGAAGCGAACAAGGCGTTTGCCCATTACAGGTGGTGAGAGTTGCCGCGAGATTGGATCTCATGAGCCAAGGGAGCCTCTTTTATACACGGAATATAGGGATTATGGCGCACATAGACGCGGGGAAAACCACAACGACAGAGCGCATCCTCTATTATACCGGTGTGTCGCATCGAATGGGTGAAGTGCACGACGGCAATGCGGTGATGGACTGGATGGCCCAGGAGCAGGAGCGCGGCATCACGATCACCTCGGCCGCCACCGCCTGCACCTGGAAAAACCATAAGATCAACATCATCGACACGCCGGGCCACGTGGATTTTACCATTGAGGTCGAGAGGAGTCTCCGCGTCCTGGACGGGGCGGTGGCCATATTTTGCGCGGTGGGCGGCGTTGAACCCCAGTCAGAAACCGTGTGGAAACAGGCCGATCGGTACGCGATCCCGCGTCTCGCCTTCATCAACAAAATGGATCGATCCGGCGCCGATTATCAGAGAGTGCTGGAGATGATGCGAGCTCGCCTGAAAACAACGCCGCTGCTGCTCCAAATCCCGCTGGGGACGGAAGACTCGTTCCAGGGGGTCATCGATGTCATCAAGATGAGGGCCTTCCTGTTCGACGAGACCACCCTCGGAATGAACTACCAGGATACGGACATACCAAAGGAGTTTCTTGCCGAGGCTGAAGCCGCCCGAGCGACCATGATAGAGGGCATTTGCGATTTTGACGACGAGCTGTTGGAGGCATACATCGAGGGCGACTCGGCCATTACCGAAGAGCAAATCCGGAAGGCCATCCGCAAAGCGACGCTCGACTTGAAGGTAACCCCTGTCCTGGTCGGGTCAGCCTTCAAGAACAAAGGAATACAGCAATTGTTGGACGCCGTGGTGGACTATCTGCCCTCGCCCCTCGAGATACCCCCGGTCACGGGAAAGAACCTGAAAGGCAAGACAGAAGTGAGACCGACCGATGGGCCGACCTGCGCGTTGGCCTTCAAGGTCATGAACGATCCCTACACGGGCAACCTCACGTTTCTCCGCATTTATTCAGGGAAGCTGCAGGCCGGCTCTTCGGTGTACAATCCCTCGGTGGATCGGAGAGAACGATTGGGGCGTCTCGTGAAGATGCACGCCAATCAGAGGGAAGAAATCAAAGAGGCGCAGGCCGGCGATATTATTGCCGCAGTCGGTTTGAAGTTCACGCGCACAGGGGATACGCTCTGCGAACCCGATTATCCCATTGTGCTGGAATCCATGGAATTCCCTGAACCTGTCATCTCGGTCGCCCTCACTCCGGAAACTCGAGACGATTCGGACAAGCTGTCAAGGGCGCTGAGTAAATTGCTCAAAGAAGACCCGTCGCTGAGGGTGCGAACGGATTCCGAGACAGGAGAGACGATCCTTTCAGGGATGGGAGAGTTGCACCTTGAAATCGTGGTGGACCGGCTTGTGCGAGAGTTTCACGTGCAATCCCAGGTGGGTTCGCCTCAAGTGGCGTTCCGTGAGACCATAAGCCAGCCCAGCGATTGCCATTATCGGCATGTAAAACAGACCGGCGGCAAGGGACAATTCGCGGAAGTGGTGATCAAGGTTGAGCCCTTGGTCAGGGGCGCGGGCTTCGAGTTTACCGACAGCATTACCGGCGGGGCGATCCCCAAAGAATTTATCAAACCCGTCGAGGAGGGCGTCCGCAAGGCGATGGAGATAGGACCCCTTGCGGGGTATCCCCTCGTAGATGTCAAGGTCACCCTTTTGGACGGCAAATTTCATGAAGTGGATTCGTCAGAAATGGCCTTCAAGACTGCGGGGTTCATGGCGTTCAAGGAAGCGGTGAAGAAGGCCAAATGCATACTTTTGGAACCGATTATGGACGTGGAAGTAGTAACGCCGGGAGAATTTCTCGGGGACGTCCTCGGAGACCTTACAGCTCGGAGAGGCAAAATCCTTGGTATGGAGAGCCGCTCAGGAATACAAACCGTGGGAGTGAGAGTACCGTTGGCGAGGATGTTTGGCTATGCCACCGACCTCAGGAGCCTTTCGCAGGGACGCGCTACTTTCACGATGAGATTTTCCCATTACGAACCGGCGCCTCACTCCGTTACGGAAAAGGTTGTCGCCGACTTTAAACAATCTGGAGGAGCCCATGGGCAAGGCGAAGTTTGAGCGTAAGAAGCCGCATGTGAATGTAGGGACGATAGGCCACATAGATCATGGCAAGACGACGTTGACGGCAGCGATCACGCGGATATTGTCGAAGAAGGGATTGGCGGAGTATGTGCCGTTTGAGGAGATAGACAAGGCGCCGGAGGAGAAGGAGCGCGGTATAACGATAGCGACGGCGCATGTGGAGTATGAGACGGCGAATCGTCATTATGCGCATGTGGATTGTCCTGGTCATGCGGACTACATCAAGAACATGATCACAGGTGCGGCGCAGATGGATGGGGCGATATTGGTGGTGGGAGCGAATGATGGCCCGATGCCCCAGACACGAGAGCACATATTGTTGGCTCGACAGGTGGGGGTGCCGTATATAGTGGTGTTTTTGAACAAGGTGGACATGGTAGATGATCCTGAGTTGATAGAGTTGGTGGAGTTGGAGCTTCGGGAGTTGTTGAGTTCGTATGATTTTCCTGGCGACGAGATACCGATAGTGAAGGGGAGCGCGTTGAAGGCGTTGGAGGCGGGCGATCCATCGAGTCCTGATGCGCAGTGTATATTGGAGTTGATGGAGGCGGTGGACAAGTATATTCCGGTGCCGGTGCGGGAGATAGACAAGCCGTTTTTGATGCCGGTGGAGGATGTGTTTAGCATATCTGGTCGTGGGACGGTGGTGACCGGTCGAGTGGAGCGGGGCCAGATTCGGGTGAACGACGAGGTGGAGATAGTCGGGATCCGCGAGACGCGCAAGACGGTGTGTACGGGCGTGGAGATGTTTCGGAAGGTGTTGGATTCGGGTCAGGCTGGGGACAACGTTGGATTGTTGCTTCGCGGCATCAAGCGGGACGAAGTGGAGCGGGGCCAGGTGATAGCGCAGCCGGGATCGATTACGCCGCACACGCGGTTCAAGGCGGAGACGTATATATTGACGAAGGAAGAGGGCGGACGTCACACGCCGTTTTTCAATGGGTATCGTCCTCAGTTTTACTTTAGGACGACGGATGTGACGGGGGTGATCACGCTTCCGGAGGGAGTGGAGATGGTGATGCCTGGCGACAATGTGTCGTTAGAGGCGAAGCTGATCACGCCGATAGCCATGGAGAAGGAGCTGCGCTTCGCCATCAGAGAAGGCGGCCGCACCGTGGGCGCCGGCGTCATCTCCGAAATATTGGAGTAAACGAGAAGTATTTTCGAAGAAATAAGGCTCGATAAGGTTGAATAGCATGGACATGCAGGCTCTGAAGATAAGGATCAAGTTAAAGGCCTACGATCACAAGCTGCTGGATCAGTCTGCGGCGGAGATCGTTGAAACGGCTTGGCGTACTGGGGCGAAGGTGGCTGGGCCAATCCCACTGCCCACGCGGATACACAAGTACTGCGTGCTGCGTTCGCCTCACATCGACAAGAAATCGAGGGAACAATTCGAGATCCGAGTCCACAAAAGGTTGCTGGACATCGTTGAACCGACCCAGCACACGCTGGATGCGCTGATGAAACTGGACCTCTCACCTGGCGTCGATGTGGAGATCAAGGCGTAAACAGTCATCCTGGCGGTGGAAGGAGCGCGACATGATTCAGGGTATGGTTGCAAAGAAACTAGGCATGATTCAGCTTTTCGACGAGTCAGGCTATGCGGTGGGAGTGACCGTGGTCCAAGCAGGTCCATGCACGGTAGTGCGAAAAAAAGATCAATCCACGGTGCAAGTGGGATTCAATCAAACGGACGAATGGAAACTGACGAAGCCTGTGGCCGGGCAGTTCAAGAAGGCGGGAACGCCGCCTTTTTCCGTCCTGCGCGAGTTCAAAGCCGACGACATCGAAAGTCTCTCTGTTGGGCAAGAGATTCGAGCCGATATCTTTAGTCCAGGCGACGTGGTGAAAGTAACAGGCGCCAGTAAAGGCAAAGGTTTTGCCGGCGTCATCAAGCGTTGGAATTTCGGCGGCGGCCGCGAAACCCATGGGTCTCGATCCCACCGCATCCCTGGGTCGGTGGGTCAGTGCGCATGGCCCTCGAGGGTGTTCAAAGGCAAGCGACTGCCTGGTCGTATGGGCGGCAAGCAGGTCACAGCGCCTCGAGTCCAGGTTGTGGAAGTAAGGCCGGACGAGAATCTCCTTTTTCTCAAGGGGCCTGTCCCTGGCGCGAGAGGGTCTATATTAGTCATAAGGAAACAGTGATGGTTTCTGTGAATGTTTTCAATCAAAACGGCGATATAGTGGACACCATTGAGCTGGATGAGCGCGTCTTCGGCGCCGAGATTCACGAAGACCTCGTTCAAAGGGTCGTCACATGGCAGTTAGCCAAGAGGAGAGCGGGTACGGCCAGCACCAAGACACGCGGCGAAGTGAGAGGCGGCGGCAAGAAGCCCTGGCGTCAAAAGGGCACAGGTCGCGCTCGAGCAGGGACGAACAGGTCTCCCATCTGGACTGGCGGCGGGACCGTATTCGGCCCCAAACCCCGTTCGTACGCCTTCTCCATTCCGAAGAAAGTGCGCAAAGCAGCCTTGAAAAGCGTGTTGACTTCGCGGGTTCAAGAAGAAGCGCTCAAGGTCGTGGACAAGATCGAGTTGCAGGAGCCCAAGACGAGGCTGTTCCTGGAGCCGCTCAGCGCCCTTGGCCTGAAAGACCACAAAGTGCTTTTTGTCACGCCTGAAAAGGACGAGACGCTCACGAGGTCTTCTCGGAATATACCCCAGGTACTGGTGCTGCCTGTGGAAGGGCTCAATGTGTATGACCTCTTGAGGTTCGATAAACTTGTGTTGCTCCAGGACACGGTACCGAAATTGTACGAAAGGCTGGGCTGACATGGAACCATACCAGACAATCCTCCGGCCCATCGTGACGGAAAAGGGCACGACGCTTAAAGACGAGCACAACCAGATTATGTTTGAGGTGGACCCGCGTTCCAACAAGTCAGAGATAAAAAAGGCGGTGGAAAAACTCTTCAAAGTCAAAGTTGTTGCCGTTCATACGCAGAATCGGCTCGGCAAACGCAAGAGGTTAGGCAGAACGGTAGGACGTCGAAAGAACTGGAAAAAGGCCATCGTCACCTTAAGAGAAGGGGACCGAGTCGAGTACTTTGAAGGAGTGTAGCGTGCGCGGATGAGAGGGGCGGCATGAGCCGTTGTTTCTTCCCCTCCAGCCTAGAAGGATAACGTTATGGCGATCAAGAAATTCAAACCGACTTCACCCGGCATTCGATTCAAGACGGGATTCACATTCGAGGAAATCACCACTCGCGAGCCCTTGAAGTCTCTTGTCAAGGGCATAACGAAAAAGGGCGGCCGGAACAATATGGGCCGGATTACCGTGAGACACCGGGGAGGCGGCCATAAACGAAGATTTCGAATCATCGATTTCAAGAGAGACAAGCAGGACGTCCCTGGGACGGTGAAAAGCGTCGAGTATGATCCGAACCGAAGCGCTCGGTTGGCGCTCATCCAGTACGCAGACGGGGATAAGCGCTACATACTGTGGCCCAACGGCTTGCAGGTAGGAGACACCGTGGTGGCGAGCGAGAAGGCCGACATCAAGCCGGGCAATTGCCTGCCGCTGAAGAATCTTCCCCTTGGAACGATGATCCATAACCTGGAGCTGAAAATAGGAAAAGGCGGCCAGATGATTCGCTCGGCCGGCGCCTATGGGCAGCTTATGGCAAAAGAAAAGGGATACGCGCAGGTCAAATTGCCCAGCGGCGAAGTCCGGATGGTGCTCGACAGGTGCAGGGCGACCATAGGGCAAGTGGGGAATCTTGACCACGAGAATATCTCCTTGGGCAAGGCCGGCCGGACAAGACTCATGGGTCGACGTCCCAAGGTTCGAGGAGTGGTGATGAACCCTGTGGATCACCCACACGGCGGAGGCGAAGGCAAGACCTCGGGTGGACGTCATCCTGTGACGCCGTGGGGTGTGCCGACCAAGGGATACAAGACTCGGAAAAGATCGAAACCTTCTGACAAATTTATTGTGAAACGGAGGAAGTGATATTCATGCCCCGTTCGATACACAAAGGTCCTTTTGTGGACGATCACGTGTTGGAAAAGGTTAACCAGGCCAGGGAAACCGGGTCCCGGAAGGTCATTCAGACGTGGTCTCGTCGTTCCACGATCATACCCGACATGGTGGGGCTTACCTTCGCGGTTCACAACGGGAAGAAATTCATCCCGGTGTTTGTGACCGAAAACATGGTGGGGCACAAGCTGGGAGAATTCTCGCCCACGAGAACGTTTCACGGTCACGCCGGCGACAGAAAGGCTAAGAAGGGGCGGAAGTAATGGAATTTGTAGCAACCCTTAGACATGCAAGGATATCTCCCCGCAAGGCGCGCCTCGTGGCAGACCTGGTACGCGGGAAGTACGTCGGGGAAGCGCTGGCGTTGCTGACCTTCACGCCGAAAAAAGGGGCTGTCATTATCAAAAAGGTCGTGGAATCGGCCTTGGCGAATGCAACGCAAGCCAGCGGGGTGGATGAAGACCGCCTGTTCGTGAGCAGCATCACCGTGGATGAAGGTCCGACGGCAAAGCGGTGGAGCCCGAGGGCAATGGGACGGGCCACGAGAATAAGGAAACGAACCAGCCACATCCGAGTCGGTGTGGAGGAAGCGTAGAGGAGACCGGGAGTTGTGATGTTCATCTGGACTCGCAATGCCGATAAACAACGCGCCATCGAGGCGGCGAATTAGGATTCAGGAGGGCGTCTTGGGACAAAAGGTTCATCCACATGGATTTCGCCTAGGCATAAACCGAACATGGGATTCCCGCTGGTATTCGCAAAGAGAATACGGCGATTTCCTTATCGAGGACTTGAAGCTCCGAGAGTTTCTGAAAAAGAGACTGGCTCAGGCGAGCATTTCTCGAATCGAGATTGAACGGGCGGCAGGGAAGATACGAGTCATTATCCATACTGCCCGACCGGGAATCGTGATAGGACAAAAAGGCAGCGAAATCGAAAAACTACGACGCGACATCCTGAAGATAACCCATAAAGACGTCATCGTTGATATCAAGGAAATCCGCAAACCGGAAATCGACGCGCAGCTCGTGGCGGAAAACGTCGCGCAGCAATTGGAACGCCGAGTGGCCTTCCGAAGGGCGATGAAGAAGTCGGTGACCAGCGCGCTGAAGTCCGGGGCCAAGGGCATACGGATTGCCACGGCAGGAAGACTTGGCGGAGCCGAAATGGCTCGGAGAGAATGGTACCGTGAAGGACGAGTTCCTCTTCACACCTTGCGGGCGGATATAGACTATGGATTCGCCAAAGCCACCACCACCTATGGAGTCATCGGGGTGAAAGTGTGGATATTCAAGGGCGAGATAGTCCAGGTAGGATCAGGGGAAAACTGACATGCTGGCACCCAAGAAAGTAAAATATCGAAAAAGGCAAAAAGGACGCCTAACCGGCCGTCCCACGCGCGGTACATCAGTATCGTTCGGCGACTATGGTCTCATGGCCCTCGATCCGGGATGGATCACGGCGCGGCAGATAGAAGCGGCTCGAATCGCCATGACTCGCCACGTCAAGAGGGGCGGAAAGATATGGATACGGATGTTCCCAGACAAGCCCATCACCAAGAAGCCTGCTGAAACCCGTATGGGGAAAGGCAAAGGAGCGCCCGAAGAGTGGGTTGCGGTGGTGCGGCCAGGCAAGATTATGTACGAGATGGAGGGGGTCCCAGAAGAAGTGGCCAGGGAGGCCTTCCGTCTTGCGGCAATGAAACTGCCTATTAAAACGAGATTTGTCGTTCGTGAGGATGTAACATGAAGCCGCGTGAATTGAGAGACCTTGGTCCGGAAGAACTGGCTGCCAAAGAGAAGGAATTCAGGGAGGAGGAGTTCAAGCTCCGCTTCAAGCACGCGACTGGCCAGCTCGAAAAAACCGCTCGTCTCAGAATTCTCCGCAAAGAGATCGCACGGGTGAAAACCATCTTAAGAGAAAAGGAGGCGTCTCGATGACGAACTCCTCCGAGAGAGTCAAACAGAGGAAAGTCCGTACCGGCGTTGTCGTCAGTAACAAGATGGACAAGACAGTAGTGGTGGAGGTGAGTCGCACGGTATTACACCCGGTGTACAAGAAGTTCGTGCGACGGAGAAAACGCTTTATGGCTCACGATGAACAAAATGCATGCCGCATAGGTGACGAGGTCATGATCGTGGAAACGCGACCTCTGAGTCGTCATAAAAATTGGCGGGTTCGCAAGATCCTGAAGGAGGCGGCTCTTCCTGGAGGTTCGTTATGATTCAGCAGCAGACCCGCATGGATGTGGCTGACAACTCAGGCGCCAAGGAGCTCTTTTGCATCAAGGTCCTTGGGGGCACGCGGCGGAAGTATGCCAGCGTCGGCGACGTGGTGATCGTCTCCGTAAAAGAGGCCATACCGAACTCGAAGGTCAAAAAAGGAGAGGTGCACAAGGCGGTGGTGGTGCGAACCAGAAGGGCGGTCCGCAGGCCTGACGGCTCGTATATCCGTTTTGATGACAACTCTGCAGTGTTGATCAACAATCAAATGGAACCCATCGGCACTCGTATTTTCGGGCCGGTGGCGCGTGAACTTCGCGCCAAGAAATTCATGAAGATAGTGTCGCTGGCGCCGGAGGTTCTTTAACCATGTCGCATATCAAGAAAAACGATCGCGTAGAAGTGTTGGTGGGCAAAGATAAAGGACGCCAGGGCAAGGTATTGAAGGTGTTCCGAGACAAGGACGCCGCGCTGGTGGAACGAATCAATATGATCAAACGCCACTCGCGTGGAGGCGGAAAGATTCAGCAAGGCGGCATCATCGAGAAGGAAGCGCCGCTGCGTCTTTCAAAGCTCATGATCGTCTGCCCCAAGTGTTCCAAAACGACCCGGGTAGGGATAAAAATCCTCGAAGATGGCGAGCGAGTCCGCTTCTGCAAGAAATGCGACCAACAAATGGATTCGTAAAAGGAATGAACTGATGGCTTCTAGACTCCAGGAATATTATAAGACGCACGTAGCGCCCGCTTTGCGCGAGCAGTTCAAGTACTCCAATCCCATGCAGGTGCCTGCCCTGAAGAAAATAGTGATCAACATGGGATTAGGCGAGGCCATTCAGAACACGAAAGTCTTGGAGACAGCCCAGCAGGAATTGGCGTTGATCACCGGGCAATGGCCTGCCATGCGTAAGGCCAGGAAATCGATTGCATCATTCAAGCTCAGGGAAGGGATGACCATAGGTTGCAAGGTGACCCTGCGGCGCGACAACATGTATCATTTTTTGGACAAACTCATCAACGTAGCCCTGCCTCGGGTAAGGGATTTTCGTGGAGTCAATCCCAAGGGATTTGACGGTCGGGGCAATTTCTCGATGGGTATTAGAGAGCAAATCATTTTCCCGGAGATCAATTACGATAAGATCGACAAGATACGAGGGATGAACATCACAGTCGTCACTTCAGCCAAGACGGACGAAGAGGCAAAGCAACTGCTGGAAAGCCTCGGTATGCCTTTCAGGAAGTGACTCATCTTTTCTCCTTTAAGGAGGGAGCGTGGCCAAGAAATCGTTGATCGTAAAGGCTGCCAGGCCTCAGAAATTTGAGGTTCGTGCGTACAACCGGTGCCAAGTGTGCGGGAGGCCGCGAGGGTACTATCGCAAATTCAAACTGTGCAGAATATGCCTGCGAAATGAGGCTTTGAAGGGCAACATTCCTGGCATGATAAAATCGAGTTGGTAGGAGAACCGTCATGAGCATGACTGACCCGATAGCCGATATGTTGACGCGTATCCGCAATGCCAGACAAGCCAGGAAGGATCAGGTGACAATTCCTGCCTCCAATATCAAGATAGGGATATGCCAAATTCTCAAGGAGGAAGGATACATCAAGAAATATAAGGTTATCAGATCTGCCAAGAACAAAGAAGGAGTCCTGAAACTCACGCTGAGATTCGACGACGAAACGCAATGCGTCATCGAAGGCCTCTCTCGGGTGTCCAAGCCCGGCCGCAGGGTCTATGTGGGCCACGATCACACGATGAAGAGCCATGGCGGCGTCGGCATCCTCATCCTCTCCACCTCCCAGGGCATCATGACCGATAAGGAGGCGAGGCGCCGGAAGATAGGAGGAGAGGTCCTGTGCAGTATTTGGTAACTATCGGAAAGTGGAGCAGTACAGATGTCCAGAATAGGTAAAGCTCCCATCGTCATACCGGAAGGAGTGAAGGTGGCGTTCGAGCCGCCAACCCTGTCTGTCCAAGGACCAAAGGGATCGCTCTTCCTGGATATCACGGAATGGGTTACCCTCGAATTGGATTCGTCTCAGATCAGGGTGGCGGCAGTAAGCCAACATCGCAAATCTCGTTCACTCCACGGGTTAACCAGAACCCTTATCCAAAACATGGTGACAGGAGTCACTGCGGGTTTTACCAAGTCCTTGGAAATCGTCGGCGTTGGGTACCGCGCCGAGGCAGACAAAGATAAGCTCACCCTGAATGTGGGCTATTCTACCCCTGTGGTGATGGAGATTCCAGAAGGGCTCTCAGTGGAAGTGGAAAAAAATACCATTATCCACGTGCGTGGCATCGACAAGCAGCGTGTGGGAGAGTTGGCGGCGCGCATCAGAAGGGTACGCAAGCCCGAACCATACAGAGGCAAGGGAATACGGTATCTCGGCGAACAAATTCGCCGCAAGGTAGGCAAAGCTGGATCGAAATAGGACAAAGTGGTCAGTTCCAGGAGATGTTTGCTGAGGATAATGAATATGGCAGGCGATACAGACAAGATACTATCGAGAGCTAAACGGACCAAGAGAATCCGCCATAAGCTTATGAGGCAAAAAAATAGGCCGAGGCTGACGGTGTTTCGGTCCAATAGGAATATATACGCCCAGATTATCGACGACCATAAGGGAGTAACGATAGTCCAGGCTTCCACGCTTGACAAAGATTTCAGGAGGCAGGCCGGGCAATCGTTTGACAAGGCGCTGTCCCGTGAGGTTGGTCGTCGGATCGCTGCTCGGGCCATAGAGCGCAACATTACAGAGGTCGTCTTTGACAGGGGACCGTATCTTTATCATGGGAAAGTAAAGGCCCTGGCAGACGGGGCCCGAGAGGGCGGCCTCATTTTCTGAGGCGCTTAGGAGGAGGAACTCTTTGCTGAGTAGATCCGAGTCAAATCTAGAAGGTGAGCTGAAGGACCGGGTGGTTCATCTTAGCCGTGTGGCTAAGGTCGTGAAAGGCGGTAGAAGATTTTCTTTCAGCGCGGTCGTCGTGGTTGGCGACGGTCAAGGCCGCGTCGGCTATGGCCTGGGAAAGGCCAACGAGGTGCCCGAGGCGATTCGCAAAGGGGTCGAAAAGGCGCGCGCCTCGATGGTTGAAGTGCCCATCGTCAATGGCACGGTGCCTCACGAGGTCATTGGAAAATACGGCGCAGCAAAAGTCTTGCTCAAACCAGCAGGGTCAGGAACGGGCGTGATTGCCGGCGGGGCCGTGCGAGCCGTGATGGAAGCTGCGGGCGTTCACGATATTTTGACTAAGTGCATTGGCACAAACAATCCGCACAACGTGGTGAAAGCCACCTTTGAGGGGCTCAAAGGTCTGCGCACGCAGCATCAGATTGCACGAAAACTCGGCAAACTCGATGCGCCAGAGGACGAAAACGATACGGGAGAAGAAGTTTTAGCCGATGCTTAAAGTAACCTTGAAAAAGAGCGTCATCAAATCAACCAAGCGTCAGCGTGACACCGTGAAGGGCCTCGGATTACGACGGATGAATTCCTTCCGTTTTCTTGCGGATACGCCAGAAGTGCGGGGCATGATTCGAAAAGTCAGTCACTTGGTTGAAGTAGAGGAAGTAAAGGAATAACAACCCCTTGGTGAAGGAAAAGCACATGGATCTTTCAAATCTTCAGGCGCCAGGAGGCAAAAAAAAGCGGAAACGGGTTGGTCGCGGCGAGTCCTCCGGCTTGGGTAAAACGTGCGGCAAGGGACACAAGGGACAGAAATCCCGCTCAGGCGGCTCGGTATCGCCAGGATTTGAAGGCGGCCAAATGCCCCTCCAGCGAAGACTCCCCAAGAGAGGCTTCCACAATCCGACGCGGGTCGATTACAACGTCGTGAATCTCAAGTCGCTGAAAGGACTGGACCCCTCAGAGCCTATTACCGGGGATTTGCTGAGGGAAAAGGGAATTGTGAAGAGGAGAGGCCCCATAAAACTGCTGGCAATGGGCGAGGTCTCCGCCTCGTACGCCGTAAGGCTGGATAAGGTCAGTAGGGCGGCAAAAGAAAAGATCGTCGCAGCGGGCGGCAAGGTGGAAGAGATATAACGAGACGACCCGACGTAAGCGTCAAAACGCCGTCTCACGAGAGCTGCAGGGAGCAATTCTGAGGAGAATCGAACAGTGATAGGTTCCATCGCCAACATTGCAAAAATACCCGAACTGAAACGCAGGGTGATCTTTACGCTGCTCATGCTCCTCGTCTATCGCGTCGGGGTCCATATACCCACGCCAGGTATAAACGCCGAGGCGCTGAAAGAATTTTTCAGCAAGTACCAACAGACGCTGTTTGGCGTCATCGACATGTTTACCGGCGGCGCGCTGGAAAATTTTTCCGTGTTTTCGTTGGGCATCATGCCCTACATCAGCGCATCGATTATATTGCAGCTTCTCACGGTGGTGGTGCCGCATCTTGAACGATTGTCAAAAGAAGGCGAAGCGGGCCGAAAGAAAATCACGCAGTACACGCGGTACGGCACCGTATTGCTGTCATTGATCCAAGGGATGGGCATCAGCATCGGCCTGGCCCACACGGAAAATTTAGTCTATATCAACAAGTTCTCCTTTATTGTGCTCTCCATGATTACCTTGACCGCGGGCACTGCGTTCATCATGTGGCTGGGCGAGCAAATAACGGAGCACGGCATCGGAAACGGCATCTCGCTGATCATCTTCGCCGGCATAGTCGCGAGGATGCCTTCTGCCCTTGGAGGCACGGTGCAGCTCGTGCAGACCGGCGACATGGGATTCCTGGTGCTCCTTCTCTTGCTGCTCATCATGATTGCGGTGATCGCCATCATCGTGTTCGTCGAGAGGGGACAGCGCCGTATTCCTGTTCAATACGCCAAAAGAGTGGTAGGCCGCAGGATATACGGAGGGCAAAGCACGCACCTGCCGCTGAAAGTCAATACCGCGGGGGTCATTCCGCCGATTTTTGCCTCGTCGCTCATAATATTCCCTGCCACCATAGCCCAATTCACCCACATTAGCATTTTGACGAGTTTGACGGGTTACCTGAGGCCGGGAACGGGCGTCTATGAAGTCCTATACATTATTCTCATCGTATTTTTCTGTTATTTTTATACCGCGGTGACGTTCAATCCCGTTGATGTGGCCGACAACATGAAGAAATACGGGGGGTACATCCCTGGCATTAGACCCGGGAAAAAGACCGCCCAATACATAGACAAGGTGTTAACTCGTATCACGTTGGGAGGCGCGATTTACGTATCCGCGATATGCGTATTGCCCTCCATACTTATTTCTCGTTTCAACGCGCCCTTTTATTTCGGTGGGACCTCGCTTCTGATCGTGGTGGGCGTTGCCTTGGATACCCTGACGCAGATTGAGACCCATATGATCCAGAGGCACTACGAGGGTTTCATCAGGACGGGCCGAATCAAGGGGAGGCGTTAGCCTGCTCAGAAGGATGGAAGGAGCCATGATCATCGTATTGTTGGGAGGACCTGGATCGGGGAAGGGAACGCAGGCCAAAAAACTCACGGAAAAGCTTGGCATCCCGCAGATTTCAACAGGCGACATCTTCAGGGCAGCCCTGAAAGAAGCCACTCCTATGGGACTGAAGGCCAAAACGTATATGGATAAAGGCGAACTCGTGCCGGATGACGTTGTCATAGGAGTTGTTGAGGAGCGTCTTGGAAAGCCGGACCTCGCCAAGGGTTACATGCTGGATGGGTTTCCTCGGACCCTGCCGCAAGCCCAAGCGCTTGACGCCATGTTGAAAAAACAAGGCAAGGCAATCGACCACGCCATACTCGTGGACGTGCCGGACGAGGAATTAGTGGCTCGGCTTTCAGGGAGACGTACGTGCAGAAACTCGGCATGCGGAGCCATGTTTCATGTGATGTTTAATCCCCCCAAGCAGGAAGGCGTCTGCGACGTCTGCGGCGGGGAGTTATACCAGCGGGATGACGACAAGGAAGAAGTCATCAGAGAAAGGCTGGCGGTGTACAATAAACAAACAGCTCCTTTGATTGAGTTTTACGAAAAGCAAGGCCTCTTGCGACGCGTCAAAGGAGTAGGCCCCATCGATGAAATCTTTGCATCCATCGAGAAGATCGTCGGGTGAGATATTTTCGTCGTGGGGAGCGAGGAGGCGCCCATGAAAGTCCGGGCATCGGTAAGGAAAATTTGCGACAAGTGCAAGATCATCAAGCGAAAAGGCGTTGTACGGGTCATTTGTGAAAACCCCAAACACAAACAACGTCAGGGCTAAGCTCTGACGGGCAAGCTGTTTTTTCGCCAGGAGGAAAATCGTGGCGCGTATTGCAGGAATTGACCTTCCAAAAAACAAGCGCATGGAGATAGCGCTGACCTATATCTACGGTATTGGAAGGACTACGGCGAGGAAGATAATGAATGAGATCGGTCTGGATCCCGGGATGAATTCAGACCAGCTCACGGAAATGGATGTGGCCAAGATTCGTGAGGTGATCGATCACTCGTACAAAGTCGAGGGGGACCTGAGACGCGATGTGAACATGAACATCAAGCGACTCATGGATCTCGGCTGCTACAGAGGACTCAGGCATCGCCGAGGGCTTCCTGTGCGTGGACAGCGAACCCACACCAATGCGCGCACACGCAAGGGCCCGAGGAAAATGCAGATAGGCAAGCGTAAGTGATCAACCAGTCTTTCAGAGCCGCCGCGCGTCCGCGTGGTTTCGGCGGGACGGTTGCGATTGTTTCGGGAAGGGCTCGATCATATCTTTCAGGGAGAAGTGAATGCCAAGGCGGCGAGTAGTTCGTAAGAAGAAAGAAAAGCGTATCATACCCAAAGGGGTAGCTCATATTCAATCGACGTTCAACAATACCATCGTGACGATTACCGACATGGAAGGGAACGTCGTGTCGTGGTCATCGGCGGGTACGCAAGGATTCAAAGGATCGCGAAAATCGACCCCGTTTGCGGCGCAGCTGGCGGCTGAAGACGCGGCCCGCAAAGCCATGGAGCAGGGCATGAGGAGCGTCGAAGTCCTTATCAAGGGGCCGGGCGCGGGGAGAGAAGCCGCGCTCCGTTCTCTCCAGGCCGCGGGATTCCAGATCACCCTGATCAAGGACGTGACCCCCATACCGCACAATGGTTGCCGTCCACCGAAGCGGAGAAGAGTCTAGCCTGCACAGGCCGTACACAAACTTTTTGTCTTCGAGAAAAAGGAGAGAAGCTTGGCGCGATATAGAGAATCCGTATGCAGGTTTTGCCGAAGAGAGACGACAAAGCTGTTTCTGAAGGGAGATAGATGCTACACGGACAAATGTTCGGTTGAAAGGCGGAACTACCCTCCCGGCCAGCATGGTCAAAGCCGGTCGAAATACACTGATTATGGTGTGCAGCTCCGAGAGAAACAGAAGGTCAGGCGCATGTATGGCGTGCTGGAGAAGCAGTTTCGCAACTACGTACACCTGGCGGAACAACGGAGAGGAGTAACGGGCGAGAACTTGCTGCAACTTTTGGAATCACGCCTGGATAACATGGTGTATCGCATGGGTTTCGCGTCTTCTCGCAACGAAGCGCGGCAACTGGTCAATCACGGGCATTTCCTCGTGAACGGAAGGAAAGTGGATGTTCCGTCTTTCCGAACAAAGCCCGGCATGGTGATTGAAGTCGCGGAAAAGAGCAAGACCATGAGTTCTATCGAAGACTCCCTCAAGACCGTGAGTAGGAGGGGCATCCCTGAATGGTTGGAGGTGGATGTCAACAACTTTAGAGGGGTCGTCAAGGCCTTGCCCACTCGGGATCAACTTCCACCGACCATAAGGGAACAGTTGATTGTCGAATTTTATTCCAAATAGGCCCAATTTCCTTTCCAGCCCGATAGTCGAGGTTCTCTAAACATGCCGCAATGGCAAGAAGGAATTGGCAGCGAGTGTATCAAAAAGGCGCGCTTTGCTCTGAACATTTCAGGGGAGAATAGCGCGCCTCGAATGCGTTGAAAGCAATGAGGGAAGCCATGAGCGATACAGGGCAAACCCTGATGTCAAGAAATTGGATGGAGCTTCAGAGACCGAATCGTATGGAGGTCGAAGAGGCCACGCATACCCCATTTTACGGCAAATTTGTCTGCGCGCCTCTCGAGAGAGGTTTCGGCATAACTTTGGGGAACGCGTTAAGACGAGTTCTCCTATCGTCACTCCAGGGAGCAGCCTTTACAAAAGTGAAAATAGAGGGGGTGCTCCATGAGTTCTCCACTATCCCGGGCGTCAAGGAAGATGTGACGGACCTTATCCTGAACTTGAAGAAAGTAAACTTGAGGCTTCGCACAGCAAATCCCAAGACGTTGCGCCTGGAAGCGGTAGGCGAGGGCGAGGTTCGCGCCGCCGACATCATCACCGACGAGACGGTGGAAATTGTAAATCCTGAACAACTGCTCGCCACATTGTCCAAAGAAGGCCGGCTCTCTATGACAATGACCGCTGCCTGGGGAAAAGGGTACGTCCCCGCTGAATTCAACAAATCCGAAGACGACCCCATTGGCACGTTGGCGCTGGATTCTGTGTTCTCGCCTATCAGAAAAGTCAGCTACAAGATCACGAACGCTCGTGTGGGAAGACGCACTGACTACGATAAGCTGACCATGGAAATCTGGACCAATGGCACCGTATATCCTGAAGATGCGCTTTCTCACGCAGCAAAGATCCTCCGGGAACAGTTCCTCGTATTCCAGAACTTTGATGACATGGACAGAGCCGCGGAGGAAGAAAAGGCATACAAAGAGCCTGAAATAAACGAAAACCTGTATCGCAGCGTCGCGGAACTGGAGCTCAGCGTCCGTTCGGCAAATTGTCTGAAGAATGCCGACATTAAATTCATCGGGGAGCTCGTTCAGAAAACCGAATCCGAAATGCTCAAAACGAAAAATTTTGGGCGCAAGTCTCTGAATGAGATTAAAGAAATCCTGGCCGATATGGACCTCCACCTCGGCATGACAATTCCAGACTTTCCTTCCAGAGCAGAACTCGAGAGAAGGAAGCAGGAGAGCGAAAGCTTCCCGAATGAGTGATTGGAGGAAAAGATAATGCGTCATCGAAGAGCGCGTCAAAAATTAGGTATGAGGACTTCGCATCGGGAAGCCATGCTGAGGAATATGGTCACGTCAGTATTGGATCACGAACAAATCGTGACCACAGACGCACGGGCCAAGGCCGTGAGAAGCCTCGTCGATCGTATGATAACCCTCGGCAAGCGAGGCGATCTCCACGCCCGACGCCAAGCTCTTAGCTTCGTAAGATCGGAAACGGTCACGGCCAAGCTTTTCGACCAAATAGCGCCGCGCTTTGCCCAGAGGGAAGGCGGATATTGCCGAGTCATCAAGAAGGGATTCCGGCCTGGCGACAGCGCTCCCATGTCCGTGGTGGAACTGATCGACAAAACCCCGTCCGGTAAAAAGGAAAAAGCTACGGCAAAGGGAAAAATCGAGAGCCTCAAGGATAAATTACTCGGTGGTCTGAAAGGAGAAAGCGCGGAGAAAAAAGAATAATTCTCGGTCTCCTTGTCGTTTGCCTCGACGTTTATACCGGTTCTCGCAATCTCTGTCGAAATGAGATTCGGATCGTCGAATTCGCGATTACAGCCGTTCTCAACAATAATCGTGAATTGCGCTGTAGTCCCGCTCCATGTCATTTCCACGTATGTGGGAATCCATGGCGAGTTTCCTCGGCGCCGGATCACGTCCAGCATGACGTATCGGGCGCCGTGACGCAGACGTTGAAAGTCATCATATTCATCCCCCGGCGCGCCTCATTCCGACAGGCTTTGGCGAGCAGCGACTCCCCACCATGATTTCTATCGAGAATCTCTGCTTCTCCTATTCAGACCGCGGCCCCACCATATTTCACCAGTTAGATCTCATCTTGGGGGACGTCCCGCGCACCTGCATCTTAGGGGCTGAAGGCGCCGGGAAAACGACGCTGGCAAAGCTCCTCAAGGGACTCCTCACGCCTCAGGCGGGACGCATAACTCATTCCGACGGCAACGTCCTTTCGACTACCGCGATAGGATACGTCGCCGCTGATCCGGACGACAACCTCGTAGGCATCACCGTGGATGACGACATCATCTTTGGGCTGGAAAATCTTGGGTTGCCGGCCAGTGAAGTTCGTGAACGGCTTGCCTCAGCCATACAGTGGACTGGCTTGAACGGTATGGAAAACAGACTCATCCAATCCTTGTCAGGAGGGGAGAAGCAGAAAGTGGCGCTTGCAGCGATGCTAGCCCTTGGCGCCCGAGTGCTGGTCTGCGACGAGGCGACCACCATGCTGGATCCCCCTGCGCGAATCATGCTCAAGGAGTGTCTTCGCGCCTTGAATAGACAACGGAGCGCGATCGTTATCGAAATGACAAGCCTTTTGTCAGACGCCCTCGACGCAGACAAAATCGTTCTTCTCGAAAAAGGCAAAGTACGCTTTCAAGGAACGCCGGCGGCGTTTCTGGCAGCGCCATGCGGTCGGCAATGGCTCAGCGCGAGCGGGGGAGTGCTTGGCCTCTTGAGAGAACTCGATGAATGCGGGGTGGATGGAGCGATCGAGCGCTGGAATCCTCCTATGGCGTGTTCATTTATACAAAATCTTCTGAATGGTTAATGCTTAAATATATAAACAAGTTGAGATTAAAGGGATTATAGTATATATATACTGATGTAAGTTACTCCTCCATGGCCTGGAGTCCGGCTTGGATCCTGAGAGACAAGAAAATTCCCCACGCTCCCCCTTTGTCTCGAGGTGTTGGGAGTTTACCAAAGTAATATTGGCGGTTATGGCGATTGCGGCAATCGGTATGGTCGCGGCAGCAGGCGCCCTCAATCAGAAGCAGCTTCTGGAAGAAAAAAAGCATGGGCTGGAAAAAGAGAACGAACGACTGAAACAAGAAATCAAGATGCTCGAGAGGGAGATCACGTCCTTGAGAGACAACCCTCGAGCGGTGGAAAAGGCGGCAGAGAGCAAGCTCGGCATGGCGAGACCTGACGACACGGTGTATGTCTTTGAATCCAATTTGGCGAGTAAAGATACTCATAAGATCAAACGGCAGGCGGTTTCCATAAAGGCAAAGAGTCCATAAACCATGATGAATCGTGGGTCAATACATTTCACGACGGCGTCCGCACGGTGAGATAGAGAAATGATGGCGCAACCAAGAGTCCTCGGCCTTGATATCGGCACACGGGTGGTCAAATTGGTGGAAGTCCACCGATCTCGCAAGCAGCTTCAGCTCGCTTATGTCGGTTGCTGCCCGTTGCCGGACGGCGTCATTGTCGAAAAAGAGATACGGCGGCCTGAAGAGCTCGCTGAAGCCATTGCCAGCCTTTATCAGAACTCCAAGAGTAAAACGACAGACGTGTGTATGGCGGTGGCGGGCAAATCCGTGATTACCAAACAGATCACCTTGAATTCCATGAGCGATCAAGAGCTCGAGAAATTGATAATGGTCGAGGCTGAGCCATACATTCCCTTTCCCATGGAGGAGGTGAATCTTGATTTTGTGATCCTCGGGGACAGTCCGGAGAGGCCCGGCTTCATGGAGGTGCTCTTGGTTGCGGTGAAAAAGGATTTTCTGACTCAATATCTGGACGTCGTGACGTCTGTCAATTTGACGCCTGTGGTGGTTGACGTGGATTGCTATGCCCTCGAGGTCATGTTCGACTATTGCTACCCGGACATTGAAGATGAGACGGTGGCGCTGATCAATGTAGGGGCGTCTCTTACCAATATCAATATCCTCATATCCGGGACATCCCACTTTGTGCGAGACTTGCCTTTAGGTGGAGAGCTCATTTCTCAAGATATCATACGGTTCTTTAACGTAAATTTCATGCAGGCCGAGAACATCAAGAGAGGCGCCGCGTTAGGGAATATCAGCCCCACCAATCTCCAGAGTCTCTTTGCCCGACACGTGGATTTGTTGGTCTCGGAACTTAAAAAGACCTTGGATTTTTTTGCCGTAAATGTGTCCAGGAAGAGCGTCCAATCCATCTTTTTGAGCGGCGGAGGCGCAGCCACGCATGGATTTTCCGCCGCGTTGGAATCAGAAACGGGTTTGCCGGTCTATATGGTAGACCCCTTTCGGCTGGCGTCCGTGGATCCCAAACAGTTTGACAGCGACTATTTAACTCGCATCGGGCCGTCAATGGCAATAGCTTTCGGCCTCGCCATGCGACATGAAAGGGACAAGCTCGGCTAGATGATCAGGGTCAATCTGCTCCCTGTTCGAGAGATACTCAGAAAGCGTGATCTAAAGCGCTTCATCGTCCACGCCGCCCTCGGGGGCGCGATCACGATCGTGCTCATGATCGGATCCTACTGGTTTTACGATCGAGAATTGACGCAGATGCAGACTAAAGTGGCAGACATGAAAAAGGAGCGTGATCAGCTTTCAGAACAGACAAAACAGTTATTGAGTCTGAAGCAGGAAGAAATACGCCTCAAGAACCAAGTGGAACAAAACCGAAAACTTGTGGAAAAGAAGGAATCCATAGCTCTGTTGCTGGAAGCGGTATCCCTGGCGATACCCGATGAAGTGTGGCTCGAAAAGTTGGAAAAGCAACCCAATAAATCTTTTCGACTGGACGGCAAGAGCAAAGACAACAAGTCAGTGATGACGTTCGTCGAACAACTGCGAAACATTAAAGCGAATTTTACCGAAAGGAAGCCTTTCATGGAAAACGGCGCTGGTCAACAAGAGCCGTTCCTTGAAAACGTGAAATTGGCAAAGCTTGAAGCGGCCCCTGCCGCGAACGAATCGGCCGAATCAGATATAACCTTTTCCATAGAGGGTACGATCAGATAGGAGATGGTGCATGGAGCTAAGCGACCTCTTCTACCGGCTGAGCGCGATACAAAAGATGCTCTTGATCATAGGGGTTTATACCATCGTGCTTGGTCTGTACTATGTCGTCGTACTCTCGTCGTTTCAATTTGATCCGCTGGCGCGGGACATGCAAAACGTGCGCAGGGACATTGACGCTGAAAAAGAGAAGCTGAAAAAGGCTGAAGAAATCAAGGCGTCCATTGAACAGCAAAAAGCCGCGTTGAAAGACCTTGTGGAATCTCTCCCTGAGAGGCCTGACCTTGATGCCACGTCGAGACAAATAGACCAAGTGGCCAACAAAGCCGGCGTCAAGATACTGAAGTTTGCGCCAGCCAAGGAAGAGGTAAACAAAGACTATTTTATTTCTAAAATCCCTTTTCATTTAACGCTGTATGGCGAATACAAGAAACTTGGCGCCTTCTTTCAGCAACTCGATCAACTGCCCAGGCTGGTTCACATCGATGCCCTGACTCTCAAGCCCCGGGAGGGGAAAACCATCAAGAGACTGCAAACAGTACCGCTGGACGCCGCGGTTACCCTTGTGACGTATCGTCGAATGTCCGAAGAGGAGATCCAGGCGATGGCCCCACAAAGTAAACCGTCAAGTCCTCCGAAGAAATAACGGATGCGCATGGAGAGGCGAGCAACCAATGGCTAACCGCTTTGCGCCGATCCCCTTCACTGTGTTGGTCGCGGTAATAGTGCTGCCCGTGGTACTCTCTGGGTGCCATGAGGCAGACGTGGCCATCGACTTCATAGTTGGCAAAAGATCGGCCGCGGAACTGCTCGCCAGCGACTCCTCTCCCCTTGGCAGATTGTTTGCAGCGAGCAAGGGCGGCGCAAAACTCCCGAGCGGCGTTCAAATCGTCAGTCGAAGTAGTGCTCCACAGCCGTGGGAGCCTCGACGTCGCCCCACGCCTTCCGGGGACGAGGACATCATTGTGGTGAGGTCAGACGCCCTCCCTGAGGTCGATTCCAGCCTGCAGCAAAAGACGCCCGCCCGGAAACCTCAAGATGGGCAACGGCCTGCAGGAATGAAGTTCGATTTTACCTTTCCACGGGATCCTTTTATGCCGCCGTCTGAGGCCGTCCCGCCCACGGAATGTCTGCCGTCCATGCCTCTGTGTCGCTACGACTACACCCAGCTCAAGCTCAGGGGACTCATTCGCTTGGCTGACGGACAATACAAAGGAATGGTCGAAGACCCCGAAGGACGCGGCTTTTTTATCACGCCCGGCGTCCAAATTCGAGGCGCAACGGTCACCCAGGTCACCGCCGAAGGGGTCGTCATCTACATCCATAAGACAAAAAAGGTGGATTTGCTCAGAATAGAGGGTCGAGAAGCCAGGGGGCGCTAGCCCGCCGACCCGACCTCAGCTCGCTCCTGAGCAGATGCATTGAAACGACGTCAACGCGCATGCGCCCAAGGACCACGTCGTCAAGGACGCGAAGCGTATCTCCTCACTGAAAGCAACCCAACTGGCACGAGTGTATCTTGATCTTCATTTCGTTCAGCAGTTCCCCGACCTTGCGAGGCGACACGCCCGCGGTTTCCGCTATTTGAAGGGCGGTCTTGCAGGCGATTCTCTGCTCTTTTTGCTTTTCCGCAATAAGTTCCTTCAATTCTTGGTCTCCCATGTGTTTTCACCTCCGTGTTTGTCTATGCTCCTTGCCTCATGTAATGATGAGACTGCTTAAGGCAGTTGGCAATGATATACGCCTTGTCGAAAATGATCGCGAATTGCGCTGCTGTCCGGCTGCATGTCATTCCCACGGAAGTGGGAATCCATAGCCAGTTTCCTGGGCCTCGGATCGAGTCCTGGATGACATATCAGCCGCTGTGACGGTACTGATCAACTACGTCTTCACCGAGAGGCCCAGTCTGAAAGTCATCATAGTCACGCTGCGGCGCGCCGTATTTTACCTGAAAATGCCATAGTTCCCTTCAGAACGCTATTTTTGTCTCCCGTCGCGCCGCCCTTGTCATGGGAATTCGACAGAACTTTTGAAAAGCGCTAAAGAGGCCTTGAATCTGTGATTGCCATGACCTCTTGGCCGCGGTCGTCTCGATGCTGAAGATTCAAAGCGCCCGGGCTTTTCTCACTATACCAGTTATTTGGATCATCGCGACAGAGTTTTGCAGCACTTTATGGCTCACACCACGAATCACTCTTGACCCCGTGTGTTTCCCTGCCTACATTATCAAAACCGAGGCTGGCCATGGGAGAAAAGCCGCGTTTTGACCCGACCGGCTCTTCATGAACTGCCTCATGAATGGGACGAAACGCTCGTCAATGTCCCTTCCGCTAAAGAGAGAAGCGGCGAATCTTGGGTGGCGGGACGAGTCCTGCAAGAAAAGGCGCATGCCCGGGAAGGCCTCGACCTGCCGCGACCAATCATCGTAACTGGACTGGGGTCTCGAAGGCCAAAGTCCATTTCAGTCTCGCGCCAAGAAAACTTTTGAGAGACGCTCCATGCCTGATTTCAAACCGATCAGTCTTGAAGACAAGCCGCTATTCGATGATTTTCTTTCCCAGACGCCGCCGGAAACGTCTGAGCTGACCTTTACGAATCTCTTCATGTGGCGGCGTAGGTATCAGCCACAATGGACGATACATGCTGATTGTCTTGTCATCCTATTCCTCGACGGCCCCAACGCATGGCGCGCGTTCCAGCCACTTGGACGGGGCGACGTCGAAAAGGCCCTGGTCTTCGCCACTGAATATCTCGCTGCCCGCTTCGGTGACGCGGCGATCTCTCGCTGCGGGCCAACCTTTGCCCAGCAATACGCGTCGCCTCATTACGAGGCGATCGAGGACAGAGACAATAGCGACTACGTGTACCTCGCCCAGGACCTCATCCAGTTGCCCGGCAATAGATTTCACAAAAAGAAAAACCTTTTCAATCAGTTTATAAAGAAATATGATTTCGAATACAAAGAAGTGGACGCCGCATTGGCCCCTCAACTCCTCGAGCTCCAAGAAAGCTGGTGCGAACTAAAGGACTGCGCCAACGACGAAAGCCTGCTGGACGAAGACCATGCGATATATCAAGCCCTTAAGTTTATGGATGTCTTGAAATTTCGCGGCGCCGCGCTCATGATCCAAGGACGCGTCGCGGCATTTTCCTTTGGTGAAATGTTGAATCCGGACACGGCGGTGATTCATATCGAGAAGGGGGACCCCTCTTTCACGGGCATTTACGCAGCCATGAACAAGCTCTTTTGCGAGAACGCATGGTCGCACGTCACCTATATAAACCGCGAGCAAGACCTCGGCATCGAAGGCTTACGCAAGGCCAAACAGTCGTACAACCCCCATCATCTCGTCGTGAAGTACACATTGATACCCCGAAAGTAGAGCCGTTCTCAGAAATGCTCAAGAATTCAGTAAAGCGCCGTTATATTGATTGTCAGAAGAGATATCGAATTCGCATGGATATACTACTTTTTCAAACCTTTCTCGGAATGGGGCGCGCCGCAGATTGCATATAACGCTTCTGAGAATTACTCACGAATTCGACGGGCGGCTGACGCTTAAAGCGGTTCACTCTCTGTCATTTCGAGCGAAGCGAGAAATCTTGACCCGCAGACGTGATCCGACGCCCAGGAAACTGACCACGGATTCCCGGTTTCGCGAGAATGCCGGGACACGGGACTCAGTCGCATTTCTTGATTATTTTCGAGAATGGTAATGGGCGTCATTTAGAGAGCGTAATTCCCCCTCATTTCGAGCGTGGCGAGAAATCTTGCGCCCCGAGGGGCCTTGTTGTCGCAGGAGTTTTCGGCAGCAGTCACGAACCTGACGATCCGCGTAAGCGCCATCCCCGACGACGCACTGCTGTCACCCAACGTCCGCCTGAAAAAACTTGATCGTGACCGACTCGGGCTGTAAGATTCATGCACGGTTTCTTGGTGATCTGTCGCATGATAGACTTATGGGATGTGATTACAAGGTACGTAAGACAAGTCTGAGCGGGAGGCGAGGCTCTTCACGGACTTGGAAGCTGATAAGCCCGTCTGAATGGTCGGGCAATTGATCCAATAAACGTTTCAAAGCAGCAGGCTTGGCCCGCCATGCCAAGGGGGTACATGGAGCGACTTGCGGCCGAGCCCGCGTCAAACCTTGGAATGTGTGCGGCGAGGGAATGTCCATGCAAGAGACGTCTCTGCAAAATGTACTCGATCACACCTGGGGCGCATGTGACAAGATGATCGAAGATTGGAAGGCGGCGTTGGTCGCTAATCTCGAGGATCCCGCGACTCACGGCAATCGTGATCTGCTAAAACTTGGATCCAGAAAAATGGTGGCAGCCTTTCTCAAGACGGAACCGTTTCCGGACGAGATAGGCGCGGATTTCCTTCAGGCGCTGCACGAGGCGCTCCCGACTTTGACAGTTTTATAGGGGAGGGAGGGGCTAAGTGCTTGAAAGCGTTGGGGGTGGTATCGGCGCGCGGGATGTAGTGCCCCAGCATGGTGTGTTGCGTGACATGCAACAGCGAGTATGCTAGGCAGGGGGGTATGTTTGTACGCACCAAACAGAAACCTCACGGCAAGACTGCGGTGCAGATAGTGGAGAGCTATCGGACTGCGGACAAGGTGTCTCAGAAGATCATACGGCACATGGGCCAGGCTGCGACCGAGAAGGAGGTGGAGGAGCTCAAGAGGCTGGCGGAAAAGATCATTGTTGAGATGAAGAACAAGCGCCAACCGGTCCTTCCGTATTTGCCACCGGAAAATATCTACGGGAAGAAGGCCCCAAAGGAAGTGGTGGGGGAGAAGGTGGATATTATGGGGCTGAGGGAAGAGCAGCGGATGGTACAGGGGATTGGGGAGGTGTTTGGTCGGTTGTATGAGGATCTGGGCTTGAGAAAGGCGTTGGGAGACAAGAGAAAAGACGAGACATGGAATGGGATCTTGGAGGCGTGCGTACTTGCCCGTATTGCCAATCCGGCGAGCAAACATAGGACTGCCTCTATGCTGGAGGAGGACTACGGGATACGGATTGCGCTTCACAAGATCTACCGGATGATGGACCGGTTGATTGAAAGGGAGGAGGAGGTCAAGGAGACGATAGCCGGTTCGACCCTCGGTTTGTGCGGGGGAAGGCTGGAAGTGCTGTTTTTTGATGTTACCACGCTGTATTTTGAGAGCGTGGATCAGGATGAGTTGAGGAATTTTGGTTTCAGCAAGGACTGCAAGTTCAAGGAGACGCAAGTGGTGTTGGCCTTGGTGACCACCACGGAGGGCTTGCCGGTGACGTATCGTGTGTTTCCTGGGAACATCTACGAAGGCCATACCCTCGTGTCCATGGTGGCAGAGATCAAGAAGGTCTATGAGGTGGCCAATGTCGTGTTGGTGGCAGACCGGGCCATGTTCAGCAGGGAAAATCTCGAGCTGATGGACGCAGAGGGCATCACCTTTGTCGTCGCCTCCCGTCTCAAGCAGCTTCCCAACGAATTGAAGAGGGAGATCCTTGAATCTGAAGATTTCAGGCTATTCGCGGTTGACAACGAATTGCACTGGGTGAAAGAGTTTCGGCGGGGGGAGAGGAGGCTGGTGGTCAGCTACAACGCTGCAAGGGCAAAGAAGGACGCTGCAGATCGAGCGCGGCTGATTGAGCGGCTCATGAAAAAGGTCAAGGACGGAAAGGTAAAGATCAAAGATGTCATCCCAAACTACGGGACCAAGAAGTATCTCACGCTCCGAGACAAAGAGGCGTGTATAGACGAGTCAAAGATAGAACAGGATGCGCAATGGGATGGGCTGCATGGAGTCTTGACCAATTCTGACACGATGTCGCCCTCCGAGATCCTCGCTCGGTATAGCGAGCTGTGGCAGATCGAGAAGTCCTTTAGGATCAACAAGCATGATCTCAAGATGCGTCCTATCTACCATTGGACTCCCGACAGGATCCAAGCTCACATCCTTATCTGTTTCATCGCCTACACCCTGGTCAGGCAGGCCATGTATAGAGTCGCCCGTCAGTATCAGCCCATGAGCTTCGAGAGGATCAGAAACGAATTGCTCCACGCCCAGGCCAGCATCTTGGTGGATACGGCCACCAAGAAGAGATACCTCATGCCTTCAAAAATAACCCCCATCCAGAAAAAGCTCTATCACATCTTCGGACTCAAACGCTCGGAGGCGCCCCGACCCATGACCTAATTCACATCCCATAAGATAACCCGTAGTGCCCCACTCAAAAATCAACTTACCGCAATCACAGTGTTTTCCCAAAAAAAATGTCAAAGTCAGGAGGTACGCATGTCGCCCGTGGAACGGATGGGATGATCGCGGTCGAAGACCGGGATGAGCCGCTCGGTGTTCTCCTGCCGCACCGCCTGCCAGACGTGCTGCACCACCCGCGACATGTTGAGCGTGATGATCAGCCGCCGGCGCAGCTCGTCCTGATAGAACAGCGGCGGCGAGATGGTGATCTTGTCGGAGCGGATGAACTGCTCGACGATTCGCACCAACTGCGCCAGCAACACCTCGCGGTTGCCCTGCCAGGTGTGCTTCATCTGGTCGAACACGTCCCGCGCCGTCTCGAAGATGATGCGCTGGGTGCGGAATTCCCGCGCCAGCCGCTCCAGCTCGATGCGGTTGATCTTCGTTACGTCCGGCTTGCCTTCCAGGATGGGTGCCAGTTCGGCCACCTGCGCGGTTTGCGCCGCGTTCAGTTCCAGCGGCCGCGCCTTCGACCAATCGAGCGTCAATACCGGCTGGAACACGCCCTCGATGCGCACCACATTCGGCCAGCAGATCTCAAACTCGGTCTTGGCCGGATCGGGCTCGACAGCGGTCTTCGGCGTCGGGGGCGGCGGAGGTCCGTCTTCACCGCCCTCGTGCGGCAAGAAGGTGAAGGGCACGCCGAAGACGTTGACGTACTCTGGCTCGAACAGTCCCGTTTCCTGGCTCACCTCGTAGGACGTGCGCCGCAAGCCTCGGCCCACCACCTGCTCACACAAAAGTTGGCTGGTGAAGGCTCGCAGTCCCATGATGTGCGTGACCGTCTTGGCGTCCCAGCCCTCGGAGAGCATGCCAACGGAGATGACGTTCTGAATCTTCTCGCCGGGCTGACCCGCCTTGCCCACCGTGTCCACGGTCCGCCGCAGGAGTTCCGCCTGCTCGACCTTGGTCAGCTCGCGCTCGACCGGCGCGTCCTCCTCTTCCTCGGTCTCCCTCTCCCCCTGGGAGAGGGCTGGGGTGAGGGGGTCTTCCTGCGCCTCCGCCTCATCCAGCACTTTCGAGTCGATGTGCAGCACCCGCTCCGGGTCGCATAGCTCGTCGATGTGGATACGCTTTGAGTCGAAGGCGTGCTTGACCCGTGCGGCGGTCTCGGTGCGGTTGCACACCGTGATCATCACCGGCGGAGTCGACAGCCCGGCCTCGCGCCAGGCTTTCCACTCCTCGCGCCAGTCGTAGCCGAGCAGGTAATAGGCGTTCAGCACCAGGTCGGGGAGCGGCTCCTCGGGGTTGGCGCGTCGGTTGAGGTCGTCCTTGACTTCAGGGTCGTTGTAGATGTGGTAGAGCCGCGACTTGTAGGTCTTGGCGTCGGGCACGGCGTCGTAGCCCACCACCACGCGCGGGGTTTTGACCAGCCCCGATTCAATGGCGTCGTTCAGGCCAAAGTCGCTGACGATCCAGCCGAACAGCGCCTCCTTGCTCCTCTTCTTGCCCGATGGCGCAAAAGGCGTGGCGGAAAAATTGTAGCATTTCAGGATGCCCCGCGAGCGGTGCAGCCGGTCCAGCCCGCGATCCACACCGTCGCCTCCTCGGTGCTGTCCTTCAGGTCGCGCTGCCGCAGGTACTTGCCTTCCGCCTCCCAGTTCACGCGCCAGGCATGGTGGGCCTCGTCGTTGATAACCAGCAGGTTCCTCGCATTCGCCATCTCGCCGAGCACCTCGCGGGTGTAGGCCTCGTCGCTCTTCGCACCGCGCTTGTCCACACTGCGCCGCTTCTTGATCTGCTCTTCGCTCTCCCAGGCCAGGGCGTGCCAGTTGCGCACCAGCACCTTGCCCTGCCGTAACTTATCGAGCAGGGCTGAGGGCACGATGTCGAATGCCTCGTAGTAGTTGCCCACACCCGCTGATTCCAACACCGCCAGACGGCTCTTGACGGTCAACCCCGGCGCGATGACCAGCACGTTCTTGGAAAAGCGTGCATCCTGCGGGTTCGCCACCTTGTTGAGGATGTGCCAGGCGATGACCATCGCCATGACGATGGTCTTGCCGGTGCCGGTGGCCATCTTGCAGCACTGCCGCACGAACTCCCCGCCGTCGCCGGGAATCTCGATCCCCACCCGCTCCGCGGCGGGCGCTTCCGTGAGCCAGATGAGCGTTTCCACCGCCTCTAACTGGCAGAAGAAGAAACGGCGCGTTTCGAACTCCTCCGGATCGCGCCACTGCTCCAGGAGCCTCTTGGTGATGCTGGTCACGCCCGGATAGCCCGCCTCGCGCCAGGAGTTGACGCGCGGGCGAATCTGATTGACCAGGGGGATTTCGACGAAGATGCCGGGGTCGTCGAAGGCCCGGGAATCGCCCGACGCGACGACGTACCCCGCCGGGCGGCGGCCTTCTACCAGGTCAAACAGCCGCGTCTCGCGATCGTAGCGCCAGTGACGCTGCGGCTCCTCGTAGGGCGAGTTGATGATCAGGCGGTCGATGGTCGCTTGCGCCATGACTTCTTCTCTGCGGGTCTTCTCAACTCGCCTGCGGAACCGATTCGAACAACAGCCGCCGGATGTCGGTCTGCGGGGCGCGTTTCGACAGATACAGCATCTCGATCCCGACCACGCGATCCTGTTCGTCGTAGTCCACGATGATGCCGGGGGACACCTCCTCGGTGCGGTTCGCCGCGACATCGCTCAGGGTCAGGTAGAGGGCGTCAGCCTGCTCATCCACTTTCAGTTTCATGGTTTCGTCCTCCTGCGATCGAAATACGCTGTGATGATCCGCGGCGGCGTCACGGTGCTATTGACGATGACCTGCAACACCCGGTTGCCGAACTCCGGGATCGCTGCAAGGCGGTGTTCCAAATCTCTATCCACTGGGTCGGGCTCCGTCCATTCCGGGCGATCCAAAACATACTCGACCCAGGCCAGAAGAATTTGTCGTTTCTCCAGAGCGTCCCGGGCATGCTGGGTCAGCACATAGGCCATTTTCCCCTCATTTGTCCAACCCCAGAACCTTCAGGCTCTCGCTCCCCCGGTCGTCCACAATCTTGACCGCGATGCGCTTGTGCGCGCCTGGTTCAAACGGCAGCGACACCGTGCCCCGGTAGGCTTCGATGCGCTCCTCGTCGATTTCCGCCTTGAGATTTTTCGCGAGCCGTGCCCAGCCGTCCTTCTCACCCGCCATCGGGAAGAAGACCTGGCGGGGGTAGAGGCTGCGGCCGTCGTAGTCGGTGTCGAGCAGCCGCACGGCGATCTTGTCCTCGCCCTTGGCGATACGCGCCAGGCGCACATCCGGCTGGCCGATGAGCCAGAAGGACTCGTTGCTGGCGCGCTTCTTCTTGAGGTCATCGGTCAGGAGGTCGGCGTTCATCTGCACTTTCAAGAACTGCATGCCGGCCAGCTCCGGCTTCATCTCGTCAATATCCTTGGCCGCCTCCGGGTCGAACTGAAAGGCGGCAAACACCAGCAGCTTCGGCTTGGGGACAAGCTGTTGCGCTTCTTCCCATGCTCGCTGCACCTGGCGCTGCTCCAGCGGCGCGTGCTCTGGGCCGAAGGAGACGACCACGCGCATCGGATTGTAGGCCGGCGATGCTTCACGCACCCGGTCTGCGCCCTCGTCGCTGGGACGGGTCTCGCCGTCGGCGTGGAGCCACTGGCAGCCCGGCAGCGGCTCCAGGCGCGCAAAGCGGATGTGCTGCCCGGTCTTGCCCCGGATGCCGGAACGCAATAGTTCATCGCGCCACTCGGCCTGGCGCAGCGTCTCGCCGGAGCGGGCAATGGAGGCGTCCGCTTGAAACTCCCTCTCCCTTTGGGAGAGGGTTGGGGTGAGGCCATCATAGATCGCCTGCAACACCCCCTCCGTATTGCTCAGAACATCGTTATTCCAGAACCTCAACACGCGAATGCCCTGGGCTTCGAGGAACGACGTGCGCTGCTCATCCCGTGCCCGAGCATCGGGTTCGTTGTGCTGCCCGCCGTCAAGTTCAACCGCGAGTCGCGCTTCGTGGCAATAGAAATCAAGGACGTAGGGTTCAATGGGATGTTGCCGACGGAATTTGAATCCCGCCAAGCGCCGGTCGCGTAATAATGACCACACCAGGCGTTCGGCATCCGTCTGCTCTTTACGAAGGTTACGGGCGAATTCCAGAAGGTCCTGGAGCAGTGGTGTCTTTCCCTCACCCGGCCTTCGGCCACCCTCTCCCGGAGGGAGAGGGCTTCCCGTGCCCCCTCTCCCCGTGGGAGAGGGCTGGGGTGAGGGTAGTAGTTCCTCCACCGACTTGACCGCCGGGGCGGGCACGGCCTCCACCGTAAACGGGCCGCTGACGCGCGTGCGTTTCCTGTCCACGAAGGGCTGGTCGTAGAGCGTCTCCTGCGGCGCGTGGCGGGCGATGGCCTCGTCCATGGCCTTCTGCATAGCCCTGCGGGCTGCACGAAACGCATCGAATGGTCTGCGCGCCGCTTCGGGCCAGTCCGCAGGGAAATCGAAAGGGACTTCCCATTCTCTGAGGGGTTCTACCCTCACCCGGCCTTCGGCCACCCTCTCCCTCTGGGAGAGGGTTGGGGTGAGGGCCTGATTCAGCGCATCCAACGCCCGCTCGATGGCCGGGTGCATCCGGGCATAGATGCCGTCAATCTCCGGATTGTTGGCGATGGACTTGAGCGTGACGTGCGGCACGGTCTTGTACATGAAGCCGTTCCAGACACCTTGTATGCCCTCACCCGGCCTTCGGCCGCCCTCTCCCGCTGGGAGAGGGTTTCCATCACTCCCTCTTTCCCCGGGAGGTCGGATACTTTCTCCGCTCCCCCTCCCTCCGGGAAATTGAACACTGTCTCCGCTCCCTCTCCCACTGGGAGAGGGCTGGGGTGAGGGATAGGCCAGCTCGTAGTAGGCGAAGACGGCGGTCATCAGGCGCTGGCGGGCAAGGGTGAGCGCCACGCGTGAGGTGTCGCAGGTGATCCAGCGCCGGCCCCACTGCTCAGCCACGTAGGCGGTGGTGCCGCTCCCGCAGGTGGGGTCGAAGACCAGATCGCCCGGGTCGGTGGTCATCAGGAGGCAGCGTTCGATAGTATTGGCCGGAGTCTGCACCACATATGTTTTCTCTGCACTTCCTAGTTGCGTACCTGTCCAGACGTTCGAAACTGACGCCATTACAAAGTCTGTGGCAGATCGCTTGTAGCGAAGTCTGTTACCACGCAAAAAGATTCGTCCCGCTAGGCCCAGTTTTCTAATGCCTTCGGGCGTTGTCTTCCAATGCAAGCCAGCGGGACATTCAAAGACTTCACCTTGAAATTCCACAGGTTCAGAGCCGGACGCAGTAGAACCCCTAGCTGGTCCGGCTTCTTTGTACAACCGAACGAGATTTATAAGTGGTAAGCTGCCAGCTCATGCTGCTACCGAGGTTTGGGACAAGGTACCATAATAGACCACATCCGGGGTCCTTCCGTCAAGACCCTGGTGCCTTCTCCGGTGGTTGTAAAAGGTAAAATATGCGCCCAGTTCCTGACGAGCCTCTCCAAGCGAGTTATACGCCTTGAGATAGACTTCTTCGTACTTGACGCTCTTCCACAGACGCTCTACGAATATGTTGTCCCTCCACCGACCTTTTCCATCCATGCTGATGCGGATTCCGCGGGACATGAGAGCCCCGATAAACTCCTCCGACGTAAATTGACTCCCTTGATCCGTGTTGAAAATCTCTGGTACCCCGTAGGCTGTCACTGCCTCCTCAAGAGCCTCCAGGCAGAATGAAGTATCCAACGTATTCGACAGCCTCCATGCCAAGACTCGGCGGCTCGCC
>JBMFOE010000004.1:0-115327 GCA_049969795.1 Desulfomonilaceae bacterium
GAGTGTTATCATATTCACCCCGCGGCGGACATCATTCCGACAGAAATTTCGAGAAATGGTTTATGTAGTTCGTGGGCGCCTTTGGAAACCGTGGCGATAGCCACGATAGCTTTCTCCAAAGCCGTACCTTTGTCATTTTAGCTGAAAATCTTCGGGCGGATCCGACGGGGCATTTTCACGTAAAATGACACAAGGTAACCTGCTCGAAATGGGGCCGTATCATCGAATTCGTGACCCATTGTGAGAACCGGTACAGCTCTGTCGAGAGAAAGGCGCCTCTATACCCCGAGTTTTTTGGCGAGCTCTTCGTTTGACGGCTCCACAAGAGTTGAGCCGTCTTCGAAGAGAATGGTAGGGATAATCACTTTCCCCTTGTTCACTTTCTTCACATAGTCTTTGGCTGAGGGATCCTCATCGATATCGATCCATTGATAGGCAATCCCTTTGTCGTCCAGGAATTTCCGTGATCGACGCGCATCAGGACACCATGTAGCCCCATACACCATGAGTTTTTTAGCATCGCCCATTCGTGATATCCCCATCATGGCCGCGTCGGGGGTTCCAACGCCACAAACATTGTGGCGATTCCCCACGCCTTTTTGTCTGTTGCTTGCTATCCCTTTGTTTCTGGCGCTTGCTCGACGACGTCGGCTATCGCGTCAATCCACGGCTTCACTTTCGTGTTCTCGCTGAGGACGCGTCGAGCTTCTCTGTGTTGATAGACCGTGCCCATGACGATCATATCGGTAATCGTTCCCTCAACTTCATAATAGGCATTGCTGCTGATAGCCGCTTCAGCGCCTATTTCGTTGTAGGCCCTCTTGATAGTCTTAGCCGTGTCGCCCGGCACTTCTTTGAGGAACACATTTATGTGGATCGCTCTGGTAGCCATCAGTTCGCTGTTGTTGGAGCCGAGAGCGTCGATCGCTTCGACAGCTCGGGATACCGACGGGAAATCCGCTTTGGCAGCCTTCATGGCGCGACCACCTCTTCGCCTGGCTCCAAGCCAGAGATCACTTCCACTCTGTCGTTGGGCAGAGACCGCCCTGTCTTCACCTGTCGTACTTTGATCTGCCCATCTTCAAAGACGTTTACTGATTCCAGTTGGCCGATGATTCGGATCGCTGCGCGTGGCACGACGATAGCCTCGGTCGCGTGGGTGTCAAAGGTCATCGTACCGTATAGACCAGGCGTCAGCCCTGTTTTTTGACTCAAAGGTATCTTTACTGTCACGGTTCGTGTTTTCTCGTCGCGCTGAGGCACGACTTCTCGGATCTTTGATGTCTCTTTGAGGCCTACAGAGGGGATATCAACTTTCACAGAAGTTCCCTCTTTGAGAAATGGCGCATATTGTTCGCCGGCGGACGCCACCAATTCTAACGAATCAGGGCGATATACGCTCATGAGAAACCGTCCTGGACTAGCCAGATCGCCCACATTGACTCCTCGCTCGCCTATCACACCCGAAAATGGCGCAGTGACAGTACCATAGGACAGATTTGTTTTCGCTTCGTCCAAGGCGGCTTTTGCCCTGTTTTCCGCCGCCTGAGCCATCTCGTATTTTGCGAGCGCGTCGTCGTAATCTTTTTTGGCCACAGACTGTTTTTCATAAAGGACTTTGAATCTTTCAAAGTCGTTCTTGGCCTTTATGAGGTCTGCACGGGCGCTCTCCAACGTGGCCGCGGCCTGCGCCTCTTTCTCCGCCAAATCTTTGGTATCGATCTTGAGAAGCACGTCGCCTCGCTTGACTCGGTCCCCTGCATCCACGTTGATCTCGATGATGTAGCCACTGATGCGACTGGACACACGAGCGACGTCTCGCGCAACTACCGTTCCAGAGACCGTCACTTCTCCCTGAACGGTAATTTTCTCTACCTTAATGGTTTTCGGCGGGGACGCCGGCGCGGTTGGGGTTGTTCGTCCGCCGGAGATTTTGTGGTAGAAGCCTCCTTGCATCCACACAACACTCACCACCAGCACTGCGAGGGCAACAATGGCGAACAGCAACGTCTTTCTGTTCATGACGACCTGACTCCGGTCTACACAACCGTCTTCGTTGGATACGCAGGGAGAGATTAATTTTCGGTCATGATGAAGCTGTCATACTCGATCTCAAACCTGAGTTTATGCTTAGCCTCTTCTTGCGCCAGGGCAAGAAAGGTCTGCTCGAGTCCTTCATCATCCGTGGAAGCCGCCAAGTCCGTGTACATCTTAAACGCCTTTTTCTCCTTCTTCATGGCAAGGACAAGCGCCTTCTGATAATCCATCCCCTCTTCAGGCTCCACATCCACAAGATAGTCTGAGATCTTGAGGTCTAATACTTTTTTCTCGGATGACAACAATCTTTTGCCTGCCTTTACATCGAGAAGCTTGCGCTTATGCCCCAACTCCTCTTTCGCAAAATCACGGAAGATTTTACTCATCCATGGCCTCTCCATGCGTTCCGCCAAATCAGTATAAAACTTATGCGCTTGCTCCTCCTGCCCTATGGCATAATCCAGAACCTCGTCCACCGACTTCCATTGATTCATTCGTTTACCTCCTCGCTGCCTTCCATCCTGTGAGAGACGCGCTCACGGATAATCATCGCTCGAAGCAATGCCCCCCAGGTTGGTTTATTTTCCGAGGATGAAACCTTGCCTCCGAGCGCGTGGCTCCGGACAGGCAAGATTCTCTTTCCTCGTTTGAGACTGGCGAACGCCTACTGAGATTGCTCGCCTCTATGTGAGTTTCTTCACCGCCTCGATGACTGCGTCATAATCGGGTTCGTGAGCTATTTCACTCACTATTTGCACATACCGTATTATGCCCGCCTGGTCAACGACAAACACAGCCCTTGCGAGGAGCCTCAAGTCTTTTAAGAGCACGCCATACGACAAACCAAAGGACGCGTCGCGGTGATCCGACAGCGTCTGCACCTGAGTGACGCCCGCCGCTCCGCACCAGCGCGCCTGCGCGAAAGGCAAGTCCATACTGATGGTCAAAACGACCACGTTTTCTCCCAACCGCGACGCTTCTTCGTTGAAACGCCGGGTGGAGGTATCGCACACAGGGGTGTCCAGAGACGGCACGCTCGAAATCACGCACACCTTCCCTTTGAATGAAGAAAATTTTACGGGCGTCAAATCATTGGCAATCACGGTGAAATCAGGGGCTGCATCGCCGACTTTCACCTCTTGTCCCAATAATACCAAGGGGTTTCCCTTCATGGTAACTATGCCAGCTCGTTCCATCATCTTAGGTCTCCTTCTCAGTGTCTTTGCTGCCGAGGCCCCGAGTGGGCGCTCTACAGCTCCTACAAATAAAACATGTTGGTCGCCATTCCGCCTCGGCGCTCTCATGCGCTGAAGACGTTCAAATCAAATGCCGCTCGCAGTTCTCTAAGGAAAACCGCGGTCCCCTTAGCAGCCTTTCCCCTCGATCGGTGTAAGCTGAGATTGCCTCATCCCGTTGCCCTGCTCGCTGGGACGAGAAGGGCGTTCATGCGCCGCGGCGAGCCAAGCGAGCAATCCCACGCTGCGCTTCGTGAAGCGCTACGTTTTTTGGCATATTGCGAGACCAGCATAAGCAATCCTCTCTAGCCTCGGGGTACCAAGCTCCTCGTGGCTCTCCCTCCTAGTACGCCTCCTCTGACGCAAGGTACGCCTCAGTTACCTTGTCTCGGAACGTGTGATACGCCCAGGCTTGGTAAATAATCACGATGGGCACAAAGATCAGGGCCACCACCAGCATGATCTTCAAGGTCATGGGGCTCGACGCGGCATTAAACGCGTTCAAGCTGACTGCCGGATCCAGCCGAGAGGGGTAGAGGTTGGGGTAGAGCCCAATAACGCCGAAAAGGACCGCAAAAACAATGGTCGCGCATGATGAAAACCACGCCTTCCACCATTCTTGCTTCCCGATGTACAACCGGATGCCCAGCAGAGCGAGCACGGCCAGCAAAGGCAGGACGAATAACACGGGATGCGCGAGGTAGTTTCCGTAAAGCGGCGTGGCAACCCATGAGAAAGCCAAGAAAACCACCGCCACGATAAGAACCAACACCCACAATCCCGACGCTGCGGCCGCCGCTCTTTGATGCAAGGCTCCTTCCGACTTGATGGCGAGCCACAAGCTGCCGTGCAGGAGAAAGAGCGACACGAACAGAACGCCGCCGGCTATGCCATAAGGATTCAACAGGGTGAATAGGTTCCCTTGAAACGTGTACTTGGCGTCAAAAGGAATGCCTTGAAAAATGTTGGCAAAGGCCACCCCAAACAACAGCGCAGGGACGAAACTGCCCACAAAAAGGCAGCAATCCCACAGTTTTTTCCAACCGCCGCCCATCGCGCCTCGAAACTCAAAGGATACTGCCCGTATAATCAAGGCAAACAGGATGATCAACAGAGGCGTATATAAGGTGCTGAACATAACAGCGTAGGCCGTGGGAAACGCCGCAAAGGTGACCCCGCCTGCAGTGATGAGCCATACCTCGTTGCCGTCCCAGAACGGCCCCATGGCATTGTAAATCACTCGTCTATCCTGATCGGTGCGAGAAATGAAAGGCATGAGGGTGCCGAGTCCAAGGTCAAAGCCGTCCAGCATAAAATAGACGGCCCAGAGAATGCCCCAGAGCAAAAACCATATTGTTTCTAACATCTTTCCGCCCACCTTTCTCTCGATAAGTCGTCCCGGACAAACCGGAGAATTTTGTCACGTTTAATGCGTAATGTTCTCGCGTCGCGGTTTTCCCACATTCCGTCGGTAACACAACCGCATCCCATTCCTGCTCCGCTTTCTCGTCCTAGGCCTCTACCGGTCCTTTGCGCGCGTGCCTGACCATGATGACAAACGCGGCTAAACCGAGCAGGGTATAGAGCACGATAAACGCAAGGAGCGACGTGGCGACTTGAGCGCCTACCAGGGGAGAATGCCCATCTGCAGTTCTCATCACGTTGTACACCAGCCACGGCTGTCTCCCCACCTCGGTGACGATCCATCCAAGGAGACCTGCCACATACGGGAGAGGCAGCGCATACATCATGACCTTCAAATAGAGAGGGCTGGACTCCAACCGGTTCCGTTTAATCACCCCGATGAGCGTGAGTAGGACGAACAGGAAGCCGAGCCCCACCATGATGCGAAAGGAGCCAAAGACGAGGGTGACCGGCGGTCGCTCTGAGGGCGGCCAGGACTTGAGTCCCTTCACCTCCGCGTTCCAGTCTCCATACACTAATCTGCTGAGAAATTTAGGGATCTTGAATAGTTCAACGCTGTTGGTCTCCCTCGCTTCGTCAGGTATCAGCAGCAACGCAAAGGGCGCGCCCTTTTGAGTTTCCCAGACCGACTCGACCGCGGCGAGCTTCGTAGGTTGAGCATACGCCATCTCCCTGCCGTGAAGATCTCCCACCAACACCTCTAAGACAGAGAAGACAAAGGCAAAGACCAACGCAAGTCGAAACGACTTCGTGAAAAACGACACTTTATTCTTTTTGAGCAGATGGTATGCGCTAAAGCTCATCACGAAAAATCCGGCTACGATATAACCGGCAAACGTGGTGTGCAAAAAGGTGAGAATTGCAAAAGGCTGCGAGATCACCGCCCAGAAATCTGTGAGCTCCGCGCGGCCGTTCCTTATGGTGTACCCCACCGGATGCTGCATCCACGAATTGGCGACGAGAATCCAATAGGCCGAAACATTGGAAGCGATGGCCACCAGCCATATAGACGCCGCATGAAGTTTCGGAGAGAGCCTCTTCCATCCGAACGCCCACACCGCGACAAAGGTCGATTCCAAGAAAAAAGCCACCGTCGCTTCAATTGCCAACAGGGAACCGAAAATGTCGCCCACATAGGTGGAATAGCCTGACCAGTTGGTGCCAAATTGAAACTCCAGGGTGATGCCTGTCACGACGCCCACGACAAAATTGATGAGAAAGATCTTCCCCCAAAATTTTGCCATGGTCCTATACTCTTCGTTGCCCGTTCTCACATAGATGGTTTCCATGATGGCCACCAAAATTGAAAGCCCGAGAGTGAGCGGCACGAAAATGAAGTGGAACAGGGTTGCGACTGCAAACTGAAGCCGCGACAACATGATGACATCCATGACACTACCTCCCATTCTATTTGATGTTTACCCCAGGACGCTCCTCACACACGAAGCTCCGTGGATCGTTGCAGCCCACCGATAAGGTCCGCTGTTCATTTCACCCAGCATTTGCCAGCTTATAAATCGCTCTCTCAGCCGCATCTTTCACTTTCAACCTGACGATCTTGTCGGATTCGAACGTTTCGAACTCAGTTTCATCGGCCAGCAGAGCCTCTAAAGCCGCTTTGACGTTGGCCAACCCTAGGTTCCCCATCGCGATCGCCGCATGTCCTTTTACCGAAGGGTCTTCAGACTGAAGGTACTTGGGGAGATGCTGTTCCCAGCCGCGAAGCGCTTCCGGCCTCGTCTCCGAAAGCCGCGCCCACGCCCACAGCAAGCCGCGTTGCAGCGGCTCATGCTCCAAGAAATTACCCGTTTCGTCTGCGTACGACCCGAGCATCGAGGCATACTCTTTGGCCAAAGCAGGGCTTTGCGCCATAGCCTCTCCCATCACCTCCGGCGCGCCCCAGCCGATGCCGCCTGATTCGTCGTTCAGGCTCCACATGAGGCGTCTCATCACGATTCTTGCGCCCTCGGCGTCAACCTGGGCCAGCCGCGCTAGGACCGCTCCCATGGCCCTCACCGCGCGCCATTTGATCAAAGAATCGCTATGGCAGAGCAGAGGAAACAAGGCGTTGATCACCTGCCGACCCGGCATATCCACGATCAGCGAGAGGTTTTGCTCAAAGGCTTTAGACTGAAGAAGGCCCAGGATATCTTTTTTCCTTGACCGCATCGCTGCTTCACTCATGGGTTTGGTCCTTGAGTCAATCTTGGGAACATGCGCGGCGTTTTTCGTTCATGAATGCGTTCCAAAACGCGTATCCTGCGAAAAGCGCGCACCTGTCCTATGTGCGCGGATTCGTTCTTATGCCCGCTGTCACTACGAATCCGCGTTATGCTTGCAAAAGCCGACGTTGTGAGGTTTAGGACTTGTTGCTTATTTTGCCTCTTCCCTCATGGCCTTCGCCACATCCCTTCCCAGGTCAACACATTGTTTCAGACCTGCATGATCCGGGACAAACTGAAGGCTCACGCCCGGGTGTACGACTTTCACTTTCATTTCTTCCAATGATTTTGTGAGGAGCTTCACAGACTCGCCGCTCCATCCGTATGATCCGAAGGCTGCCCCGATTTTTCCCAAGGGTCTGAGACCTTTCATGTAACAGAGCAGGTCCGCCATACGGGGGAGCATTCCATTATTGAGCGTCGGCGATCCCACTATGACGGCCTTGGCGTCCAAGAGCTCGGTGATGACGTCGCTTCGGTGATTCACCGCCAAATCCAACAACTTGATGCTCACGCCATTTTCAGCCAGCCCATCCGCTATCGCTTTGGCCATCATCTCCGTGCTATGCCACATGGTGTCATAGATAATGAGCGCCTTTTGTGTCGGGATCTGCTTGCTCCACCGATCGTAGGCCTGGATAATTTGCAGAGGATTCTCCCGCCATATCAGGCCATGGTCAGGCGCAATCATGGATATTTTCAGATCCAATTTTTGGACGTCGGCAATCAATTTTTGGATCAAGGCCGAATAGGGGAGCAAAATGTTTGCGTAATATTTTGCCGCATGGGCCATCAGCTCGGACTGGTCGACCTCATCGTTGAATCGCTCGCTGGTCGCCCAGTGCTGACCGAACGCGTCGCTGGAGATGAGGAGTTCATCTTCCTTGATGTACGAGAACATGCTGTCCGGCCAATGGAGCATTCTCGTCTCGATAAATTGTACGGTGCGTTGTCCGAGGCTGATTTCTTGCCCGGTCTCCACCACCTCATAAGGCCAGTCTTCCTGATGGTAGTGATCAACAAGCGCTTTCTTGCCCCTGGCGCTGCAAAATATCTTTTCTGGTCGGATCAGTTCCACCATCTCGGGGATAGCCCCAGAATGATCGGGCTCCACATGATTCACCACGAGATAATCGATTTTTTTCGGGTCAATCACTTTGTAGAGATTATGGACGAGATCCATTTTGAAGGGTTTCTTGACCGTATCAAAGAGGGTTACCTTCTCGTCCAGCACAAGGAACGAATTATAAGTGGTGCCTTTATACGTTGAATAGCCGTGAAAATCTCTCACCGTCCAATCGACTGCTCCAACCCAGTTGATGCCTTTTTTCACTTCAGTAATAGTCCGCAATGTCATCCTCCCGCGTAAGCGTGACCCTTGACGTCGAGTACATTGTTGTCGAACACGCGCTTCCCGCTTCATTGGCCCGCGCGCTCGAGGCATAAGATCGTTATCTCGCCGCGAGCGCGCGTTCGCCGAATTGCTACTTCAAGCCCAAAATGGGATATGCGCCGTCTCGCCTCTCATTCAGGTGAAAAAGAGTCTTTGTCAGCCCCACATACCGGGCAGACCCAATCGTCTGGTAAATCGGCAAAAGCCGTGCCCGGCTTGACGCCATTGTCCGGATCGCCAAGGGCCGGGTCGTACACATAACCGCACACCTGACACACGTACTTCGTCATAGGTCCTCCACGCCTTATGTATTCGCTATACCCTTAAAAGGGTTAGCATTAAGACACTCTTGCCTGCCTCACACAGTTTTTAGGGACGCTCTCACGGTAGGATGCCATCCCCTTCTATCTTCCTGTTATTTTCTTTCCTATCTCTCGGCCATAATCTTGGGCCATCTGCAAACCGCCTTGCAGGGCCGCAGTCTTGAGCCTCAAAGGACTGCCGATCATATCCATCTTGAAGATGTTCTTCATCGTATCGTATATGCGGTCAATCGCCTCGCCGCTCCAACCGAAAGCCCCGAAAGAGCCGCCGACCTTTCCTTCAAGGTTCGCCTTGGCCGCCAAAAACAACATGGTCTTCATTGTCTGGATCATGTCTCCATGATACGTGGCCGATCCAAAGACATACGCGTCATAACCTTCGAGGTCTGCTTCGGAAGTGATTGCTGTGGCCTTGACCACTTTCGCTTCCGCGCCCGTGAATCGTATCCCTTCTGCAATCAGTTCCGCGATGTTTTCGGTTTGGCCTGATCTCGAAGCGTGCACTACCAGCGCTTTCGCCATATTACCTCCTTATGGTCTCATGGTTGCGGGGCAGACGCAATTGCAACTGCACGTTTTATGGCTGTTTTCCTTACTGTGGACCCTGCTCAATGGGGCTCGCCCCCTTTGGTCCCGCTTTCCTTCGGGGTCGCGTCATCTCCCTTCTCGAACAATTCGTGAACCCAGGTCCCGGGCTTCCTGAAGGTAATCCGGGTGCTGCGACACCTCGCCTTTTCCCTCCACTGACCTGAACTGGACGCCGCCTTTGTACGCCTTGCCAACGGCGTCGTAAAAATACCGCGCAACAAGCTGCACGCCGTCAAACAAGTTTTTTCCTTTTGTGGCCCCGACGCAGATCAAATAACCGCTGCCCTTGTAATCGCCGGCGCCCGGAACCCCAGATTCCCTCTCCAGCCTGCGCCGGCAATACAGGGCCTGACAGCGATCGATAAGCGCTTTTGCCTGGGAAGGTATGCTGTAAAAGAAAATGGGCGACGCCAGGATAATGACGTCCGAGTCCAACAGCTTGGGATAGACGAGGCTCATATCGTCTTCCACCACACACACTCCGGTTTCGTCGCATCCACCGCACTCGATGCATCCCTGAATATTCAGGTCGCAACACCGCAACGTGGATACCGCGGCGCCGGCATTCTCAGCGCTCGCCAACGCCTCTTCCAAAAGGATGTCTGAGTTCCCGCCCTTGCGCGGGCTTCCGAAGATTCCTAAGATATTCATTTGCTTACCCGACATATTGGCTATGTACGCTCCGGGCTGCGGCTAAAAAGTTATCACCACGTGTCCGTCGTCCACATATTTCGCTAGACTGGGATGGCCCGACATGTCATCGCCAAGCGGCAATCCCTCGGCGACCACCTTATCCAACACGTTCATCTTGGCGGAGCACGCCTTGCAAACCGCGCTGATCAAACCGGAATCCCTGACTTTTTTGAAAAGACCAGCAAGGGGATTCGCTCCGGACGCGAGGTCAGGGATCAGCCCAGTCGCGGAACCCTCGATGACTAACTTCACATCGTACCCGCGACCTTTCATGTCCAGCGCGTTCAAAAGCACGTGCACAAAACAAACAGGATCTCCATTGAAGGCAACCAGCGCTATTTTTTTCACCGCCATTTCTCCACCGTGATTCCCCGACTATGATCGCATTGGAGTAGATCAGCCTAGCCGTGGATCTTGACCCGTCATTCCACATTCCGGGATGTAGCAGGTCACATTGACAAACTGGCACTTTTCCTCGCACTCCGGGCATGCCTCCGGCGGGGCTTCTGACGCGGGCGCTTCAAACGTGTATCCGCATTTGGGACATTTCCATGTAATCTTTTCCATCTTCCTGCACTCCTTTTCTGTTTGATTGACACTGTTTCTCAATGAGCTTTGTTGGACCGCTGCACACGCAGGCAGCCAATCTTGTCCACGATATCTCTTACATTTTTGGACATGAACCATCGACCGTTGGCAAAAACGCCGTAGTCCGCGCCCATCATCGCCGAAGCAAAACGGGTCGAGTTGCCATAAAAGAGCCATTGTTCGACCCATAGGCGCTCAAGAGCCTCATCAAAGGGATTGGAGGGGTCGGCGAGCTTGTCTTTCCAGGCGGTTTCGAGTAATTTTGTGGCCGCAAGGGTCATCTTGTCCGTTGTGGAGAGGGAGGTTTCAAACCTAGCCCAGTGGCCGTCCACCCAGTTCCGCGCGTGACAGCCTCGACACACTTTCTGCAGCCTCTGCTTTCTTACTTCCATTTCTTCTGTTGAAATGAGAAATTCCGCGGCGCGAGCCCCGTCAAAACTCGTGGGCAAGGGCTGCCCCTCCTTGTTTCGTATTATTGAGGTATCTGGGGACTTCGGGTGGGGATGTGCATAAATGAGTCCAAATATGCGCCACGGCAGCCGGTCGTTCATCTGATGGGTTCGCGTCGCTATGACGTCTCCATCTATACTGGTCACGAGACTGGCATGACACGTCGCGCACGTCGGCCCAGAGACATCCTTGCCCAATACCCACGGCACGCTGTCCATTTTCCAGTCCTTCTCCATCGATGCGTAGAGATTGCCGTGTTTTGACACCGAATAGGCTTGATAGGCAGGGACGTCAGGTCCCTTGTGGCACTGCGAACAAGTGTAGGGCTTGCGAGCCATAACTATGGAAAATTCGTGCGTCGTGTGGCAGGAGGCGCAGGAGCCCTTGCTGCCATCGGGGTTCAGCCGTCCAACCCCTTGGTTTGGCCAGCCTTTGATCTTGAGAAATTCCATTTCCCCATAACTGGTATCTCGAGTGGTTTTTCCTGCCACCTCGAGCGCGGTTCCATGGCAGGAATAGCAGGAATCTGCCATGGTCAATTCGTCAGGGGCAGCGACGGAGATCTTCTGATCCTTTCCCACAGATTGCATTCCATTGACCGAGGTCATCATGGCCCCGTAAAGCTGATTCTTCGCGAGATTGCCGTGCGCGTGGGACATGATGTTCTTCTCGTATTGCGCCGCTTCATCTGTGTGGCAGGTCCGACAGTCATGGGGCGTGACAGTGAGATGGACTTTTTCATCATTGTGGTCGAACAGGTCTTTATGAGCCTCGGGATTCATGCAATGGCATTCCGCGCATCCCACCACCGACGAAGCCAACGCGGCGGGGACTTGCTTTATAGACAATCTACGCTCCAGGGCTTTCCTCTTGAGGGCCTCCTCAGGGGTTACCGAAGAATGCCTGCTCTTTTTCCAATTCTCCACGATGGCAGGCGTCGCCACGGAATGACAATCAATACACTGTTGACTTGCCTCGCTGATCCTGTTTTCCGCGCACGCCACATCGCCGTACGCGCAGAGAATTCCTGCTCCAACTGCGCACAAGAGCGCGGCTGATGCCCAATTCATCGAGGCTCGCGGCTGTCTGGTCAGTTGCGCCGAGCTCATTTCCCAATCTTCTCCAATTCCTGGATCAGCGTTTCTAGGCGGGGCATTTCATTAATGTCATGCACATCAATGTAGCGTATTTTCCCTTGCTTATCGATGACAAAAAGGGCTCTTTCGGAGGTTCCGTCGCTGCGGAGCACGCCGTATTTATGGGCTGCGGCGCCGTGGGGCCAAAAGTCAGACAGCACCGGGAACCATAATTCTCCCATTTGGCTTGTCCACGCATAAAGGGTAGGGATGTTGTCCACGCTGACCCCCAGTACTATGGCGTCATAACGGTCAAAAAAATCTTTGGCTATATTGTAGCCCGGCCACTGCTGAGAACACACCGGCGTCCAAGCCGCTGGCACAAAGGACAGCACCACATTCTTCTTGCCTCGAAATTGCGCGAGGGACACCCTCCCGCCATGAATATCCGGCAGCGAAAAGTCAGGGGCGGCATCGCCTATTTTCAGGGACGTCGCGCTGTCAATTGGTTTCAGCGACCCTGGGTTATACACAGTGCGCACCTCCGCGTTCGCTGGGTGAACGCCAACGAGCGCGCCGACGGCGGCCAGGGCGAGCATTGCGATCAATTTCTTTTTCCGGGTCATCATTCCTATCTTCCGTCCATTGCTTTGACTATTGCATCGACATAAAGCTCGGGGTCTTTCAAGCGCCCCACATGTCTAAACAGCACGGATGCCTCGCCTCGTTCGTCAATTTTCACCAGGATGAACGTGGGCGTGCGTATCTCTTCCGGGTACGCTTGACGAAAAGCCATTTTGTCGTCAGACGCCAAAGGAAACGGAACCTGGTATTTCTTGCGGTACACCTCTACTTCAAAGGGCGTGTTTCCAACGCCTATGCCAAGCATTCGCACCGCGGACGCGAGCTCCGGTTTGTCGTTCAAGAGCTTGAAGACGTTGTTTACCACCGGCGCCTCCGCCTGGCAGATGGGACAGTACATGCTGAACAATTCTACCAAGACAAACTTTCCTTTGAGGTCAGCAAGCCGAAAAAGCGGCTTATTGGTGAGGCCAAGATATGAGCGGTCCGCTGGACTATCCGGCGCCTGAAAATCCAGCTTACCTAGTATTGCGGTATTGATATCAGACTGCGACGCCTCCCCACCGGCTGATCCAATAACCGCGGAGGCCAACGCCGCAAGAAGCGACATAATGATGCTGTGCTTCATCTTAACTCACCGTCCCCCTTGAGAGAAAAGCGCCATGGCGTTGTTGCACGCTCCGCGCCCCCGTCCTCGTACAGCGCCTGGCAACATTGCCGTCCCGTCCTCAAGGGCCTGACCACCTAATCACCCTTGACCAGGAATCGCCAGGGGTTTGAAAAACTTCTTGCCTGCCCCACAGATAGGACATTTCCAATCGTCCGGCAGATCTTCGAACGCGGTACCCTTGGGGATTTTGCCTTTTCTATCTCCCCGTGACGGATCATAGATGTACCCACAGTTGACGGTCTGACATTGATACATGGTCGCGCTGGTCGTCATGATTTCCCTTTCATTTCACGCGCATGCACTCACACCGCGGCGACGCCGCTGCAGGGAGGACGGCGGTCCTCCCTGTCGCTACGTTGCGCCCAATGGCCGGACGCGCCTCATCTGCCGACTGAAGCGCTTAGGCCTTCCATAGACCGTGCAAGTTGCAGTATTCCCTCGCAGTAAACTCACCCTCAACAGGGAAAAACGCCTCCGGCGCCTGTCCCGGCTCCAAAAACTGTCTGTACGCCTTCCCACCCTGGATGATCTCGATCCACTCGATGTAGTGCTTCTCCTCCATTGGGTGAGCCACGCTCCCGACCTTCACCTTGAAGCCGCCATCAGCCTTTTCTTTCACAGGAACGTGTTTCTCCCTGGCCGCGTCAACCGTATTCTCGACAAACAGCTTCATGGGTTGTCCACAGCATACCAGCGCGCCCTTTCCACCATGGAGCATCTCCACGATGTTGCCGCACACGTCGCACTTATACACTTGCAATTTCTCGGTCATAGTTGTCTCCTCCTTTGACTGTCATCTCTTCCTAACAATAAATTGTGAACATTTCGTGAGTGAATGACATTAAGGGTATTCACTCGCCGCGAGTCCTTATTCGAGGGGTGTCCTTCCCGTAGGACGAAGAATATATTACCAGTTTTCCGCCAGAATTTCGAAATATCCTTTCGGATGCGCGCACGAGGGGCACGATTCAGGCGCCTCCAAACCTTCATGTAGGTAGCCACAATTGAGGCAGCGCCACACTACCGGAGTATCCTTGCGAAAAACTTTGCCAGATTCCACGTTCTTCAGGAGTCCCAGGTACCGCTTCTCATGCTGCTTCTCAGCATTGCACACCGCCTCCCATATCTTCGCGGCGGTTTCAAAACCTTCCTGACGCGCTATCTTGGCAAATCCCGGATACAATTCCGTCCATTCATAGTGCTCGCCAGCCGCCGCGGCCTTGAGGTTTTCCGCGGTTCCCGCAATGATCCCTGCGGGAAACGCCGCTTCAATGAGAAGGTCGCCGCCTTCGAGCTGGGAAAAGAATCGCTTGGCGTGCTCTTTTTCCTGATTGGCGGTCTCTTCAAAGATGTTGGCTATCTGAATGAGCCCCTCTTTCCGAGCCTTGGACGCGAAATAGGTGTATCGGTTCCGCGCCTGAGATTCGCCCGCAAATGACTTGAGAAGATTCTTTTCAGTCTCTGATCCCTTTATACTTGCCATGATACCCTCCTCTATTGATGGTCTATGGTGTTTTCCTCGGCTTTAGCTGCGCGGCAGCGAGGACAAATTCCTACAAACTCGAGACGGTGCCACAAGATCTCGTAATCACTAGCAGATGCAATGGCCTCGTTAATCGCGCCAAGCGGCGCCACATCCACGTCATCCACGCGTCCACACACCACACAACGCGCGTGATAATGGTTTTCTGTGATCCCATCGAATCTCTTTTGCTTCCCGGCCATTTCGAGTTTTTGTATCAAGCCGGATTCTGACAGGAGTTCCAGATTTCGATACACGGTTCCCAGACTTATTTTCGGGAGCTTCTTCCGGACGCGTTCATAGACCTCGATGGCCGTGGGGTGCGTCCTCAGAGAGCGCAATTCGTCAAGGATGACCTTGCGTTGTTTCGTGGTTCGTAGGGATTTGAGATGTTCCATGGTTTTTCTATATTGGTAACTATTACTAATAAGCTAGCGCACCGCGCCCCCGATGTCAAGACTCTCGCGAACGCCTCACAAAAAATTTATGCCGAGGAAGTCTCTCGCAACCGTTCTCACCATGAATTATAGGCCTCGCCGTCCTCTCTTCAGACGAACAAAGAAAGAAACCGGAAATTCACTGAATCGAATAGGCCGCGATCGGTGATTTTTATTTCTGGAATGGGGGTAAGGGCCATGAACGAAAGCGTGGCAAAGGGATGCTCGAGGGCGCATCCAAGATTCTTGGCCGCTGCCACAAGCTCGTCCAACCTCGTCCGCACCTCATGAATGGGGCGGTCCGACATGAGCCCGGCTATTGGGAGGGGCAGGGCAGCCAAAATTTCGCCTTCCGCGGCCGCCGCCATTCCCCCTCCTTGTCGGGCGACCTCGTGGGCGGCCAATAGCATGTCTTCTTCCTCGACGCCAACGACGACAATGTTGTGGGAATCATGGGCAACCGATGAGGCTAGCGCGCCTTTTTTCAGGCCAAAACCTTGTATCAACGCGATCGCGTAGTTCCCCGTTCCTCGGTGTCGTTCAATCACCGCGATCTTCAGGGTATCGCTTGCGACATCGCTTTTCAGGCATCCATCGACCACGCGGACGCGGTCAACGATTTTCTTGGTCACGATCTGATCGGGGACCACCCCGATAATATGCGCGTGTTCGCTGGAGGCTTTGACCTCCAGCGAACCTACCCGATTCCACAGGACGTTGATCGCGCCTAGAGTCTTCTTTTCTGAACTCGCAGGCGCCGAGTTCAAGAGAGATCCACGCTCAGCTATTTTTTGTCCTCTCGCATACACTTCTACAATTGACAAATCTTCCAGCCGATCCATCACGATGAAATCCGCGTGATAACCGGGCAAAATCGCTCCAAGTCCGCTGAGCCTAAAATACGATGCGGTATTGATGGTGGCCATTTGAATGGCTTTTACCGGATGAACGCCTAGGCGTATGGCTTTTTTCACGAGGCTGTTTATGTGGCCTTTTTCCAGTATATCGTGGGGATCGAGATCATCTGTCACGAAAAAGCAGTTCCGTGAATCGTTGTCTTGAAGCAACGGCAACAGGGTTTCCATATTTTTTGCCGCCGAGCCTTCCCGAATCATGATCCGCATGCCTTTGCGTAGCTTCTCCTGAGCTTCTTCGAGGGTGGTACACTCATGATCGGATCCGATTCCGGCAATGAGGTAAGCGCAGAGCTCTTTTCCGGAAAGACCCGGCGCGTGCCCGTCCTTTACTTTGTCTCGAAAGACATCAATCTTGGCCAACACCTCAGGATCGGCGAACAGCACCCCTGGATAATTCATCACCTCAGCCAGGCCGAGCACGCGTTCATTGTCTTTGAAGACTTCCATGTCAAGATGCGTCAGTTCTGCGCCGGACGTCTCGAACCCGGTTGCAGGAACGCATGAAGGGAACATGACGAAGACGCGAAGGGGGAGCCCTTCGCTTGAATCAAGGATGTAGCGTACGCCGTCAATTCCGAGGACGTTGGCTATCTCATGGGGATCGGTCACCACGGCCAGCGTTCCCAAAGGCAGCACATTGCGGGCAAACTCAGGGATATCCAGCATGCTGGATTCCAGGTGCACGTGGCCATCTATGAGCCCTGGGGCGATGTAACGACCCTTCAGGTCCACCGTGTTCTTGGCAGCGTAGTCTCCAAAGCCAATAAAAATGCCCTCGTGCACAGCAATGTCTGCCTCATGAACGCTTCCAGAAAACACGTTCACGAGATGCGCGTTTTTCAACAGCATATCAACCGGTTCATTCCCCAAGGCGACTCGTATCCGCTCTGCCAGTTCCATCGCGCGCTCCTTTGCTCAAAAGCATCCGATAGTCTTTGCGAAAAGATGTGTACACAGAGTAAACGTTGGTAAATATCTTGTCGAGATAAAAACGACGCCTGCGTTGCGCGCAGAGCCTACCGTCTCAATCGCCGGACGCGCTATCCGCCCCGCGCCCTCCCACTGATTCACCATATGGGAATTCTGACTTGAGGGTCACAGGACTTTGCGCCGGCGTATTTTGGAGCCTTGACGAAGACTTTTTTCGATGTTAATTACAGAGCGTCCAAGATGGCTGGGTACCCCTGACCGTCTTTGGGGCGAAAAGGGAACGAGCCCATTGAATGCGGCCTTACTAAGGACCGTTTCTTATAGGAGGTTGACGAAACATCGAGTGAATGCTTTCGTTTCCCGAAGCTCCTTCGCTCATATACTTATGATCCTTGCCATGACGTGTAACGTGATGGCAGGCGCAAAACTGTTCTGCAGCGGCCTCAAAACTATTGGATGGAATCGCCAGGCTATCCCTCCTCTCTCTGCGGGCTCGGCTGACGATCTTAACGCCATTACCCAGGCCCTTGGAGCGGCGGCCTCTTTAGAGAATAACGCCGCGGCTCCCCGGTGCTCCTGTCAAAAGCCCAAAGGCTGCATCCCCGTTTCGAGACTGATGCTCGCCGCGAACCCCCTTCAGCGGTTCAATGAAGAGCAGCGAAGTACTCGATTAGAATCGATTGACGTGCATCATTCGGTCAACCGGACCAACTCTTCTTTTCAGGGGTGTTGCGGCCCGCCGCCGGCGATGGGCGGGAAAGGCGTCGCTGCCGCTTCTCATGACAACATATTGTCCCTTGCCTGTGTACTCCTGATTTAATCCGACCCAATCAGACATTCCCATTTTCAAAAGACTAAAGTCCTGCATTCATTGCGGACAAAAATTATCAAGTCGCGCGCGAGTTTTGCGTACCCGCACGGTATGAAAATCACAGAGCCGGCAACGGCGCGCGCCTCAACGACAATCACGCCCGAACGCGTTATCGAAAAAATTTCGGAGGTAGTATGAAACAGAGTGTTTTTCAGAAAGTCAGCATCGTGTTTTTCATCTTTTGTTGCGTGGTCGCCATAACAGCCCCTGGGCGAGCGGCTGAGCCAAAAATAAATCTGGATGCGCTGTTGGCCAAGCGTGTACCGATTTTGCTGGAATTTGGTAGAGGATGGTGCATCCCGTGCAAATACATGAAACCGATCCTCGACGACATGGCCAAACTCTATGCAGGCAAGGCCATCGTCCTGCCAGTTGACATGGATGTGAACCGAGATTTGGTGCGGAAATTCAATATCCGCCTCATGCCCACCCAAGTGTTTCTGCTGCCTGACGGGAAAGAATTCTTCAGAAACGAAGGAACCTTGGAACGGGAGCATATCGTTCAAGTATTCTCGAAAATGGGGCTGCCTGCGCCTCCGCCTATGGCCGGAGGAGCCCCAGGCGCTGTCTCTCAAACGCCGCGTCCATAGGCGGATCAGTCGTTTACGGCATGAAATGCGTATTTCTGCCAACATGAGGGACGTCTCATGATAATCATGACCGCTTTCGAGAAACGTAACAACCACTTCTCAGCAAGGAGTTAACGTATGGAATCGATGTTTGCCATGGTTGAGCAATTCGTGTCCTCGGGGTCCATTTGGCTTGCCGCCGCCGGTTCTTTCGTAGGCGGCGCTCTGACCGCCATGAATCCGTGCGTCATCGTGATGGTTCCCTTGCTCATCGGATTTATTGGGGGCATTGACGAGGAAATGAGCGCGGGCAGAGCCTTTCTTTTCACCCTCGTGTTCATCTTCGGTTTCAGCATCGAGCTGGCCTTGCTTTTCACCGTAGGACTTGCGGCCGCGCCGTTTCTTCAATCAGAGTACATGGTGTACGTCGTCGCGGCCATCTGCGTTCTCTTGGGCCTGCATTTCATGGACCTCGTTCACATTCCTCTGCCGATATCCCAGGATAAACTACCGCGGTACACCGGATTTCTCGGGGCAGGGATCTTCGGGTTCCTCTTCGGATTGGTCTCGCTTCCCTGCACTGGGCCCGCTCTTCTGCTCATCGTGAGCATCATCCCTCTCAAGGGGCCGCTGTACGGAGGAGTTATGATGCTGTTCTACGGGATCGGCCACAGCCTTCTTATCCTCGCGGCGGGCACGTCGGCAGGGGCTGCCAAACGCCTCATCGGATCACGCAGGACGCACACGCTGAACAAAGTGGTCAAGGTAGCAGCCGGCGCTCTCCTGGCAGGCGTTGGCGTGTACATCGGCGTAGGAGCATTGCTCCCAAATCTTGGCATAGGCGTATAAAATGAGTATATGTTCTAAAAGTCCGGGAGGCGGCGCCGTTTGACGCAGAGGTCGTCCCCCATTTGAGGCCAACGTCGAGCAATGGATCGTTCTCGAAAAACATACAGCCTGGTGATTTGTAGGCTCTTTATTGGCGTCTTGTTCGTCTTCGCAAGCGTCCATAAGATAATGGACCCGGCAGAATTCGCCGTGTCGGTCAGAAATTACATGATCGTTCCTCCGTCTTGGAGCAACGTCATTGCCTTGACCTTGCCATGGGTGGAGCTGGTCGCGGGCGCGCTGTTAATCCTAGGCATCCAGACTAAACCTGCTGCGTTGTTGACGACGATCATGCTGGCCGTGTTCCTGGGCGCGGTGATCTATGCGTACGCCATAGGCCTCGATATAGACTGCGGTTGCTTCAGCTCGAGCAGCGCTTCTGAAGGCAGAGTCGGCGTGTATCACATCGTGCGCGACGCGGTTTTGGTCATCATTTCCGGGGCGGTGTTGTTCCTTGATCTTGGGAAAAGCAGCGTGGTAAATCTGATCTTGGCTCGGCGAGCGTATCGGTCAGAGACCGTATGAGATGTATTTGTTTAACAACTATTCCACGAAATGATAAAAAAGCGCGACCCTCGGCCGCGTCTGCCCGGAAAGCCCAGACCGCACGCGACTCCGAGGCGCTCGTGTAACCCATAGAAAGGAGATCGAAAATGTCTAATGAATGCTGCAGCAGCGCTCATCAAATTATGCTTCTGCCTTGTTCCGGCGCATCCAATCTCGAACAGCTCGCCAATCAGGCTGCCGTGGAATTGACCCGGGAGGGATATGGAAAGATGTTCTGCTTGGCGGCTATCGGCGCGGGGCTGCCGAACTTTGTCAAATCTGCCCAGACCGTTCCGCAGTTAGTAGCCATCGACGGCTGCCAGGTGGCGTGTACAAAGCATCTCCTCAACAAGGCTGATGTGCCTATTGGCTCCTACCTTGTTGTCCAGGACCTCGGCATCGAAAAAAACATGAACACCGTCTTGGACCCCGCGCAAGTGGAGAAGGTCAAGGAGGCGGTAAAAAATCTCGGGGCGCAGCCATGCTGCGGCGCTTCTCAACAGTCCTCCGGATCGACATGTTGCGGATGAGGATTTTGTCGTTTTCCCTCACACCTTTTCCGAGGAAGGTTGAACATGCTTCTACAAAACTACCGCAAAGAGATGTTTCGGCCAAAATGTAATCCAAGCTTCCAGTCTGTGCATTGCGTGGCCCATTTGGACCAGGACATATCTGAAGTGTTGCCATATCTCAATACCGCGCTGGGCGGAGATTCCTACACGAAAGACCCGCCCGCGCTGACCTTGAGGGTCCACGGGAAACTCATCAGCCTCCACGGGAAGGACATCTTCATCAACGCCCTTTCCGATGACGAGGAGGCGGACAAAATACTGTCCTGGCTCAAGAAGGAGATCAACGAGACTTGGGAGAAGCGGTCGGAAATCGAGCCGACCTTTTCCACCCCAGAGACTCCGAAAATGATAGAAATCCTGAAGCTTCTTCCTAAAACCAACTGCGGGAAATGCAATGAGCCTACGTGTATGGTATTTGCCGTGCAAGCAGCGCAGGGTCTGAAAACCCCCGATGACTGCCCTGAAATGGATGACGAACACCGTACCAAACTCAACGACTATTTGTCCAGGTTCCACTTCGACGTGTAATCGCCCCTTGCTACGCGTTTTTGTTCAACACGAGGCGGAAAAAAACGAGCGCGTTCGCATACACGCGGCTGCCGGGAAGAGCCGTTGCAATGCAGCCACATGGCTCACACTGCGGGAGGTGAAGTGATGACAGAAAACGAGATGCCACAGAATAGTTCGAGTGAAACAGGGTCCGGCGGCAGGGACAAAAGCGCAGCCGTGCGCATACTCAAGAAACTAGGTCGCGCGCTTTGGTTTTTGTGCCGCAAGAGCGCGTACGTCGTATTTGTCATCGCCGCGGTGGTAATCCTTCTCATTGCATTGGATAAAGCGGCCGAATTTGCTCTCTGGAAATCTCCCATGTCGTACGTGTATCCCGACAATCTCCAGATGACGAAAAAAGACCTGACTAAGCCGGTGTCTCAATACGACTATGACCTCAACCCGCGGGTGTGCCTCATCTACAACCAAGACAAGGGAAATAGATACGAATACGCCAATAATGCAGGGTTCAGAGACCCGAGAGACATCCCCCTCGCAAAGCCTGATGACGAATATCGCATCTTTCTCACCGGCGGCTCGACAGCCTTTGGGCTTGGAGCGGCTGGTCAGGCTGCGGCTATTACGAATCATTATTATCTCGAATATCGCGAAACCATCGCGTATCTGCTCGAAAAGATACTCAACGCCACTGCGCCCATTCCGGGCAAGACCATCCGGGTGTATAACACCGCAGTATGGGGTTATGCGTATCAACACCTCTTGCTGAGGTATGTGGCCAAGCTTCGGCAGTATAGGCCAGACATGGTGGTGTCTCTGGACGGGGCCAACGAAATTCATCCCGTAAGCATCCCGGAGAGAGATTGGAATTATTTCGATCAGGGGCAATTCCACGGCATCCTCAAGGAAATCCTCGCGTACACGCCGGACGGGCTCGGCGCGTACATGACTTTATGGCTTAAAAACAATACCTTCCTCATGGCCTTTATTTGGCGGGGTTTGGATCCCTTTTTCTCTATGGAGACAGGGCTGCGGATGCATCAGGGCGAGGCCCTGGCCCCGGATCCCACCGGAAAAGTCCTCGGGATGACCCCAGAACAACGCTCCAAGATGGTTACCGACAATGTGAGTACGGTGGTGCGGGTGGTCGAGGATTATCACTCGGTTTTGGAAAACGACGGGGTTCCCCACATTTTTGCCCTGCAACCGATGCTCTATTCAAGCAAGAAACCACGACACGAGATGGAGCAGAAGGTTGCCCAATTAGATGAGCACCGCCAGTATTACGACGTTCCCACTGACGGTATTTACGAATATATCTGCGAGCGGATTAGAGACAGCGCTCGACAAAAGCCCTATTCCATCATCGATTTCAGTCATTATTTCGACGACACCTCGCAATGGGTCTTTACCGATTGGTGCCATGTGACTGCAGGCGCGAATTACCTCATGGCCAAGGAATACGCCAACGTCATCAAACAATACTTCTTCAACAAACCGTTGACCGAAGGCGACCTCATCGATTCCAAAGACAGCTTTTTTGCCATGCCCGCCACTGGCGCTCAGGTTGTGTACGCGCCAGAGCCCATCGACTGGCAGCATGTTCCTCAGAACATGCTCAGAGGTTATCCAGGACCCGCGTCCTATACATCCAAGGAACTGGGGCCGGATGGCAAACTGGAAGTCGTTCTGGATTTGAACGCCCTCTACAAACTTAGCCGACTCAGGTTGGTTTGGAATGACGAGTCATCGGTTCCCACCGAATGGGCAGTGGACATATCGCCCGACGGAAAAGAGTGGAGCGTGTGGGTTGAGGGCGGCAACAAAGAGCTGGACAAGTACTCCTGGTGGCCGGGCTACGAGTATTTTGGGAGCGCCCCTGTGCAGGCGAGATTTCTGCGGTACCGACCAGTGAAGTCAGATCATCGGGCCATAGGTCTGAAGTCCTTCAACGTGTATCGGTAAAACGCCGGGGCACGCGGCTCTTCGCTGCTCTTGCGTGAAAGATTTCCGCAGCGCTTGAAATCGCAGCGCCTTTCGTTTTGTCGTTTTCGGGAGCGGAAAGGCGATGGAGCATCTCTCGACACGCCCATGCGACGAAGACCCGTCGCCCCAAGCCAGTATCGTTATGGGGTCCGCACTAATATACCACTTCTCTAAACTTCTGTCGGAACCAGGCGCGCCGCAGCGTGAACATGGTGACTATCATCGTCTGCCTCACGGCGAAGACATAATCAATGAGCGCCATCACGGCGCTTGATCTGTCATGCCGGACTCGATCCCGCGCATCCAGGAGACGAACAATGGATTCCCTCGTCCGTGGGAATGGCATGCAGCGGGACAACAGCGCAATTCGCGATTGTTTTCGAGAATGGCTACGCCCCTATTCGTAGATCTTTTCCTCCTCCGCGAAGGCCTCCTTTGCATCCAATTCTGATTCTCTCAGCTCAGGATCTTTCTTTTGCAGTTCACGATAGTACTCGTGCTGAATAATGAGGTTCATGATTTCGTTGGTGCCGGTCCAGATCATCATGAGCCGCAGGTCTCTGAGCAGGCGTTCCACCGGATACACATTGGTGTACCCTATGCCGCCTAGCACTTGCATCGCGTCGTTGATCACCTCCCATGCGGAGTCCGAGGAAAACTTTTTCGACTGAGAGACAAGTCTTCTCGTGTAGCCGGTGCTGCCAAAACGGTCCACCGATGCGGCGGCCACGTAGGTCATGGCCCGGGCCGCGTCCAATTTCGTTATGGAATTGGCTATCTTGAAATTGACCCCTTCAAATTCTCTGATCTTTTGTCCGAAAGCCTTTCGGCGATCGCTGTAACGGGCGGCTATTTCCAGGGCCACTCGAGCCGAACCGATTGCCCCCGCCGCGCTCGTCATGCGTTCCGGAATCATCATCTGATGGAACACCTCAGCCCCGCGATTCTCGCCAAAAATGATGTTCTCGGCCGGGACTTTCACATCTCTGAATACTAATCGTCCGGCGCCGCCTCCCCTGGTACCCATGAGCCCGTAGACGTATTTCACATCGACCCCCATGTCTCTTTCTACTATGAAGGCGCTGATGGACTTTGGTTGGCCGGGCTCGCCGGTTCGCGCATACACGAGAAAGATGTCCGCTCCTTCCGCGCCGACAACGAACCGTTTCTGGCCGTTGAGGATGTAATGATCTCCCTCCCTTCGAGCTGTGGTGGTCGCGCCAAAAAAGTCCGAACCGCCTCGGGGTTCGGTCAGCGCTTCTGCGCAAAACAATTTGCCTTTGAGGACCGGCTCGAGGTACTTTCTTTTTTGGGCCTCTGTGCCAAAGAAATGAATGGCCTCGCCCACAATGGTCACGAGCGAATAGAGACACGCAAGGGACGCGCCCAGCACGCCGATCTCCTCCAAAGCGATTATTTCATCAACCCAGAGAAGACCTCTCCCGCCGTACTCTCGAGGAAAACGAAGGCCCAGGAGATTGAGTCTGGCGGCTTCCACAAGATATTCACGCGGAAACAACACCTTTTCTGCGTCCATATCGAGCAAAAGCTGTCGCGGCACTTGTCGGACAAAAGTCCGCACTTCATTCCTCAACTTTTTTTGGTCAGCGGTGAGTAGGGCCTCCATGATATGCTCCTCCAAATAGTCCAGAATATGGCTTCATAACAATGGATACCATGTTTCTGCCGGAGATGATATAGCGGTTCTCAGAATTAATTGCGAATTCCAAGGGCGGCTGCCACTTCGAGCGCTTTATAGCCCTTCTCGAAAATAATCGCGAATTGCGCTGTTGTCCCGCTGCATGTCATTCCCACGAAAGTGGGAATCCACGTCAGTTCACTGGATGCCGGATCGAGTCCGGCATGACATATCAGGGCGCCGTGACGGTAATCATTGATTATGTCTTCGCCGTGAGGCAGACTTTGAACGTCATCGTATCCACGCCGCGGCGCATCTCATTCCGACAGAAATTTCGAGAAGTCCTATACTCTCTGTTATTTCGAGCGCAGCGAGAAATCTTGGCCCGCAGACGACAAAGATTTCTCAGTCGCCGTCTCTCGCTTCGTTCGAGCCCGGCTCCTTCGACCCCCCTATGGCCAGGGGTTACAACGGGAGATGAAAATACCGTTCCGAAACGCTGTGGCATTTTTAGGTAAAAATGACAGAGAGGGGAATACTCGAAATGACCGGCGCATCGACGAACCTCAAGACTAGGCAGGCATCGCGAGAGGGGGCTTTAGCCCCGCTCCTGCGGGGCGCAATACAATAGCCCAGGGCAACGCCCTGGGAACGCGGGCTTGCGAATTACACAACCCGAACCTCATTCCGATAGAAATTCCGAGAAGGTGTACAGCCCCTCTGAAAAGTATTCCTGCGACGCGCTCCGACGCCCAATTCGAGCTTGGAGATGCGGGAGTATCAAGAACCCTTGAGAAAGGCGGCGAGGACGTGCTTCATCCGGGTGAGTCCAAAGAAGACGCCGCTGAGCCATCCAGACACATTTCCTAAGAGGAATATATTGGGATTCTCGATTCGAGACGCCACGATCTTGTAGTAGAGAAAGGCGTCGGCAAGGAGAAACGAGCAAATTCCTGCGACCAGGAATACCCTTCTGAAATGCCGCTTGGGCAGGCGTAAAGCCGTCCCGAGCACGAAAAACGTGAGCATCAGCGCGCCGACGCAAAGCGCAAAGCCGCTGAAGGCCGATTTGAGAAGATACAGGGTATCCATAAAGCGTCAGATGTTGCAGGTTTTGTTCATTCCCCGGGTTTGCTCGAGCGCTGACCACGTCCTCGGCGCGGAAAGAGAAGCAGCCTCCTGCGCCTCGTACAGGAGGCTGATGCACGCGAGATTAACTAATCCCAAATGTCTGCAACATCGAGAGCGCAGCCTTGCGGCCAGCGCCCATCGCGAGGATCACGGTGGCGGCTCCGGTAACGATGTCGCCCCCTGCCCAAATGCGGTCGCGAGACGTTTTACCTGTTTCCAAGTCCGCGACGATATTGCCCCATTTGTTTGTCTCGAGATTTTTCGTGGTAGTGGGGACAAGGGGATTGGCCGCATTGCCTATGGCCACAATGGCGGTGTCGCATTCCAGATCGAAATACGCCCCTTCCACCGGGACAGGCCGTCTGCGTCCTGACGCGTCCGGCTCGCCGAGAGCCATCTGCTGGCATTTGACGCCCACCGCCCAGCCGCCTTCATTCCCGAGGATTTCCACCGGCGCAGTGAGCAGCTTGAACTTCACGCCCTCTTCCACCGCGTGATGGACCTCTTCAGCCCGAGCCGGCAGTTCTTCCATGGTGCGGCGATACACGATGGTCACTTCCTCTGCGCCAAGCCTCAGGGCAGTCCTGGCAGAATCCATCGCAACGTTGCCGCCTCCGAAAACGATGACCTTTTTCCCTTTCGCGGTGGGCGTATCCGTCTCCGGAAAGAGATACGCCTTCATCAGGTTGGCCCGCGTCAAGAACTCATTGGCAGAATACACCCCATTGAGATTCTCTCCCGGTATCTTCAAGAATAAGGGCGCGCCTGCTCCCGTTCCTATGAATACCGCGTCGAACTTTCTCTTCTCCAGTAAATCGTCAACCGTCTCGATCCTTCCGACAACCCAATTCGTCTTGAATTCAACGCCCAGGCGCCTCAATTCATCGACTTCTTGGCGCACGATTTCTTTGGGGAGTCGAAATTCTGGGATGCCATACACCAGCACGCCGCCCAGCTCATGCAGCGCCTCAAATACTGTGACGGCAACCCCTTTCTTGATCAAGGCGCCCGCAAGGGTCAAGCCCGCGGGGCCAGAGCCGACGACCGCGACCTTGAAGCCTGTGGGTTTCGGAAGCTCCGGCATTTTGCCTTCGCCGTGGATCGCCGCCCAGTCTGCCACATATCGCTCCAATCGCCCAATGGCGCATGGTTCACCTTTACCCTTTTTTCCAAGCACACATTTCGATTCGCATTGCGTCTCTTGGGGACAGACCCTGCCGGCAATACGCGGCAGGCTGTTTTTCTCTTTGAGTTTCCAAGATGCGCCGAGGATGTCTCCGGCTTTCACCATGGCGATGAAATCGGGTATGTCCACTTCTACGGGACAGCCTGTCTTGCAGTAGGGCTTCTTGCAATTGAGGCACCTGCTTGCCTCGAGAAGCGCGAGATCGTTGTCATACCCCAGGGCGACCTCATAAAAATTGTGCGCCCGCTCTATCGGATCCTGTTCCGGCATTTTCTGCCTGGGAATTTTTGGTTTTTTTGCTTCTGTCTTCACTTGATCTGTCATTACGCACCCCCGGGAAACGTGCACTGACAACCGCGCGGGGTTTCTCTGAACCTGTTGAGCGCGATTAACTCGGGTCCCTTATACATTGCCAGCCGTTTGCTCAACAAATCGAAGTCAACCTGGAACCCATCAAATTCAGGCCCATCAACACAACCGAACATGGTTTTTCCGCCGACTTCCACCCGGCAGGCGCCGCACATACCAGTGCCGTCCACCATGATAGGATTGAGGCTGACCACAGTAGGCAAGTTGGCCTTTTTGGTGACATTCACCGTCGCCTTCATCATGGGGACAGGGCCAATGGCGACCACGAGATCAATCTTCACGCCTTTGTCTATGAGGCTCTGAAGCACCTGGGTGACAAATCCATGGATGCCGAAGGAGCCGTCATCAGTCGCTATGAGCGTCTCATGACTGACTTTCTTTATGTCTTCGGTCATGATGAGCAGCTCCTTGGTGCGAGCCCCTATAATGGAAATGACGTGATTTCCCGCCTCGTACATGCCCTTGGTGATGGGATAAAGGGGGGCGACGCCGATGCCGCCTCCGACTCCCACCACTGTGCCAAATTTTTCGATATGCGTCGGCTTCCCCAGCGGCCCGCACAGGTCTTGCAGCCGTTCACCCACGCACATGGTTCCCAAATAATACGTGGTCACGCCCACTTCCTGCCACACCAATGTGATGGTACCCTTTTCTGCATCCTTGTCCGCGACGGTGAGCGGGATTCTCTCACCTTTGTCATGCGTCCTCAGTATGATGAATTGCCCAGGCCGATGGGCCTGCGCTATGGCAGGAGCAGAAATCACGGCCCGGTTCACTCCAGGACCGATTCGCTCCTTTTCAAGGATCTCGAACATCTCTCGAACCTCCACGAATAGTTAAAACCCTCGTGATTTTTATGCGCTGAACGATGGGAATTTTGTCAGGTCTAGCAAAATCACAATCTCACATACTACCATATAGTGGTACTTCTCTTCAAATAATTTTTCAGGGATGGATTCGGTCCAAGACCTTGCGAAACCGCGGGTCGTTCTTCACAGATTCAAAAATAGGGTCAGAGGCCGCATTTCGATAATTCGAGTAACCGAGGTCAATGGCGCGGTTCAAACTTTGAATTGCCATGTCCGGCGAGCCGGCCAATGCATACATGCCAGCGAGGTTGTACCAGCTCTTGGGATTGCCCGGCTCCGCATCCACGGCCTTCTGCATCCACGGGATGGCTTCCCTCGGCCGCCCCATGACCGCCTGGACAAGCGCATAAGGACTGTACAGCGTCGCGCAGTCTTTGCACCGGTTCATGCCGTCCTGAAGCGTGCGCCAAGCCTCATCCACCAACCCTTGTTGAAGGTAGATGGTACCCAAATTGGCATAGACCTCGGGCAAGCTAGCCCCTGAACTGAGTATCTCCTCGTACGTTTCTCGAGCCTTCTGAATCTGCCCGCTGTTGTAGAAGGCGACGGCAAGGGCAAATTTCATGTCAGGATCGTTTTCCGCGAGCGCGACGGCTTTCTTGTAGGACGCGACGGCCGCCTCGTAGTCCCCCTCCTCCAAGGCGAAACTGCCGAGCATCTTGTGCACCTCGGGGTTGTCAGCCATCAACGGCGCCACCCTCAGGAGCGCTGCCTTGGCCTCCTGCTTTTTCCCAGCCCAGCGCAGCGTCTTGGCAAGATTCAGGTCTCGCAACGCCATGAATTGTGAATCCATCACGGCCATGGCTTTTGCGTAGAGCGCTTTCTTTTCTTCGGGCAATAAGACCTTTCCTGGCGCGATGACGCCGTCGCGTTCCATTGCGCTCATCAGTTTTTCCGCGAGAAGTTGATGGAGCTCTACGGTTGGATGCACATGGTCTAAAAAGCTCTCATTTCCAGGGATGCCCGAAGGCTCCCCTGCGTCTTTGACCCGGTCCCGCACGATATCGACAAACTGAATCAGTGGTACGTGGTATTGAGCGGCGATTTCCCTGATGCGATTCGTGATCGGCGTGATTACCCGCAATGGACATACATCCAGGTCCCGCGCCTTCACAAAATATTTCTCGGCGTCGTCAAATGCCTTGAGCCCGAGTTTGGCCTTGCCCATGAGAAAGTAGGTCTCTGCGTAGAGCGGGTCTTGGCGGATCAACGCCCCGAGCTCAGTGCACGCTGCGTCAAATTCGCCTTTGGCTATTAACTGTTGCGCTTGCGCTAAACGCCTTTCATACGTCTTTTGCTCGGCAAGGGTCATACCAGGATCATGTTCAGATTTGAACGGAGAAAAGTCCTTGAGATTACACGGCGGGTCCACGAGAATCACTGGGACGCCGTGAGCTTGGCATAGTTGTATCATGGCGGTGAGGTTATAGGCGAAGTGCTGCACGACCCGTTCAGAGAATTCTTGATCCCTGTGATACAGTTCCAGACCAGCGCTCCTATCAAGCAAAGCTGACACCTCTGGCTGAAGCATCGTCTTGCCAGGTTTCGCTTCTTTGCCCGCGTCCTGTTGCGGCGAAGGAGCGCTGGCCTGCGGGATAACGCTTTGGATCCCTCGCTGCAGCGCGCGATATACGTGCAGACGTTCCAGCAGCGCCTTGATGCGCAACGTGGTGGAACCGACGTCAATAATGTTCGAATAGGTCCGCCTCTCCAAAAATTCGTTATGACCAGTGTAGATGATCATGAGGTCAGGCTGATATTGAAGGGTCTCTTTGATGAGGGGAACGATGCGGTATGAGGCGTACGAAATCCCTCCAGCATTGATCACTTCAAACCTCTTGTCTGGATGGGAAGCCGAAAGCAGGTCCTGAAGCCAGCGAGAAAAGCTCGTCCGTTGATCGAAGGGGTGGCCATACGTGGTCGAGCCCCCAAAGCAAAAGATACGCATCGTGTCCGGCGGTTTGGCCACAGAAAAAGACGATTCGTTAAAGTAGCGGAGTTTCGGTTTCGAGACCGTCGCGACGCCGTCTTTAACTTCGAAGAGAGGAATGATCCCCGAGAAACCTACGTATGGGTCTTCTCCCACATCCCGGGGAAACAAGCCGGCGGCCCTGAATGAAAGTTCCAGTACGGCGAAAAATGCAACGCAGACTAGGACGCCGACGCCTACGTCGCGCAAAATGTGTTTATCATTTGTTTGTTTGTCTTTGGGCTGGGGCGGCTTTTCTTGGGCCTGCCTGACCGTGGCGTCATCCTTTTTTGTCTTTTTCTTATTCTTGTTCTTGTTGCGAGCCATGTCCAAGACTATAGCCCGAGCCCGCTACAATTTCCAGAGATGAGCTGATACCAGTTTTACTTCGTCATAAATCGCTCTCGCCAAGACGTCGTCGCATGCCGGTGAAACGGTCTTGGCGCGTGCAACGTACCATCAGCGTCACTCCCTGCCCACGGAGGCGTCGCAGTGCATACGCAGCGGGGACGACTTTGCGCACTTTCTTGACGCGGCGAGTATTTCCTTGGAAAATCCGAGAACGCTGTTCACCGCATCGTTTTCATTGTGTGCGTCCAGAATTTTTTGTACCAGAGCGCTCCCCACGATAACGCCGTCCGCGACTTGGGCCAGGAGCCTGGTTTGTTCAGAGCTCGCAATGCCAAAGCCTGCAGCGACGGGAATTGATGAAAGACGCTTCACATGAGCCAGGATCGACAGCAGCTCCTCGGCGACTATCACTTTCGCGCCCGTTTGCCGAGTCGTCGTTCTGAAATAAACAAAACCCGTTGACAGACGAGCGATCGACTGGATTTCCGATGATCTCATCGAGGGATTGACTAAAAAGATTGTATCGATCCCTAGCGCATTCGCAGCGATTTTCCACTCGACAGCCAAATTTTCGGGGACATCGGGGATGATTACACCAGACATACCCGCCTTTTTTACTCTTTTGCAGAATTCCTTCATCGGCATGCCCGAGACGACGTCGTAATAGGTCATAAGGACAATTGGTGCCGCCACACGCGGGCTTGCACTTTCGATAGTGGTCAAGACAGTTTCGATCGTAGCGCCATTGCCGAGCGCTATGTTTCCTGCCTTTTGTATGGCAGGGCCGTCAAGGGGCGCGCAAGGAGCAGGAACGCCAACTTCGACGATGTCACATGACAAATTATCGAGCTCTTTCAGTAGCCTAGAAAAGGTCTCCCAGTTCGGAAAGCCAGCCATGAGGAATGGTGCATACGCGGCTCGTCGATGCTGAGCCGCCTTTGCAAAAGCCATTGCTATCCTCGATGTCATCTTTCTCCTCCGAGGGTCCGGGCTGGCTGGCGACGCAGACTTGCTGTCTTGGCTCTCTGGATGAACATCTCAATTTTGTTGAAATCCTTTTTCCCAGGCCGCATTTCAACGCCGCTGGACACATCCACTGCATAAGGCTGGGCCTTTCTAATGGCCTCGCCGACGTTGTCAGGGGTCAATCCTCCTGCGAGGATAATGGGTCTGGCTCTGGCCAATTCAATGGCCAAATCCCAGTTGAAGCTTTGGCCCGTACCGCCCCAGCGGCCATTCGCCGATGTATCTAACAGAATGGTCGCTGAACAGTAGGCCTCCGGATCAAATGCGCATCCTTCTTTGACATGTATGGCTTTCACGACCCCTGGTCCCAAGGCCTTGACATAAGTCTCTGATTCCGCGCCGCTCAACTGAACCACGTCTAATTCCAACTGTTTTCGAAGAAATATTACCTCCTCTATCTCTGCATCCACGAAGACCCCCACTTTATGGACAAAAGGAGGAAGCGATCGTGTAATGGCATATGCGGTCTCAAATGATATTTTCCTCGGACTCTCCGCAAAAATGAACCCCAAGGCATCGGCCCCTTTCGCTACCGCGAATGCAGCGTCTTCCGCGTTGGTAATTCCACAGATCTTTACTCGAACCATTTCAATACCTCCTCTTTACGAACGAACGCAGCATTCTTCCCGGATCTGAATCCTTTAACAGAGCAGTACCAATAAGAAATCCGTCCACGCCTGCGTTGAGAAGCCTCTGAATATCATCTGATGTGTTGACGCCGCTTTCTGCGACGACGATAATTTCGGGCGGTATCATCTTTCTGAGACGTTCTGAAACGCCAAGGTCAACACGTAAGGTGTTGAGGTCTCTATTGTTGATCCCGATAAGTTGAGGTCCAATTCTGAGGGCTCTTTTAATCTCCCCTTCGTCATGCACCTCCACCAACGGAGTCATCCCTAACTGAAGTGTGGTTTGGTGCAACGCCCTCAGGCGTTCGTCACCGGTACATGCCACAATAAGCAAGACCGCGTCCGCTCCAGCCGCTCTGGCTTCGTAAATCTGCTCCACGGTTATGATGAAATCTTTTCGTAATATGGGGATGGCCACAGAAGACCGTATGGTAATCAGATCGCCTACGCTGCATCCAAAAAAGTGTTCATCAGTCACTATCGATATCGCGGCGGCGCCATTAAGTTGATATGATGTGGCAATATTATCTATCTGAGCGTGGTTTGCGAAACGATTCCCCGACGGCGCAAACCTTTTTATCTCGGCAATGATCGGAACTGGCGAGCTCCCATCCGAGAATGGCTTTTTGAAATCCAGCGCCGGCCTTGCAGCTTCTGCATCTTGTTTAAGCCTTCTGAGCCCAATGGAACGGAGCCTTTCCACCTCCACCCTCTTACGATTTAATACTGTTTCCAAAAAATTGTGTTCAGACATAACTAAATCCGCCTTCCTTTGAGTAGTTGTGCCAGCGAGATCAGTTGTTTCAGCTTGTTCGCGGCGCTGCCTGAATCTATTGACTGGCGTGATAGAGCCATACCGTCAGCGAACGACGACGTTACGCCCGCCGCCACCAGCGTTGCCGCGGCATTCATGAGAACTATGTCTCTGTACGGGCCCTTTTCCCCATTCAATACTGACAGGGTCAGTGCTGCGTTTTCCCTGGGTCCGCCTCCTGAAATGGGGTTCAACCGCCATGGCTTCACGTTGAAATCCTCAGGGCAGACGCGCTGGAACGAAACTCGACCGTTGTCAACGAATCCGATGCTTGTCGGACCGCTCAGGCTAATCTCATCAAGTCCTCCGTGACCGTGGACAATGAAGGCCCGTCGGATTCCTAGTCGCGCGACTACATGCGTCATGGGCATGACCAACGCCGCGTCGTAAACCCCCAGGACTTGCGCGGACGCGTGTGCAGGATTCGTGAGCGGTCCCAGCAGGTTAAACATTGATCGAATGCCCAGCTCTCGCCGTGGTCCGATTACATGCTTCATGGCGGGATGAAATACCGGGGCGAACAGAAAGCCGATCCCTACTTCCCTCATGCAGCGCGCCGCCTGTGCGGGAGTAAGGTCCAACGGCATCCCGAGAGCCTCCATCACGTCTGCGCTGCCGCATTTGCTGGATACCGATCGGTTGCCGTGTTTCGCCACCCTGACCCCCGCCCCGGCCACGACGAAGGCAGCCGTAGTCGAAATGTTGAAAGAATTTGCGCAATCTCCTCCTGTTCCACAGGTATCGACAAGACGGTCATCGACGCCCCATTCATGAGGGATCGCGTAGCTTTTCGACCTCATTACTTTGGCAGCCGCGGTAATTTCTTCGATGCTTTCACCCTTCATTCGCAGGGCCACCAGAAAGGCCCCGATTTGCGCTTGCGTGGCGCCTCCATCCATGATTTCCTCTATAGCCTCTGTCATTTCCTCTTCAGAGAGGCTCTTCCCCGAAACACTCTTTTCAATAGCTTCTCTAATCACCGTCGTATCCTCCCAATTGCCTCTGATGCCTTTCACAAAAAAAGCCGTGAATCCTTTCTTGCGGGGATTCACGGCTTCGTTGTCCTTCGCTGTACCTACCCTTGTGTGGTCACTCGGGTTCGGTATGCCGTGAATCACCTCCTAATCCCCACCACCAGCCGCGAACTGCGACGGATTCATCGGCCGTAGAGCCACAAGACTTCACCGCGTCATCCATAGCCTCGATGATCATGTCTCTATTTTGCGCGGCGATGGCATCGACGAAGGCGTTAAGGTACGATTGAAAGACCCTCACTGCGTCGAATGCATAGGGATTTTCCAAGGCTATGTCCGCGTACAGCTCTGAAGGTTGTTGGGACTGGCGGCGCAGCATTGTCATGAGTTGATGAAACCACATTCCCATCACGTCTGCGTCGCGCTCTGCATGGTATCCCAGGGCCCCTAACGTCTGCCCCAACGCGGCAAGCATGACGTGCCGCAGCGTCTGACAGCACGCCATGAGTCTGTCGTGTTCTTCCGGATCAATCTCCACCAGCCGCGCGCCAAGGCCTTCGAAAAATTTCCTCACCGGTCTCAGCCATTTTGTCGTCCTGACAGGACAGAGAAAAAATGTTTGATTTGAGATAGATTCGGCCGATGGGCCGAACAAAGGATGCGCGCCTATCACCTCAGAGGGGGAATGTCTCAGCATGAGACGTATTGGCTTGTGTTTGACAGATGATATGTCCATCAGGAGGGCGTCCGGTCTCATGAAACGTCCGATCGTTTTCATGACGCCTTCTATTGCGGCGACGGGTGTAGCAAGCACAATGACGTCCCACGACGCCGCCTCTGAGGGCGGCGGGTAATTGTCGAGATCAACTATAGAGGGCTTGAGGCCAGCCGCGCGAAACAAGGCTTCAAACCAACGGCCCATGCGTCCTTTCCCTCCCATGATGCACAGCGCGCTTTGGGAAAAGTCGGGTTCCTCCTGCGGCTGTGGTTCAGCTCTTCGCTGTTCGGACGACGATGTCACAACCCCCCTCCGTCAATGGGATAGGACCCAAGTATCTTGAGAAATGCGACCTCCGAGCGCAGCGCGTCTATGGCGTCCCTCATGTGCGGATCATCTCTGTGCCCTTCTACATCGACGAAGAAGTAATATTCCCAGTTCCTGTTCTTAATGGGCCGCGACTCGATCTTGGTGAGATTCAGCGACCGTTGCGCAAAGTGCGCAAGCGCGTGGCAGAGCGCTCCAGGGGTATGGGCTGTGGCAAAGAGCAAAGAAGTCTTGTCAGACCCGGTTGGCGCGCTTTCTTGTTTTCCAATGATGAGGAATCGCGTCGCGTTCCCAGGATTGTCCTGTATATCAGCGGCGAGCACCGACAGACCGAATTGCGCCGCCGCATGTTCGTTGGCGATTGCTGCTGAATGAGGTCGCGTGACAACTTGTCGAGCTGCTTCAGCCGTACTGGACGCCGGAATCAACGACGCGGCCGGCAGATTCGCGCGCAGCCATTTCCGGCACTGTCCCAACGCCTGTGGGTGAGAATGAACGGTCGTAATATCTGACAGAGCGCGCTCTTTTGATAACAGGCAATGCCGGACTTGCGCCAGCGCTTCCCCGAGTATCGTCACCTCAGCATCCACAAATTGATCCAGCGTCTCAGCCACCGAACCTTCCAACGAATTTTCCACCGGCGCGACCCCTACGTCAGCTTCGCCATTCTCGACGGCGTGGAAGATGTCCTCGATCGCGCTTTGGGGCATATATAATGTCGAACGCCCAAATCGTTTCAACGCAGCGACATGACTGAAGGTTCCTTCGGGGCCAAGGAACGCCGCGCGTAAAGGACGCTTCGCGCTGCGACACGCCGAAATAATCTCCGAAAAGACATGGGCTACGGCGGATGGCGAGAGCGGCCCGGGGTTGCGCGCAGAAAGTTGTTTCAGTATGGCGATCTCGCGTTCAGGGGAAAAATTGCTTGTCTGCTCGAGGCTTCGCAACTCAGCGATCGCGAGCGCGTGCTGCGCCCGTTCGTTGATAAGTCGCAACAACTCATTATCAATCTGATCTATCTGTTTTCTAATCGTGTCAATAGAAGTCATAGGGCGCTACGTGTCCCTTCATCGCTCTTCATTTGCGGTTGGGCGCCATCCGCGCTCGGGCGACGTCTTTGTTTCCACCGGTTCAGACCAGGAGCGCCTTCGCCTGAGAAATGACGCTCACTTTTTTCATCAGCTTGGCAAAGTCATCTGGGGACAGGGATTGTTGACCGTCGCACAGGGCGGTTTCTGGCGAACAATGGACCTCGACCATCAGTCCGTCTGCCCCCACGGCGATCGCGGCCAGCGAGAGCGGCTCAACAAACCGTCGTATTCCCACCGCGTGACTGGGATCGACTATCACGGGTAAATGGGTTCTTTCCTTCAAGACGCACACCGCGCTGAGATCGAGGGTATTCCTCGTAGCGGTTTCGAACGTGCGTATGCCTCTTTCGCAGAGGATGACCTGGGAGTTGCCTCCCGCCAGAATGTACTCGGCTGATTGGAGAAACTCGTCTATGGTCGTCATCAGCCCTCTCTTCAAAAGGACTGGTTTTCGACTTTCACCGACTCGTTTGAGCAACGCAAAGTTTTGGACGTTTCTCGCCCCGATCTGCAGGATGTCCGCGCATTCTTCTACGGCGCTGACCTGGCTCGTGTCCATCACCTCTGTCACCACCGGCATGGCGGTCAATTCTTTCGCAAGGCTTAAAAGCTTCAGTCCTTCCTCCCCCAATCCTTGGAAGCTATACGGGCTAGTCCTGGGCTTGAACGCTCCGCCGCGCAGGATACTCGCTCCCGCTTCCTTGACCGCCAACGCGGTGTGAACGAGCTGCTGAAGCGACTCAACGGAGCACGGACCCGCGATGACGGTGAACGTCCCCCCGCCTATGACGGCGTCGCCGACCCGAATCACCGTGTCGTACCGCTGATATTCACGACTGACAAATCCTTCACGGGGCGGGATGGTTGTAGGCTCAGTGGTGGTTACCGGCGCTGGATGGTTTCCGTGAGTCCTCAGGATGGTCAGTTCCCTCATTTCAGATGCTCCCTTCACACAAAATGGGCCTTGGACTGCATCGCGCCCAAGGCCCAAAAATAATAAAGGCCATGGACGCTTCGCCGATCGCCCATGGCCTTTGTCATTACTTCACGTAGTTCTTACGCTTTACAACCCTCCGGTCATGGGTCGGCCGCCGAACCAATAAAACCGCCAAAAATAGTAATATGACTGGTGAATGGCGTTGTGTTTCATCTTGGCGTTATCTCTTGTTTCTTGACCCACGACTTCTTTCCATGCTTCACACGGTTATTTTTTTATACCGAGGCGACGCGGTCTTGTCAATCCTTTTCTGACGCCGCGCCGCTTTCTGCACGCCCCTCGTCCCGGCAATAGCGCGCAAACCACAGCAGTGCAAGGCAGTACGATCGCCATCCAAAGCCTGCTATCAGCCCGCGGCACACCTCAGAAAGGAGCGAACGACGCCTAAACGCCTCTCGGCCGTGGGGATTCGTCAGGTGAACCTCGAGGACCGGGACCCCGCAGGCCGCTACCGCATCGCGGATCGCGATGCTTGTGTGGGTGTAGGCCCCTGCATTCAATATTACCCCTTGAGCTTCCGCGGCGGCAGTCTGAATTATGGAGACAAGTTCCCCTTCGATATTCGATTGAAAGCATTCCATCTCGATCCCGAGGCTTTTGGCTAGTTCCGCCAGCTCCGTCTCTATCTCAGCCAGCGTTTTCGTCCCATACAGCACGGGCTCACGCTTCCCGAGCATGTTGAGGTTCGGGCCGTTGACGACAAATATCTTCATCTCGGTATTCCTTGAGCGGCTTTGTGCACAAGCCATGCATCAACAAGGGTGAGGGCCGTCATGGCCTCGGCTACCGGCGCAATCCTCGGACATAGACAAGGATCGTGCCGTCCTTTCACTGAAATGCGAGATGCGAGGCCATGGACATCTATGGTCTTCTGAGGCTGTGAAATGGAGGCAGTCGGTTTTACGGCCAGCCTCATCACGATGGGTTGGCCTGTGGATATCCCGCCAAGGATGCCCCCACAATGATTGGACAAGAAACCAGCTTCCGTCATCTGGTCATTGTGTTCCGAACCCCTTTTCGTCGCAGCGCGGAAGCCGTCGCCGAATTCGATCCCTTTGACGCCTCCTATGGAAAGCAGGGAAGCTGCCAGCCGCGCATCGAGTTTTTCAAACACGGGCTCCCCAAGTCCGGCCGGTACTCCGGTCGCGATTATCTCCAGTATTCCTCCTATGGAGTCTCCGTGAGCAGCGACCCTCTTCACCTCGGCCTCCATGGCCTCGGCGCAGGCAGGGTCTGCGCAGCGAAGCGAGTGTTTCAGTGCGTAATCGGGATGAATTTCTCTCACCTTCACGCTCCCTATCTGTATCGTGTACGCCGCGACGTGGGCCCCGAGCTCCTCCTCGAGGATACGTTTGGCGACCGCGCCCGCGGCCACCCTCCCCACGGTCTCTCTGCCGGACGCTCGGCCTCCACCCGGTTGAGGAGCTATGCCGTACTTCTTGAAATACGTATAGTCAGCATGCCCTGGCCGAAAGAGATGAGCGATGCTCTTGTAGTCCTCGGACCGCTGACCCGTGTTCTTCACGATCATGGCGATGGGAGACCCGATGGTCCTTTCATCCACCACCCCGGAGAGGATTTCCACTCTATCGTCCTCCACACGTTGCGATACATACAGGTTTAATCCGGGCCTGCGTTTATCCAGTTCGTCCTGGACGTGCTTTGCCGTCAATTGCATCCCTGCCGGCGCGCCTTCCACTATCACTCCCACTGCTGGGCCGTGCGATTCGCCGAAGGTCGCGCAGCGAAAAAGTCGACCATAAAAGCTACCCATGCAGGAAACCCTCTACTTCCTGTATCGCTCGTTCCAAATCGTCCGGCGTGACGTCATGAACCACCACGGGGCGTCCGTCGTCGGCAAGCAAGACAAACGTGATTCGACCGCCCGCGTTTTTTTTGTCGTTTTGCATGATAGACCAAGCCTGGGATGCCCTAGGAAGCCGGATGCGTTTAGGCGAGAAAGGTTCCAGGGTACAGAGTATCTTGTCGCCTCGAGCCGGATTCATCAGGCCTCTCTTTCGCGAGAGACAAATGGCAACCATCATTCCGATCGCGACTGCCGAGCCATGGCTGACTCGGTAACCACGCGCGCTTTCCACCGCATGTCCGTACGTATGGCCAAAATTCAAGATTTTCCTGAGGCCTGTTTCCTTAAAATCCTCTTTTACCACGTGGGCCTTGGCCGATGCAGAGAGACGAATCACGTCGCTCAGAAGAAGCAAATCGCCTTTCAAGAGCTGAGGCAAGTCTTGTTCTACCAATGCGGCAAGACCGGGTTCAGCCACCAGACCTGTTTTGTACGCCTCGACGAGCCCATCTGCGATGTTTCGCAGCGGCAACGAGCTTAGGGCGCGCACATCGAGGATAACCGCCTCAGGTATCGTGAAACACCCTACAGCATTTTTTACCTTGCCGAGATTCACCGCTGCCTTGCCGCCAATCGCTGCATCCACGCATCCCACCAGGGATGTGGATACCAGCGCGAAATGGACGCCTCGCTTATATGTTGAGGCGACAAAAGCCCCTAGATCCGTGATGACGCCCCCCCCAATCGCTATGACCCTCCCGTCCCGCTCAAGATTGCGCGTCAACATGGATTCATACAGCCGCTTTGCCGTCCCGAGCGTCTTGCTGCGCTCTCCAGGTCGCAGCGCTACTACATGGGAACCATCGAGTACGCGGTTCAAACGGGAACCAACCGCCCTCTGAACGCGGGCGTCTGTGATCACAAATGTTTGTCCCTTCTTGATGAAGGGAGAAAGCGGATCACGAGAGTTCCACGTGATGATAAGGTCGTGACTGCGTTGGCCAAGTTGCACCGTCATGGACACTGCAGGTCGCATCTCTTCACAGATGCGCCAGGCCAGTTCGTCAGGAGACGCCTCATGCGTATCCACTCGGACATCGTGATCGGCGTACGCAGCGGATCGTCTTTCATAGAGAGCCTTTACCTCGTTCTCCCCTGAACACAACGGACGCAATGGCCCCCCGTCGTTTCTTATCCGCGCGAGGCAATCATACAGCGGCGTCTGAAGATACACGATTACGCCGGACTCCCGCATAAGCCGGCGATTTATGGCCCTCTCAGGGACGCCTCCGCCAGCGCTTACGATCAGGCCGTTCTCACCAGCGAGATGTTCGAGAAGCCGCGTCTCCATGTCTCGGAACTGATCCTCGCCTCGCGTCTCAAAAAATGCCTGCACTGACATCCCTGATTCACTGGCGATCAATTCGTCCATATCCACATATGGCCGTTTCAATATATCCGCCAAACGCCTCCCCACGACGGTCTTTCCAGCGCCCATGAAACCAGTGATATAGATGTTCCCTCTCATGGATTGACGCCTAACGGTTTGAGAAACAGTTCTATGTCGATCTTCTGACCAGTCCATAGAAAAAAGCTCCGCCTGGCCTGGGCTGCCAGCATGTACAAGCCATCCACAAACTGCGCGTGATTCGCTGCGGCGAGCTCGCGCCAGAAGTTTGCCTTCCTGCCGTAGTTGATATCTATGATGACGCGCAATTTTTTCAGGCGGACTTCGTCTGACAACATGGGGAGGAACCGAGAAGCTTCATCTCTTTCAGACACGCTGGTTGTATTGATGAGGAGCGTACAGGTTTCCAGCGCTTGAGCCGCATCTTCAAGCGGGATGGCTGCGCCGCCTAAACGAGACGTCAGGTCGCAGCTCTTCGAGTATGTCCTGTTAATGACGTTGATCGAGCCTCGACAGCGCCTCACGACGCTATGGAGCACGGCCCGCGTGGCGCCGCCCGCGCCGAGAATACACACGTCAAAAGGAAGGGACGCCATTCCATACCGGTCGAGCAAATCATCAAATCCTCCCACATCGGTATTGCAGCCCAAGATTTGGCCTCGATCGAATCGAATGGTATTGACCGCTCCTACCTCCGCGGCCCTCTGGGACAGGCCATCCAGGTAAGGAATCACTGCCTCCTTATGGGGGATGGTAACGTTGGCGCCGTGTAACTCTCCCAGTTTCAACGCTTCCGCGACATGCGGCAGGTCTTTGGTATCGGCGCTGTACACCATGTAGCGGCAGTCGCACCCAAGGCGCTTGAATAGCGCGTTGAACATGACTGGCGACAAGGAGTTCTTTACCCTTTGGTCGCCGATGAGCGCATACGTGGTCATTTTGCCAGCTCCGCCATGGTCCTCAAAAACTCCGGATACGACACAGCCATACAAGAAGGATTATCGATGTCCATGGAAATGCCGGAGACCGCGCACGCGACCGCAAGGGTCATGGCTATCCTGTGATCGCCGAAGCTCCGCAGCAAGCCTGCGGCTCGCAGGGGAGTAGGTCCATAGACCGCCATATTATTCCCAACTACCTCGATGCGGGCCCCCATCCTTCCCAACTCTGAAGCCAGCGCGCTCACCCTGTCGCTTTCCTTGATCCTCAATTCGCTGATGTTTTGGAATACGGAGACGCCATGGGCTTGCGTGGCCAGCAGCACAAGTATGGGGACCTCGTCGATAAGCAGAGGCATCTCATGCGCTTCTACTGTTACAGGCGTCAGGCTGCCGCGGTATCGCACAGTCGCATTCCCCCATGGCTCCGGGATATCGCCCCGCGCCTCGGTCTCTACGTCCATACCCATTTCCTTGAACTTCTCAAGGTACCTGATGCGCGTCTGATTCAGCGCCATACCCCGCGCGACAACAACGCTGCCCGGCCAAAGCCCGGCCGCGCCCAACAGAAACGCGGCTGAGGACGGGTCGCCCGGAATCGCGAACCGAGAAGGAAGTCTCAAGTCGCTCTTCTCGACGATCCAGGCCCCGCTTCTCGCATAGAGGCGCGCGCCGCACAGTCTCAGCAGCCGCTCTGTATGATCCCTGCTTTTCACTGGTTCGATCAGTTCAGTCGAGCCCTCTGCTTGGGTTCCCGCCAGGAGGATGGCGCTTTTCAACTGAGCGCTCGGCGTCGGAAGCGTATATTTAATTGCCCTTAACCGAGAGCCGACTATTGCAACCGGCGGAACGCCCCCTTTTTCACACGCTGCCGATCCCCCCATCTGTCTCAACGGTTGCGCAACTCGCTCCATAGGGCGTTTCATCAGCGAGTCATCCCCTACCAAGGTGAATCTGCCTGTTATGCCCGCGAGTATCCCCATAAGCAGCCTCATGGTGGTGCCAGAATTCTCGCAGTTAACTACGGCAGAACTCCTCAGCGCTCCTCGCGCCCCTTCCAATAGTAGAGCGCCGTTTTCGATGTCTGCGCGCCCCCCCAGCGAGCGAACCGCCTCCAACGTGGTGTGACAGTCTCGCGCGGTGGAATAATGGGAAACTACGCATCGGCCTTGGGCCAACAACGAGAGCAGCGCTATCCTATGCGATATGGATTTATCCCCTGGCGGGTCAAAACATCCAGAAAGTTTCATGGTACGCGATCCTGCATCACATAACATTCAAGGAAATTACGAAATAACTCAGCCCCTTGGGGCGTCGCTATGGATTCCGGGTGAAACTGGACGCCCTCGATTCTCAATTCGTCGCTGCGCAATCCCATGACCTCTGCTTCCGAAGTCAGGGCAGTCACTGTAAGAGGCCTTTGGACCGTGTCCTTTTGAACAATGAGCGAGTGATACCGAGCTGCGCGGAAGGGATTGGGCATGCCCCGAAATATTCCCCTGGCGTCATGAAATATGTCCGAGCTCTTGCCATGCACAGGCTTTCTCCCTCTGGTCACGGAAGCTCCGAAGACGTGGCCAATTGCCTGGTGCCCAAGGCAAATCCCAAGGATCGGGATTTCACCGGCATATTTCTCGATCACCGCACACGTGATTCCAGAATTTTCCGGCCTGCCCGGTCCGGGAGAGATCACAATCGCTTCTGGCGCCATGCCGCCTATCTCCTGCACACCTATCTCGTCATTGCGCGCGGTATGAACTTCTTTACCGAGATTACCCAAGGCGTAAACTATGTTGTAAGTAAACGAATCGTAGTTATCGATAACCAGAATCATGCCATTCCTCCTGAGCCCGCACTGAGAGAGGCGATGGCATGCGCAGACTTTTTCATGATCTCTTCGTACTCTGACTCTGGAGACGAATCTGCGACAATGCCTGCCCCAGCCTGGACAATAAATTGATTGCCATGAAATCGTATCATGCGGATGGCGATACAGGTATCCATGGTCGGGCCCGGCCCCCAGTACCCAACTGCGCCTCCATAAGGGCCGCGATAGTCAGGTTCGAGATCGTCAATGATCTCCATTGCCCGCACCTTTGGCGCGCCGCTCACCGTGCCGGCAGGAAACGCTGCCATGAACGCGTCCCAGACGTCTGCATCAGCCCGTAAACGGCCCGTAACTCGGGAAACGATGTGCATCACGTGACTAAAGCGTTCAACTGCCATGTAGGGGTGGACCTCGATAGATCCATATTCACACACTTTGCTTGCATCATTTCTTGCCAGATCTACCAGCATGATATGCTCCGCCCGTTCCTTGGCAGATGCTCTCAATTCATTTTCCAGTCGATTGTCCTCGACAGGATCTGTCGAACGACCACTGGTGCCGGCTATCGGTTTGATTACGACCTTGCCGTTTTCCACCTTGACTAGCGTTTCAGGCGAGGCGCCGACCAATTGCAAATCGCCATGCCGGAGGAAAAACATATAGGGGGAAGGGTTAAGGCGCTTCATCCATTGGTATATCAGCAGCGCATGGGTTTTTGTTTCTCCTTGAATCTGATCGGATAAAACTACTTGGAAAATGTCCCCCGCCTCTATGTGCTCCTTGGCTCTATGCACTGCCGTGAGAAACCGATCCTTGGGTGGATAGCGTACAGACAGACTCCCGTTACCGATTTGCAGCGCTGGGGAGCAGCTCAGCGCTTTTTCAATCGCGTCGATCTTCGCGATACACTTGGCGTGACTTTCCGCCGCCGCACAGAGCGTTATCGTCCCTGAAAAATGATCGAATACGACAAAACGAGAAAAGTAGCACACGTGGGCGACGGGACACCCCGAAGGCAGCGGTTTTTTTAACTTTTCTATCAACCGCACCGCGTCATACCCCACGAAACCAGCCAGCGAACCGACTACTGGGAATTCGGGCAATCCAATAACTCGTATCTCCCCCATAAGCTTGCGCGCCTCATCAAAAAAAGTATGAGCTGCCCTCATAGAAGACCCTCTGGGGGTCACGATCTCCACCCCGTTGTGGGACAACGAAATGCAAGCAAGCGGGTCCCACGCGACGACTGAATAGCGGCCGATACCTTGAAATCGCTCCGCGCTTTCGAAGAGGTACGCGGTCCGTTCTTCACTACAAACCTTTGCGTACGCAGATACCGGAGTTTCAGCATCCCCCGTCCACGGCTTGGTGATGGCGTTCAGCAGCATCATTGTTCTTCGTCTCTCCCAAAACAAAAAGCCCACCGTTTGTTGCGGTGGGCCTCTTCTGTTCTCTCGCTTTAATTATATGCTACGACTCATTAAGCAACGTGGACCACACCGCGTGCAACCATTGGGCGCGCCAATAAAAATAATGACGTGTTCTCGCGGTGTTGTCTGACATTACTGTCATCCTCTTCCTGGTTGACCCTGTGATCATCCCACAGGTTTGTCATTTTGTAGCATACGATAAGAAGGCTTGTCAATCCCCATCTTCCCCTAGAACAGGCTGTGATTCTTTCACCGCCATTGAGGCGGTGCAAGCTCCATTGCCTGGAAGGAAGATACTCCCCTCGTTCAGCATACGCCGAACTACTGCTTCATCAACTTGTCAGCCAACTTGTCCGCTTCAGCTATCAGGTCAGGCCGCTGAGACAGAGAATCCGCCGGCCTGGGCCCATTCATTCGTAGGAGATAATTTGCGGCGAAACCGTACCTCTTCAACCATCCCTCGTATCGCGCAGGCAGATCTGTGTAAAGGTTCAAATCCGGCTGGCCTTGAGCCATTATAAGCACCGATGTCTTGCCTGGCGCCAACCGCGACGTCCGATCAGGATTCAAAAAGGAATACGTCCGGTCAAAAAAGGATTTGAACTGGCCGGAGACTTCGCCGAAATAGACCGGCGTGGCCAAAATCACGACGTCTGCCTGACGTACGGCCTCGAGCGCCGGCGTGAGGTCGTCCTTGAGAACGCAGTGATCCAACTTGGTCTTGCATGTCTCGCAGGCCTGACATCCCTTGTATTGGAGCTTGTTCAAGGTAAATGCCTCTGTTTCAGCGCCCAGCTCTTTCGCCTTTTCCAGTATCCTGTACGCCAATGCGCTGCTGTTGCTCTTGGGCCGCGGACTGCCCAAAATTGCTGTTATCTTCATCGCTTATTTCTCCTTTCGGCTTTTGATCACTTTTTCGGCGTCATTCCTCTGATTCTGTTTTTTTCACGCCATTTTCGTCATAGGTGTACCATCCTCTGCCTGTCTTACGGCCAAGGTGGCCCGCCTTTACCTTTCTTCTCAGAAGCAGCGGAGGATAATAACGCAAGTCCTTACTCTCCTCGTAAATGGCGGTTAACGCTCCGAAACTCACATCCAGACCCACCATGTCTCCTGTTTCAAACGGCCCCATCCGTCTCCCAAAAGCGAGTCGGACTCCTTTGTCGATATCCGGAATATTCCCGATCCCCTCTTCAACAAGACGAATAGCCTCAACGTAACTCACCAAATTGATGCGATTGAGCAGGAATCCCGGGATGTCGCGGCCCACCCGAATAGGCTCTTTGCCTATGGCTCTCACAAAATCCATTGCCTGCGCCATTGTCTCTTCAGAGGTGCCCAGGCCAGACACCACCTCGACCACGTGCATCATAGGTACTGGGTTGAAAAAATGGAGTCCGACCACCTTGTCCGGTCGATTGGTCGATGAGGCGAGATTTGTAATCGGAATGGCTGACGTGTTGGAAGCGAGGATGCACGTGACCTTACACAAATCGTCCAGCGTTCGAAATATCCGAGCCTTGAGGGCCGGGTCTTCGAAAACAGCCTCTATGACAAGGTCTGCATGCGACGCGGCGGACAAATCCTCGGCCAGAGTTATGCGGCTAAGTATCGTTTCTTTGCTCTCGGAGAGCGCGCCTCGCTCTATGAGCTTTGCTACTGACCAAGCGATCCGCTCCCGGGATTTTTCCAAGACGCTTGCGCTCACGTCATGCAAGAACACCGTCAAGCCGGATTGCGCGCAGACCTGGGCAATTCCACTCCCCATGGCTCCGGCGCCTGCCACAAACACGCTCTTGATAAGTGACATTCGATCTTCTCCTTGAAACGCCTTTTCTTGGGGCGACCCAGCGCGCAAGAGTCTGTCACAACCCGCGATCTCTGATGATCAAGCTGTCCCACTGCTGTTCCCTTATACGCCGGTTTTCGAAATTAATCACGTCTCCGCGCGTAGGAACGATTCGCGTCCTCGCCCACATCGACTAAATCCAATGGTACAGTGGGAAGAATTTTTTCCCCTTGCGCGCCTCGCTCCATGGTCCAGCGCGCGGTGACGTATTCCACGCGTCTTTTGAGAAATTTTGTCGCGCAGTGTAAAGAAATTTGACAGGTGCGCGCCCCTCGCATTTTCTAACTTGCGTTTGTATGGCTTATTTCCCTAGATCCCATCTTGGCATGGAGTTTGACATACTATTTCATGGAACTTCTGTCGGAGTGAGGCGCGCCGCCGAGTGAAGACGATGACTTTTAAGGTCTGTCTCACAGCGCTCGATTCGACATGTCGGACTTGATCGGGCATCCAGGAAACTGACCATGGATTCCCATTTCCGTGAGAATGACATGCAGCGGGTCAACAGCGCAATTCGCGATTATTTTCGAGCATGGCTATAAACTCACTCATGGGCTTTCTTCATCCCACGCAAACATCGAGGAACGCGTGAGTCGCTCGTAGAGACGCGCGTGACGAGATGCGCGCACGGAGGCATGGAGATGTACGCGTTGGAAAAATGCTGGGAAATAAAGGAATGCCAGGACAAAGAGCGATGTCCCGCCTATCCCCATTTTGGACGATCGTGTTGGCTCATTACCGGCAAGCTCCGCTTTCTCGCTTCGCAGCAGGAAGTCCCTGCATGTCACGGGACCTGCGAATCATGCGAAGTATATTTGTGGCATGAAGCGCTGCTTACGAAAGGGCGCTGCTCTTGTGGCCCCCAAACAAGGGCAAGGTTGGATCCCTTTTTCTGAACGCCGAACGTCGCCAGGTCCTGGCAAGCCGAGAGGCGCAGGCGTGATCTCGAACGTCCTGCCCTCTTTGGACGCCAGCGAGGGCAAGATTGCCTTACGGCGTTCGCCGCTTCCCAGGCAATCGGTAGGTTGCTGCGGGAGCGAAACTTTGAGCCATACCAGCGGGGTTGTTTGCCTTTATTCGCTCAAACGCCTTTCTGATCTCCTCCCTTGCGGCCATGAGCACGCCTTCGCCTGCCAGAAGGGCTTTCGCGTCTTTCTCCGACGTGAGTCGCTTGAAATTTTGGGTGTAATAGTGAAATGGCCCCAAGAGGCTCAGGAGCGCGATGAAAGCTGCAGTTTCCCAATTGATCAACGTTTGTACATCAAAACCGCTCTCCAGTAGAGACTGAGCAAGACTGATGAGCTCATTGATCTGGTCCATAATCCTGCCTCCTTTTCACTACCGTTAACAAGTGACCTCCACGGCCTGGTAATGTTCCCAGGTTTTTCATTTTTTCGCGACGTACATCGATTTTTACGACACGCGGTTTCGTGGATGATGGTATGTAGGCCCGAGCATGTGATGGCGATGCGACCTGCAGGACTGTACACAAAATAAGCCGCATGGTACCCGTGCCAGCGAATGGGCGTACTCATGCGGCTTGGCGAGTTCGAGACCTCTATTCCATGGGATAGGCGTGCACCCAGAGCACCGCGCCTACCTCGACCTTCTTGTCTTTCCCTTGATACGCAATGGGTTTGTCTCCCTCAAGGATGGCCGAAAAACCCCACCAGCCTGGTTTTGGCATGACAAAGGAAAAGTATCCGTTTTCATTTGTCTTCACCACCTGCGCGACATGGGAATCCGTCGGCGCCTTGGTCTTGCCCTTGCCCCAAAATTCCACTTCAACCTCTACATCCGCGACAGGCTTTCCATCCTTCTGGACCTGACCGGTGAAGATGTTGCCTGCGTAGAGGCTGTATGGCCTGGTCAGGGGTACTATTTCAGCGGGCAGGCCTGCCTCTTTGGCAATGGGTTTGTCCCAGCCTTCCTCAGCCCCAAGCGCGTCCACGATCACCTTTGTCGCATGCACGATGAATTTGTCTTCTGCAGGCTCCCAATACGGCTGCGGAACCATGAAAAAGATGTAGTCAGCAGGCTTGGTGATCTTGTACGTGGCCTCCCACGTGGATTTGCCGTCCACCTTCTTTTCTTTCAACGTATCCAGAAGATTCTGCACCTTGTCGCCGACCACCACGCCGAATTTTTCCGGCTTGTCGAGCTGCATCTGCGGCCCTCCCTCGAAAGGATGGGTGAACTGCAACCACAGCCCGATCTCTTTCTTGTCTTCCTTGCCCACCACATCATTGGAGGGGATGATCATCCCAAAATGGCCCCAACTCATCTGAACAGCAGCCATGACCAACAAGATTACGAGACTAAATGTTCCAAAAAAAGAATGTCTCCGCATACTTATTTCTCCTTCTCTTCTCAGCCTTTGCCTCCAGCGTTCAACGCGGCGCGCAACTTCATCCGTAGAGCACCACGTCCCAGAGCCTATCAAAGCCCTCTCCCTCTTCTTCCTCTTTTTCTTCCTCCTCTTTCTCGCCCTCGTCCTCCTCGTCCTCGCCTTCTCCATTCCCGTTGCCATTGCCGCCCTTCTTCTGCACAGACGAGGATTTGGACCAGTCAACATACCTCAGGTCAGGCTTGTCCGATTTGTCCCCGTTTCCTACCTTGCTATCGTCTTTATCAGCATCTCCATTGCCTTTGGCCAGCCGAATCAACTGAGCATCTGAGCCGACTTGACCGGTGGACATTGCCGTGAAAAAAACCTTGTGGTTCAGGGAATCCACCTGATGAACAGCATGCGCCGCCAAGCGCGCAGAAAATCCCAAGGAAATAGCCACGCCAAGCGCCAGAAATGTCATGAGAGCCGTACGTCTTTTCATTCCGATTCCTCCCTCCCATCCGTGAGGTGATACCCTCCACGCGTATCTAAAACTCAAATTTCATAGAAAATTCACCGCCTATGATCGGATCGATCGTTCTGTCGGGGTTTGCGCCATTCCAATTATACTGACCGGGCGGATTGTTCCATCCCGACACAGACCGATCCACGCACGCGTACTTGAACCACTTACCTGGCGCCCAATAACCAAAGACCACACCGGCCTGCCACCCCTCGAGCAACTGCCAGTCGAACCCGACATTGATTTCATACCCCAAGTCCCCGTCAGGAATGTTTGGAACGTCCAACCTATTTATTGGAATGTTAAGGGGGCCCGGACTTACATAGTTGAAGTGGACATTGCCATCTCCGTCATCCCCCCAATGAGGATACAATACCCCCCAAGGATACCCGTGGGACGTTCGCTGGGCCCAGAAGAATGTCCCAAAGACGTTCAAGTTCGACGCCACCGCGTAATCCACTCGGCCGGCCAACACAAAGGCGTCTCGCAGGAATCCATCTCCAGTGAGATTGTAGGCGTTCAGACCCGACCCGTAGTCATAGGAAAACAGGTAGCTATACGTCCGAAATACGCTGAAGTTGCCCAGATGCGCGTCATACTTTGGATGCCATACAAAGGCCGCAGACTGTCGGTCGATGTATCGTCCCCCGCGTCTGTCCGGCCCAGGAGACCAGGCGGTAATCACACTGACCTTCGCGGGACCGGCAAAGGCCCCTGCCTCGAGCATGCCGCGCCACTGCTCGATGTAGCGGGTGTAGGGCATATACACGCTATCGCTGTCCTGATAGAGGCGCTGACCAGGAAAACCGTCCCGCGGCTGGTACCGGTCTGTCCAATAGAGCCATGCGGCCTCGGTGTTCAAAAAAACCCTACCATTGTTGTACTTGAGGAAAATGGTTCCATGAGCGAGCTGCGCGTCCAGTCGAATCAGCGGCGATGGCTCGTCATGGGCGAGCAACAAGGCCTCCGGGCCGATGTGATACCCTCCAAACGCGCCCAGGGCGCCGAACTGCAACGGACCACTCGAATAGCTCACAAACACGAGGAAGTCTTTGGAAAAAGACCCGCTGCGATCCGCTCGGCTGAAATATTGCCCCGGAGTTGTCAAATCGGTCTCAGTCTCATAATATCGAGGCAGGTCATACGGATCGCCAAAAGCGGCTTCTGCCGCCACGCGGTTCCGAATCAAGTGGGACACGAGGATACTCGAGGTCCCCACGAAGCGATACGGATAAAAGCCCATCCCGAAATCAAAAGGGCCATAGGGCGCCACGAGCACGATGGACTCTGTGGTCGCCGCATCCGCGCCGTCGTATTGGAGTCCTGTACCGAACGACCATGGCCGCTTGCCGACTCCGAACACGCCCCACGGCGTATTGGCCGTCAGCCAAAATTGCGTCCACTGGCCTTGGCTGAACCCACTTTTGGTTCCGGGCGCGTCTTGGGTGTGGTAATCAGACGCCGCAGGATCTCCCCAGGTGCCGAGCCTATAAAATCCTCTCATCCGTATCGCGGGGTTGATCTTTATCTCTGGCTCAAACTCGACATTGAAATATGACCATCCAGAACTGGAGCCCGTCACAAAGTTTGTGTCGAATTGGCCTCCATTCCAGAAGTTGAGGTTTTGAGCTCGGGTCCCCACGCCGTTATCGACGTTGTATCTCCCGAAAAAACCCTTTTCTCCCATTTGGTCGTACCACTCGTGCGTCCAGTTGAACGACCCCTTCAGCCCGAATTCCCATGCGTTCGCGTGGCTCACCATGGACATCAGCAAGATTACGCTGAGGCCTACGAACGCCAGATGAGCGTTTTTTCTCATCAAAGCCTCCTAATCATGACGTGAAATAATAAGCCGGCAAGAGTGTTACTCCTTATACATTCGTCACACTCCTCATGTCAACAAAAAACCCACTTCGCTGACGCATAAAGCCAACCCATACGCCGCCGCCGTACTATACGCAACGGCAAACGCAGGCCAACGCCAACTCCCTGTCTCCTTTCGCATTACCACCAATGACGCTATACATGGCGCATAGAGCATCACAAAAATCGTCAGACTCAAAGCCTTCACCGGATTCCATGAGGGATCGTCTTGGAGCCGTTCAGCCAGACTCTCCGACTCCTCGGGGTCCACCTGTCCAAGGCTATACGCAGTACCTAAGGTGGAGACCACCACCTCTTTTGCCGCCATCCCTCCGAATAGGGCGATGTTGGTTCTCCAATCAAAATCCATCGGCTTGAACACATATTCCAACGCGACGCCTATTCTGCCCGCGATAGTATGCCTCAATTGCGCGGACTTCATTTTCTTTTCAATCGCTTCTCGCGCCTCTTGAAGCTCTTTAGTTGCCTCTTGCGCTTTATCTTCTCCGCCGCCGGCGGATGAATCCGCGCTCTGCGTTTCCAGCGCGGCGAGTTGATTTTCAAAGACCGCCTTCTCCTCAGCGGGCAGCGAGGGAAATGTCATCAACGCCCACATAATAATGGATATGGCCAGGATAATGGTGCCCGCCTTTTTCAAATACATCCATACACGCTCCCATGCATGCATCAATATTCCCCGCAGTGTGGGAACATGGTAAGGCGGAAGCTCAAGGATAAACGGGGTTGGTGGGCTTGGGAGCACGGTCGAGCTGATCAGCTTGGCCGCCAGCAGCGCCATGACCCAGGAAAACAAGGTGAGGAGCAACAAGATGTCTGCCTTGTAGTCCTTGAAAAAGGCTGCGGTCAATAGGGCATAGACGGGCAATTTCGCGCCGCAATTGAACAACGGCGTCACCAGGATCGTGACCAGGCGTTCTTTGGGTTCACGCATGGTGCGCGTGGCCATGATCCCTGGCACCGCGCACCCCCCCGCAATGCCCCCGGACACGATAAGCGCGAGAATAGACGATCCATGCAGCCCGAACGGCCGTAATACCCGATCTACCATAAACGCGATACGCGCTAGATATCCCGAGTCCTCGGCAATGGCGATCCCCACGAACAGAAGCGCAATCACGGGAGTGAAGGCCAGCACCGCCCCCACGCCGTCAATAATCCCGCTCTTGACAAGAGATCGCAGCGCCCCTTCCGGAATAATCTCTGACGCAGCATCCCCGAGCCAGTCGAAAAGGCTCTTCAGGCCATTAACCAATGGTTCGCTCCCCGTGAAGGTAAATTGAAACATGGCGTAAAGGATGACCAATAGCAAGAGAGGCCCTAAGAGACGATGAGTGAGAATCTTGTCTATTTTCTCGCTCAAATAGACTTGTTCTTCCACGTCTGTCTGGGCGATCTGTTTCATGACGCCGGATATCAACCCATAGCGGAAGCCAGCCAGCGTGTGCTCGACACTCTCTCCATACGTCTTTTGCAGGCGCTCTCGACTTGCTGCAATCTCCTTTGCCAAGCCATTGAGTTGGACTATGTCCTTGACCCTTGTTTCGATGCCTGCGTCGCGTTCGAGTAATTTAATCGCCAACCACCTCGTGGGCAATTTGCCGAGGTCTGCCTTTGACGCCTGCAAGTACTCCTCAATGACGCGTATGCGATCTTCAAAGTCCGAGGGATACGTTACTGGCAGACTGGTCGGCCGCTCCAGGGGTACAGCGGTTGTTTTGACGATCGCGTCCAGGAGCTCTGATACGCCCTGACCTTTCGCGCCATTCGTAACAATCACGGGGATGCCCAGCAGCTCAGACAGCCGCTGGGTGTTGATTTCTATCCCTCTTCTGGCAGCGACGTCAATCATGTTGAGGTCTAATATGACCCTCACCCCCATTTCCATGATCTGCACAGCGAGATAGAGGTTCCGCTCGAGATTCGACGCGTCGGCGACGCACACCACTGCATCCACCGAACCGTCCAATAAAAAATCCCGCGCGATTTGTTCATCCAACCCGGCTGCCCGCAAGGAATAGGTCCCAGGCAGGTCCACGATGTGAATCCGCTTCCCGTCTCGCGTCGCATGGCCTTCCTTCTTTTCCACCGTGACCCCCGGCCAATTGCCTACATGTTGATGGGCTCCGGTCAAGGCATTAAAAATGGTGGTTTTCCCCGAGTTTGGATTGCCTGCCAACGCGATCGTTATTTCTCCATCTGACATGCTATTCCTCCTCGAGGTCTTGATCGACCAAAATGTCTCGCGCCAGCGCTTTGCGCAGAGCCACGTTAAATCCTTTGACTCTTATTTCCAGGGGGTCCTTGAGCGGCGCGTCTTTGACCACTCTTATCCGTGTCCCTCTCGTGAAACCGATTTCCAATAGACGGAGCCTACATTCCGAATCGCCCGCTATTTTGTGTACGCGACACATTTCTCCATGCGCGCAATTGGCGAGTCTCCTTCCTTCAACATGGGCCTCTCGAGACGAATCAGCGCAGCCTATTTTTGCCTGCTGAGATGTTTGTAGATCTTTCATGACACACTCCTTCTTCAATGGTTGAACTGATGGACATGCCACAGTTGTGGTTGGAAATGTTAGATGTGTCTAACTTAGTTAGTTGTACCTGTCAAGTCCTTCTGCACTCGGAAATACACGAGACCTAACGGCCCAGCAAACTAAAACTCGCCGACTGAAATTTCCTCGTCTTGGCGCCAAGATTTCTCGCTGGGCCAGAAATGACACATGGAACGGTCCCACGTAACACGCATGAAAGCCCTTAAAATGATGGCTCTGTCATCCAATTCGTGACTATTTCCGTGAACCGGAACATATTTTCCTGCAAACTTCCCGCGAGATCGCCTTGCTTGCCATGATAAATTACGGTTGTCTGCCATTGGGCAAAGCTGAACGCGACCAATCAATCTCGACTCACCTTGTCCATATAGAATTATGGTCTTTGCATTTTTATTCGAGAGGCCTCTGCATTTCGTGCGAGAAGGGCTTGACTCATAACACGTTAGGCAATAATGTAACAATATCGCGGTGGGCCTCACCCCGCGACGCGCCATGAACAGCCGCCCGGGCTTTGAGCCGTTGCGCTGTCAGATCGTCTGCGCCCAGTCTTCGTCGCATTTTTTGGAGAGGAAGTAACAGGAGCATGCATATTTCAGAAGGCGTACTTTCCGCGCCGGTGCTTGTCGGGGGCGCTCTGCTCACTGCCGGTGGATTAGCCATCGGACTGAGAAAAATGGATTACGAGAGGCTGCCAGAGGTGGCGGTGTTGTCATCGGTCTTCTTTGTCGCCTCATTGATCCACGTGCCAGTTGGCCCTTCGGCCGCGCATCTCGTGCTCAACGGGCTCTGCGGAATTCTGCTGGGGTGGCTCGCGTTCCCTGCCATCTTTGTGGGGCTTGCCTTGCAGGCCGTGCTTTTTGAATTTGGCGGTCTGACCACCCTGGGGATCAATACCTTCAACATGGCTTTTCCCGCGGTGGTCTTGGGCTTTATATGCCGCCGCTACGTGAGGAGTTCTTCAGCGCTTGGGCGAGGGGTCGCTGAATTCGCGGCGGGCGCAGGCGCGATTCTATTTGCGGGAATTCTCGTAGCCGAGTCGCTTGTTCTCGCCTTGGGCGAGTCCATGGACGCGGCCGCCAAACTGATCGTGGCAGCCCATGTCCCCATTATGATCATTGAAGGCGTCATCACCATATTCGTGGTGGAGTTTATTAGAAAGACGCGGCCCGAGATGCTCGAGAGGTAGGCCTCACGTGAGTTTGGCTCCGCGGGGCGGTATTCGGCGTAAAATGGTCATCAAAAGTTCTGATGGATTAAACGTGCGCCATCGAAATCGTAAGCATGCGTGAGATCCCTGCAACGGTTGTCATATAACGAATTGAAAGGAGACAAAACATCGTGAGATCAGTTGCATCGACAGCGCCGCGAATGGTCGGCCTCAGGGCGGCGTTCATTGGCCTGGCATGCCTTTTCGCTGCGGCCTTTGTGCAAGACGCCGCGGCTCACAAGGTCAACGTCTTCGCGTATGTGGAGGGCGACCATGTCGTGGTAGAGGGATATTTCAGCGGCAATGTCAAGGCCCAGAACTGCCAGGTGGAAGTGTTGGACGCCTCAGGCAAGAAACTTTTGGAAGGCAAGACGGATACAAAGGGCATTTTTTCCTTCAAGCTCAAGGACTTGCCGCCTTTCAAAGGCGGTCTGAAAATCGTCCTGAATGCGGAGATGGGGCATCGAGGTGAATATACGATTCCTGAATCGGACCTTCCTCGCGCGCCAGCTAAAGAATCGTCCGGGCAGCCGGGGGGTGAACCGGCGGCCCAGCTTGAGCAACCGGCTTCCGCGGCGCAGACAAGCCAGGGGGAGGCCCAGCCTGCCCCAGTCGCGCCCGCGAAAACCCCAGAAGAGGCGCGTGCAGTCGCGTCCACGAAATCCCCTCAAGTCCCGACGCCGCCCGCGTTGGACGAAGCAGCTCTGCGCCGGAATCTGGAAACTGTACTGGACCAGAAGCTCGCGCCCATTGTCCGGATGCTTGGCAATCAAGAAAAAATCATGCTCGAGGAAAAGATGAGGGGCCCAAAGATGACCGATATCATCGGGGGCGTTGGGTGGATATTCGGCATCGTGGGAACAGCGGCCTTCTTTTGGAGCAAGAAGCGCCCGGACAAACCGTAGGAGACAAGAGGGGCCTGCCGTGGAATTGGAAGAATTTGCCTTGGGCAATACCTGGGTTCATAGCCTGGATCCGCGTATAAAGATTGTGGTTGCCGTCATTTTTTCCGTGTTGGTAGCCCTGAACAACAGTCTCGGCTCGTCTCTTTTGAGCCTTGCACTGCCTGTTTTTCTCGTCCTTTCGGCGCGCTTGGACCTCCGGGCCGTGTTCGTCCGTTTGGCAATCGTCAACGGTTTTATCCTTTTTATATGGATGTTTTTGCCGTTTACCACTCGAGGCGAGACGCTCTATACCCTGGGCCCTCTAAGTATTCAGCGAGAGGGAATACATCAAGCCCTTTTAATTACGGTGAAATCCAATTCCATCATTCTTATGGGGCTTGCGCTCCTGGGCACGTCCGAGATCTTCACTTTGGTGCATGCCTTGAGCCACTTGGGGATGCCCGATAAGCTCGTTCACCTATTCTTCTTTTGCTTCAGGTACATTCACGTGATCCACGACGAGTACCACCGTTTGGTCAACGCCATGAAGATGCGAGGGTTTCAACCCCGAACCAACATCCACACGTATCGGTCGTATGCCTACCTTGTGGGTATGCTGCTCATTCGAAGTTTCGATCGGTCCAAACGGATACTCAACGCCATGAAATGTCGAGGATTCAAGGGCCGCTTTTACATCCTCCATCATTATGAGATGAAACGGTATGATTACGCGTTGGCGCTGTCATCCCTGGCCTTCAGCGTAGCCATCTTGGCGATTCGCTGATCCGGTTTAGTCGGATCGTGAGACATATCCCTGTCCAGGTCTCTGATTACTTAATTTTCGAGAACGAATAGTGATACACCTGAAAGACATATCATTCACGTATGGTACGAAGACTGTGCTGGATGGCCTCAACCTCGATATAGGACCTCGAGATCGAATCGCCTTGGTCGGGTCCAACGGCAGCGGCAAGACAACCCTCTGCCATATCATCATGGGCTTGTTGAAACCCCAGTCAGGCGAGGTGCACATTTTAGGCAAAAAAAGGGTGACAGAGGCGGATTTTGCTGAGATTCGAGGCAAGATAGGTTTCTTGTTTCAAGATTCCGACGATCAACTCTTTTGTCCCACGGTCATCGAGGATGTGGCGTTCGGCCCACTAAATCTCGGGCAAACGCCTGAACAAGCCCGACGGACTGTGTCAGAGACCCTTAATTGCCTCGAGCTCGCTGGTTTTGAAAGCCGCATCACGTACAAACTTTCTGGGGGAGAGAAAAGGCTCGTGTCCCTGGCCACGGTCCTCGCCATGCAGCCGCAGTTCCTCATTCTGGACGAACCCACCTCAGGTCTTGACGAGAACACCAGCGCGCGGCTCGTTCAGATACTCCTACGGTCAGACCTCGGCTACCTGATCATTTCACACGATAGAGATTTTGTGACGCATACCGCCGAGAAAATCCTGTACATGAAAGACGGCAAGATAGCGATGGAGAAGGAGTAAGATTTCCTCTTTCTCGATATCCGACACGAAATTGCGTCGCTTGGCTCGGAATAACTGTTCCATGATGATTTGGGCATCTTTGGCACAGAGGGCTTCTCGACAGTTCTGTCACAATGAGGTTCGCTGCAGGTGAATATGATGCCTTTCAAAGTCTGCGTCAGGGCGAACACGTAAACAATCAGTACCGTCGCGGCGCCTGATTTGTGATGCTGGACTCGATCCGGGGTTCAGGAAACTCGTTATGGATGCCCACTTACGTGGGAATGACATGCAGCGGCCTAACAGCTCAATTCGCGATCATTTCTGAGAATGGCTTTATATAAACGCGATGTGAGTCCGCCGGTTCTCCCGTTCTCGGAAACAGCCGTGAGCTTAATATCCATGAAAGGACATGATCATTCCCACAGGCTGGCAGCTCGAACATACCTCAACACCGGAGGCGCCGGCTGTGACAGTCGTTTAATACCCCGATGTGCAACCGGGGAATGGGCTCCAGCCCGAACCGTTGCCCTGACCGCCTCCCCCGCCGCCTTCTTGGGCGCTTACAGGGACCGGGTCCTTTCCCCCGGACATGCGCAGCATCCATCCTCGGACGCCCTGTTCAGTGCCCAGCGGCGTGCTTGCCGTGACTACTCCATTGTTGTTCGTGAGGCTTACGCTGCATTTTTTGGTTGGGCCAGGAAAGCCGTATTTTCCTGTGGCATCGGCTAGGACTTCATCAACCGCCTTACTCACGTCTTCGTCTGTCAATCCCACCACGCCAGTAGAGTTCAAGGTATCGTCAGTGAGCTTCTTGTGCACAGCGGCTTTGAGATTGTAGAGGTCGGTCAGCGCAGCTTGGTCGCATGAGGTTTTTTTGTAATGGGAATAATAGGGAAGCGCGATGGCCAACAAGATGCCGATAATGGCAACGGCGACCATCAGTTCCGCGATGGTGAATCCCTGTATGCTCTTGTTCATACGCTCCTTGAAAGCGCTGGGGATAGCTCTCACAGAGGAGTGTGCCTGGAGCCGTTCCTGGTACGCTTATGCTCCTTTTCTTCTCTCTTCGTGGCGCGACGCGCGCGACCCTGAACCATGATGATATGTCTTTGAATCGTTCTGTTGCGGAGGCGTTGGACGCATGGCATCCGGCGCCACGTGCGGGGCCTCGCCGCGCGGGTCTCTTAGCCAATAATCTTGATAGAGGATTTTCAACACATAAATATTATAGCATAAATAAAGGGAATCTGACAATTGAAAACAACAAGGCTGGGTCTTGATTGCCAAGCGGCTACCATGCAATAGTCGGTCCCACTTGATGTTGCAGGGCGCAATGGATTGTTCCACGCCTCTCCAAAAAAGCCTTCAATGAATCTCTTGCGGACTCCATGGCCAGCTCGACGCGATTGTTGGTTGCTGAAAGATGCGCCAGGATGACGGCCTGTAGTTCGTCGGACGCGATGCGTTCCAGTATCTTCCCTGTGTCCACATTGGAGAGGTGTCCCAAACGACCCTTCACTCTCTGTTTGAGCTCCCAAGGATAGGGGCCGTCCCGAAGCATCTGCGGGTCATGGTTGCTCTCGAGCACCACCACTTGCAAATCTTGGAGCACGGTAGTCACTAGGCTCGTGATAGAACCCAAGTCAGTGGCGATGCCGAGACGCGCGGCGCCGACGCTTATCCTAAATCCCACCGGTTCAGCGCTGTCGTGAGGCACGGCAAAGGGATGCACCTTGAAGCACGCTACTTGAAAGGCGCGGCCCGTTTCAAACAACTCAAGGCTGTGTATCTGCCCGATATAACGGTTGATCTCTTCCCACGTGCCGTTGTTCATGTACAGAGGGAGCTTGTACTTCCGGGACAACACGCCCACGCCCTTGACGTGATCCGAGTGGCCGTGGGAAACGAGGATCCCACGCAGCGATGACGGATCCACCCCAACTTGATCCAGGCGTTCCGTAATCTGTTTGGCGGACAGTCCCGCGTCCACCAGGATCGAGTAGCCTTTTTCCTGTACGAGAAACGAATTTCCCGAACTGCCGCTCGCCAAAGGAGTTATCTGCACGGGCGTCAACCCCCGCTCGTTGATGGATTATTGGGAGTGCAAACTATTCCCGTGGGAGGCCTATGTCAAGAAGATTCGCCGCCTGCCGCCGCTTACTCCAGCCCGAAAAATTTCCCCGCCATCAGCGCAATAAGCACAATGCAGATGATCCACGCTTGAATCAGCGGCCCATTCTTGACAGGAGGATTGTTAAGCGCCTCTCGGGCACCTTCCGTGATCTTTTCAGGCGGGACAAATTCGAGGAGTTTCTTGGCGAGTTCGCGGAACGGCGATATGGTATTGGTAATAAGACTAGGCTTTCCATCATGAGTCTGGAAAATGAGGAACAATTTGTTCCTTGATCTGACATAATCCAATGTGCTTATCTCGGTCCAGTCCATGTGCACCGATCGAAGCAGCTTTCGTATGGTGACTCCCTGAGAGGTAACGGACACCTTCCGTGCAAGCACCTCGGCGCCGAGATAGAAAAAGGGCAGGAGTATCAGTAGCATGAACAAACCGCGTTCCGATGATCCCTCAAGGATCACCAGCCACGCACCCAGCGCCATGGAAATCACCACCGGCGGCGCTATCCTTGGATCAACCCTGTATTCATACCTTTCCATCTTTTTACCCCTTGCTGCCAACTCTGCACTTGTTACCGAAAAAAACGTATGATAGCATCCAAAATCTTGAAGGCTGAGTATTTTTTCTGTCAGGCTCCAAAAAAACTTCGGGAGGACATCCCATGTCGATAAGAGGCAACGCCAGGCGCTATATCGTCTTATTTGTCATCGGGTCTTTTATTCTCGCTGCCGGTTCCCTCATTTGGGCGCAGGGAGCTACAAAATCCCCAGACTACAAAGAGCTTCAGCTCTTCCGCCGGGTCATGGGGATCGTACAAAAGAACTATGTCAAAGACGTTACAGACAAGGAGCTCATACAAGGCGCCATCAACGGGATGCTCCAATCCCTGGATCCCCATTCGTCATACCTCACTGAAGATCAATTCAAAGAGCTGCAAGTGGAAACCAAGGGGGAATTCGGCGGCCTGGGCATAGAGATTACCCTCGAAAATGGGGTCCTCACCATCGTATCTCCCATTGAAGATACGCCAGCCTTCAGGGAAGGCTTGAAGCCAGGGGACAAAATCATCAAAATCAACGGCGAATCGACCAAAAATATTACATTGATGAATGCCGTCAAAAAGATGAGGGGGCCCCAAGGCACAAAAGTGACCATTACCATCATGCGAGACGGCTGGAAGAAGTTCAAAGACTTCACCATCACCCGGGACAAAATTAAAGTTCATTCGGTGAAGAAAGAGTTGATGGAACCTGGGTATCCGTATCTACGCATCGTCAACTTCCAGGACAGAACCGACGAAGATTTGCAAAAGGCCATAGATGAGATGGGAGGCGATGACAAGATCAAAGGCATAATCCTCGATCTCCGGAACAACCCAGGCGGCCTGCTGGATGAGGCTGTCAAGGTGAGCGACCTCTTTGTGGAAAACGGCCTAATTGTATACACCGACGGCAAGGCCAAGGATCAACAGATGGAACGCCGAGCCACGACAAATTCAAAGAAATACAAATTCAAGGTCGCAGTGCTTATCAATGAGGGCAGCGCGAGCGCCTCGGAGATCGTCGCAGGCGCCTTGCAAGATCACGACAGAGGACTCGTGTTTGGAACAAAATCGTTCGGCAAAGCGTCGGTGCAGACCATTATCCCATTGGATAACGGCGGCGGTCTGAGGCTCACCACCGCATACTACTACACCCCCAACGGACGCCACATAGACAAGAAGGGTATAGAGCCTGACGTCGATCTCAAAGAAGAAGTGCAGAAACAAATCGATGAAGAAACCGCTGAGGAGGCCAAAAACCCCGACAAGGCCAAGCAAAAGAAAAGCCGACTCATGAAAGACCTTAAAGCAAATTTAGAAAAAGACGTGGTGGTGCAAAAGGCTTTGGAGTGGCTCAAATCAGACGTCAGCGTGAAAGAGTACAAAAAGGAACACCCAGGCAAACCGACTCAGGAAACCGCTAAATATGACGAATAGATAATTTGAAAGAAGAGGCCGCTTTTATCCCTGTTTTATCAGAGGAATCCCGCGTACTGTCGCTTCCAGCGCAGCAAGAAACTGTAGAGAGCTTCTCAGAATTAATCCCGAATTCGACGGGCGGCTCCAACTCGAGCGCTTCGCTCTCTGTCATTTCGAGCGCAGCGAGAAATCTTGGCCCGCAGACGAAGCAGATCTCTCAGTCGCCGCCTCTCGCTTCGCTCGAGCCTCGCTCCTTCGAACTCCCATGACAAGGGGTCGCCATGGGAGATGAAAATACATTTTCAGGTAAAATGACAAAGGCCCTTCTCTCCGCAGGCCGCCGCGGCCTTCAACAGAGCTTGGGACCTGGACAACCCAAGCCTCATTCCGACAGAAATTTCAAGAACGTGTCTACCTCGCCGAAAGACCGCTGGTATTCACCATTGACTACCAGCATTGCCATTCCATTGCCCCTGTGCTTTCCTCCGGTCAGACTCGTTCTCCTTTCACGCCTTATTGTGATCGTCGTGGTCCGCTTTCAGGCCGTACCCGAAAATCATCGCCTTGAAGTTCTCGCCGATAGTCTCTCCTGTGGTTGCCAAGTAGAGGTGCGCCATAAGGAACGCCGCAAACAGCGCTCCCAAGAGATAATGAATGATGCTCAATACCCAAACGCCGCCTATGGCGTTGATCACGCCTCGGAATGTATCAGGATACATGTAGAGAATGCCTGATATCAAAAGAAGCGGCAGGAGGAACACCTGAAACTGCAGGTACGCTATCTTTTGCAATGGATTGAATTTGTTGTCTTCCGTGGGCGCGTACGGATGCGGTTCGTGCTTGAAGATGCCATACGCGTAGAAACGAGCCTGTCGGATCATCCCCCCGGGGATTTCCCCGCGCCTGGGGATGTAGTGTTTGATGCGGCCCGTCGCGAGATTATAGATCAGCCACACGATAAAGGCGACAACCGTAGCGACGCCAAACCAGTTGTGGACGCTCACCGCCCATTGGAACCAGCCGGGAAATCTTTCAGGCCAGTGAATGATTATGCCTGTAATGATGAGCATAATGATGCACAAGGCCTGCACCCAGTGCCAAAGTCGCTCGATGAGCGGGTGAAGCAGTATTTTCTCCGTCGGCAAATGAATGGGGCCTTTGCGCCTTGTGATAAACCGCAACCCACCGTGCACCACCGGCAGCCCAAGCGGTGCGAGAACCGCGAGGATCACCAGCGTGTCCAGCGCAGGAATGCGGTTGGCCCCTATGACGTACCCGAATCTTTTCATCACATCTTTGTTGATAAAGCTCGTCATCGTAATGTACGTGAAGAAATCCGTGGGTTTGATCTTCTCTTTCGCGAGCACCGTATATTTTTGATGACAGGCGTCGCATGCAACTACATAGGTTTTCACCAGAGGGATGTTATGAACGCCTTTCTCCTTGCCGTGGTGGCAAAGCATGCAATCAAGCGCGACGTGCATTCTTGGTTCATACAGCGCTGCGTGTCCCTTGATAGTATCCATCTTGTAGGCTTGGTGACAATCGAGACATACCTTGCGTTGGAAGTCCTTTTCATAGGTTTCCTTGCCCTGGCCATAGTGCACGTTGTGGCATCCGATACAGCCGGGGGATTGCTTCCCTGATTTACTCCCATGCGCGCTTTTCTCGACATTCGCGACAAAATCCTCATGACACTCTTTGCAATCTACTGCCTTGAGTCGCTGATTATGTGGAAGGTCCTTTATGTCGGCATGACAGGAGATACACGTAGTGTCTGCATGTACGCCCTCTTCGTACTTTTTCTGATCAATCGCAAGGTTGAGTTCGCCAAAGACAAAAGGCGGGCGCTGCCTTGGCGGCGCTGGCTTTCCTTCCACCACGACCTGGTCAAGGAGGTCCTCCTTTGACATACCGAGAATATCCTTGTTATGGCATTCCATGCATGCCTGGTTGGACAGGGCGTCAGATTCCTTTGAGTCTTTCTTTTCCTGCTCTTCTTTCTTGCTTTCTTGAGCAGGCGCCGCCTTTTGCTCCTCCGTTTCTTTCTTCGGTTCCACCGGAACTACGGCTGGCGTTTCGCCGGGTTTCGCAGAAGGCGTCCCGCCTTCCACGCTTAGCGTAGGCTGAGCCTCTTTTGTCGGGGCCGCTTGCGTCGCAGCCGGCGGTTCAGGCTTTGTTGCTTCGCTCTGATCCGGACCTTTGGGTTTCTCAGGAACGGTAGGGAGCGGAGTGGTGGCTTGCGCCGGAGGAGTCTCTTGATCGACTGCGACCGCCCAGCCGCTATGTGCGACGCATAGCGCAGCCGCGACGCTGATCACACAAAACACGCCCAAGAACCTTGTGCAAATACCAACAGATGATTTCTTTTCCATCATTGGAGGCTCCTTCCCACATGACGTACCCGATGCGACTTAACGTGGTTATTTGGAAGATAATGAATTGCTGAGAATGCGTGAAGAATACACCGCTTGCACGACCAGGTCAAGCGTAAAATCGGTACCGAAATCAGAACCGAGGCGCGTCTTTCATTTCGTTAGTAATCGAGGTTCGCCACATTCAATGCGTTCCGTTCGATAAATTCCCTCCTGGGTTCCACTTGGTCGCCCATAAGGGTCGAAAAGATCTCCGTGGCCTTGACTGCATCTTCTATGGTGACCTGCAATATCTTTCTTTTTTCAGGATTCATGGTTGTTTCCCAAAGTTGGTCTGCATTCATCTCGCCAAGACCTTTATATCGCTGAATGCTAAGCTTTTTGCGTCCCATACCGACAATGTGCTCCACAAGCTCCGAGAAACTTCTGATCTCTTCTACGCCAGCCTCGCCCTGTACATAGAACGGCGGGTTGCCAAAAGAACTGACTTTCTTTGTGATGGATATGATTTCTTGAAATGACGGAGATTCTACGAGAGACGTATCTATGAGCGTCTTTCGGCTTATGCCATTTTTCCGAGTTTCCAGAGTCGCGTAATACGTCGATTGTTCTTCATCCGCCTGTATATCGTACGTGATGTAGCCGATATCAGTTTCCTTTTCCTTTATGCGTTGGACAACTCGTTCCGTAATGCCCTGCAACGCAGCCTTCCCGTCGAATACGCCCCGCTCCAGGCCCTCTCTGGCGAACTCCTTTAAGACAACTCGGTCCATGGTTCTGCGTTCGAACATGTCCAGGACCTTTTCCATACGGAGGAGGTTTTTCACCACATTAGTCAGCAGCGTCGCATCCAACGTTTCACCCGCGGCGTTCCGCACCTGAATGTTCTCGAGTCCTTCGGCGAGTATTACATCGTCTAGCATGCTCTCGTCTTTCACGTACCACTCTTGCTTGCCTTTCTTGACCTTGAACAAAGGCGGCTGCGCAAAGTAGAGGTAGCCCCGATTGATGACATCTACCATGGTGCGAAAGAAGAACGTCAACAGCAGAGTTCGAATATGCGATCCGTCGATATCCGCGTCAGTCATGATGATGATTTTGTGATACCGAATCTTCGATATATCGAAATCTTCTTCTCCTATTCCAGTGCCAAGGGCAGTAATGAGGGTCCTAATCTCTTGGTTTTGGATGATCTTGTCGAATCTCGCTTTCTCGACATTCAGTATCTTCCCCTTCAGCGGCAATATAGCCTGCGTCTGTCTATCCCTGCCCTGCTTTGCCGAACCGCCTGCGGACTCGCCTTCGACGATGAAGAGCTCTGATTTTGCGGGGTCACGCTCTTGACAGTCTGCGAGCTTGCCCGGAAGCGACGCCGATTCCAGGGCTCCCTTGCGTCGTGTCAGTTCTCGCGCCTTGCGAGCGGCTTCTCTTGCTCGGCCTGCATCGATTGCCTTCTGAACCATCCATTTTGCCGTGGCAGGATGCTCCTCGAGGTATTCCGACAGCTTTTCGTTTACAAGCTGCTCGACAATCCCGCGAATATCCATATTCCCCAGTTTGGACTTTGTTTGACTGTCAAACTGGGGATTTGCCATTTTTACGCTCAGCACCGCGGTGAGGCCTTCACGGACGTCCTCGCCGCTAATGGTAGTCTGTGTCTTCCCGTCCTTGAGCAGGCCCTTGCTATTGGCGTATTGATTCACTGTACGCGTCAGCGCAGCTCTGAACCCAGACACATGCGTCCCGCCCTCATACGTATTGATATTGTTGCAGTATGAGAACAGCGTCTCACTGTATCCGTCGTTGTATTGTATGGCGCATTCAATAAAGCTGCCGTCCTTTTCGCCGCATATATAAATGGGAGGCCCTTCCATGGTCTTTTTGGCGCGATTGAGGTGCTCTACAAAGGAAACGATCCCTCCGTCATATTGAAATACCACCTGCTCCTTTTCAGAACGCTCGTCCTCGAAGGTAATCCTCAACCCCCGATTCAAGTAGGCGAGTTCACGCAACCTCGCGGCAACGATGTCGTAATTTACCTCCAAGTCGCCGAATATCTCTCGATCCGCGCGAAAGGTTACCTTGGTACCGGTTCTCTTTGTGTTCCCGACCACTTCCAGGTCAGTGAGTTTCTTTCCCCTTGCATACGTTTGACGAAATACCAACCCCCCGCGGCGTATCTCCAATTTGAGCTGTTCTGACAGCGCATTCACCACAGAGACTCCTACACCATGGAGCCCGCCCGACACTTTGTAGCTATTGCTGTCGAATTTCCCGCCCGCGTGCAGCACGGTCATGACGACCTCTGCCGCCGGTCTCTTTTCTGTAGGATGGATGTCAGTGGGAATTCCTCGGCCATCGTCTTCTATGGTGACTGAAGAATCAAGGTGAATCAATACGCTGATATTTTTGCAATATCCCGCCAGGGCCTCGTCAACTGCGTTATCCACGACTTCCCATACGAGCTGATGCAGTCCTTCCTGGCCGGTATTTCCGATGTACATCCCGGGCGTATTGCGGACCGCTTCCAGCCCTTCGAGAACCTTTATCTGCTCAGCGCCATATTGCAGTTCTTCCACTTTGTTTACGCGACCTCCACCTTGCTCCATCCTCGGCCATCGCTAACGCTTCATGGGCATGACAAGATTGAAGTAGTTTGCCTCAGGCTGCGGCCTCAAAATCAGGGGCCCCGCCTCTCGGTAATACTCGATGGTAACCCCTTCCGACTCGATGGCATGCAGCGCCTCCATAAAATAATACACATTGAGAATCACATCGAAAGGTTCGCCTTCGTATTCAGCCCCGATCTTCTCTTCAAAGCGACCAAACTCGGGATGCTCCGCGTTCAACATCATGCCTTCCTCTGAGACGACCACCGTGATGCCTCTGCTCCTATCAGTGGTAAAGATTGCGGCTCGTCTCAACCCCTGCACCAGTTTCTTTACGTTGATGGAAAGCTTGCCCCTCGGCTGAGACGGTATAACTCTCCTATAATCAGGATAATCGCCGTCAATGAGGCGGATGGTCATGGCAAACTCATCGTTTTTGATATACATGTTTTTCGCGTCAAAGCCGAGCTGAACCTCCCCCTTGGCGCTTTGCAATATCCTCGTCAACTCATTCAGGCCCTTTTTCGGAACCACCAGAGAACGTGGAATGGCAATGCCCAATTCATTTTCTGCATAGGCCAAACGGTGTCCATCAGTCCCCACAAGACACATCAGATGATCTTTCTGTTCGAACAAGACTCCATTGAGATTGAAACGAATATCGTCTGTGGAAGCGGCGTACAATGTCTTTTCAATCATCCAGTGAAAGCTCTCCGCGTCTATGCCGCTAAATTCAACGCTGCTGTAATCTCCAAACGCGGGGTAGTCTCCTGGATCCATTCCTGACAAATGAAATACACTCGCGCCCGCTTGAATCCTCATGCGATACACATCCGAAGATTCTATTTCTACTGGGCCGGAAGGAAGCTCTTTAACAATCTCAAGAAGCTTTCTTGAAGGAAGGGCAATACGCCCCGTTTCTTCTGATGTTACAGAGAGGAATATCTTTAGCCCCACTTCGAGATCTGTAGCCATAAGGATGATTCGATCCAGTTCGATATCGAACAAAATATGCGACAAAATAGGCAGGGTAGTTCGTTTATCCGCTATGGGCGCTATTCGTCCGAGGGCTTCTAGGAGTCTGTCCTTTTCGATCTGTATGATCATGATTCAATCCTCTATGAGAGATGATATACAATGTAATATCATCGTAGCCGTAGTAAACGTTGTGAATTCGTTGAGACGCAAGGAAAAAGCAGTCTGGCGTTGCCGTTTGACTGTGGGAAAATATCCAAATTTCTTGTTGATATGTTCTTGATGCATAAAACAGCGCCGCTTCTTCATACCTTCTTCACAATATGTGCACAGGTAATTGGCAAAGTCATCAGCTCCGGATAGACTCCTTCACTCCATCCACCAGCATCCTGAAGGAATGGTCAGCCGTTATCTTCTGCTCCATCTTTTTTGCCGCATAGATGACGGTCGAGTGATCCTTCCCTCCAAAAGCGCTGCCGATCTCAGGATAGGAAAATTGCGTGAGTTCTCTCGCCAAGTACATAGCCACTTGCCTTGGAAGCGCATACAACTTGTGTTTTTTACGAGACTTGATATCAGCCGGTTTGACATTGAAGGCCTTGGCCACCTTGTTGATGATCTCTTCTATCGTGATGTTTTTGGACTGGCGGTGGAGAATTTCTTTGAGGGCGCTTTGCGCGAGTTCCTTGGAAAGAGGTCTAGCCTGGAGGGTGCTCATGGCGATCACACGCACCAAATAGCCCACGAGCTCCCGAATATTTGATTCCACGGTTTCGGCAAGGAAATAAGCCACCTCATCCGGTAAATCCACGGCATCCTCGGATGCCTTCCTCTTCAAAATAGCCACCTTTGTTTCAAAGTCCGGTATGCCGATATCGGCCACCAGGCCCCAACTAAAACGCGAGCGCAATCGTTGTTCCATATCCGAGATGGCGTTGGGAAATCGATCGGAGGTGATGACAATCTGTTTTCTTGCCTCGTAGATGCTGTTGAAGGTATGAAAAAATTCCTCCTGGGTCCTCTCCTTGCCCGCAATAAACTGGATGTCGTCGATCATGAGCAAGTCGAGGTTCCGGTATTTATTGCGAAAATCCACCATGCGATCAAAGCGGATTGCGCTGATCATCTCGTTCGTGAACTCTTCGGAACTGATAAACGATACCTTCTTCTTGGAATCTCGCGACAGGACTTCATAGCCAACTGCGCTCATGAGATGAGTTTTCCCGAGCCCGACTCCGCCGTAGATAAACAGCGGATTGTAGCTGCCGCCGAGATTTTCTGCTACTGAAAGAGCTGCCGCCCGAGCAAATTGATTGCAGGAGCCGACAACAAAGCTCTGGAAGGTGTAACGTGGATTGAGGTTGTTTTTCAGCGCGAACTCGTCCGATATTCCACCATGTTGGGTAAGCGACGCCTCCGAAGCGGAAATCCTCTCAGACGGTAGGGAGGAATCCCCAAATTCGTCCCGCGATCGGAACTGAATTTCATACCTTCGACCAGTCAATTGCATGATAGACTCAGCAATGAGATCGCTATAATTATCCTTGATCCACATGATGAAGAAGTTGTTCGGCACAGACAAAAGCATTTTTGTGGAAGAAACTTCTTCGCAGACTATGGGCTGAAGCCAGGTGGACACCGCATGCTTGTTGACCTTGGTTCTCAGGATATCAAAACATCGCTGCCAAAGATCTTGCATAAAGAGAAATAAACCTCAATAATGTTAATAAGTTAACTTATTTTAGCCTAGCACGCTGGCCCAAGATTATCAAGAGAAATCTGCCGAGTACCCCATGAGGTCAAGAAGGCGAGCAAGTTCAGCCTCGTTGTGGAAAAATATCTCGAGCTTTCCTGAGCTGTCACGCTGTTGCTTGACGACAACTTTGGTAGCCAGAAATCGAGAAAGGCCGAGTTCGAGATCAGAACCAGAGGATCTCGGCTTCGGCGGAGACGCTGGGGATGTGGTCTGGCGGTTCTTGTAGTTGGCGACTATTCTTTCGAGTTCGCGCACCGATATCTTTCTCTTTGCAACCTTGAGAGACATGTTAAGCTGCGCGGCGGCATCCTCGAGGGATAAGAGAGCTTTGGCGTGGCCAAAGGTGATCTGTTCGTCCCTCAGAAGGCTCTTGACGGGATCGGGCAGACGCAAGAGGCGCAGGTAATTTGCAATGCTGGATCGTTCCTTTCCAATTTTTTTGGCCAGGGTTTCTTGAGTATAAGAAAATCTTTTGAGCAGTGTGTCGTACGCCTCGGCCAAGTCCAAGGCGTTGAGGTCCTCCCTTTGGACGTTTTCGATCAAAGCGATCTCGAGGGTCTCTTGGTCCGAGAGGTCTTTGATGATGGCCGGGATCATAGAATAGCCCGCTAATTTCGCCGCGCGCCACCGCCGCTCGCCAGCAACAATTTGGTACGCGCCGTCGGAGTTGCGCCGCACCACGATGGGCTGAATCACCCCCATTTCCTTAATGGATGCAGCGAGTTCGTCCAAGGCTGAGGCCGAAAAAGACCTCCGGGGCTGGTACGCATTGGGTTCAAGCGAATCGATGGGAAGGGAAACCACCGCATTTTTGTCGTCATAAAATTCAGATTTGGAAAGGGGAATAAGCGCGCTAAGACCCTGCCCTAAGGCAGACCGTTTTCGCTGCGTCTGCGGCGTGTTCTGCATCGATGATCTCCTTTGCGAGCGCAAAATAACTTACCGCTCCACGAGAGGTGATGTCGTAAAGGACTACGGGTTTTCCAAAACTAGGGGATTCCGAGAGCTTCACATTCCTCGGAATGATAGTCTTAAATACTTGCGTTCCTAAATTTTCATGGACGTCTTGGACCACCTGCTGGCTAAGATTTGTCCTGGGATCGAACATGGTCAAAAGAAAACCCTCGATTTTGAGACCGGGATTGAACGCAGAGGTGACTCTGCGGATAGTGTTCAGGAGGCTGCCGACCCCTTCAAGCGCGTAGTATTCGCATTGAATGGGAATAAGCACTGAATCCGCAGCCACAAGCGCATTGAGCGTCAAGAGTCCCAGTGACGGCGGGCAATCAATAAAAATATAGTCGTAGGCGGCGATGAGCGGCGAAATGGCCTGCGCCAGCAGGCTTTCTCTGTCTGGTACGTCGATAAACTCCACTTCAGCGCCGATGAGGTCCTGCGTGGCAGGTATAAGCTGCAGATGATCGATGGCGGTGGGTACGACCGTGTCCGCTGCATCGCCCGTTCCTAGAAGAAGATGGTAAGCCGATGGCTTGGAAGCAGGAACGCGGATTCCTAAACCGCTGCTGGCGTTGCCCTGAGGATCGAGGTCTATGAGGAGTGTGCGCCGTTCAGCCAGGGCAATGCACGCAGACAAATTAACGGCAGTGGTGGTTTTTCCCACTCCGCCTTTCTGGTTGGATATGCAGATGACGCGTCCCATGCGAAATGACCCACAATATATAGTTGATGATCGGAGACGGCAACCTATTATCATAAAATGATGAGATGGACAAAAAAAAATATGGACGGTTCGTACTGCAGCCTCAGGCCTAGAATAACTTTTGAAATTTATAACGAGTAATGACGCAAAGGCCGCCATTGCATCGTTTGGGTTCGGCGAACGCCTCCAGGCGATCACAGCTCGCATGAGTCATCCAAGATGGTTTAAGCGGCGTTGCTTGTTGTGCTTGAGAAGCGCTATATATAGCGCTTCTCAGAATAAATCGAGAATTCGAGGGGCGGCTGTGACGTAGAGCCCTTTGCTCTCTGTTATTTCGAGCGCAGCGAGAAATCTTGGCCCGCAGACGAAGAAGAATTCTCAGTCGCTCCCTGTCGCTTCGCTCCAGCCTCGCTCGTTCGAGCACCCATGACAAGGGATCCCAACGGGAGATGAAAATACCATTCTAAGGCGAACGATGCCGTTTTCAGGTAAAACGACAAAGGTCCTTCTCAGCATACGGCCGCAGCAGTTTTCAAAAGAACTTGCGAATGAGACAGCCCGAAGCTCATTCCCAGAGAAATTTCAAGAAGGCGCATATCCCAGTACTCGGCGGTACACGGGAAGGAACGGCAAATATCCCCCCCAATACGTCGCAAGCTTGAAATAAGGGATCTTCAGAGCATCGCCAAAGGACGCCGGACCCCGCATGCAGATAAACAGACCGCTGCACGAAAGCAGCTCCTGAATCTTTCGAATCTGTTCATTCCGTAGAGAAAGCGCGCGTGAGACCACGGCGTCGAAGGCTTGCGAGTACGACTGAAGCGGAAGCTCTTGGATCGGCGTAGGCAGGAAATGCACGCCAGCGAGCTGCAGATGAGCGCAAAGGTTTTTCAAAAAAACCATCTTCCTTTGGTTGGGATCGAGCAAAAAGACATTCAATTGAGGCTGGGCAATTTTCAAAACCATCCCGGGAAAGCCTGCACCGCTTCCGATATCCAGCAGGGACCTGGCGCCCAGAGGGAGCAGCTTGAGAATGGTCAGGGAGTCCAGGAAATGTAGTACCGCGAGGTCTTTCTTCGCTTGGAGAGAGGTGAGATTAAGTCGGCGATTCCACTGAAGAAGAAACTCCGCGTACTGCTCGAAAACAGATAAAGCGAACCCGGGCAGACGGATGCCAAGAATTCGACTGCCTGCGCTTACAAGAGAGCGGAAGCTACTTTCCTCGCAGACTGTCATCAATCCACCGGAGATACGCAGACAGCCCTCGTTCAATGGGTATGGCGATGATTTCTGGGACTTCGTACGGATGCAGCTCCTTCACACGGGCCTCGAGAGCGGGATAGCCATCCCCAGAGGTCTTTATGAAAAGCAGGCATTCCGATTCGTCGCAGAGTTCCCCTTTCCAGGAATAGATGGATCGCAGGCCGGGGAGAATGTTGACACACGCAGCCAGCTTTTCGGAGACGAGCGCCTTCGCGATGTCGGCGGCCTTTTCAATATCGTCAATAGTCACGAGACACAGGACGTATGATGCCATATTTACTCCATATTGTGCTTTTTTGTTGACAAACCACAATCCCTAGTATATTCTCATTTTCCAACGACGGAACGGTGGTGAGGGGCGCGCATACCCTGCCTCGGCGCATATTAACGGTATCCCGCAACAAAACACAACCCTATAAGCGAGACTGGAAACAAATCAGCCCTGTTCAAAAGGACGACGTGTGAAGAAACCCTGTGAACGGATAGAGACATATCATAGATTACCGATCGAGGAGCTTTTTTAGATATGGAGAAGGGAGCTGGCAATATGTTCAAGGTCGGAGATGTGGTGGTGTATCCGATCCATGGCGTTGCACGAATAACGGAGATTCGATCGGAAAAAATAGGAGATTCCTACCAGATGTGCTACATCCTGGAAACCGAAATCAAAACCGCCAATGAAAAACCCGTTATCAAGCTGCCCGTTGATAAAGTCGAGTCCAATCGAGTAAGGAAGATAGTAGATGAGTCCGAGGTTCCCAAGGTACTGGCTATATTGAAAAAACGTGGAATGAAGACAGACACGCAGACCTGGAACCGCAGGCACCGAGAATATCAAGAAAAAATGAGGAGCGGAAGCATCTTTCAAGCCGCTGAGGTCTTCAGAGACCTTACCCTTCTCAAAGAAAACAAAGACCTCTCTCATGGGGAAAGACGCCTGTTCGACCAAGCAAAGAATCTCCTGATAAAGGAGATTTCTATCGCGCGCAAGATAAGCGAGAGCGAAATAGAACGAGCCATAAGCAACATTTTTGCCAAAAAAGATGCTCCGAGTCCGGAGGGAGAATCGTAAAGCGCAGTCACGACTATACAGGCTGAAAGGAAATTACCATAATGCCTTCTGTGAAAGCGACTGTCAGCCTGTGCATTATCAGTGCGCTTTTTTTCTCGATTGCAGGATACAATTTCTACAGTGAGTGGTTTCTCACGGGGGCGTTCGGAGCCCTGGGGCTGTGCGTTGGATTGCTTAGCGCTCTCGTTTTGGGAAGCTTATTCCGCAAAGAACCGCTGCGTTTAATAGCTGCATGCGCCGCCGGCTCGTTGGGAGCCCTCTTGGGAGTTCTGACGACGGCCATTGTGTTGTTCACCGTAGGCGGTCCTAACATCATCAGTATCGTTCTCGGTTATGCAGCGCTGCTATTGACCGCGTACTGCATCTATTGGGGTTGGATGTCATTCCCCAAACTAGTTCAGCACCAGCGCGGGAGTTCGGATTCGGAACCCACGCCTGAGAGTAGCCTGCTCGATACGTCCGTTATTATAGATGGCAGGATAGCAGATATATGCGAAACAGGCTTCATCAATAGGCAGCTCATTATTCCTCAATTTGTGCTCAAAGAGCTGCAGATGATCGCTGACTCGGCAGAAGGGACCAAACGGACAAGGGGTCGGAGGGGGCTCGATATACTGAATAAAATGCAGAAGCAATGCTCGGTAAAAATTGAAATTGACGATACTGATTACCCGGGCATAAGGGAAGTGGATCAAAAACTCATCGCCTTGGCCAAGGAAAAAGGATATTCGATTCTTACGAATGATTTTAATCTCAACAAAGTCGCTGAAGTGCACTCGGTGCCGGTGCTCAATATCAATCAGTTGGCCAACGCCTTGAAACCCATAGTGCTTCCCGGTGAAACGATGAAAGTGCAAATTATCAAAGAAGGCAAAGAACCGACGCAGGGAGTGGCCTACCTTGACGACGGCACTATGGTGGTGGTGGAACAAGGACGCAGGTATATGGGGAAGAGCATCGAGGCAGTTGTCACGAGCGTGCTGCAGACCACGGCAGGCCGTATGATCTTTGCCACGGCCAAAGCGTCGTAACGACCCCCTCCTCACGGTCAACCCAGAGCCCTTTACGGCTATCTAATAATAGCTTAAGGAACTCCCAGAGATGAAAATACCCTCCTACCTTGAGGAGGGTATGTGACAATCAGCGCCTATCATCTTGGCAGGATCATTTCTCAGCCGGGCGACGAGATGCGAGAAACTCCTTCCAGAGTTTGAACCCCGGTTCCGGCGGTGAACCAGCGTCGAGCCACCACTGTACAAAATCGCGATACACGGTCAGGAATTGATCCCATGTCCCAGACTTTGACACGTTCGCCTTCCAGTCAGGATAGAGGTCGTCGTTTGCCAATTGAAACTCCTCCTGCCCGAATTGGGGAAACAGTTTCTGGAATTTTTGGAATTTTTCCTCGTTGGAGAGCTCGGGGGTTTCCTTGGCCGCGGGCTGGGACACGGTCTGCTCGGGAGGAGCGGGCGGCGGTGTACCCGGAGCAGCCGGCTGCTCCTGGAATCCTTTCTCAGTAGGGTGAGCCGGCGTCGGGACTTCAGTCGGCGTCGCTGGCGCAGGCATGTTCATGGGAACCGCTCGGGAAGCCACAGGCGGACCAGGGGGCTCCATCATGGACAACGCCGGCGAAGGCGGAGGAACAGCGAGTTGAGCGGTGATCCACCCAGCAGAGGGATCGAATTCTTGAATGCCTCCGAAGAGCTTGTCAATTCTGTAGGCCTTGCCCAGACCCAAGGGGCTCAAATAATGATAGCGATTCTGCATAGCTATCACGCCGACGCCCAAAGCCACGATAATAATGAATACCCAAGAATGTAGTTGAGTCCAACCGACGGTCTGTCTCGGCTTGTACGACGTTTCTTCGCGTCGAGTCTCATCAGTGCTCAGCATAGATTCAATCCTCCAACTGGAAAGATGGATGCAACCGTTCTTTGTCAAATATAATGTAACACAAGAGCAAAGATATGTAAATATTTTCTTATCAATTGTTTTTGCGATGAACGGTTAAATTGTGCAAGGGAGCGATGAAGCGCTTGTCATTGTCATTTCGTCGGAAGGAGGAATGCCCAAGGGGAACGAATATCGATTCCGGAAGGGTAGTTGGGGGAAATATCAAAAAAAATGCAAAAAACACTTGCACTGAAATCCAAACGTGATAAGAGACAATCACTTCTCAACATACCCTTTCGCTCTCGGAAAAGCCCAGAAAGGGGCGGTCGAAAGGCCGTTTTCGGGCTTTTCGTTTTTCTGGATTTAGGTTAAAAAAATGAATGGCGCCGGAGGAGGGAACTTTCAACGCGCGTCCCTGATTGAGGACATTCATTCAAGGATGAGGTGAAAAGCCCCGTTGTATTGGACATTCAGTTTTCCGGCGCCATTCTGCCGAAGAAAATTCCGTTAGAATACGAGACCGAGTTCTACAAACCAGCCGGTAAGATACGTATCTATTCTGTAGTCTATTCGATCTTCCTTGAAATCGAGCAAACGAAAGCCACCCTTTGCGTAACCCCACCGCCCGCAATTGAGCGGAATGCTGTAACGAAGACCCGTTTGCACGTCGAGACCAAACACGCCGTCCAGGTACGCGATGCCCACCCTATTGTCACAGGACAAAGAGCCGCCGTTGCACTTGGTGGTAATGCATCGTTCGATTTCGATTCCGGACATGACCATGTTGCGGGTACGGTCTATCTTCCGGGTGCTGTACGCCTGGCAGTGGCTTCCGCTGTGCAGGGTAAGCTTCTGCTCATTGAACACCCATGCATTGTAAATCGAAATAGCCCCGCTGCATGTCCGAATGGGTTCAAACAAGAGCCCCACCCTCTGATACACATTCTCCCACTTGCTCTTGAAAGCCATCCCAGGGAACAGCGGATGGACATAATTTGCCTCCATCTCTATGGGCATAACGGAATAGATGATGGCCCATCTCGGTCTAAACTGATAACGGGCAGAGTATTCGAAGAAAGTCTTGTGGCCGTCTAGTCCCAAGTCGTCATTGAAATCCAGCGTGGGATGATTGGGCCAACTCACTTTGCCTTTTACCCTGGCGAAGAAGGCCTGCACGGAAAGCTCCCACTGACCACATTCCCTCTTGGCCAGGACGCACTTTTTTCGCGGCGCAGGAATGCAAAGGGTAGGTACAGGGCACGCCGCAGGCTTGACCTTGGAGATGGCCCTCGGCATACCTGCACCGGCAGGGACTTCATACCCAAGGGCTGGAGCGGAAGCCTGGACAAAACCAGATGGCGTTCCTGCCTGATCAGCGCCGTTGCCGGCGAACTGCGCCTCGGTCGGAACGCCTTGTAGGGGCTGACTGCCGTTGACGATGACATGAATTGCGTTATGGTGAGCGGCGTAGCTGCAAGTTGTAAAAGCGATAAACAGTAGAGAAACTAGTACCATACGGTGTTTTGTTCTCATAACACCCATCCTCCCAGCTCAACGAACTGCAATCGCTAAACTATAACTTTAGGTATTTTGTCAAGGGGAAAATAAACATAATTCCAAATATCTTGTCATTTTTACGAGAAATCAAATGACGTTTATGTAAATAAAATGCAAATAAAGTATATTATAATGAATAGCTTATATATAAATTAAACTAATTAAAATATTTATCTAATATCACGACATAATATGAGATAAGAGTAGCGAGCGAACCTCTCCCCTTGGGCGCCGAGTAACAGGAGCTGCCCCTGGTACGCGGCGACGCGCCCCCCCCTTAGAACGCAGGAATAGCCTCCGCATTCCAAAATATTATACGCCATTCCTCACTTACTTTCAGAAAATCGGAGAGCTGGGAGCGACGTTCCAAAAAAAGCGAGGCGACAGCGGGTCGTCTCAACATAGAGAGTTGCACAGTGGAAATTTGAGGCGGACAGAGCCTCCGGATAGGTAACTTCTCAACATACCCTCCTTCACGTCCGACGATATAGGGCGATCCATACCATTCAAAATTATTTTGTCAAGAAAAAAGTATAGTAAGATAAAAAATATAATATGATTTCTATTCATCTTTTACAGCTATTTTTTGTAATTATCATAGCATGCTTAAATAACAGCGTAAAACAGGTGTCTTGTCTTCGAGAGAACCCGCTGATAATATCCCCTCACCTCGACAACGATATGACGCAATGAAAAAATACCTCAGAGTCAAAGCAGGCCAAAAAGTGTTTCCCCTCGTCAAGGAAGAAGGGATTCGTCCTGAACGCATCGGATGTTTGGCCGGGCCTGCCGGCGGACCCAAGTGGTTTGTGTCGGTGGGCTTCGATAGAGCGCTGATGCGCGCCGGATTACTGCAACGCGCGGGCCAGCGAGTGCTCCTGGCAGGGTCGTCAGCCGGCGCGTGGCGCTGCCTAGCCATGGCATGCAGGGATCCTCTACTGGCCTATGAGCGGCTGAGGGTCGCTTATTCGCGTAACATCTTCACTGAGTCAGACACGCAGCGGACGGTTTCCCTTGCCCTCAAAAGGAATGTTGACGCCTATCTCATGGATGATGACGTGGACTACATCCTCCATCATCCGCATTTTGACTTGGCACTTCATACTGTACGGGCGCGAGGTCCCGCCGCGGTTGACAATAGGTTTGTCCAAGGCGCTGCTTTAATAATGGCAGGTCTCTGCAATGTCGCGTCGCCCCGAGGAACAGGGTTGTTCTTCGAAAGAGTGGTGTTTTTCTCTGGAGCGCATGAGCCGCTGTTCCTTGTTTCGGGATTCCAGGGGAGATCGGCGCGCCTCACCGCAGCAAACCTGCGCCAAGTGGCGTTGGCTACAGGGTCTCTTCCGTTCATCGTCCAAGGCGTCCGAGACGTGCCGAACGCGCCTCCAGGCGTGTACAGGGACGGAGGACTGCGGGACTACCAGTTGAATGAGTGCTACCTCCCGGATGACGACAAGATCACGTTATTCTTCCATTACCAGGAAAGAATCGTACCCGGATGGTTCGACAAAAAACTGCGGCGGCGGACGCCGCGTCCCGAGGTCACGGGGAACGTGGTTCAGATCTTCCCAGCCGAGGACTTCGTCCGACTCTTGCCAGACGGTCGAATCCCGGACAGGGACGATTTCATCAGGTTTATGGACGCGCCCCTGGAACGAATCAAGAGGTGGGACCGAGTGGCGGAGCTGAGCGATATATTAGGGGAAGAATTCATGGAGTTGGTGGAATCCGGCAGGATCAAATCGGTTGTAGAGCCGCTGCCAAAAAATAACCCCTGAGTATTGATCTGTTGCGGATAATAACGATGGGTTAAAGCCTCAAGGAGAAAAATGAACAGACCGACGTGGCACGAGTATTTTCTCTTGCTCGCGAAGCTGGTGAGCGCGCGATCGACGTGCAATTCGAGGAAAATAGGAGCGGTGATCGTACGTAAAAACAGGATACTAGCGACTGGCTATAATGGAGCGGTTCATGGAGCGCCGCACTGCACTGATCGCGGGCCTGACTTTTGCCTCCGCAGGAGCATAGGGGCAAGCGACGCGGACAAGTACAATTATTGCATCTCGAGCCACGCCGAGGTAAACGCGATCGACCAGGCTGCGCGGTTCGGCATCCCGTTGGAAGGGGCGACGCTCTATTGCACCTTGGAGCCATGCAACTGGTGTTTCAAGCAACTGATTCAAGCTGGCATCCAAGAAGTGTACTACGAAGAGCCCTACGAATCGCTGAACAAAGAATTTGACCGCTATTGGCGCAGGATCATGGAGTCAGAAGGCTCCTTTCGGGTATTTAAGCAGATACGGGTGTCCGAAGAATCTCTTCGATTCGTACTGGACATTCTTCAACAGAAGTCTTGGCGAAAATTGGCCCCCACTCCTGTTGATGAACAGACCATATTGCGGGCCGACGCCATCGCTCAGATTGTGAGCCCTCCCCCTCGGGAGACAGAGGAGTGAGACGGATGATCATCAAGCAATTGCAGCATTTTTCCCAAAACGAGCTTATCGAAAAGCTACGCAATGTGACCCTGTTGAAACAACCGGAGGTTCACATCTACGAAAAGGCGTTCATTTCTCTGGAAACGGTCAAGCCCCATGTGCTATCCCCGCCTCAGAATTATATTCTCAAATCCGAATTGAAAAAGGTAAGGGAGCTGAAATGGGCGTTGAGCGAACACGGCTGCAACATTTACAAATTGGACGGATTCGTGCGTTTATGGCTAGAGAATGTGGGGTCGCCAATCGATCTACTGCCGCCTGTGGTGGAGGAATCAGTCGAGCAAGACGGTTCCATTCACTTCATCATTAATGACGGCATGCATAGGGTGTACATGGCGCTGAGGGAATGGACGCTGTCGCAGGTCATCCTCATCCGAGGAATTCCCCGGAGGTATCCCTATTACGCCTTTCCCGTACCAGGGGGGTGGTCGTCAGTGGAAGAGAGAGAGGACCTGCCGGAGGGGTATCTCAAGAAATGGCACCGCATACAGGATTATCACGCGCTGTATCGGAATTTTAATTCGGCGTTCCTTAATGTGGGCGCTCCGCGAGCCTTTTTTCAGAAGGACAGCGTCGAGGCGTAACACTCATAGTGCGCTCTGCGAAATACTCATGACGTAGGCGCCGCCGTTATTTTGACCTTGTGCTCCCATGTCACTTCGAGCAAAGCGAGAAATCTTGGCTCGAACACTATACCGTTCTTGAAAATAATGGCAAATTGCGCTGTTGTCTCGCTGCACGTCATTCCCAGGAACCCCCGTGACAAGGGGTCCCAACGGGAGATGAAAATACCGTTCTGAAGAGGACCAAGGCATTTTCAGGTAAAAACAAGGGGCGACTGGCGGCAAAGCGTGTTTGGGACATAGTCGCGAACTCGAAGACTCCCGGCTTATTCGGCGGCTAGCTGGACGTTTTCACGTCATAATGCGAATACTGCATGGAAAAAACGCCGCGTCCCTGGGACAACGACCGGAGAGACGTAGAATAGCCGAACATCGTGGCCAGAGGGCACACCGCTTTGATTACGGAGTATCCGGAGCCGGGGACCACCTCGTCCAGTCTTCCCTTGCGACTGTTTAAATCAGCAATCACCTCTCCCACAAACTCGTCAGGGACGGTAATCTCCAGTTTCATGAAGGGTTCGAGCAGCACGGGGGACGCCTTTTCGCAAGCCTCTTTGCACGCGTGGCTAGCTGCGACCTTCAGGCCCAAGGGAGTCATGGACGCCAGATCCTGGCCGAACTCGAGCAGACGGACACGTACATCAACGACTTCATTCCCGGAAACGACCCCAGCAAGCATCGCTTCAGCCGCGCCTTGTTGGACGGCTGCAACGAGGTCTCGCGGGGCGGCGTCCGGAGGCAGCGCTGATTCGAAGATCAAGCCCGCTCCTCGTTCGGTAGGCTCCACGGACAAGGCGACCTCTCCCAGATGGCGGGCCTCGTGGATTTCACGGTCAAACTTGGTGCGAGCGGATGCAGACGAGAGGATGGTCTCCTTGTAGAGCACTTGCGGCTTACCGGTCCGCACGTGCACATCATGCTCCCTCTGTAATCGATCCAGAATAATCTCCAAATGGAGCTCACCCATACCTGAGATGATCAACTGGCCCGTGTCTTGGTTCTCGGTGTAATAAAACGTGGGATCCTCGAGGGAGATCTTGTCCAAGGCGGCGTGGAGCTTTTCCTGGTCTCCTCGCGTCTCTGGCTCAATGGCGACGGAGATGACCGGTTTGTAAAGGTCAAGGGATTCAAGGACAAGCGGCGCCGCAGGATCGGTGATGGTGTCGCCGGTAATGGCGTCCTTTAGCCCGACGACGAGCGCGATGCTGCCTGCCGGCGCGGAATCGATGCGCTCTCTCTTGTTCGCGTGGAGTTGAAAGAGCCGGGCCACTCGCTCCTTTTTCCCGCGAGTGGCGTTGTACACCTCTGTGTCTGCTCGAAGTTCCCCGGAATACACGCGCAAAAACGTCGCCTTTCTTCCCTGGTCCATGAGCACCTTGAACGCAAGGGCGCACAGCGGCTCCTTTATTTTGGGAAGACGCGTCTCCTGAGCGCCGGTAAAGGGGTTGATGCCGGACACGGGCGGCACATCCAATGGCGAGGGAAGGAAATCGATGATCGCGTCAATGACGGGTTGAACGCCAATATTCTTGAGGGCTGATCCGCAGAGCACAGGAACGAGTCGATTGGAGATCACACCTTGGCGCAAACCCGCGATGATCTGTTTTTCGTCCAGGTCGTCATTTTCGAGGTAGAACTCGAGAAGGTCTTCCTGCATTTCCGCGGCTGATTCCAACATGAATTGCCGCGCGCGTCGCGCATCCTCAAGCAAATGAGCAGGGATGTCTTGGGCAGATATTTCGGCGCCGAGAGACGCCTTGTCCCATGTCAGGGCCTTCATTCGTATGAGGTCGATGACGCCGAGGCATTCGTCGTCTCCCATGAAGGGGAGCTGTATAGGTACCGGATTGGCGCCGAGTTTTTCCCGGAGCATCTGGACGGCTCTCGTGAAATTCGCGCCTATGCGATCGAGTTTATTGACAAAAACTATTCTGGGTACGCGGTATCGATCCGCCTGACGCCAGACCGTTTCTGTTTGGGGCTCAACGCCTCCGACCGCGCACAGGACCGCAACCACCCCATCGAGAACCCTCAGACATCGCTCTACTTCTATGGTAAAATCTACGTGGCCGGGGGTATCGATGAGGTGAACTTCGTGATTTCTCCAATGAAAAGTCGTGGCCGCCGAGGTGATGGTAATGCCCCGTTCTTGTTCTTGGGGCATGTAATCCATGGTCGCGGAGCCTTCGTCAACCTCTCCTATTTTGTGGATCTTTTTTGTATAAAACAGTATGCGCTCGGACAGAGTGGTTTTCCCCGCGTCGATGTGCGCAGTGATCCCTATATTTCTTATCCTCGATAAATGAACCGTAGCCATCCCGAGTTATCCGTATGCTGCTGCTGCAATCGATGAAAAAAACCCTTATTCTTTTTCCATCTTATTATGCGCGTGTCAAGCGCAGGGTTCCGCTAAACCATCTCATTCCGTGAAATGTGATCATCGCCATGAAGTCGCAATCTATATCAGACGCCCTAAATATACAGAAGAACGGCCTTGCCTACGAAGACCCTCGAGCGCCGATGTTCGAGGCAGCCGCAACTTTTTTTACGCGCCAAGGCGGTTATTCTCCGCCGCCAGAGGATTCGCTCAGTTTTTCACGGTTGTCCGCAGACGAAGACATACGAAAAAATGCAAGGGTCGTTGCGGAATTTCTCGGGGTAGATCCTGGCGCCATCATCATGTGCGATCAGCGTCACAGCGACGAGATCGTACGTCTGTCGTCTCCGCCGTCAACCACGCCCATAGCTGACGCAATTATTGCCGAGAAGCCTGGAATCTTTCCTGCGATCAGGACTGCGGACTGCTTGCCCATACTGGTGATGGACCCCGCCGCTCGCGTATCTGCAGCTATCCATGCGGGTTGGCGCGGTACAGTAAAACGGCTGGCCCGGAAAGTTATCCAAACCCTCCAGCGGAACTACCATACCCAACCCGAAGACCTGTTTATCGCCCTGGGTCCTTGTATAGGCGTGTGTTGTTACGAAGTCGGTGAAGAGGTAATCGATGCGCTCGATGCGCACATCGCCGGTGCTGACAACTACGTGACGGTTACATCTGATCAGACATCTCAAGACGCGCGCCGCAAATTTTTCGTCGATCTGGCAGAGATCAATAAAGCTGAGATGGTGCGCTGCGGCGTCCCGGAAGCCAATATCAAAAAGGTCGGGCTCTGCACAAAGTGCAGAGAAGATCTCTTCTTCTCGTACAGACGGGACAACGGCAGGACAGGCAGGCAAATTTCAGTAGTCGGTTTCCGTCGTTAAGGCGTTCGTTTCAGCAGCGCAGCAAGCCCTCGGGCCGCCTCTTCGGGCATGACGTATGTGGGGATTCCGGCTTCGTGGAGCTGACGCCGATTCGGCTCGATCTTTTGAATAGTCCCTATGAAGCACGCGATAATAGGTTTTGGATATTTTTTCGCCAAGTCGATGAGGGCGTTGCTAGGGTACGGCCAATTCTTGTGCTCGCAAAATATCGCCAACAGCGCATCGACAGAAGGGTCTGCAAGAATGGCGTCGGCTATGTCGTGATAGGGAGCGGCGAGGAAGGCTCCTGCCGCGCCGTCCACCGGATTCTTGTACACAACCGGCACGGACGGACCTAATATCTGCGCAATGCGCTCGAGCGTTTCTTGCTTGAGGTTCGAGAGCTCGCAGTCAGGGATTCCTTGGAGAATATCCCACGCCACGATGCTTGGCCCGGCCGTGTGAGTGAAAATCCCTATCTTCTTTCCCGCCGGGCGTCGCGCTATGGAAAGGGCCTTGCACACCGCAATCATTTCTGGCGCGGAGTACACGATTTCCGCTCCTGCCTGGACCAGCGCCCCATTCCATATCGCGTCCTCGCCGGCCGCTGCGCCTGTATGGCTAATGGTGACTCGGTCAGCGCCTTTTCCACGCCCCCCCTTGTAAAAGACCACGGGTTTGTGTGGTGCCACGCTGCGTATGGTGGACATGAGTGTGCGCGGGTCGGAACACCCTTCGGCAAATACGCCGATGACATTGGTATGGGGATCGTGTGCCAGGTAATCCAGCAGCGTATGGAATTCCAAATTCACGCGATTGCCGACGCCAATCCATTTTGAAAAACCGAGCCCCTCGTCGTCGGCCTTACCCTTCAAAGCGAGGCCTATGCCGCCGCTCTGGCTAAGGAACGATACCAAACCTCGGCGGAGAACCCGCGGGTAAAAGGTCACATTCAGATCAGCCCAGGTGTTCAGGAATCCGAGGGTATTGGGACCGACTACGGGCATATCGCCAGCCGCTGCTTGCAAATCATTTTGCAATTGGCGGCCGTCTTCGCCCATTTCTGCGTACCCGCCCGCGATCACGCTTGCGCCGCCGACGCCCATCTCGCTCAGTTCCCGCGTTGCGCGCACAGTGGAATGCTGATTGAGGGCCACTACGGCCAAATCTGGAATTTCCGGTAGTTGGTCCAGCGACCGGAATACAGGGAGGCCCAAGACGGTCTCGTGGCGAGGATGCACCGGGTAGACGCGGCCTTTGAATCCACCGGTGACAATGCTGTCCATGATCGCGTGGCCGACTTTATCGGGCTCATTGCCCGCTCCGATGACGGCTATCGACGAAGGATAAAACATTCTGTTCAGTCGCGCTTGAAGGGCTTCATCCATAACACGTGGCCTTTCTAGAACCAATAAACTGTTATGAGTTGCGGTTTCTTGTGAAAAGGGCCTCAAAACAAGATCCGCCGGATGCGAGGCACTCGCTTTTGCCCGTAATGTGAGGACAGAGAGATATATCCCCAGGGCAAAGATCGCTGATCGCCGGAATAAAATGGCATCTCTCGCTCCGAAAAGATACTCGAAATGGCAGCGTCTCGGAAAGAACCTTTAACCGAAAGAGTTCGAGACCTTTCCCGCCTGCATTGAACTGAAACGGCGTCTTCGTGGCGTAATCTTCAGTACGTTGAATATTGTGAAATGCATCGAACACAAACTCCTGCTCGCTAAGAGGAATCCCTACTCCCCAATCTTGGACGCTCAGCAGAAGGCCTTCCGCGTGCGGCGCCATGGATATCAAGATATCTCCCTGGTCGGGCGTATTTTCGACCGCGTTCTTCAGGAGCGTGTGAAAGACCAACGCGAATATACGAGCATCAATGAGGTCCGTAAAGGCGTCCTCCACCTTAAGCGATATATTTACCGAACGAAACGCAAACTCAGGAGCCGCCTTTTGCATTTCCGCTTCTAGCAAAGTTTTAAGCATCGTTTCTCGCGGCGCGTACGGCGGCGGATCCAGGATCTCTTCCAGTACGCCGCGGAGTTCCAGCAGGCGATGCACATTCCTATGAATCCTCTCAAACTTGCGTTGGGTTTGTGGAGGCAAGGTTTCGTCTCTCATGAGTAGTTCTACGGATGCTTGAATAATGGAGAGGGGCGTGGTGATCTCGTGGGCAAGGTGGTTGACAGCCCTCATTCGAGCGCGCTGAAGGGATTTGAAAGCGGTGATGTCTCGAAATACCAGCACTACATTCTGTACAGCGGGGCCGCACACATCGGCGTCCAGAGAAGACCCGCTCACGGAGAGATCGACTGCCTGACCATCTCTTCTGTGAAAGACAATCTCCCGGTGCGGGTGCAGGGACCCCTGGCTGAGTACAGCGTCAACGAGCTCGAGGAACGCGTTGTTTATTTTCTCTGGTTCAAAGACGCTTCGGAAATGGCGACCTTCGAGTTCCTCCCTGGCATACCCGAGGATGCGTAGGGCTGCCGGATTGACGGTGAAGATGTTTCCCGTGCATTCAAGCGTGAGTACGCCCTCGTTCATACCGAGCAAAATGGCTCTTTCAACCATCTCTGCGTTGTTGGCGGCTTGGGGAGAAACCATAACGAGAGACCTCCAGTGCGCTCTTTGCTGCGCTTCGACGGATAGACGGGTTGCAGCCAAAAAAAACCTTTTACTATCTTGCGGATGATTCCGTGAGTAGATAGTTATATTGTAAGACAAAAGCTGGCGTCGAGTATAGGCAAAAGCGCCTGCGCAGAAAACATACTGGAAGGCAGTCGCACGCTGCGTCTCACGCCGACTATTGTGTGTGCAACAATATGACGTCCGCACGACATTGCAGCCGGTCGTCAAGGAGGAAATGCAGATGGAGAAAGATCAGGTATGCCCCTATTGCGGGGAAAAGATGGATCCGATTCGAACGCCAGAACTTTCCAGTTGGGGCGGCGAGATTCATTACGTGTGTTTTAACGACGAGTGCACATATTACAAAAACAGTTGGCAGGTGCTCGACGGTCAAGGGATAGAGCGTACAGGGTATCGGTGCCGTGTAGATCCCCGCGGGGTGTACGGGCCAATGGCAGTGTGGTCGTCCGATGCGTTGAAAAATCTTATTTGCACGCCGTCTGCCCCCGGCGCGACGGCCAAGTAGCAGCGCTAACAAAATACAGGGACCCTGACTGAAAACGCGCGGCGGGGTCCCTTTTCAAACGAGGTCCCCAAAGAACAGGCGGCCATTGCGGCTGCCCATGCTTTGAGGATCGGTTTTTTTGAGCGGCTCCAATGAATATTGAGGATATGATCAAGACAGAGCATTTCGTGCGAGACGACGACAGGCCCGATCCGGTCTTTTATCGGAAACCGCGGTTTGTAAATCATTTGGATTCGTTGGCGTTGTCAACGGTCGAAGACCTGTACGCGAGACTCATCCCAAAAGGATCGCGCATCCTCGACCTCATGGCCAGTCACGATTCTCATCTCAGGAGCGACATCGAACCATCCGCGGTTGTGGGCCTGGGGTTGAACCAGGAAGAGTTGGACGCCAATCCCGTTTTGACGCAGACAGTTGTTCACGATCTCAACGCGGACCCGCACCTTCCCTTTGAGGACAACGAATTTGATGTGGTGATCAACACAGTATCCATCGATTACGTGGTGCACCCCGTGGAATTGTTCAGAGAGGTGCATCGGATACTGAAGCCAAAGGGTTTGTTTATTGTCGTGTTTTCCAATAGAATGTTTCCTCCAAAAGCGGTATATATATGGAAAACACTCACGGAAAGCCAGCGCTGTGACTTGGTGAAACGTTACTTTCAACTGGCTGGGGGCTTTTTCGTGGAAGGATCGCTGGAAAGCAAAGGGAAACCGAGACCCAAGGATGACAAGTACTATTCATACGGCATACCGAGCGATCCCATTTATGCCCTGTGGGCAAGAAAGAGCGGTGTACAAGGGTGAAGAACTGGGCCCTCCTGGTGGTCGATCTCATTAAAGACAATGTCAATCCAAACGGCGCTGGTCCGCTGGATAGAGAAGTCGCGAGAATATTGCCAACCGTCAAAAGCCTAGTGCGCCATTTTCGAGAAAATGGCGGTCGCGTTGTGTTTGCCTGCGACAGCTTCATGGAAGGCGATTTTATCTTCAAGGGGCGGATGCCGCCTCACGCCATTCGTGGGACAGGAGGAGACCAACCTCTCAGCGAACTGGACATGCAGCCAACGGATCACTATCTGCCAAAACGCCGCATGAGCGCCTTTTACAAGACAGACCTAGATCAGACGCTGCGTACCTGGGGGGTGGATACGGTTGCGGTATGCGGCATCGTCACCAGCGTCTGCGTGTTGCTCAGCGCGCTTGACGCAGTTCAAAATGATTTCAAAGCGGTAATTGTCTCGGACGGGTGCGCCTGTCACCAGAGGGACCTCCACGACGCGACGCTCAAGGTCTATGACTCATTGATTTTAGCGCCGTTATTTCGCATCCTGACGTCTGCGCAACTGATCAGTGAAACCACGAATAGCGGTTCGTGAAAACGGGGAGGGGGACCTTAGGACGTTCGCTCGATAAGCCGGCCCAGGATTTTTGTCAAAACGCGGGCCGTGGCGTCCACGAGAGGCACCACTTTTTGGTAATTCATTCGTTTTGGGCCAATAACGCCTATACTGCCCACGACGGTGTCGGCTGTTCGAATAGGGTAGGCGATAATGGTGCACACATCGAGATCTTGCAACCCGTGCTCCGAGCCGATGAAGATCTGTATGCCCTCAGCGCGCAGCGTCTTATCAAGGATCTTCAGAAGATTACTTTTCTCCTCAAAGGCCTGAAGAAGCGCCTTGAGCTTCTCTATCTGTGAAAATTCAGGGTCGCCCAGAATGTTTGTTTGGCCCTGAATAAACACTTCACGGGGGCCGGACTGCGACAGCACGATGTGCCCCATCTTCAGGGTCTTGGCAAGGAGCGCGTCCACTCGGGTCTTTTCCCGGGCCAGCTCTTTTTCTATGCGCGTTTTGGCCTGCTGGAGGTCGAGGTCTTTGAGCATATCGTTGAGCATTCGGCCGTACATTTCCAGGGTTTCCTGATCAATGTCGTCCTCGTCAAATATGGTCTTGGTTTGGACAAACCCGGAGGCCGAAATGAGAACCACAAGGATGCGTTCCCTTGCCACTTTGATGAATTCTATGGTCTTGAAGGTCTGTTCGCCCGCGGGGCCCGAGGAAACAACCCCTGCCTGTTTGGAAAGCCCTGCGAGCACAAGGGAAGATTGCCTCAAAACATCTCTCACGTCTGATCCCGCGCTCTTGATGAGGGATTCTATCTCCGCGAAGTCACGCTGACCGGTCTCTCGCACACCTAAAATGCTGTTCACATAATGGCGATACCCTAGATCAGTCGGTATTCTGCCGGCGCTGGCATGGGGTTGCGTGATGTACCCATACTCGGTGAGATCGCTCATGATATTTCTGATGGACGCGGCGGACAAACCGATTTCTTTATTCTTCGAAAGAGTACGTGAGCCCACCGGATCGCCCGTGGCAATATATTCGGCGATGAGCGCCTCGAGAATCTTTTCGGATCGTTTTTCCAGACCGTACATGTGTCGTATCCAGAGATCGCTTTCTATTCCACCACTCTTAAATTAACCTTCCCCTGTGCGTTGGTCAAGGAAAAGACGCTACCTTTGTATCGCGCAGCGTTCCATCGAGCTGAAAATATGACGGGCAACCCCATACAAACCGCATGAAACTATTTTCTCTTGAAATGCTTTAAAAACGACTCATGTGTATCTTTAGGGGCCGCAATCAAAGGCTGATCGATCCTTCTGCCGTCAAAATAGTCGCCGACGTGAAAATCCGAACCATCAAAGAATTTTATTTGTCCCCCAGCGGCTTCGAGGATAATGCTGCCCGCGGCGAGGTCTTGTATATTTACATTTTTCAAGATGCAGGCGTCCGCGCCTCCCCGCGCCACGTAGGCCAAGTGACCGGCCGAGGAGCCGAAGTTGCGAAGTTTCCCAGGAAAGTCGCTCACAAAGTCCTGATGGAACCGAGAATACACAAGCACCAAACTCTCATTGTCTACGGTCGGGTCCTCGCGGACGCGAATGGGGGAATCGTTGAGCAGCGCTTCTCTCCCGGCGTACGCGCTGTAGAGCTCGCCGGTCACCGGAAGATATAAAAACCCGAGCACCGGCCAAAAAAGCTCGAAGAGCGCCGCGCTGATGCCCCATACAGGCATGCCAGCTTGAAACGATGCAACGCCGTCCAGTGTGTCCAGAATCCATAAAAAGCGTGGACAGTTATCCCCAGACAAGTCATCTTCAGTGAGCTCCCTGAGAAATCCATGTCCCTCGAAGCTCGAGAGAATCTTCGAAGATATGGTGGTCCACACGATGTTGTCCGCCTCAGTGACGAGTTCGTCGTCGAATTTCGTGCGTTTGTTGCCCTTGCCGTACATTTCCATGAGGGAGTTGCCGCTTTTCCGAAGAGTGTTTTCCACGAACTCTTTGAGGGTGCGCAATTCTCTCTCATTGAGAGACTGCAAATTGCTTCTTGCCATATAAATCTCCCTTCCATAGTGTCGCTCAAATATATCACACGAGATTGCTTCACATCGCTCTTCATGGCGCCTCCCAGCTTTTTTGTTGCCGCAAAGATCCAGAGGCGACGAAAAAATCTCCGCCTATCTCGATCGAGCCGAGGCGCCAGAGTCGAGTTCTCGGTTTTCTTCGAGAGCCGTTGCAGATCACCAGTACATCCGTTTCAAAATAGCCTCGCGTCTCAGGCAATAGCATCGACTTTACGCTGGAGAAGATGTAATGTAAGGACATCACTACTTATGAATATTCAGCGAACTCTGTCAAGAAAGCTGAACATATGCTGCCCGCGACCTTTACCGTGAATCGGGATCTTCAGAGACAGTCGGCGGCAGCGGAATGGCCGTGAACGCACATGAATGGAAAAGAAAAGTACGCGAGTAAAGTGGTAGCGCCTGAAGAAGCGGTTCGCCGCATCAAGAATGGAGATAGGGTATTTCTGGGGAGCATGTGCGCGGAACCCACAATCATTGTGGAAGCAATGGTGAAATCTCGCGTCGAAGACGTTGAAATTATCCAGTTCATGACGAGTCAATCAACGCGTAAGCTTGCTTCGTTAGGCCGAGACAGGTTTAGAATCAAGACCTTTTTTATGGGCAGCCTAGGAGACGATTCGCAAGAAGGGCTCGAGGCTGATTACATACCTCTCTTCCATTCTCAGATTCCTTCCTTTTTCAGAAACAGGCGCATTCCCATTGATGTCGCCATAATTCAGGTGTCAGAACCAGATCGCTTCCAGCGTTTCAGTCTCGGCACATCTGTGGACGTCTGTCTTTCTGCCGTCGAGTCCGCAAGACTCGTCATCGCTCAGGTGAATCGCAATATGCCCCGCACCCACGGCGATACGCTCATACCCTTAGAGCGAATCAACTACATTGTAGAGCATGACGACGAACTGTTTGAATTGCCCGAAGAAACGCTGGGAGATCGAGAGAAAAAAATCACCAAGTACTGCAGCGAACTTATCGAAGATGGCGCCATTCTACAGTTTGGATTTGCGGGGATCACCAAAGGCTTGATGGATTACGTAAAGGAAAAGAAACATCTTGGCATTCACACAGAAATATTTACTGACGCGCTCATGGACCTGATAGAGACGGGAGCCATCGATAACAGCACCAAAAAAACGTATCGTGGGAAATCCCTGGCGACGACCTGTATGGGGACCAGGAAACTCTACGACTATGTGCATGACAATGCGGTGGTGGAGTTTTATCCATCTGACTTCGTGTTGAATCCTTCTTTTATCGCGCAGCATGACCGCATGATCTCCATCAATCTTGCGCTTCAAGTCGATCTCAGGGGTCAAATCAGGCAAGGCAAACCCACCTGGACTGCTTTCGAGGGATCAGGCGGGGACCATGATTTCATGAGAGGCGCTGCCCTTTCCCAGGGAGGGAGATCAGTGGTGTGTCTAAGATCCACCTCCCTTAAAACAGGGCGCTCCACCATCGTGCCTTCCTTCGGTCCAAAAGCGGCTATTACAATGAATCGCGGGGAAGTGCAGTACGTGGTGACCGAGTATGGCATTGCCTATTTGGGAGGCAAATCGATCCGAGACAGGGCTATGGCGCTGATAGAAATCGCGCATCCGGACCACCGTGACAATCTCATGGACGAAGCGCGACGACGTGGTTACGTGTATCCCAATCAAGTTTACTACTGCATGGCGTCCCCTGCTCTGAGGGAACGGGTAAGGACAGATCGTGAATTCAAAGGAGGGCTCAAAGCCCACATTCGAGTGGCAAAACCCACGGACGAATCCATGATGCGCGACCTTTTCTATCATTTGTCAGAGAGTTCCGTGTATTTTCGATACTTTGCTCCGAAAAGAAGCATGCCGCTCGCGAATTTGCAGAAGTATCTGAATCTTTGCGAGGATAACGGCTTATCCCTTGTTGTCACCATCGGCCCACGAGAAAACCGGCGCATGATCGCAGAGGCGCGCTACATGGTAATCCCTGGCAGCGACTATGCCGATACAGCCTTCATGGTGGACGAAGCGTATCAAGGCAGAGGCATCGCAACATTCCTTCTCCATTATATGATTGAGATAGCCAAAGAACGAGGCGTAAAAGGCTTCAGGGCGGACGTACTCGCGGACAATATCCCCATGCTTCGAGTCTATGAAAGCGCGCCGTTTGTCATTCACAAAACCATGGAAGGCGGTATAATATCCCTGAAATTTCGCTTTGACGAACTGAAAGAGGAAGCAGACAAGGCCTCACGGAAATAAAGTCCTTTGATGATGTGGGGGCAAAGCGCGCCCACGGCAGCGTAGGTGAAATCAGGTGGTGAAACGCAAACGCTTACCGGAAGCCGTGCAGCAAAGAAAGGCCGAATCGTGACGCGACGCGGCAAAGAAGAAGATACCGTTCAAGAGCTCAAAAGAGTCCTGCAAGAGAACCGGTCGCCTACGGAAGAGGAAAGAAACCGGCTGCTTACAGAGATCGACGGACTCGCCGAGGCCCGCGCGGAGTTGGAAGCCATCCTGACAGCCTTCGATGGTCTGATCTATATATGTTCCCAAGACTATACCATTGAACGAATGAACCAAAAATTCATCGACCGTACAGGCCGATATCCCCTCGGTGAAAAATGCTTCAAAGCACTTCATGACAGGGACGACGTCTGTCCATGGTGCGTCAATGACAGAGTCTTTCGGGGAGAAAAAGTCCAGTGGGAAGTATTGAGTCCCAAGGATAATAGATACTACTCGATCATGAATGCCCCCATCTACAGGCCGGGGGGGAGAATATCCAAGATTAGCATCATCCGCGACATCACGGAATTGAAACAGACAGACAAAATCTTGGAGGAACAAGGCCAACGCTACAAGACTCTTTTTGACCATTCAAGGGATGCCATCGCCATAGCGAAGACCAGTGGGGAGTTTGTGGAGGTAAACCAAGCCTTCTTAGACTTGTTCGGATATTCCCGCTCAGAGCTAATGCGTACAAACGCCTCGCAAATATGGGCGGAACCGCGCGACAGGATTGCCTTCCAGGAAAACCTCGAGAAAAAGGGAGCGGTGAGAGATTACGAATGGAAAGCGAAGAGGAAAGACGGTTCCTTTCTCGATTGCCTTCTGACGGCCAGCGTGCGCTATGACGAGAATGGAAATGTGCTCGAATACCATGGCATCATCCACGACATTACTGAATTGAAAAGGAAAGAAAAAGCTCTCCGGCGCAGCGAGGAACGCTATCGAGCGATAGTGGAGGATCAAATCGAATTGGTCTGCCGTTTCCGACGCGACGGCATATTGACCTTTGTGAATGACGCCTATTGCAGATATTTCGCTCATGACAAGACAGAACTCTTGGGGCGTAGTTTTTTCGAGTTTATTCCGGAGCGTGACCGACACGCGGTGGCGAGACACATCGAATCGTTGAGTGCTGAGCAGCCAGTTCGAAGCCGTACGCAGCGCATCGTGACAACTTCCGGGGAAACAAGGTGGCAGCAATGGACAGACAGGGCACTTTTCGACTCGAAAGGTCAGATCATTGAATTTCAGTCAGTGGGTCGGGATATGACCGATTTGGTGAAGGCCCAAGAGGCGCTCGAGTCGCGCACCCAAGAGCTTGAACGCAGCAACAAGGACCTCGAACAATTTGCCTACATTGCAGCCCACGATCTTCGAGAACCCCTGCTGGCGGTAGCCGCGTACCTAAAGGTCCTCCAAAGACGTCTTGAAGGAAGACTAGACCCCGAAACCCAGAAGTTAATGAACGGGGCCATGAACTCAACGTTTCGCATGGATTCACTCATTCAAAACCTGCTCGCGTATTCCCGTATTGGGCAGGAGGAGCCGTGTTTCACCGAGATCGATTCGCAAGAAATCCTGTCCCTGGCAATGGCGAACTTGCAATCCGCAATCGAGGAAACAAGGGCGACCATAACCTACGATCCACTTCCCTCGGTGGTGGCAAATCCATCCCAACTCGTACAATTGTTTCAAAACCTCCTCAGCAATGCCATCAAGTTCAGGGGAGAACACCCACCGAAGATCCATGTGGGCGCAACGCGCGTGGAAAACGCGTGGCAGTATTTCGTGAGGGACAACGGCATTGGCATAGAACCGCCCTATTTTGACAGGATTTTCTTGCTGTTTCAGCGGATCAAGAACAGAGCCAACTACCCGGGAGCCGGCATCGGTCTCGCCAATTGCAGAAGAATCATCGAGTACCACGGCGGCAAAATATGGGTAGAGTCGAGTCCAGGATCAGGATCGACTTTTTTCTTCACTATACCTGATCGTCGTGATTGGCAAAGCTCTGAGGGCGCAACCGAGCAAGAATCTGACGCTGAACGAATCAGGTAGCTACAAACGGCTGGTGTAGAGAGCAGTTCTCCAAATGAATTCCGAATCGGATGGCGTGGCAGTCATTTCGAGCACTTTACGCGCTGTCATTACGAGCGAAGCGAGAAATCTTGGGCAGGCGAGGGAGATTTCTCACTGGCTCCCTTGCCACAGAAAGTCCGAAGACTGCTTAACGAGCCAAGTGAAACGATCTCGCAGTAAACGTTGAAAGAACCAGAAGCAAGAGGGGCTGCGCCCCGTCTCACGGGCGTCGCGGGGCGTAGCGCGTCGGATCCGGGGCTCCGGACTCGGCGAATCCTTTTCTCCGGAGAATGCAACTCTCGCAGCGTCCGCATGCCAAGCCCGTGGGGTCAGGATCGTAGCACGAATGGGTCAAGGAGTAATCAACGCCTAACTCCAGTCCTTTTTTGATGATCTGGGCTTTGTTCAAATGAAGTAAGGGAGTACGTATCCGAAAGACAAGCTGGCCTTCCACGGCCTTTTGCACGGCAAGATTCGCCATTCTTTCGAAGGCGGCGATATAATCGGGCCGGCAATCAGGATATCCCGAATAATCCATGGCGTTGACGCCGATAAAAATATCCCCTGCGCCGACAACTTCCGCAAACGCCAATGCAAAAGAGAGAAAGATCGTGTTCCTCGCAGGCACATACGTGATTGGTATTGATAGGCCGATGCGGTCAGCCGGAACGTCTTTCGGCACGTCCATGCTTGTAGTCAAAGCTGAACCGCCTATTTTCCCCAGCGGGATATCCAACACCAGGTGCTGCGACACTCCAAAAAACGACGCGACTCGAGAGGCGGCTGCAAGCTCAACCGCGTGGCGCTGATGATAATTGAAGCTCAGGGCGTACGGTTCGTACCCATTGGCAATGGCAATGGCCAAACACGTGGCAGAATCAACGCCCCCTGAGAGAAGAATAACGGCTTTTGGTCTCTCGCTCATGTGGAAAAAGATATTTTCTCCACGCTGCGTTGTCAATTCAACGTCCTGTAAGCGCTGCGGCGCAACGAGATCAGGAATGGGACGTCGCAGCGACCGATCGAGTATTGGGTCCGCAGAATAGTCTCATGCATGGTCGAAAGAATGGATTTTTCTTGAATGCATATCCCTTCACGCGCATCTTGTACAATAGAAACGAAATAAGAGAGGAGACGCAATGTCTGAATGTTCTCTTACGACATCCAAAGAATCTCAGCAATGGCCAGAAGGAACAATATCTGTCAAGCTGACCATGAACCCGTATTTACTGGCGATGGCTTTTGAGCATGCAATGAATCAGGGGATGAAGCTGTGGGAATTCATCAACATAGCCCTCTGGGAAAAGCTTGGTAAGCCCGACGAAGACGCGCTCCTGGAGTACGCGGCAACCATCGAACTCGAGGAAGAAGACCCTAAATGGAAAAAGCGCCTGAAAATTACCGCCAGGCACGAGATCGAGATGAAGAAGCTGAAGGAACTGAGAGGAAGAGTCGGAGAGGTCTCGCCCGGGGCCAACGGAGAATAGAGCGTAAATTAAAATTTGAAAAAATTTGCCAGGAGGTGCAAAATGCCTATACTGAAATACCGATGCAATACATGTGGTAAAGAATTTCCCAAGATTGTCACTTCACCGGAAAAAGCCCCGAAGAAATGCTTCGTGTGCGGCGCTGACACGGTGGAAGAGATCGGTGAAGCCTTCACCGACAATGCGGGAACTTTTGAGCGATTTTTCTGTCAATCTTGCGACTCATGCTCCGAGGAGCACACGTGTGGGATTAAGTAGAGAGACGACGCACTGGCGCCTCGGAGCAGAATGAAAGAATCCGCTCCCCGACGATGACATCGACTCACGAGCTTTTCCTTTACAAGTGTCTCCTTGTGGTGGGTATTATGATTGGGGTAGCGGGTTGCTTTGGCAAGCGGGGCCTCTACGAGATAAAAGAGCGTCCTTATCCGGTTCTGCACGAAGATGATTCCACCGTAAGGCTAGGGAGCAAAGACGATAATGTGTTCATCGAGATCCGGAGTGTTGCCGCCAACAAGCCTATGGAAAACCTGGCAATCTATTACCCCGCTCTTTTCCCTGGGGGCGAAATTATTAGACCGGGCGACCGCGAAGAGTACGTGAAAGTCAACGGTCATAATGCCTACAAAGTGGTCTTTCAAACCAAGTATGTCAGGAAACGCAAACGCATCACCGGCTCAGAGGAGGAGGCGAAGAAATCTCTTCCAGACGGATGGACCATAATGACTATGGAAGACCCCCTGACCGGTAAACCCATCCCCGTAATGTACGGTCCAATCATTCCCCAGCAAAAAATCCTCTACGTGGTTCAAGGGACATCGCGAATCTACTACGTGCTGCTGAGAGCGGACGGAGACGCCATTGATGCTGCGGTCAAAACCTTTGACAAGTTGGTCAAGGAAGGGATTGATTATCAATAAAAATTTTGTCACAGTGTATTTTATTACGCTGCAAAACGTCAGTGAGCGCAGGGAGGAGACGCTTGAGATATATCGGAGCCGTTTATCGACCACCCAGCGAGGCTGGGAGTCTTATCATCCAGGCTACGCTCGGGTGCAATCACAATAAATGCACATTTTGCGGAAGTTATCGCGACAAAACGTTTCGCATACGTTCGCTGGAAGATATCAGGAAAGACCTCCAGGATGCCCAATACATGGGACCAGTCGAACGCGTGTTCCTCGCGGACGGCGACGCCCTTTGCATCCCGCAAAAGCGCTTGGTAAAAATATTGGAAGCCGTGAACGAATATTTCCCGTCGGTGAGACGCATAGGGATTTACGCCAACGCGCGAAACATTCTCCAGAAAACCGTCGATGACCTGATTGAATTAAGGCGGCTTAAGCTGGGCATCATCTATATGGGGGTGGAGACGGGCGACAGGGAACTCTTAGAGAAGATCTGCAAAGGGGCCTCCTATGAAGAGCTGGTGGAAGCGGGCCGACGCGTCAAAAAAGCCGGCATTCTACTCTCGGTCACCGTCTTGCTCGGCATCGGGGGAATTCACGGGAGTGAGCGGCATGCCAAAGGCACTGCCGCGATATTGACGGAGATGGACCCCGATTACGTCGGCGCTCTCAGTCTCATTTTGGTCCCCGGAACGCCCCTCTATGAGGAACACCGCAAAGGCGAGTTCCAAATTCCACCGCCGTTTGACCTCATTCGGGAACTCAGGATCATGATTGCGGAGTCCCATTTCACAGAGTGTGTATTTCGTTCCAATCACGCATCAAACTATTTGCCGCTCAAGGGTACGTTGCCGAGAGACAAGGACGCCATGCTCAAAGCAATCGACAAGGTTTTGAGCGAGAGGAACATGGCCTACCTCAGGCCAGAGTTTATGCGCGCCTTGTGATTCGCTGGTTCGTAAGATCCACGCTTCTTCGAGATTCGGCGTGCGTACGAAAATGAACAGGGTGTTTTCCTACAAAATACCGAGCCAATCCTTGAGGACCAACGACGCACGAATGGTTCTAGGAAACGAGAAAAGGAGTATTCTGAATGCGAGTGATCACCGTGTGCGTGGGCAGCGCATGCCATCTCAAGGGCTCCCACGACATTATTGGATATCTCAAAGATGCAATAAAAGAAGCGGGTCTTGAAGGAAAGGTCGAGCTCAAAGGCAGTTTCTGCATGGATCACTGCACTGAGGGCGCGAATTTACTCATTGACGATCAGCTTTTTCACTACAACTCTCTGGATGATGCGAAGAAGATATTTGAAACGGAGATTCTCCAGAAGCCTAAATAAAAGGTAAAAACCAGTCATGGAACCACAAATCAGGCGTCGAAAACCGTGGAAGGGATGGAGCGACTTTACCGGATGGGCTCAAGATTTTTCCTTGAAGGCCAAGGTGTTGGGCGGGTTCCTGGGGGTGGCCATATTAGTGGGATTGGCGACCAGTTTTGTGGGGACGCGTCTCGCGAAGGAAACCATTCTCGACCGAGCTCGGATTCGTCTTTCAAGCGATCTCACGACGGCGAGTTTTTTGTTCAAGACGATTCAGGAAAATCTCGAACTGAAATTGCGCATGACGACAAACTCTGAAAAAATCAGGGAAGCGATCCAGCATAAACAGACTGATAGCATTAGGAATCGGCTGGCCGTGCTTTCGCTGGAGAACGATCTCGATTTTTTGACGGCCACAGATGACCAAGGCCGAGTAATCGCACGAGCCTTTGTTGCTGCGCTGGATCATCCTGATGACGTCTCCTCGGACTCCATCGTTCAGAAAGCCTTGAAAGGGAAAAGCTCCTCCGGAGTCAGGCTGATCTCCTTGGAGCGCATCAAGGCCGAAAACCCCATGCTCGAACGAAGGCTCAGCGAAGGAGCGAACCAATCGGGAATGGTAATAGAAGCCGCGTATCCAATTATGGCCGAAGACCAAGTGGTCGGGGTACTTTACGCAGGTATTCTCCTCAATGGCAATAATCTCATTGTTGACAAAATGTCAGAAAGGATTTTCAGAGGCGAGAAATATAAAGACAGAGATATAGGGTACGTCGCGATTTACCAGGGAAAAATATCGATTAGCACCAGTCTTAAAAGCAAAACCGGTCTGTCGTTAACGGGCCTCGCCGCAGGCGAAAACATAGCTCAGACTGTCCTGCAAAAAGGGCAAACAGAGATCACCTGGTCAAATCAAGACGGAATTGAATATCTCTCGGCCGCGGAACCTATTTATGACCATGACAAGAAAGTGATAGGCGCGTTGGAAGTGGCTACCCAAGAGGAACCGATTATGCAAGTAGTCGATCGACTGGTGGCCGCTTTTCTCATCATCGGGTTGCTTGGCGTCATCCTGATGGGGGCAATCAGCTACTTCCTGGTAAAATGGATCAATCGTCCACTGGAGCAGATGCTCCATGCAGCGCGACGAGCTGCCGAGGGAGACCTCAGCCATGAGGTCCCTGTTATCGCCCGCGACGAGGTTGGCGAATTGGCAGCCACGTTTAATCTCATGATCAGAAATCTCGCGGAATCGCGCAACAAACTGGAGGAATGGGGGAAACAACTGGCGTCCAAAGTTGCCGCCCAGACAGGAGAACTCAATCAGGCGAGAGAACAGGTCGCGCGTGTATCCAAACTCGCGTCCTTGGAAAAAATGGCAGATGGGATGGCCCACATAATGGCGCATATCTCCGACCCCATGCTCAAATATCCCGGCGTAGATGAAGAGGGGGCCGCAAGCAGCAAGATCATGGTCCTAGACAGCGACGAAGAGGTACTGGATGTCTGTCAACGCATACTCGAAAGCGAAGGTTTTGAAGTCAAGGTCACCCGTACGGTTGAGGACGCCCTGAGTGAGCTTGAAAAGGACTTTTACGATGTTATCGTCGCCGACATCGATATGCCGGAGATTACCGCCCAAGAACTGCTGAAAGAAATCAAATATCGTCAGCCAGAGATACTCGTTATTTTAACAGCTCCTTTCAAGCTCACAGAGGCGGCTGTCGAGGCCGTCAAACTCGGGGCGTATGACTACATACCCAAACCCTTCGGTCCCCATCAGATTCTTCTCATGGTGTACACCGCCTTACAGAGTAGGGATATGGTGGCCAGAACGCGGAAGCAGCATGCCGAACAAAGGGCGGAAACCATATTCCAGAGGTTGCCGGTGGCCATAGCCCTCGCGGATTCCGCGCACCGTGTGGTGTACCACAATCGGGCCTTCATAGAGCTGGCTTCCCAAGACGGGACTGAATCAGTCCTCGGCAAGACATTCGGAGAGCTGTTCGGCGTGGATCCCCTGGAAGGCGAAGAGGAAACCGGCGGCTCCAAATGGCTAAAGCTCGAAAAAGTCGGGCGAACCGCCAAGCTTTACAACTTTAAACTCCCAGAAGAAGACCTGCGGGTGCTGATGCTCCTCGACATTACTGAAACGGTCATCAAGGACCAGCAGGCCGATGTCCTCAAGGCCGAAACGATTAACAAGGCCCAACAGGTCATCCACCAACAAATGAGAGTCGCGCAGGAAATTGCCGGCCTTTTGGGCGAAACCACTGCGGAGACCAAAGCAGCTTTGTTTGAACTCATCAAATTGGCCGGTCAACTGGGGGCTCAGCGATGAGCGTCCCGCTGTTCATCGAGTCGGGCGGCGCCCAAGTGAGTAAGTTTGGAGAAATCCTCTGCGGGGATTCCCTTTCCGTCGTTCCCATAGCCGGCGGCAAATTGATGGTGCTGTCCGACGGCTTGGGAAGCGGCGTGAAGGCCAACATACTTGCCACCCTCACCACAAAAATAGCCACGAGACTTATGGAAAGGGGACTGCCGCTCGAGGAAGTCGTCGAAACCCTCACGGACACCCTGCCGGAATGCAAAGTCCGAAAGATTGCGTACAGCACATTCACGCTATTGAAGGTACAGGATGACGGCAGAGTGTACCTTGCGGAATTTGACAATCCCCCCACGTTTTTCTTGAAAAAGGGGTATATCAGTCAGCTCAATTATAAAGATCGCATCATTGGAACGCGAAAGATTCGTGAAGCGCATGTCCACGTGGAAGCTGGGGACTGGCTCGTCACGGTGAGCGACGGCGAGATACACGCCGGCATCGGGGGACTGCTGAACCTCGGCTGGGATTGGGACAAGATAGCGAAATTCTTGGAAACCCAGGTGTACGAGGACATATCGGCCCAAAAAGTCGCGCAAATACTCGTCGATCAGGCTCGCCAGCTCTATGAAGACAAACCAGGGGACGACACCACCGCGGGCGTACTCAAAATCCGCCCCAAAAGATTTGCCGCCTTTATGATTGGTCCGCCTGTCGTGCGGGATGCAGATGAAATGGTGGTAAAAAAGTTTCTCGAAATCCCGGGGAGAAAAATTGTCAGCGGCGGTACAACGGCAGGCATAGTCGGGAAAATCTTGAAGCGCGATGTCACCGTCGATTTATCGACCATGACAAACAAGATACCGCCCACAGGCAAGATGGAAGGGATAGACCTCGTCACTGAGGGCGTCCATACCGTCAATCATGCGCTGGAAATCTTGCAAGAGGTCAATGACATAGAAGAGCTTGTGGGTGAACGAGATGGCGCGAGCCGATTGACATGGGAGCTGCTATATGCCGACGCCATTTATATCTTTTTAGGACAAGCAATCAATCCAGCCCACTTAAATCCCAATCTCCCCCAGGAAATGGGTTTCAAGAGTAGAAGCGTGCAAGCCATCGCAAACCTCCTCCGCGAACGAGGAAAAGAAGTGTACCTTGAAATCCATTGATAAACGCTGCACAGTGATTTTTGTGACGCATTATTGGACGTAAATAACCCGCGCTCTTTTTGAGGATTCATTCGCTATGGATAATACATACCCTCTTTGCCGCCTCGAACAGCGACCCCTCGACGGCTTTGATATGATCAAGGTATTAGGACTCTTGAAGGAATATAACCTGCATGAAATTTGGCGCTGTTATCTAAAAAAAGGGGTGTCAAAACCACGAATCAGCATGTATGTGGAAGCCGAACACTACTTTCTCGAATTGCACCTTCAGAAGATGGATAGAATCATTCTCTCGGAGAAATTCAACGCGAACCCCTTTTTTATGCAGCAGGTCGTTCAGCGCGCCATCGCCTCTCATCCACATGAACTGATTCTCGACAAAATCAAGAATCAAGGTATTGATACTGGCGACAACCCCATCGCGTTGTCCTGTTCTATGGGCGACACAATCGTCGATCTGCTCGTGAACCAGATCCATCCACGAGAAAGGAATAGCAGGGCGGCATTCGATGCAACGCCTGTGGAAAGAGAAGAGCAGCGTCCTTTGGATATTTACGACATATCTTCCATTTTGTATTTATGCCAGCAAGACCTCACGGAAAGCATTTTTCAGCGTTATCAAAACTCGGAACAAATCCAACCCTGTACGGCTCGGCCAAGCGTGGAGCTGGAAACCTCTTTAGGCGAGTATCGCGTTCACCTCTCGTTTCAGTGCATCTCCACAAAAGAAAATCGCGTCATTAGACCGCCAGGCAATGCATCCACCCACGTCCTGCATCAAGTGGCGCAGAGGATGAACTTCGGTCATTCGCCCGGGCTTATCATGAAAGAATTGAAAGCCGTGGGCCTTTCCTTAAGCCCCGAACAGGTATCCAGCAAGTTTACCCTCTCCCGAATCGTGAACAACACATGGTTGAAGATGGATTTTGAGAAATCTTTTTAGCGCACTGATTTGAGGGCAAAGAGACGGTCACGGCCTTCGGCGACGATCGGCAGTCAGCCTCAGGGGCTTTTTGGGGCAGCCTGCAAAAAGGCTGAAACGAATGCAATGCTCGCCAAGGCTTATTCGATGACAATTTCGTTTCTGACCCACACAGCCTCGCTGTACTTCTTGATGCGCTTCATCAACTCGCTCTGGTATCTCTCCTTGGTGAACAGCAATTCATCGGGATAAATCTTGTCCCATTGTTTGCTCTGCTCCTTTACCTCCTGTTCTATTTTGTCCCTGAATCGCTCGATGGGGCGAATCTCCAAGTGATAAATGACATAGCCCGCTTTTTCCTTACAGATGTAGAAAATCTTGCCATTATCTGCGATCTTGATCGATACAAGTTTCCCCGTGGTCGGCACCTTCGTATAGATGTTTTCGAAGCGGACAGCGCCGTATTCGGACAAAGCGTTTTCCGCCAAACCGAATTCGCCGCCCGCCAAAGCATGAGCGGACTGTCCGAGCCAACACACCATCACTGACAATATGATCACAGCAATCTTCATACAAAACTCCTGACGCCTGAGAGTATTGGGTGGGGAGCAGTTCTCGATTCTCGATGAAAACCGCGAAGTCGTCTGGGGCTTCTCAACCCCATCGCTGTGAGCCGAACCGGCTTTATCCTCTACTGCTCGCAATGACGAGAACGTCAGAGACGGGTCATTGGGAGCCACGCGAAGCAATCTCCTGATGCAATTTGGCAAAAACCACAAGCGCTGTCCTTGCATCGTCATCCTCCTGAACCAATTATTTTGTCAATCCCAGGATTTCAGAGACGATAGGCGCAAGGTCCACAAAATTGTATTGGAGTTCTTGCTGCAGGTCACGCGATTGACCTGACTTGTACACCACCCCAAAAAATCGGTGGATCGTCGCATTGTGGGAGGCGCAATAGTTGACAAGAGAAGGTTTGGCCATACTGGCTATCAGGTGGGCGTTTTGCTGGCTGCCCCAGACAAAGTGCGGCCCGTCGCCTCCGCTGTCGCCTATGACGATGGTTTGGGCCGCCGGGATGCCCCATTCTTTCATTACATGCGCCGTATTCTTGGCTTTGTCGTCGATTTCGAGCACCTCCAACGCGTACCGGTCGCCATCAGATGGATCGGGAAATTGTATGAGCGGGTTAGCCGCGATCAGGGGTACGGCGGGAATCAAACCCTTTCTGATGGCGCGCTGAAAATACGCCTGACTGCTCGTTGTGTTAATCATAAACAAAACGTCGTGATCCAAACACCACTGAAGAAAATCCGGAACCCCGCGATACGCACTGAAAGAAGCATCCAAGTATGCGTCCATCTGCTCTCGCGTTGGGAGGGACGGGAGCATGTCTCGAATCTGGCGTATCGCCTCTTGCAACGTGATCACGTTTCCGGTGTAGGTCCGAAAGACGCGCTCCAAATCTTTTTGTAGATCGGGGAATGCAAAAGCTAGTGGATCAAAAGGTCCATTGGGGGATAGGCATTCGCTCCAATCGGAGGAGATAAGGCCCTTGAATTTCTTCTGAGCATTCATGACGAACTCCCTTACTTAGACTGGTTCCCGCATACGACCTGAGCGACAACCTGAGTCGCTTTTTTGAAGACCATTGCCGAGCACGCCCACGGCGCGTTTTGCCAGCGTGCTCTAGGCAGTCTTATAGTGAAACTCGGCCCGAGAGTCTATGGCAACTATTTTCATGGGGAGGGTTTTCGGTATATTGTTGACCGCGTGTGAGCAGAAGCATCTCTGCAGAAGCTCATCCGGCGCTGCAGACTAGCCGATAAAGACCAATTGCGCAGCGAGGTAATACTCTGGAAATTGACTCGATTTAGGATATTGGATACGGGGCGCCTGTCAGCGGCGGCGAATATGGCTCTCGATCAGATAATTCTGGACGAAGTAGGGGAAGGTCACAGCCCCCCGACGCTTCGTTTCCTCCAGTTCGATCCTCCGGCGGCCCTTGTAGGCTACCATCAGGACGTCGATCTCGAGATTAGAACCGACTTTTGCGCCGAAAACGGCATCGACGTCAATCGCCGGCTCACAGGAGGCGGAAGCATCTTCTTTCAAGACTCCGCGCTTGGGTGGGAGGTCTTCGGTCGCACCGGCCAAACGCCGTTTCGAGGTTCATTCGAAGAGATCCTCCAACGTATCTGCACGATCGCGGCTGACGCCATTTCACGGGTGGGTATTCCGGCCCAATACAGACCCCGCAACGACATTGAAGTCCAAGGCCGGAAAATAAGCGGTACCGGAGGAGTATTCGCCTCGGGCGCCTACATGTTTCAAGGCACCTTGTTGGTGAAAAACGAAATCGACCTCTTTCTCAAGGCCCTGCGCGTACCAGTGGAGAAGCTCAAAAAACGTGAGATAGAATCGCTCATGGAACGCGTCTGTTTTCTGGATGAGCTTGTCCGTCCATGCCCTGACGTCTCGCGCCTTAAGAGGATTCTCGCACATGAATTTTCCCGACAACTCACGCAGGATTTTGAATACGGAGAGTTGACGGTTCGCGAACAGGCGCGGCTGCAACAAGAACTCTCCTATTTTCAAAGTCCGGCATGGATTAGGCGCACCAAAAGACCGTCAAACGAAGGGATCCCCTGCAGGTCGATCATGCAGACTGACGCGGGAACCTTGCGCGTTCACATATGGTTGTCGCCAGGAGGCAAAACTGTAAGGCAGGCGCTCATATGCGGGGATTTTTTTGCCGCCCCGAATCGACTCATTCATGATTTGGAAGCAGCGCTGGTTGGGGTCAAGGCGAATCCTGCAGCTTTGCGGGTTGTGGTCGTCAATTTTCTTGAATCGTACCCGGGCAATATACTGGGCATTGATTCGGTTCATGTTGCCGAGGCAGTAGCAGCCGCGGCTCAGCGTGCGTCCCTTGTGGGGACAAGCTTTACGCAGGCTGAGGTGAATGAACTCTTCTTTGTAAATGTCGAACCGCGATCTCTTCAAGGCAGGAAAACGAGATGGCTTCTCTTGCCGTATTGCTCCAAAGATCTTGAATGCTCGTTCCGGACGGTCCCGGGTTGCGACGAATGCGGCGCATGTGAAATAGGCGCCAGTTTCTTGCTGGCAAGGGATTTTCAGGTAGAACCTATCACCATACAGAGTTTTGAACACCTCATGGAAGTGCTAGAGTCGCGCTGTAAGGAGACAAATGACCTGTTCGTCGGTTCGTGCTGCGAGGCGTTCTACGCAAAGCATCAAAAGGAAATAGAAGCCACAGGGGTGCAGGGCGTGCTTGTGAATCTCGACTCGACCACGTGCTATGACCTTGGCAAAGGCAGCGCAGCCTACAAAGGTCGTTTTGACAACAAGACCACATTGAATGTGGATCTCATTAGAAAGACGCTGCGGTTTTTAACCAATGGGTGAACTTTCTCGATGCGACGTGCTGGTGGTGGGCGCCGGTCCAGCCGGCTCCATGGCCGCGGCTCGTACAGCGTCTGCAGGCATACCTACCTTGCTTATCGACGCCAAACGCCGCATAGGCGCGCCGCCACACTGCGGGGAATTTGTGCCAGCAAGGATTTTTGCCGAGTTTGATATAAGCCGAAGCCCCATTATTCAGAAAATACTGAACATGGAGACCGTGATCCTCGATAAAGACGCGATACGTGCTCCTCAAGGCGAGTCTAGCGCACAGGATTGCAATCGCGTTGACGACCTTTCTCTCGGTTTGTCAACCGCAGCGCCGCCGACGCAAACTCCCTCGCCTGGATTCATGATAGATCGGGTGCGCTTTGACAGAGAGCTTGCCCACCGAGCTGCCCAACAAGGAGCGACAGTCCTCTGCGACACAAAACTCATCGCCAAGGACGGCGACCAATGGGCGCTTCGTAAAGGCGCGATGGTGTGGTCTGTAAAGCCGAGGCGCGTGATCGCGGCTGACGGCGCGGCGTCCACAGTGGCGAGACTCCTCAGATTGCCGCCTCAGAAATTCCAAATCGGCGTCCAGGTTGAGGTCCCTTTGGTCCAACCTTCTTCCAACACAGTGGTATTCCTGCACAAGTCGTTTGTGGGGGGCTACGGATGGGTTTTCCCGAAGGGTCTCGCGGCAAACGTCGGCGTCGGGGTGGAACCTCGGCCTGAAGCCAGACCGTGGGCTGTTTTGCGCGCTTTTGTCGAGTACCTCCAGCGCCGACATATCATTCGCCGCGGCGTTCTCGCGACCTCTTGCGGGCTCATACCAGTCTCGGGTCCGCGGCCTTCTCTCTTCTCGCAAAATGTCCTTTTCTGCGGCGATGCAGCAGGTTTGACCCATCCAATAACAGGGGCGGGGGTATCCCAGGCGCTGATCTCCGGCGACTTAGCAGGCAGGTTAATCGCGGCGGCCATTACCGGCGGCGCCGCCGACGCGGCTGAGGCCTACGACGCAGAAATGAAAAAACATTTCGGCAACGTTCTGCAGCACGCGCTGTCCAAGCGACGTGATATGACGACGCGCTGGGATAGATGCGACTTCGAAGCCCTTTGCCGAGACTGCTGGATCGCGTACAAGGGATATAAAAAAAGGATCGCACGCGCCAAGAACCCAGCCGAGGAAATACATGCCTAACGAGCTATCCGAAGTTTTCAAACCCGCCGTGGGGCAGCCTGATTACCCTACGCAAGAGACCTTCCATGCCTCAAAGTCTCGAGAAGTAGCGTGGAGCCTTTCCCGCTCTTTTCTTGGCAATGTATTGACTGCCCACCTCCCAGGCATGTTTGTCGTGAATGGCCGAAGAGGCGGGTACAGAGCGGTCTCAATAACTGGAAATCATTGCGAACTCCAGTGCGATCACTGCAAAGGCACGCTGCTGAAATCCATGGACCACGCCCCAGACGGGGCTTCTCTCAGAAAGATAGGGCTGGATGCATATGCGCGGGGGGACCGAGGCATCCTGATTTCAGGGGGATGCGACGCTCAAGGCAGGCTTCCATGGCATAAATTCGTTGCCGATATCGCATACTTAAAAGCCGCCACAAATTTGACCATCACCGTGCACGCCGGAATTGTAGATTCAACCGCCGCATCGTTGCTCAAAGACGCGGGCGTCGATCAGGCGTTGGTCGATATAATTGGCGACGACAGCACCGCATCTCAGGTGTATCACCTGCCTTGTGGCGTACGCGCCATAAGAAGGTCTCTTGAACATTTATGCGCGGTCGGCATTCCTACGGTACCCCATATTATATTCGGGCTGCATTATGGCCGTGAAAAGGGCGAAAAAACTGCGCTGGCCATGCTGGGCGACTACGCCATTCAGACATACGTAGTGGTCGTGCTCATGCCCCTCTCAGGCTCGCCCATGGAGTCTGTTGAACCGCCGGCGCCCGAGCGGGTTGCCGAATTTCTCGTACAAGCTCGGCTAAAGTATCCGAAGCTGCGAGCATCTCTGGGATGCGCCCGGCCGCGCGGTCGTTACAAACGGCGCCTCGATATGTTGGCCATAGACGCCGGCGTCAACTCCATTGCCCTTCCTTCGGACGCAGCCCTAGAATACGCAGCCCAACGTGGGCTGGAAGTAGTTTTTCGAGAATGGTGCTGCTCGCTAGGATGATAAGTCGATGCGCCCTGGAAAAAACTCGTCAATGCATCCGCGTTGAACGACCGCGGCCTAGGTTGATGACAACATTGTGGAAAAAGATGAGGAGGAATGATTCATGCATTGCCCCGTAACTGAGGAAGGACGCGTTGAAACGCAGCGAAGTCCTGAGTATGTGCGGCTGTCGCTCGCGGCCGCCATGACGCTAGGTTTCACGAAAGGATGGTTTTTTCGGAACGCCAAACTCGGATGCATCAATCTCCTGTTGACCTATCCTGGGGGCTGCAAGGCAAACTGCGCGTTCTGCGGGCTTTCATCTGAGAAACAAGCCCGCGCCTCTGGTCGCAGCTTTATACGCGTGCCGTGGAAGACATATAAAACCGCAGATGTCATTCGAGCCATCAAACAAGCGCCGCGTCATGTTCATCGAGTGTGCATCTCCATGATTACGCATCCCGCGTGTCGGAAAGATGTGATCCAGCTTTGTCATGAAATTCGCACACAGACAGACCTTGGCATCTCCCTTCTCATTTCGCCTTCCATTCTTCGACGAGAAGACCTAAACGCCATGAAACAAGCCGGAGCAGATCATATCGGGGTGGCCATCGACGCTGCGACCCCGGAACTCTTCGAGCGCCTCAGGGGAAAAAGCGTTGGCGGTCCTCATCGGTGGCAGCGCTACTGGGATTGCTATCAAGAGAGCCTCGAGATATTCGGGAAAGAACGCGTCGGCGTCCACCTCATCTGTGGACTCGGCGAGACGGAGAAAGAACTGGTCAGCGCTATGGACAAAGCCCGCTCCATGGGAGGCTTTACCCATCTGTTCTCTTTTTTCCCTGAAAAGCATTCGGCCATGGAACACGTCGCGCCGCCGGATGTGAGCCGATACAGGCGAATCCAATTGGCGCGCTGGCTTATAGACCATGACTTGACACGGCTCAAAAAAATGGATTTCGATGATCAGGAGAGGATTCGCGGTTTCGGAATCGATAATGCGAGCCTTGAACGCATCATCTGGTCTGGCGAGCCGTTTCAAACCTCTGGCTGCCCCGGCAAAGACGGAAAAGTCGCCTGCAACAGACCCTACGGCAACGAAAAGCCTGGTCCAGACATAAGGAATTATCCCTTTCCTCCAGATAAAGAGGACCTGGCGAGGATTGTCAATCAGGTCCACGACTACAACGGGTCTTGAACTTGCGCGGGGCTTCAGGGGCAATATGGAGAACTGATCTATAGTTCTCAGAATTGATCACAAATTCAGTGACGTCGCTGCGATTTTCGACGACGTTCTTCCTGTCATTGCGAGCGCAGCGTGAAGTCTTGGGCCAAAAAAGAAGATTCCTTGCTCACGCGTACATAACGCGCGGTTCGAGAATCACGCCGTATGAAGGACAAGCGTCGAGCCGCGCTAAAAACCAAGAGCCCGCTTACGCGGGCTCTTGGTTTCGATCGTTCCACTGATTTGTTCAGTGCTCGAACAATTTGATGCTTATCCCGTTAGGGTCGTTGAAGGAGGCGTAGGCAACGCCGTCTCTGTACCCTTGAGTTTCTACAAACGTGATACCCTTGCGTTTCAGCTCCTCCACCGAACTCGCCAAGTTCTTGACCTTGAAGCTCATTCCTGATACGCCGCCAGCCAAAGGACCTGCCTCACTGAAACGGTTGTGACATATTTCTAATTTATATGGAGTCCCTTCCTTTTCCATGCACACCTTGTCGAGTCCCCCGGTGAAGCCCTCAGATTGCTTGAACCCGAGTTTGGTGTAGAAATTGATTGTCCGTTCCGGGTCGGCGGTGGGTATGCCTATGGTGAGCGGATAATTGTCCAGGGAACCTCTTGAAAAGCTTGCAGATTCAGCTTCTGTGTTGTGCGCTATGAGTAAACCAAAGGCCACAAGGAACATGATGGAACAAGTAAAACCGAGGAAAAGCCGTCTTGCGTGGCCAGCCGGCAGCTTCGTTTTCATCCAACCTCCTTATACCTCTTTCAACCAACTACAATGTAAAAGCCTTCCCCATCCAAAGGCAAAAAGGAATATACACGAAATGAGCGCCAAAATCAAGGATTAAAGCTCAGAAAAGGGATGGAAACGGCGATCGACGCGGCAGTTGTCCGTGCAAGAGGTACGCAAGAGCCGCTTTCACCATAGGGTCTGATTCGATATCGCTGGCTTTGAGCGCTCCCACCCGAGGAGTGGGCCGATCGCCGGGCTCTTCGAAAAACACGTCCGGATCGATGCCTTTGCCCTCGATGTCCCGGCCATCCGCGGTGTAATAATGCGCGGTGGTGAGCCGAAGGGCCAAGGCAGGGGGTAAAGCGAACACGCCTTGCACAGAAGCCTTCCCAAAAGTACGCTGTCCGATTACCTTGACGTTCGGCGCTCCCTGGAGCGCGCCCACCAGGACCTCGGACCCGCTTGCCGACCCCTTGTTTGCCAACAGCACGAGAGACCCTTCGTAAAGAGGAGCGTCCAGGGGACTGTAGAACTCCCTCGTGATTTCTGGGTTTCTCCCCTTCAAAGAGGTCAACCTCCCCTTCGTTTTCAAAAGGCCTGCTGTTTTGATGGCTTCTTCGAAGAGCCCTCCTGGATTGTCTCGAACATCTATTATTATGCCTTTCAATGGGCGACCGTGTTGACCCGCGAGTCGGGATAGGGCGCGCATGAGTTCGTAGCTCGTGTCTTCCTGAAAATTCACGATTCTTATGTAACCCACGCCGTGCGAAAGCATGATGCTGCGCACCGGCGCTATACGTATGGTCTGTCGTCGAAGCTTGATTCGTCTCGATCTGTGGTGGGAAGGGCTCTCCACCAAGACCGTCATGACAGAGCCGGAAGGTCCCCTCACCATGGAAAGCACCTTGGGCAGGGGCAGACCTTCGACCGGCTTCCCATCTATCTCGACGATGACGTCGCCAGCCTTGACGCCCGCTTTCTGGGCAGGAGAACCATCCAACGCGGACACCACAACGTATCGGTTATTCTTGGACGCGACAACCATGCCCACCCCGCCAAAGGTTCCGGAGGTGCTGATCTTAAGTTCATTGAGCATCCCTTGATCGAGTAGAGATGAATGAGCGTCCAAACCTGCAACCAGGAGTCGGACTGCTTCATCGATCAGGTAATTGCAATCGATATGACATTCACGACATAATTCCTCGAGAGAATCCAAAAAACATTTCTCCGCGCTGGTGTGGCAATCAGGGTACCCATAGTTCCTCTCTGCGCATTCAGGCAGCAAGCCGAATTGTAACCGCGTCCACACGGAGTCGAGCTGAGACCTTATGGATACGTCCCTCACATAATAACGATCAATCATATCGATGACTTGCAAAAAAAGCTCTTTAGGATCGCCCTCATGAATCGCCCTTGTGTCCGTGCGCCGCAGATCTTTGGAATCGTCCTGGGGCGCCGTGCGTTGAGCGATCAGCAGATTTGCCTGTGACGCGGCCAAAAGCCAAACATGCTCCCCCGCCGTCTCTCCTGGCGTCGCCGCGGAAAAAAGGAGCGCTGCGAGCGCGCAAGTAAACAGATACACGCTCATCTTTGTCATAATGCCGCCATATATTCCTTCCCCGCTATCCAGAGGGACGCTCACTATCCTCCGGGCTCGCTTTCTCCATTGACTGGACGAAAATGCCCGCTGCCTCTCCTATCAATGACACTTTCAAAATCGTACGGGTCTTACGGCTTACAGGCGCGGTCGAGCTCCGTCGAATGGAGGGAATCCACATGATCTCATCATCTTTGACCACCAAAGGAATCAGATGCCGGACGTGTTGAGGGACTTTGCTCTCGATCAAGATCTTCTTAATCTTCCGACTGCCTGGAAATCCCCACGGCCGCATGCGATCTCCAGGTCTTGGCCCCCTCACGAGCAGCGGAAAGGGAACCAGCTCCGCATCGAAGTATGCAACAGAGGGGTTCGCAAAATCCAACGAGTGATCCTGAATGGCAGAGGTCTCAAATCGCAACCGCGTGCGTATCTCCGGAATTTCGACGACACCCGACGACTCGACTTTCAATTCATACGGCGGCCTTTGGCAAGCGCTTTGGTGCAAGCCCACATGGATGAGGTCGTACATTCGTCTTACTCGGATGCCGTGCGGCAGGTGGACGCATCCGGAGGGTTTGTCTCTTGCCAGTAATCCTTCCACGAGATGTACATGGGGTCGCGCAAATCGGGATCGCTGCCCCGCAACAGCGTAAATCGCTTTCAGCAGCGCTCGTCTCGAGACGCCGCGCGCCGCGTGTATCAACTTTAGCCTGTCGAGATAAATTCCGTTATCACGATTGGTTACCGCGCTTTGATAAAGTTTCTGCGCCAATTCATCCAGTATTTGGTTTTCCTCCTGCAACAGGCCTGTGGCCCGATGAACGGCCCCTTGAAAACACGGGAAACGTTTTTGCACAATAGGGAAGACGACGTTCCGGACGTAATTCCGTTCAGTGGCGTCTTCAAGATTCGACGAATCCACGACAAAAGAGAGCTCTCGTCGCTGAAGAAACGCGATGATTTCACTTCTCGTGACCCGAATCAGAGGTCTCACAATATTCCCTCGTACTGGCGCAATGCCGCAGAGTCCCTCCAGAGAAGCCCCTTTCAAGAGTCGTAAGAAGAAAGTTTCCACTTCGTCATCGATATGGTGCCCTACCGCAATGACCGGAACTCCCACCTCTTGTCGGACGCGTTCCAGAAAATCGTACCTCAACAATCTGCCTGCTTCTTCAACGCTGATTTTTTGAGAACGCGCATACGCGAGTACGTTCTGCCTTTCCGTCCGAAACTCTAGTCCCAATTCATCAGCGAGCCTGGCGACAAATTCAGCCTCATGCAAAGATTCAGGGCGCAACGCATGGTCGAAATGCGCCGCCACAATGCGAAACCCCATATCTCTGGATAAATGCGCCAAAGCATGCAGCATCGCGACCGAATCAGGGCCTCCCGATACCGCGACGATCACTCCTGTGTCCTGCGGAATCATGCGATGCGCCCAGATGGTTGATCTGACCTTTTGTAGAAAGGGGTCTTCACCATGTGTGAGAGTCAAAGACATCCTTGCCTCGAATCGGTAGCGCCGCGAAAACTTCGCACAGAGTGATTGCCAAAAGCATCGTCATACGGAGCATAGTCCACACTGGAGATGTTGCTGCGTCCCGAGATCGCTCCGTCTCGGAAACGCCTTACCTCTGGCTGAGAGCAGGTTTCTTGCGTCGCCAGCCAAACCAAGCCGCCTGGTCTGAAGTTTTGACGAAACGCATAATCTTTATGCCCTATTCGTTCATACTCTACAACGGGACGCGGCAAGACCCCATAGTGAAAATATGGTAGCATCCTATGGACAAGAGGTGTAATCTTGAAAGGGAAAGTATCCTTCAGGGACGGGTGGAAAGGGAACATGCTCATGGAAGCTCATCTCACCGCCTGTCTTTGCCGACAACCAACCAGCCGCTTTGAAAGGGTAACAACATGCTGCCGAAAACAATACTCTTCGCGACCGATTTTTCAGACAATTCCACTGCGGCGAGGCAATACGCCTTGGAGTTTGCGCAGGCCTTTGGCGCGGAGCTCATTGTCTTGCACGTGGTGAACTCTTCTACCATCGGATATCCCTCTTTGGAAAGGGGGGTGCCCATAGATATCCAGTCGATATTGACGACGATTCAGGAATCCGTGGATAAATCGCTTCAGATCATTGCCAAGGAATGCGCCGACGCAGGCGTGAAGGTTCAGGCTATCTCTCGCCTGGGATTTCCAGCCCAAGAAATCGTCAGAGTCGCCCAGGAGCGAGGAGCAGGCCTCATCGTCATGGGTACTCACGGTTGGACAGGCTTCAAGCATCTCATATTGGGCAGCACCGCGGAAAATGTGGTGCGCACCGCCGTATGCCCTGTGTTGACGGTGAGGTCCTCCAATGGCCGGGCGCGAGGCGACGCTCAGCCCTCGTAGGCCATGTCATTGCGCTGAGGCATCCCGAAGAGCGAAAAGGCGTTTTGCGTGGTAATCTGCGCTGCGGCGTCCATATCGACGTCCCAGAGTTCCGCTACCTTTCGGGCGGTGTAGATGAGATAGGCAGGCTCGTTGTCTCTTCCCCGCAACGGCTCAGGCGCGAGAAAGGGGCAATCGGTTTCGAGCAGAATTCTGTCCCTTGGCGTTTGCTTCACAATATCTCTGAACGCCTCGTTTTTCTTGTACGTGATGGTTCCAGGGATGGAAATGTGAAATCCGAGGTCCAGGGCGCGGCGCGCATCTTGAAAGCTCCCTGAGAAACAATGAATCACGCCGCCTCTTGGAAACGGCGCAAATTCTTCCAGAATGGATAGACCTTCCTCATAGGCGTTTCTCAAATGGATGACCAAAGGCAAACCAAGGTCTTTGGCCAAGGCGATTTGGTCTCGAAATGCCGTGACCTGCTTTTCCCGCGGGGAAATATTGCGATAAAAATCCAGTCCTATTTCTCCATACCCCACGACTTTAGGATGTTGCGCCAACTTACGCATCTCAACAAGGCTCCTGTCAGACGCATTCACCGCGTTGTGGGGGTGAAATCCAAGGCACGCATAGACGTGGGCAAATTGCTCCACAATCCTCAGCATGTTCCTGGAATCTTCGAGTTCTATGCCGACGCTGATAATCCACTTGACGCCTTGGGACTGCGCGCGGGCGACCACGCCTGCCGGGTCTCGGACGAGGGGATCCAATTGGAGGTGCGCATGCGTATCAATCAAATATAATCCGTCGCTTAACACGTCATTCATGGCTGACTGCGCATCCACGCGGCCTCCTTTTCTCGTCAATATGGACAGTTCCACCTCCAAGGCAATGCTGTGAATCGCCTCGGACTTTCAAGCTCGATAAACACCAACTCAGTCCTCCTCAATGAAGATACTGACTGGATGGCTCCTCAGGGATGCGCGCCAAAATAGATCTGATCACGTCCGGTTCGATCACGCTCATCTGAGTTTGAGCGTCGATGCGGCTTTCAATATAAGATACCAATGCCTCGAAATCTTTTTTGGAAACAATGGGAAAGCGCTGGGCTGCGTCCGGCCCAGGATAGTCCAACGCGGTGAAATTGCCGGTTTGGGGGTCAACTTCACCTGATATTTGCACCACTTCTACGCTGTTACCGCACGCGTGTCTTCCGATGATGGCAAGGCCCCTCGAGCGGGAGAAATAGAGCACCGCCACCTTGTATATCCCCGAAGACTGAAAAAGCTCAAACGGATTCATGTGACATTCTCTCATGACATGCGTAAACGCCTATTCTCTCGTTCATAGCAATCACGTACAACGAATGTAGCCTCGGAATCATGCAAAGTCAATCTGCCTATTCTCTGATCTTTTGAGTCAACTTTATACTTCCCAAGGGCACAATTTTTGGTTATGATGGTCACGCCCCTGCAAGGGCCCGGGAACGACAGGTGTGTATTCACACGAGTCAGCGGTGCGACCATGACGAGCAGGAACGCTTTCTGGGATGTCGCTAGCACGCACACCAGTCTTGTACCGCTGATTCGACGAGTACACTATAATGTTTCAGCTCCAGATGGACACAAATGGATGAAAAAAGTTGTTGGTTGCCCGACGGGAGTCTTAGAATGAGACCCGAGATTTGGAGGAGGTATATGGATGGGCATCCAACTGACGACAATGGAGAAAAGGCAGTACAAGAGGTTCACGGCCCGACAGCGGCTGGACATTTTGAGGGAATGGGAATCCACGAAGAACGGGGTGGAAGTTTCTCAACGCTACGGGATTCATCCCATGACCCTGTATCGATGGAAGAAGCGACTGGAACAAGGCGCAGCGGAGTT
>JBMFOE010000005.1:0-18912 GCA_049969795.1 Desulfomonilaceae bacterium
TCTCATTCTAAGACTCCCGTCGGGCAACCAACAACTTTTTTCATCCATTTGTGTCCATCTGGAGCTGAAACATTATAACGCGCCAACTTCAGACTAAGAAAATCGCGAAACTATAGGTATATAACCAATCTCGAAAATAATCCCGAATTGCACTGCTGTCGCGCTGCGTGTTATTCCCACGCAAGTGGGAATCCATTCTTCGTTTCCTGGATGCCGGATTGAGTGCGGCGCGACATATCAGGCGGCCTGACACAGACTCTGAAAGTTATCGTAAAGACGTCACTGCGCGCCTCATTCCGACGGAAGTTTCGAGAAATGGTACAATAGCGACGCCGAGGCTCGCCCCGGCGCTCTTGCCACATGGCCATGTCGCAAGCGCTCATCGCCGACGCGACGATCCCGCGCCCAGGCGATGACGCTCAACGGCCGCGCCTCGAATCAGACATTGCCGCTGGCCTTGGCTACAAGCCCCGGGCGTCGCGGCCTCTCAGGCAAGAAACAGGATGGGTCTTCCGCCAGATAGTCGCCGGAAATAGCCACAGCGCGTCCTCGACAACCACCGCATATCGAGTTGTACCTGCAGCTCCCACATTTCCCCTTGAGCGTCGTCTCCCGCTGTCGCAGATTTTGCAAAATGCTTGATTCTGTCCATATTTTTAGAAAATCGTGACGAGTGACGTTTCCACAAAAGAGGGGTACAAAAGGACACGGCCAGACGTCCCCGTTCGGCTTTATATACACAAAGCCTCTTCCTGCTGTGCAGCCGTGAAAGATCGTTTTCGCCAGCGCGAGAGGGATCGCCCCTGTGAGCTTGCGACGTTCCATAAGATAGGGCCAATATTGCGGCCCCGCGACGGGCTCCACAATCGTTTTTATGTTTTTCTGTTTGTCTCGCAGAAACGTAAGCAGTCGTTTGTTTTGCTCTAGGTCTAAGGCGGCATCTTCAATGATCTCGCCCCTTCCAACCGGAACGAGCTGATACATTAACATAATAGAGGCGTGATTAAGGTCTGCAACGTCTATAATGTCGCTGAGCAGATCCATATTGTATTCCATTGCGGTGACGTTGATCTGCAACAAAATGCCAGCTTTGCGGACAGCTTTTATGCCGCGCATGGCGAGTTCAAAGGCTTTTGGGCTGTTACGAACGAAATCATGATCTTTGGCGGTCGGAGCATCCAGGCTGATAGCCGCTCCCACAACCCCAACTTTTTTGAGTTCTTTGGCCAACGAGTCGTCTATCAGTGTGCCATTCGTCGCTATGACGTTTTGGAATCCGATTGAGCTCGAATAATCCATTAGCTCCAGGATGTCATGACGCACCAAGGGCTCTCCGCCTGTATAGACGAGCATTCTAAATTCACGGCATTTGGCCAAATCTTTGAGGAATTTCTTCGCTTGACTGGTATCCATTTCGTCAGGAGCTGGTTTCCCCCCTGAGGCGTGGCAATGGATGCATTTCAGGTTGCAGGCCGACGTCACTTCCCATGCCGGGTGCGCTGGGAATCCAATACATCCCATGCCCAATGCTCCGGACGAAACAGGGATGGATTTGAAACCATGTTTCAGGAGCCAGTACGGCATGTAGCGCCAGCCGACCAAACAACCAAACGCCAATAAGGCCGCTGTCTGGCGCAACACCAGCGTTGGAGGCCAGTAGAATGGTTTGACAATTTGTGGTCTGTTCGACTGCTTCATGTATGACTATACCAACCTGGCTCTCAGTGCTTCAGGAAAGCGGCTAAGAATGCCAACGTCGTCCCTAAATTTACGACGATCCCCAAGCCGCACATCGCTTCAAGCCATTGCCTGTCTCTCCATTTTCCCGCGAGAAACGCCCCGCCAACAATGGCCGATAGCCCAAACGGAATAAGATAGTACGTCAGGACAATAGCGGGTGCGTCTGCCCACACTGCAAGGATTGTGAAAAACCAACTCAGAAGCACAGCGCTTGAATAGATTATAGCTCCTCGGGAACGTCCAATGCGAACGAGGAGATTCCTTTTCGCCGCTGCGCAATCGCTTTCATAGTCAGGAAATTCATTTGCTAGGATGACGTTAAAGATGGTAACAGCTATCGGCGCTCCCACGAAGAAAACAAGGCTGTCGAACAGACCGGTTGCCAGATAAAATCCGACTGCAACTGGCAAGAACCCGTAGCAGAGACCTATCCAAAGTTCACCGAGCCCCGACGAGACCCACCGGACCGGCGGCGTGCTATAGAGGACCCCCCCGATAATGCCAATTGCGCCGAGTGGAATAGTCCACGGACCTGTGCGGTAAAAAAATTGAATAATCAATCCAACGAGAATGGCGAAAACGAGGCACACAATACTGCCGAGCTTTGCCGCGGATCGAACGGCTAAGCCGCCGGGGATGGCTCCCGAGCCACCCGCAAACTTGCTCTTCCCTTTCCTGAAAGACAGAAAGTCCTCTTTATAATCAAAGTATTCCCCAGCGAAATATGTACTCAACATTATCAACACAACTGCCAATTGCGCGAAACCGAACAATCCCCAGTCGATGCGCCCGGTCTTCCACCATCCCATGGCGAATCCTAACGATAATGGCAGGACGCCAACGGTATGGAAGGGCAAGCGGCACATCGCTATCCATCCCCTTAACGCTGATAACCTGGACGATGGGAAAATATCGCTCAAATCTTGATGTTGCTCATTCATTACCTGCGAGCGCCATGAAATCTTCGAGCCACCCTTTCCGCTATCTTGTGTCATGATGCTTTTTCTCCAGCTACGCAGTTCCTTTGCTCTAGGGTCTTTTTTTTGTCTGCCCGGCCTCTTTGGGATTTTGTAAGGTAAAGCCTTAGGGCAGGCTGGGTATGCGTCATAAAATGCCATAACAATGTGCTTTTGTGGACGCTGAAGGGGAGCGGCTATCCCGCGACGCGCCGCTGCGCCGACGTTTGCAGTCCGAAGGCTTGAAATGCTCTTACGCGCCGCCAGTTATCGAATAACATAACCGCGAGTGGTGAAGCAAGACCTCGACATCGCCCTTGAGCCACGCGTATTTCAAAGCCGGGCAGAACTCAACCTGGTGAGGATTGCCTATAGCCGTTCTCGCAACTAATCGCGAATTACGCCGTAAGCCGCTGCATGTCATTCCCACGCAAGTGGGAATCCATTCTTCGTTACCTGGATGCCGGATCGAGGCCCGCATAGCAAATCGGGCGCCGTTGACGCAGACTTTGAAAGTTGTCGTAATCACGTCGCGGCGCGCCTCATTCCAACGGAAGTTTCGAGAAGTTGTATAGGCCTCACGAGGCTCGGGGAGAACCACTGAATACATGATGAAAGGCAACCTGAGCCAGTAAGACGGACGCCAACTATTCCAGGCAAGGACGAAGGCTCATGCTATGGAGATACGAATCGACGTGGTCAACAAGCGCCCGTGAATCCGAAAAAGCGCCGTCGGCTTCCATGTCAGGCCTTTGAATCACGATGACATGGCATCCTTCATCCCGGGCAGCTCTGATTTTTTCTTGGGTTCCTCCCCGGGTTCCGCTGTCCTTGGTCACCAGCGTCTTCACTCCAAACCTGCGTATGAGGGCGACATTGTCTGCGTAGGTAAAGGGTCCTCGTCCCACAATCGTATGTTCTGGCGGGATGCCCAGCCGCCTTGCCAGGTCCAGAGACTCATGGCGCGGCAGAATCCTCACAATCAGTTGGGAAGCCGGATCGCTGCACGCGGACACGTAGGTTGCGAGATGCTTTACGCCGATGGTAAGCAGCGTCACGCCGCCTCGCTTTGCAGCCCGACACGCGGCGTCCTCATGATTGCTCGCAAAGACCACATGGGCCATGGCCTCGGCCGTGGCGTCCCGCAGAAATTGAAAATATGGGACGCCGGCGATTGAAGACGCCTCTTTTGCGTTCTTCGTTACTTCCGCAGCATACGGGTGCGTGGCGTCTATGAGCGCGCGAATATCGTGACGCCTCATGAGTCTGACCATTCCTGGCGCGTCGAGGGCGCCTCGTCTCACCGTTATCAGCGGCGAATCCGGGAACTCCATGGGGTTGTCAGTAGCCATGGATATCATGACTGGCCAGCCCTTCTCAACGAGACCTTTGAGGACATCAAGAGAATCGGATGTACCGCCAAGGACCAAAATCGTAGGCGCCATATCGGTCAAACGCTCTCAAAATTCTTCATTACAGCGTATAAACGCCCCAGTAATCTTCCCGGCTATGCTGCGGCGCCCCTGGAGGCGCCATACAACGGACGTACCGAGTCGCTATTGATTTCAGAGACTGTGTTCTTTGGCCAACAAGATGACCACAGCCCGAGAACTTATCGTCAGCCGAGGCAATTCCGTCTCCGTCACTTCGGTGATGCTTTCCTCTTCAAGGCCGAGATTCTGGCAGACCACTATGCGTTTGGGCTGTTTATACTTTTTCAAGAACGATAGCAACCACGCAATGGAATCCCGTCCTCCAAGAAGGATAGCGATCTTACGTTCACGCATTAACGCCCTCTCCACATCTTCGTCTGGGCGAGCAGCATGAGCGCTCACAATCTTTGCATCCACCCATTCCATACACAGCCGCGCGAAAGCCGCCTGAACCGAACTGATCCCGGGGATTACCTTACAGTTTTCCTCTCCAAATTTGCGCAGAATAATTTTGGCAAGGCTGTAACAACCCGGGTCGCCGCTGACCAAAACGGCTACCTTCCCCATATGTCTTGCCGCGTCAAGCTCATCTATGCCGCGCTGGATATCCGCGCCAAAAACTATGCGCTGCCCAGTGAACCACGGAAAAAGTTGCAAAAGACGCTGGTGTCCCGCAATGACGCTGGAAGACTCGACGACTGAAATGGCCTCCCGGGTCAAGTGCTCGGGCGCGCCAAGACCGCAGCCTACGATATAGATTTTACCTGAAAATGCCATAGTTCTCTTCAGAGCGGTATTTTCATCTCCGTGGTGACCCGCTTATCATGAGAATTTGCGGGAAGAGGCGTATTGCCGTTCCTCGCGCTCGAGGTTGAAAACACGCAGCATACTGTTCATGCGCCAGTTGCCACGAGATGATAAAGCCATCCTGTGCCATAAAACAAGACGCTTAGCAGGACAAAGAAAAGAACAGACGTCATGTTCATGAGGCGAATGCTTTCCACGATCGTAAAAGGCGTTGGCGCCGCGATTGGATCGCCGAGGAACGGCTTTTCGTGGACCATACCGTCGTAGGAAGCCGGTCCTCCGAGTCTTACACCGAGCGCCCCAGCAAAGGCCGCCTCCGCGTGCCCAGAATTTGGACTCGCGTGTTTCAGGCGGTCTCTTCTCAATATTCGGAGCGATTCCATGGCCCGCAAACCGCAGAGCCTGGCCGCCGCAGGAATAATGACAGCGGTGAGCCTACTAGGAACAAATGCGGCCAGATCGTCCAAACGAGCCGGCGCCCAACCGAAATCTCTGTAGCGCGCATTTTGATACCCGAATAAAGAATCGAGGGTGCTTATGGCCTTATATGCCATTATCCCTACGGGCCCTCCCAGAAATGCAAAAAATATCGGCGCGGTGACGCCATCCACGGTGTTTTCTGCGACGCTCTCCACTGCGGCTCTCACGACGCCCTGGGCGTCGAGCCCTTCCGTGTCCCTGCCGCAGATCATACCTACCAGGCGCCGGCTCGCGGTGATATCCATAGTCGTCAGCGCCTGATATATGTCTCGGGCATGCTTGGCAAGATCGTGGCGCGCTATTCCCGTGTATATTATCAAGATGGAAATCACGTCACGGGCGAGAGGGTGCGCGTAGCCAGCCAATCCCAACAGCGCGTGCGTTGCAATGCAAACCGAGGCGATGACCACGAGAGCAACGACTAGGCCAGCGATTCTTTGATTCTGAAATGAAGTCCTTGTCTTGGGCTCGAGGAAAACAGCCCACCGCGCGATCAAACGCACCGGGTGAGGCCACTGACGTGGATCGCCGATCATCGCGTCAAGAATCATGGCCAACAGGACTTGCAGTGGAATCGAATTCATGGCGGTAGGTTATATACGCCACCGTATGAGATTACAACTCAGAGGGGTAATCGTTGACAACCGCGTATCGAAGTGCTATACGCAATGAAAATCATGGGTCAACGCGATCGAGTATCGCAGGGAAAACGGTGTAAATCCGTTGCGGGCCCGCCGCTGTAACCGGGGACGAAAGCCTAGCTACCACTGTCCATGTTGATGATGGGAAGGTTGGCCAGTAGGACGAACCGGAAGCCAGAAGACCGGCCCATGATGAGAGGATGTTCGAGTCTTCGAGGAGAGAGACCGACCCAAGGGATGAAAAACGGCATCCCCGTGAACATGGTTCGCGGGGATTTTTTGTTCCCCTGTCTTCCGCTTCTGCCGCTCATCTCCATGCTTGGGCGATCGTCTTAGGTTCCATACTCAAGGCCGACATTCGATAATACGCGCATTCAAGTGTGTGCACAGGCTCGCCCTCATGCGCACCCAGAGCACATGGCCTGCGGCCTCGATGACGTCTGTGAAGCAGAGATTCTATGACAAGCCATCACCGATCAGGAAACATGGCGATGTTGCGAAAGTTTCCCATTCGTCGAGGCCAGCGACTGAGGCTGAGCTGCACAGGGATTACGACCAGACGAGGCAGAGGGATCCTCAAGCCTTCCATTGCGACCGGAAGAGATGGCTATTTCAAAACACGGCGGTAACGTCACGCAATTAGCGAGTCTCGCAGGCGCGTCTCGCGAAGAAATTCTCGATTTCTCCGCGAGCATCAATCCCCTGGGGTTGCCAGAGTGGTTCCGCGCGGTGGTCAATTCATGTCTCGATTGCGTTATGCATTATCCTGATCCTGACTCTCTCGATCTCGTGCAAGCCGCGGTCGAAAAATTTGGCTGCTCTCACGATCAAGTCCTGGTAGGCAACGGCTCCTCGGAACTGCTCTATCATTTACCGAGAACCTTAAAAAAGGCGCGAGCGGTCATCCTCGCGCCCACGTATGTCGATTACGCGGCGGCTCTTCAAGCAAGCGGCATAAAGCCGATATACGTTCTCCTCCGGGAATCTGACAACTTCTGCCCCGACTGGGAGTCGCTGGAGGCTTCCGTTACAACAGACAGCGTCGTATTCCTCTGCAACCCGAATAATCCGACGGGGACGATCCTCGACGCGCAAAAATTAAGACAACTAGCCTTGGCGCATCCGTCTGCGGTCTTTGTCATAGACGAGGCTTTTGCCGATTTCGTGGACGGCATGGATTCCATAACGGTGAATAGACCCCCTAATGTCGTTGTGCTGCTTTCTCTCACAAAAATATTTGCCATCCCTGGCTTACGACTTGGTTTAGCCATAGCCGAGGCCGAGATCGTCCGGTTAACCAGAGAAATGTTGCCTCCATGGTCTGTGAATTGTGTAGCCCAGGCCGTGGGCCCCTTTGCGCTTCGAGACGCGGCGTACGTCGAGAGAAGTAGATCGTTCGTGAGAGAGCTGCGCGCGCATCTCCTGGAAGAACTGTCGGCCATTCCCGAACTCAGGGTCTATCCAAGCGAGGCAAATTTCCTTCTCGTGCGGATAGATCGAGAGGGACTCGACGCCCGCGTCCTTGCGAAGCGGCTTCTGGGCCAACGAATAGCCATTCGCGTGTGCAACGATTTCCAAGGATTGGATTCCCGATTCTTTCGAATAGCAGTGCGAACCAGCGAAGAGAATGATCGGCTGTGTGACGCATTGAGAGAGGTTTTTGGGGTTGGGAGAAAACGTAAGCCGAAATCTGCGCCGCCAGCGTTGATGTTTCAGGGAACAAGCTCGAATGCTGGCAAGTCTTTGCTCACGGCTGCGTTTTGCCGAATCCTCTTACAAGACGGATACAAAGTGGCGCCATTCAAGGCCCAGAACATGTCCCTCAATTCGTTCGTCACGTCAACAGGCGGCGAGATTGGACGCGCCCAGGCCCTTCAAGCCCAAGCGTGCAGGCTGGCCCCGGATGTTCGGATGAATCCACTGCTCCTAAAACCCACCAGCGCCACGCGTACGCAGGTAATCGTCTTGGGTGAACCCGTGGGCAACATGCAGGTAAAAGAGTACATCCGGTACAAGCCTCAAGTTATTGCTGCGGTAAGGGAGGCGTACGATTCGCTATCGGCAGAGTTCGATGTCATGGTCCTGGAAGGCGCAGGAAGCCCGGCAGAGGTGAATTTGAAGCATCATGACATTGTGAACATGCAGATGGCCCGTTATGCTCAGGCTCATGTCCTCATTGTGGGCGACATAGACAGAGGAGGTGTCTTTGCGTCGTTCATCGGAACGATGGATGTCCTCGAACCGTGGGAACGCGCCATGACAAAAGGCTTTGTCATAAATCGGTTTCGAGGAGATGAGACGCTCCTTAGGCCAGCCATCGACTACACGGAGCTCTACACCGGACGCCCAACCCTGGGCGTAGTCCCCTATCTCGAAAATTTGGGGTTACCGGAAGAAGATTCCGTCACGTTCAAGGACAGCAGGTACGCCGATGAAAAGGACATGCAGGATTGCGTCGAGATAGCCCTCATCGATCTCCCTCATATTTCAAATTTCACGGATTTCGATGCGTTGAGGCAAGAGCCCGACGTGAAACTGACTATCGTGCGTACGATGGAGGACTTGGTCAAACCGGATGCCATTATTTTACCAGGTACCAAAAATACGATTGAGGATCTTCGTTACATAACAAGTAACGGGATTGGCAGGCGAATTGCCGAGCTCGCAGAGGAGGGTGTGGAGATCGTTGGCATCTGCGGCGGCTTCCAAATGCTGGGGGCCGAGATCGCGGACCCGCATGGTCTTGAGTCGGGCGCCGGATCTTTCGCTGGTTTGAAATTGCTCGACGTCACAACCGTGCTCGCGCCGGAAAAAACTTTGAAACAAGTGTCAGGAACGCACCTGGAATCGAATCTCTCGGTCGTCGGTTACGAAATTCATCATGGGAAGAGCGGACAGGCCGATGCTAGGCCGGTGGTCAAATTCTCGGAGGGAGGTACGGATGGAACGAGTTCTCGAAACGGAAAAATTTGGGGCACGTACCTTCACGGCATTTTTGACTCTGACGATTTCCGACGGTGGTTTATAGACAAGCTGCGAAAACGCCGCGGCTTGAAGCCGGTGGGTCGGATTTGTCACCGTTATGAGGTCGAAACTGCCTTGGATCGCTTGGCCGAAACAGTGCGTCGCAGCGTTGACATTCATCGAATTTACCGAATCATGGGATTGCGCTGAAAATCGCATCCCATCGGGTGTGTGAGGAGATTTAGTCTTGTTCGCCCCTTGTCCCAGAATAGTGGTGGCAGGCACAAACAGCGGCGTTGGTAAGACATCGGTCGCCCTAGGACTGGTTTGCGCACTCAGAAAACAGGGGCTCTCTGTACAGACTTTCAAGGTTGGACCAGATTATCTAGACCCCACGTATCTCTCGATAGCGTCCGGCCGTCCCTGCTACAATCTGGATAGTTGGATGACGACTGAGCAATACGTAAAAGAGCTCTTTGGAAGCAAGGCCGCTCGATCAGACATTTCAGTAATCGAAGGCGCCATGGGGCTATTTGACGGGAGCGACCCTGTGGGATTGCAGGGCTCCACTGCAGAAATTGCGGCGTGGTTAGAAGCGCCGATAATCCTTGTGACGAATAGCCACGGCGTGGCTCGAAGCATCGCTGCGATTGTCCATGGATTCGCGACGTTTGACAAACGGGTGAAGATAGGGGCGGTCATTGCCAACCACTGCGGTTCCGATCTTCATTCGACATTACTCGGAAAGTGCCTTGAATCAGCGGAGTTGCCGCCGATGGTGGGCGGGATTCCCCGGGGGGCGTTGCCCTTGTTGCCCTCTCGCCACCTTGGTCTCGTGTCCGCCAACGAGAAAATCCTCGACGCTCGCCTGCTGGACGCCTTCGGGGAAATCGCCTCGCGATATTGTTGTATGGATGAGATTGAAAAGATCGCTCGCCAGGCCCGGCCTTTCTCGTCGCATGCGCCTCATATACAAGAAGAATCAGTAACACATCGCATCCGGCTCGGCATCGCCAACGATCCCGCTTTCCATTTTTATTATCCGGACAACCTCGAGGCGTTGTCAGCGGCAGGGGCTGAACTGATCTCATTCTCTCCCCTCGCCGACGCATCTTTGCCAGCCGATCTCGACGCGGTTTATCTAGGGGGCGGCTATCCAGAAGAATTCGCTCGTGAACTGTCGGAAAACAAAGCCATGATCCAGTCTATACGCCGCTTCGCCCGCGCGGGTGGAACTATTTATGCGGAATGCGGCGGCCTGATGTACCTGTCGCAAGGGATCGAATCAAACGACGGTAACAGGTTTGAACTGGTGAGCTTGCTTCCTAGTTGGACGCGCATGTTGCCCAAATTAAAATCCCTCAGCTACGTGGAGGCCACCTTGAAAGCGCATTCTCTTTTTGGGGATGCGGGCAGCCGTGTGCGCGGCCATGAATTTCACTATTCTGAGTTGATCGAGAATCCAATAGGGAAGGATCGATGGACCTCCGTGTATCGTCTGGCTCGGCCCCTGCGTCCTGGCCATCAAGACGAAGGGTACCAAATGGGCAATGTGTTGGCCAGTTACGTGCACGGCCATTATGCGTCGAAACCTGACGCGGTTGCCCACTTCGTTCGATATTGTCACGGAATCAAGCAAAAAGGAACCTGAGATGAACAATACGCCGCAAGGCGATTCAAATCGCAAACCTCTCATTAGAACGCTGTACGAGACGCCTATGACCCCCGAGGAAATAGAAAAGCGCTCCTTTGGCATTATCGATGCCACAGTCCCGCGCCACGGTCTTTCGCCTTATGAATGGGAAGTGGTCAGGCGCATGATTCATACCACAGCCGATACAGCGCTGGTCGATAAGGTGAAATTTTCCCCCCACGCCATTGAAGCCGCGATTCAGGCTTTGCAATCGGGCAAAAAAATCTTCGTCGATTCAAACATGATTCGATCGGGCCTGTCCATCGAGCGACTGAGAGAGATCCATCCAGATTATTCTCGAAACGACATATTCTGTCATGTTTCCGACGCTGACGTCGTTTCCTCGGCCAAGACAAGCGGGTTGCCGCGGTCTCTTTTCGCGGTCAGGAAAGCCAAGACAATACTAGATGGAGGTATAGCCGTATTTGGCAATTCCCCAGTGGCCCTCATGGAGCTAAACCGGCTGGTCATGGAAGAAGGCATACGGCCCGCATTGGTAGTAGCCATGCCGGTGGGGTTCGTGCACGTTGCCGAAAGCAAAGAAGAGCTGATGTCCCTCGGCTTGCCATACATCGCGCTCGTCGGGCGCCGCGGGGGTAGTCCTCTTGCGGTGAGCGTGATCCATGCGCTCTGCTCTGTGGCCCAAACCAAGGGCGGGATCATATCTGTTTCGGACGAGTCCTGCCCTGGTTCGCCAAAAACGGCGCCGTTGGACAAGGCGTGTCCCCAAGGAAGCCGCCTGGGCAGGAAGGCCATCATTCTTCTCGGTCACGGGAGCCGCGTCCCGGATGCGGGGAAACACATGGAAAAGGTCGCGTCTGGATTGAAATCGAAATATGGGTACAACATTGTTGAAATTTGTTACATGTCACGACTTGGACCACATTTTCCGGAAGTTTTCGAGAAATGCGTCAGCCAAGGCGCCACAGAGATAATGGTAATCCCCTATTTCCTTCATGATGGATTGCACCTTGTCTTGGATATACCTGAAATGATGCAGAAAATCGCAAGAAGCCACCCGGGAATCAAGCTAGTTTTGGGGCAGAATCTAGGTTTTGATGACGTCCTGGTGGACCTGGTGCAAAGACGTATAGCGGATTCGAAGGATGATTGCGATGTGAGAGAACTCACCTTGCCCCCCAGACAACAGTACCCGGTTCCGCCGGGTCAACCCGTATTTGTTGCTATGGCGCCGGAAGAGGCGGCCCGATTTCTACGGGAAAAACGCAATCGCGCCCATTAATTTGGAAAGGAGAGATTCATTATGGTCAGTCTTGAACGGATCATTACAGTGTTCGGTTTTCTCGTCATCTTTGGCATTGTTGCAGAGCCTGCGTATGCCATGCACATTTCGGAAGGGATCCTGCCGGTTGGCTGGTCCGTCCTGTGGTTCCTCGCCGCTATTCCATTTGTCGCGATGGGATTAAAGAGTATCCGAGAACGTGCAGAAAAAGACCCATCCTTCAAGCCCATGGTGGGGCTCGTCGGCGCCGCGGTTTTTATCATATCTTGTATGCCGATACCTGTCCCCATAGCCGGCACCTGCTCTCACCCCTGTGGCACGGGCATGGCCGCAATCCTTGTGGGCCCCTCGGTAAGCGTGGTTCTCGCCAGCATCGCCCTCCTTTTGCAGGCCCTGTTTCTTGCCCATGGCGGCCTGACGACCCTTGGCGCGAATATCATGTCCATGGGCGTTGCAGGGTCTTTTGCGGGGTACGGCATATTCGTATTGAGCCGGAAAATCGGATTGCCTTATTTGCTCGCGGCGTTTCTGGCTGGCGTGTTATCTGATTGGGCCACCTACGCCGCCACGTCTTTTATGTTGTCGGCCGCATTACACGCCGATGTATCTTTGTGGAAAATGTTTGTCGCCATCGCAGCGGCGTTTGTCCCCACTCAATTGCCATTGGGCATTCTGGAAGGATTTCTCACTGCGGGCGCGTATGGGTTCATTCATTCTCGACGACCACAATACCTCTATTTGCTGAAGAAAGGAGAGACGGCATGAAAAAAATAATAGCCCTCGTGGCGCTTGTGGCGGCTTTCGCCGTGGCGGCGCTTGTCCTCTCGAGCCACAACGCGGAATGGCCAGGCGTAGATGATTCCGTAGTGAAAAAATTTGCCGAAAAAGCCGGCAGACCCCCGGTTGATCCATACATCAATATTGCCCAGGGCGATCTTGAACTATTCTTTTTCCTCTTAGCCGGCGTCGTGGGTGGATTTACAGCAGGCTACTACTACCGACAGCTTTTTTCGACGGCGACAAGCGTGGGGGATCGATCAGAAAGTGTTTGATCTTTTTCTCGATTTCTTTACCCATAAGGATAATTTTTTCACTCGAATGGACGCACGCACCAAGATAATAGCGGCTGTCGCTTTGATCTGCGCGGTCATCCTCTCTACGAAAATCGTTCTGCCGCTCCTGGTCTTGGCGATGTGCGTCACCATTCCATTGTTGATCGGCATTCCCCCAAAATTATTGTTGTCCAGACTTGCCGCCCCTGGCGGCGTCGTACTCGTGTTGATTGTCCTGAAAAGCCTGACAGTTCCTGGAAAGGAGCTTTTTTCGATTTCCTTTCTCGGTTTGCATTGCGCCGTGACTGATGAAGGTCTTGCAAACGGCGTGCTTTTGGGCGCAAAAGTTTTTAGCGCGGTCAGCGTCATGATCTTTCTTGGGACAGTTGCCCCTGCGCACAAAATATTTCACGCGTTGCGATGGTTCAGGGTCCCCGGAATTTGGGTTGAAACCGCCCTCCTGGTGTATCGGTACATTTTTATCCTTGCCGAGCAGACGTCCGATATCTTGGCGGCGCAAAGACTCCGTCTTGGCTATTCGTCTATTCGCTCGTCCCTTCGGTCTTTGGGAGTGTTGGGAGGAATGGTCATGATCCGTTCACTCGATCAGGCTGAAAGAACATACGAAGCGATGACGCTGCGAGGATACGACGGGGAAGTAAAATTTGATCCGCTGCCGCAACTGCCTCGAGGTGAGTGTTTCGGGCTGGCGATCGCCATGCCAATCGTCGTTGCCTTTTACTTTCTCAGTGAATGGTGTTCGCCGTGAACAGAGCGTTTGCCATGCAGGCGTCAAAAGTAACCTACGTGTATGACGAAGGGACTAAGGCTCTCGATGCGGTGGATTTCTGCGTTGAGCCGGGTGAATTCGTTGCGCTGCTCGCATCCAATGGCTCAGGAAAAACGACGCTGATAAAAGTGCTGGTTGGGCTGCTGGAGCCTCAGGAGGGTTGGGTAAAGATTAATGGAAAGAATGTCGGCGATCTGACCCGCAAAGAACTCAGCCGAATGGTAGGGGTAGTCCTCCAAAATCCAGTCGATCAACTTTTCGCGGCGACGGTGGATGAAGATGTCGCATACGGCCCTCGCAATCTCGGGATGAACAATAGCGACGAGATCGATCAGAGAATCGCCTGGGCGTTGGGACTCGTCGCAGCGCTGGAACTCCGAGGCCGTCCCATTCATCATTTGAGTTTTGGGGAACAGAAAAGGGTGGCGATCGCAGGTGTCCTCGCTATGTCTCCCTCGATATTGATACTCGACGAGCCGACAGCGGGTCTGGATCCCTCCGGTGAAACGTTGATGATGAAACTGCTCAATCGTCTCAATCGAGAAGGAGGCATTACGGTGCTCCTGGCGACACACTCCGTCGATCTCCTCCCGTTATTTGCAGACAGGATTTACATCCTGAGACATGGGAAGGTGCTCAAGCAAGGACCGCCTGACGTGATTTTCCGAGACCAAGATATAATCGAGGCGGCTGGTCTGAGGCTTCCGTATGTGGCCGATTTACTCCACCAGATGAAAGAATATGACGGCGTCCCGATAAATGGACTGCCCCTCACCTTAGGGGAAGCCCGCAAGAGGCTTTTGGAACTCATACCACAAGACCTGTTGATCAAAAGCCACGACTCTTCGGTCCAATGAGCTCTCGTCGTACTGGATTCACAACTGGGACATGCGCCTCGGCTGCCGCCAAAGCTGCCGCAATGATATTGTGCGGCGCGCAGAATCTGGACGCGGTCGCCGTCACTCTACCCGACGGCTCGACGGCGACCTTGCCTCTCATTAATAAAGGCAAAGAGTCTCATGCTGCATGGGCTGCCGTTCGAAAGGATGCAGGCGACGATCCGGATGTCACGGACGGTTGTCTCGTGAAAGCGTCAGCGAGATGGAGCCGCTCCGACGGGATAACCTTGAGGGCAGGGGACGGCATTGGCGTGGTCACGAAACCGGGGCTTGCCCTGGCGCCTGGGGAACCAGCAATCAACCCAGTTCCCAGGAGTATGATCATCCAGGCCGTCAGGGAGGTCACGCATCGGGGAGTGGAAATAACCATATCTATACCTGGCGGAAAAGAACTGGCCAAGAAAACCTTTAACCCTAGGTTGGGAATAGAAGGCGGCTTGTCCATCTTGGGCACGTCCGGCATTGTACGCCCTTTCAGCCATCAAGCATTGCGGGATGCATTGGTGTGCGCCCTGAATGTAGCCGTGGCCTGTAACGTGCGCAGGCCCATTTTCACGCCCGGGCGCATCGGAGAAAAAGCTGCGAGGAAATTGTTTCGGACCACCCCTGACCAGATTGTCGAGGTCAGCAACGAGTGGGGATTTATGCTCGATCGAGCGGCCGCATGCAATTTTGAAAGTCTGCTCGTCATCGGACACCCCGGGAAGTTAGCCAAGATCATCGCGGGAAGCTGGGACACTCATTCTTCGAGGTCAAGCAGCGCCGTCCCCACAGTACTGGCAATCGCGGAACAAATCGGCGGTCACGCTTCTACCGAGTCGCTCACCGTTGAAGGAGTCTTCCGCTCGCTGGACCCCATACATAGAAAGAGCCTAGCACGCGTCCTGGCGGCAGGCATTCGACAGAAAATCTCGGAGAGAATATCTTACCGATTCGATGTGGCTGTTGTCCTTGTCGATCTTAAGGGGGTTTTGCTGGGACAGGATGGCGATACCCACCCTTGGGAATGAACGCCACTAAAGCTCATTCTAATACCTAGGAAAGTAGGTGACCATGAAAAGAGGAACGCTGTACGGTATTGGAGTAGGGCCGGGCGACCCGGATCTGATAACCCTAAAGGGCGCACGGGTGCTCGCAACTTGTCCTCACGTGTTCGCGCCAAAGTCCAAGGAGGACTCCCAGAGTCTCGCCCTGCGCATCGCCCGACCGCACATACATTCCGAAACGCGCATCCATGAACTGCTCTTCCCTATGACGAGTGACAAGGACGAACTTGAGGAAAGGTGGGGAAGCGCCGCCAAAGAGATACTCGATGTCTTGGACGCGGGTCAGGATGCTTGTTTTCTTACATTGGGGGACGTTTTTCTGTATTCAACATATATCTATTTGTTAAGAATGCTCCGACAGCTCCAACCTGCGGTGAATGTGGTGACCATTCCAGGAATTACCGCTTTTTCGGCGGCCGCGGCTGCCGCGGAATGTCCCTTGGGGGAAGGAAAAGAATCTGTGACAATTGTGCCAACCGCGGATGACCTCAATGAGGTAACGCGAGCCGTTCATAAAGGCGACGCCGTGGTCCTGATGAAAATAGGAAAACGCCTCGATCGAGTCTTGGAGGTGCTCGAGAGTGAGGACGCTACTGACCGAAGTGTATTTGTTTCCAAGGTAGGATTGAAAGACGAAGCGGTCGTGAGAGACTTACGTTTGCTGCGCTCCCCCGAGGCTGATCGTGGTTATCTGTCTGTCATATTGGTTCGGGGTAAAAAAGAGGAGGACTCATGAAGGTTTATTTCGTGGGCGCAGGCCCAGGCGACCCCGAGTTGCTCACCGTCAAGGCCTACAACCTTTTGAGGACATGCCGGTTTGTTATTTACGCGGGATCATTGATCAGCAGCGAGGCGCTTGACCTCGTTCCCAGCGACGCAGAGAAACACGACTCGGCCAAGCTTGACCTCGAAGAAATAAAGCAGCTTTTCTTGGAAGCGAAACGACGGGACGTTGACGTCGTGCGACTCCATTCAGGGGACCCGTCTATCTACGGGGCAATAAGAGAGCAGATGAACATATTGGATGATCTCGAGATAGAGTATACCGTGATCCCAGGGGTAAGTTCTTTTCAAGCGGCTGCAGCGGTTTTGCGCACGGAACTTACCGTCCCGGAACATTCTCAGACAATTATTCTCACCCGAACCTCCGGTCGCACTCCAATGCCTGCGCGGCAAGAATTAGAGATATTAGGCCAGTCTCGCGCCACCCTATGCATTTTCCTGTCTGCGCACAAATTGGAGCCTGTCGCGGCCACGCTATCGAAGCATTACGGACCCCAGTGCCCCGCAGCGGTGGTGTATAAGGCGTCGTGGCCTGATCAGATCGTTGTCACAGGGACGCTCGCCGACATATCGTCAAAAGCCGCTGCAGCCGGAATCACTAAGACGGCTATGATTATCGTTGGGGAAGCCCTTTCGCGAAACGTACCACCATCCAAACTCTATGACCCAACATTTACTCACAAGTACCGTCTCGGCAAAGAATCATGATCGTCGCCGTCATCACATTTTCGGCCCAAGGGGCCCAAGCAGCACGAAAACTGGTTTCTGCCTTTCCCCAATGGACCATGTACGTGCATGAGACGACCGCGGCCAATGTCCCTAGCGCTCGACCATTCCATAGCGTCTCGCAGCTCGTCTCAGAAATTTTTCGTCTCTATGCGGGACTTGTTTTCATAGGGCCTGTCGGCGTAGCGGTTCGAGCCATCGCCCCTCACCTGAAACACAAGACTCAAGATCCAGCAGTGGTCGTTGTCGATGTTCTCGCGAGGTGGGCCGTGAGTTTAGTGAGCGGCCACGAGGGCGGCGCGAACGATCTCGCCATTACGGTGGGTAATGTTTTGTCGGCCGAACCGGTGATTTCCACGACCACGGAAGCGATAAAAAACCTCATCGTGGGAATAGGATGCCGAAGAGGCGTAGTACACACAGACATTCTCAACGCGATTCAAAAAACGCTGACCGACGCTCACCTCGAACTCAACGAGGTGAGACTCTTGAGTTCTGTTGACAGAAAAAGCGACGAAGAGGGATTATTGACGGCTGCACGTCGCCTCGGCATCCCGCTGAGATTCATAACCTCAGACGAGATACGGAATTGCCATCTTGCATTCCGACGTTCGTCATTCGTGGAAGAAAAAATAAATGTGCCGGCAGTCGCGGAGCCGTGCGCGCTCCTAGCCGGAAGGAGGACACAATTAATAGTAGGGAAGACAATATTTCCAGGCGTAACCATAGCAATAGCGCGGGAAAGCTGTTCATTGTAGGGATAGGTCCGGGCGGCCCCCTGGATAGGACCCGACGCGCCGAGCTGGCGTTGGCTCAAAGTCAGGTGATCGTTGGGTACAGCCGCTACCTCGCGCTCATAAAAGACGTCACCCAAGGAAAAGAGCTGATTTCCTCGGGGATGACCAAAGAGACTGAAAGGTGCCGGATCGCGATCGAGAAAGCGCTCGGGGGATCAACAGTAGCCCTGGTATCCTCGGGAGACCCGGGCATCTACGGAATGGCTGGGTTGGCCCTGGAACTCTTGGGGAAAGCAGACGCCTATGCGCCGATAGAAATAGTCCCTGGCGTCACCTCCGCCGCTGCAGCCGCCGCTCGATTGGGAGCGCCATTGATGCTTGATTTCGCCTGTATAAGTCTGAGCGACTTATTGGCGCCGTGGGAAACCATCCGACAGAGACTAGAAGCAACTGCCGCTGCGGACCTCGTCGTTGCCTTATACAATCCAAAAAGTAGGACGAGACATCGACAATTGGCAGAAGCCGCCGAGATATTCCGCCGGTACAGGCCGGGCGATACACCCGTGGGCGTCTGCACCGCCATAGGGACCGAAGACGAGACCGTCGCCCTATCTGATATCGATCATTTTCTCGAACTCGAGATCAATATGAGAAGTATCGTGATCGTCGGTAACAGCTCCTCTCGGAGAATCAACAATTGGTTCGTGACTCCTCGGGGCTACAAGATATGAGTTCTCGTCGGCGATTGGCGCAAACACATTGGCGCGTCTGCGCCTTTCTTCAAAAAAGGCGAAGGATTATACCATTTCTCGAAATTTCTGTCGGAATGATGTCCGCCGCGGGGTGAATATGATAACTTTAAAAGTGTATGTCCGGGCGCCCAACATGTCATGCTGGACTCGATCCGGCATCCAGAAAAATG
>JBMFOE010000005.1:18922-113909 GCA_049969795.1 Desulfomonilaceae bacterium
GTGGGAATGACATGCACCGGGACAACAGCGCATTTCGCGATTATTTTCGAGAATGGCTCTAGAACTCTATACCTTTGGCGGCTTTCACCCCGCTACGGTAGGGATGTTTGATCTCTTTCATCTCGGTCACCAGATCAGCCATCTGAAGCAACCCGCTCGGCGCGTCACGGCCCGTCACTATGACATGGACGCCTGAGGCGCGATTCCTCAGCGCATCCAGAATTTGTTCTTCCTGTACAAAACCGTACTTTATCAGATAGGTCAGCTCATCCAAGACCACAATTTTGAACTCGCCAGAAGTGAGCGCGTGTTTGGCGAAGTCCCAGCCCTCCTGAGCCAATTGCTGATCTTCCTTGATGTTCTTGGATTTCCATAGAAATCCTTTCCCGACGACATGGAATTCCAATAGATCTGAAAACCTCTTCACAGCCTCCAATTCGCCGTAGGTACGCGATCCCTTTATGAACTGAACCACACACGTCTTGAAACCATGTCCCAGAGCCCGCAGCATGAGCCCCAGCGCCGCAGTCGTTTTGCCCTTACCGTGACCCGTGTACACTATTAAGAGACCCTTTGCCATTACTATCTTCCTTCACGTACTTAATTTCGTTGAGCGCCCCTGAGCCCCATCAGCCGGCGCGCCAGATGGTCATGCGCCTGTTCCATGAACGCCTCTATCCGCGTCTTTTCATTGGTCTTTTTCAGGCCGTCATACACAAGCGTGAGCATGGGGAGATCCGGTTGGCTCTTGAGCGCCCGCATGAGGGCCGCAGTCACCACGGTGCCGTACGAGCAATTCAGGGTCATGAGATTAAGCACCCCGTCAGCCCCGGCATCCAAATCTCGGAGCGTCGTGGCAAAAGGAGCCGTGATGCCGGCTGGCAGCTTGGTATTCGCATGCCGCGTGACCGTCTTCCACATGCCTAAGCCAAGGATGTCCAACTGGCCGCGCACGATGTTCCTGGCGGTTTTAGATCCTCTGACATTGAACTCCAGGATCGTCATGAGGAGATAGAGGAGTCCATGCCGGGCTGCGTCCCTGGAACGCCCATTCAACAGGGTCCACACAAAATCTCGCAGCGTCCCCAATTTGAAGCTGTCTGAAAGCGTGGGGGGGGTCAGCACGACGCCTCCGTTGGCCTCGACTTCTTGAAATACCTCATTGTTGGCGAAGGGAACAACCCTTGTGTAATAATCGCCTGTGACAACGATCAAAGGATGAGGCGCAACGTCATCCACGGGGAATTGGCGCAATTCGTGGAGCGCTTCTTCGACGCCTTGCCGCACCCTCCCCTTGCTCAACGAATCGTAGAGCTTATGGCAGCACTCGTTATAGGTCCGCTCCAGAGCCTCTTTTTCCGTCACTCGGGGGCGAAGTTCCCAAAACAGGCGGCTCAGTAAATCAAACGCGTTGAGCCCTTCCCACAGCCTCAACAAGATCCGTTGGTGCGTGAGCGCCGAAATCCGAAATTCAGCCAATCCTGTATCGATGTCTTGTATCACCTTGAGAGGCAGGTCGAGATTCCTGCGAATCTTTTCGATATACACGGGGAATTGTCCCAGGCGGCACGCATCGGGATTGATGAGATAAAATCGAGACTTGGCAGCTTCGCTGTCCGATAATTGTTGCGATATCTTGAGATAATCTCCCAGCACCAGGGCAAAGGGATGGCATTCGCCGCCGAGCGTGTGAGGCCGCCCCAATCTTTCCGATTCCTCATCCGGCGCAGGAAGGGGTACCGCTTCAATGCCCGCGGACATAGCCGCCGCGGCAAAGGCATATACGTGGTCGCCCCAGTACGGCACATATATCCTCTCGGGTTTCACGTACACTACGGTTTTACGAGGCTTTGCGCTGTCCCCGGACGACGACGAGTCGCCCAGTGCAACATGCGCCTCGACGTGCGAGTCGGGCGATGCAAACCGCAAGCTTCCCACGGATCGGCGGGCTGTCGCCTGATCCCAAAACGCCTCGATCCTGGTGATCAAGCCCGCTCGAGACGTGTGTTCGTCCATTTCGACGCAGAGCAATGGTTTGCCGGAGAGGGCGTCTCTCACATGGCGCAGGGTGAAGGAATCCGGCCCGCAGCCAAAGAAACCGATCAAGATGGGGAACAGGTTCGGACGTTTCGCGATGGCCTGCGCGACGCGAATCATCCTCGCCTGGTATTTCCACGTCACGGGAGGCGGCGCTGGGTCGCTCAACGGGTAGAGGTCTGCCGGAATGGCTTTGACGCCGAGCCGTTGGAAAAGGCTGCCTATGTTCATATTGAGGAAGGTCTCCGCCGCGTGATACGGTTTGGCCAACAGGACTATTGCCGGCTCGTCTTCGCCAAGCGCATCGAGAAACTTCTGCCCCCTTTCGCTCAGCATGGCGTTGAATAGTTCCAGCTCTGCAACGCCTTGCTCATACGCAGACATCGCGCGTTTGCGCGACATCCCCAGGTCACCAGCCAGCCTCAGGCATTCTTTTCGGAACGCATCAGGGTCAATGTCGCTGTTGATGACCGGCTCCACCCACCGGACGTCAAACACCCCTTTGAAAAATTGCGACGACGCTTGAGCATAGGGACAATAGTCCATCAATTTGTCAGCGCCGTGATCCGGCGGTTCGCTCAAGATCGCGGGATGAAAAAGGACTCGAGCCCCGGAATCGACGACGCTCTTTATCTGACCCGCCAAGACCTTCATGGGCAGGCACGTTTCCACGCGCAGGCCTCTCACGCCTTCTTCAAACTGCTTCCTGTCTGGCCGCGGGGGCGCGGTCAGGGATATGCCGAGCCCAGCCAAAAAGCCCTTCCAGAAGGGGAAATATTCGTAAAACTGGGGCGAGCGAACCATTGTCCATACGCTGTTAAGGCTGTCAGAACCGGACAGAGCTGATTCGATCAGGTCTCGACGGTACGTGAAAATATCGTCCGGATTGGCGCTCTCTGTATCGCCCCTCTCGACCTCCCACCGGTCGCACAACCCGCCGCTGGTCACGCTGCTGTTGCGCACCGTGTAGCGACTGATCCGGCATTGATTCGCGCATCCATGGCAGGTGAATTGGCGCCGCTCGATCGCGTCGGGTTCCCAGCAAATCTCTCGAAACCCTGCCGGCATGATGGCGCCTTGCTTCAATCTATCCAACGCTATCAGAGCCGCGCCCATGGCGCCGGATACCTTGTAATACGGCGAAACCTCCAGCGCCTTGCCGGTGTATTGTTCAAACGCGGCCGTGACCGCGTCGTTCGCCGCGACGCCGCCGGTGAAAAGCACTTTGTCCCCCAATCGTTTGTTGTTCGCAACCCTCTCCAAATAGTTTCTCACGATGCTGATGCATACACCGGCGGCAAGGTCGTTGGTCGCAGCGCCGTTATTTTGGTGGTGAATGAGGTCTGACTCCATGAACACCGTGCATCGACAGCCGAGATCCGCGGGGGCCTCGGCGGCAAAGGCCGCCTCGGAAAACACCGCGGCGTCGTCAAGCCCCAGCCGGTGACTCTGCGCCATCAGAAAGCTGCCTGTCCCCGCGGCGCACACTCTGTTCATTTCAAAATCCACGAGCTTGCCGTCGTGCAGCGCAATCCACTTGGAGTCTTGGCCGCCGATTTCGATGATCGTGTCCACCGCAGGATCGCAATGTGCAGCCGCGCGACACTGGGCAGATATTTCATTCACGATAAGTTCGGAGCCGATAAGTCTGCCTGCGAGGTTTCTGCCGCTGCCTGTGATGGCAATGACCTCCGGCGTTCTCCCGTCGCGAACGAGCGCGGCGACGACTTCAGACAGCGTTTCAAGGGGCCGGGACATGGAGAGACGATAATCCTGGGCGAGGACAACGCCGTCGGCATCCATCACGACTCCTTTGACCGAGACCGAACCGACGTCAAGGCCCATGATGAGCGGAGCGCGCCATTGCTTGGCCGTCGCATTGGCCCTGTCCAAAGGACGCGGCCGCGGGCGCGTCGAGGTGAGCGGCGGAAAAAAGGAGCGTGCGAGCGGGTTGCGCATGGCGCGGATGGCCATATCCTTGAGTTGTCCCAAGCTGCAGCCGCTGAAAAGAGGCCGGTCTCGCGCAATAACGGCGCAGCCGTACGCGCCGAGGTTCTTGAAATGAGGCGGTATGACGATCTCGTCCGGCTTCAGTCCCAAGGAACGCCGGAACGCGTGAACAACCGCCGCGTTCGCCATGACGCCGCCTTGGAGCGACACAATGGGGACGATGGGGTCTCCTTTCACCAATGCGGCCATATAGTTTCTCACCAGCGCGAAGGCCAGGCCAAGGAGGATATCGGGAAGGGGCGTGCCCTCCTGGGCCTGATGAATCATGTCCGTTTTGGCGAAGACCGCGCAGCGCCCCGCAATGGGCGCAGGACGACGGCTTTGGAGAGCTATGTCGCCAAAGTCTTCCACCGAGATGCCCAGCCGCTGCGCCTGCTCGTCAAGGAACGCGCCCGTGCCGGCAGCGCATATTTCGTTCATGCGAAAGGCGGCGATGCGCGGCGTCGCGGCGTCTGACGGTTCTATGCGTATAAACTTCGAATCCTGGCCCCCTATTTCTATAATCGTCCTGATCCCCGGGCCGACTGCGCGAGCGCCCACCGCGTGCGCCGTGATTTCGTTGATGGCGGGGAGGCCCAGCGCAGTGGATAACAACCCCCTGCCGCTTCCGGTCAGGAGCGCGCCCGCGATGCGCACGTCTTGGCCCACGGTCTCCGCCAACTCATCCAGGGCTTGCACCAACGTCGGCAAAGGCCTCCCTTTGGTGCGGAGGTATAGAGAGACGGGCTCGGATGAGTCGGAACCCAACAAGCAGACATTGAGGCTCACCGACCCGCAATCGACGCCGAGGAACGTTTCACCCATGGCCATAACTCCCACCAACAGCATTCAATGAACATTTACAGTGCTTCTCGATATGCGTCGCAAGATTGCTTCACTCGCAATGACCCTGCAAAAGGCCTTTGTCGTCGCGGGGAGCCCCACGCGACGCAGCAATCTTAGCTCACATGGATCGGGCAAAGAAAGTTGCGTCTCGTTCTCGAATCATTTCGAGCACTGGTGCACGCGTGAATTGAGACTCGGCCGCCGGGCGTTGCGTCGCTCCCGCGGACTCCCATGACTAGGGCGTCACAACAGGAGATGAAAATACCGTTCTCAAGAGAAGTCTGGCATTTTCAGATAAAAAGAGGGAATCCATGATGAACTCCGCGGACGCCGAATCGATGCCGGCATGTCAAATCGAGCGCTGCAACCGCGGCCACCGACGATCTCTACCTCGACGCGAGCCTTGAAAGATATCATGTTCACGCCGCGCCACGACTCATTTTGGCAAAAATGCCAGAACTGCCGTGAAACCGGCGCGGCGGAGCCTGTCTTGCTATATCGATCCTCTGCCTCCAAAAAGAGGCGCCGCGGCTGGCGGCTGGGTTCTCCTCGGTGGCGCCTGAGGCGCGGCTCGCCGCGGCGCGTCCTCGACGGTTTTCTTGGAAAAACCCGCAGAGAGTACGTGCTTAATGACATTGACCGGTATGGCAAAGCCTATGCCCATGTACCCTCCGCTGCCAGACAAGATCGCGGTGTTCATTCCCACCACCTCGCCGTCGATATTCACCAGCGGCCCCCCGGAATTGCCCGGATTGATGGCCGCGTCAGTCTGAATAAAGTCCTCGTATTCCAGGATGCCCATTTTGGAGCGGCCTTTTGCGCTGACGATCCCTGAGGTCACCGTTTGAGTGAGTCCGAAGGGGTTTCCGATGGCCAGGACCCAGTCGCCGACATCCAGGGTTTGCGAATCGCCGAGTTTCACATGCGGCAGGTCCTTGCCATCCACTTTGATCACCGCGACGTCAGTCTTTGGATCTGCGCCGATGATCCTGGCCTTCATCTTCTTCCCGCCCTCCAAGGTCACCATTATCTCATCCGCGCCTTTGATCACATGACGATTCGTCAGGATATAGCCGCGAGGATCATAGATGAAACCGGAACCGAGACCCTGCTGCCTCAGCCGTTCACCCTGCCTGGGATTGCCGAAGAAACGCCGAAAAAACTCGTCGCCAAAGAATTCACGAAAGGGATGCGTTTCGAAAAAAGGGTCGATTTCGGCCATGGGGTTCCGAATGGTGGTGATCTTCACCGTGGATATGTTTACCACCGCCGGCTTGACCGTCCGAGCAATGTAACGAAATGTTTCCTGTAATTCACGTAAGGCCTTGGACGCATTCTGCGCGTGGACAAGCGCTGGCGAGGCGCTACACACGATTGCGACAAGCGCGGCCAGTATAAACTTTGTATAACAAGGGGATTTTTGAGAAAGTTGCTTTGTTTTTCTTAGGTCGTTCATGAGGTAATCCTTATCACCAACAATAATCTCCGCGTTGCATGGGACAAAATACGCCAGCTTAACTTCTAAGGGTAGGTTTTTTTGTCCTAGGAAATACAGACCGCAACACGGTCGAGTAGTTCCTGTCGATGGACGCCAATCTTTTTTTCGATAAGCGATACTTTTTTCTAGACATACGGCAAAGGAATGTACATATTGGACGTTTATAGTACAAAAAAACCGAAGGGTTTCAAACTTACCACCACGTGGAGGAAAGAAAATGCAGTGTATAACCTTGAAGCAAGGTGTAGAGTGCGCTTTCATGACAAAAAAAGGGTGCAATTTTAACGGCGGCCGTTGCCATACGGTCGTCGAGCAGTGCCAGGGCTGTTCCCGGACAGTGGCCTCCCCTGAAGGGCTACTCTGCGCGGTAGCCCCGGACCCCAAAGCCAAATGGGCTCGCGGTGCCTGCAATTTCGCCACCCACATTCAACGAAAGACCTCTGAACAAACCCAAAAAATCAACCCCCTCAAAGCATCGAAACGGGCCGCAGCTTCCAAGAAATAGCAAGGTCTCTGTCCGGAAGGGAAAGACGCCCTTCCGGAACCCCGGCGCGTTTTGTCGCTGACCTTGGGCTGTGGACCGAGGAGGGCCTGAGCGGCGCATCTCGGCTCTACAAGATATATCTGCTCAAATCGTCGCTTGTCACAATGTCCTGGAGGCGCTCCTGCACCATCTGAGGCGTTACCGTCACCACCACGCCCTGCATGTCCGGCGCCTCGAAGGAGATGTCCTCGAGAAGTTTTTCCATGATGGTGTGGAGTCGCCGCGCGCCAATGTTTTCCGCCCGATTGTTCACTTCTTCAGCCAACGCGGCAATCTCATCGATGGCGTCCGGCTGAAATTCCAAGACGACGCCCTCTGTCTTGAGCAATTCCTGATACTGAACGACAAGGGCGTTTCTTGGTTCAGTCAGGATGCGGACAAAGTCTTGCCGCGTCAGAGGCGCGAGTTCCGCCCTGAGGGGAAACCTCCCTTGGAGTTCAGGGATGAGATCCGAGGGCTTGGAAACGTGGAATGCGCCCGCGGCAATAAACAAGATGTGGTCCGTCTTGACGACGCCATGTTTGGTGTTGACCGTGCTGCCTTCAATAATAGGCAAGAGATCCCTTTGGACACCCTCCCGAGACACATCGGGGCCGGCCATGCCTGTATGAGACCCCGCGATCTTATCCAGCTCGTCGATAAACACGATGCCGGTTTGTTCAACCCGTTCCTTGGCCTTTTTGGTCACCTTGTCCCGATCGATGAGTTTATCCAATTCCTCCTGCAGCAAAATCTGAAACGCCTCGGGAACCTTCACCCGCCTGCGTTTTGTCTTGCCGGGAAAGATGTTGGAAAACATGTCCCTAAGATTGATATCCATCTCTTCCATGCCCGCAGGAGAAAACACCTCGACCACAGGGATCATACTCGTCTGGGCTTCGACCTCTACCTCTCTGTCGTCAAGCTTGCCGGACCGGAACATCTTCCTGAATTTTTCCCTCGTGCGCAGGGCGAGTTCCATCTCTTCGTTTTGTTCCCCGCTATTCGAGCTGACGTGAGTTCTCCGCAATTTTCGAGGCGTCTTAACCGGCAGGAGAATGTCGAGAAGCCGGTCCTCGGCCAAGGCCTCCGCCTTAGGCCGCAGCATCTCATACTCCTCCTCTTTCACCATGTTCACGCCGATCTCCATGAGGTCTCGAATCATTGATTCCACGTCGCGGCCCACATAACCAACCTCAGTGAATTTCGATGCCTCGACCTTGAGAAAAGGCGACTGAGCCAATTTGGCAAGCCTACGAGCGATTTCTGTCTTCCCCACGCCAGTCGGGCCGATCATGATGATGTTCTTGGGGGCTATCTCATCCCGCAATTCCTCCGGGACCTGAGTTCTCCGCCAGCGGTTCCTCAGCGCGATGGCCACCATCTTCTTTGCAGTCTGCTGGCCGACTATATATTTGTCCAATTCAGCTACTATCTTTCGGGGGGTGAATCTTTCCATGAAACCTCTCACTCTCGTTGCGCGACAGACCAGAACCGCACGCGTCTGAGGACGTCAAAATCCGGCCAGACCCAGCGCGATCGCTCCCTTCCACAGACCGATGCCGGCTAAGCCGTCTCGAGGACCTCCATAGTCACGCGGTCGTTGGTATAGACGCATATCTCTGCGGCAATGGCCATAGCGATCTTTGCGATGTCCTGGGCCGGGAGCTCGGTATGAGCCAACAAAGCCCTCGCCGCGGCCAAGGCAAAATTGCCCCCGCTGCCGATCGCAATCGTTCCATCGTCTGGCTCGACCACATCGCCAGTCCCGGATATGAGGTACGTCTTGGTGGAGTCTGCCACGATCAACAGCGACTCGAGCCTCCTTAACATCCGATCTGTACGCCATTCCTTTGCGAGCTCTACCGCAGCCCGCGTCAAATTCGCCGAGTATTTTTCGAGCATTTGGTCGAATTTTTCCAGGAGCGTCAAGGCGTCCGCCGTGGAACCCGCAAATCCGGCGAGGATCGTACCATCCTTGCCGAGTCGCCTGATTTTTTTGGCAGAATGCTTCATGATCGTCTCCCCGAGGGAGACCTGCCCGTCAGCCGCCATGACGACTTGACGGTTGCGGCGCACACACAATACTGTGGTCGATCGTACCCGTAATCTTTTCATTATACCCTGGTTACCCCATGAGATTGACCAAAATCGTCTGCTTTTTCCGCCTCATAGGCCGCGCCTGACGCGCCTCACGTTTCGTCTTTGTGAAAACCGCTTCTGGGATGCGCCTTGTCATACACTTCCATGAGCTTCGCGAGGTCAACCTTGGTGTAACGCTGGGTCGTGGAAAGGCTGGAATGCCCCATCATTTCTTGAATGGACCTCAAGTCAGCGCCCCCGTGAAGCATGTGCGTAGCAAATGAGTGGCGAAACGAGTGAGGCGACGCATCGAGCGATAAACCTGCGTTTAAGAGGCGCGTCTTCAATATACGCCGAATACTGCGGGAAGACAATGGGCCGCCTCGGGCGTTGAGAAAGAGCCTGTCCGTATACGTCTTGGCCGAAGCGCCTGAGCGACCCGCCAGTCGCACAGAAAGATATGCTTCCACCGCCGCGGTTGCTCGACTGCCGATGGGCACGTACCGCTCCTTGCGGCCCTTGCCCATCACCCGCACCCATCCGTTTTCCAAGTCGATGTCCTGCAATTTCAGAGACGTCAATTCGCCCACTCGAAGTCCGGACGAATAGAGCAATTCGAAGATGGCGGCGTCGCGTTTGGACATGCCGGAGTTGCGTCGAAAAAACCGATCCATATCATCGACGCTCAACGCCCGCGGCAAAGGCCGGCTTCTCTTTGGCGCGCGGATAGCCGCCGCCGGATTATTCTGGACTATGCCCTCTCGGACGAGAAACTTGAAGAATGAACGAATGCACGCAACCTTACGGGCAAGGGATTCTTTAGTGAGATGCAAGAAGCGGTCGGCGAGAAATTCTCGAATGAGCAGGGGGTCGATGCGGCTGACGTCGGACAGCGCCCGGGGATCTACGCCGGCCACAAAGCCCTGGAAATCCTCGAGATCAGCCCTATATGCGCGACAGGTCTCAGGCGATCGCATCTTCTCGGACTTCAGATACTGCGAGAACAGTGCAACCGCCTCTTTATACAACACGCTTCGATCGCCTCCATTGGAATTCGAGAGAACGAAACAGCTCTATCGCATGGGTTGCGCCTCGGAAGGCGGCGTCTGAGCCCCTTGAGACTCCTCCTCAGGCGAGGCCTTCCGGTGAGCTGCGCTGACCTTGTCAGCCAAGGAGGCGCGGGCGCGCTCATCCGGCGTGAGCTTCAAGGCATGCTCATAGTCGGCCAATGCCTGCTTGGCGCGACCCTTGGCAGAATGCACCAGCGCCCTGTTCTCAAAAAAGGTCGGATTGTTCGGGTCCAGCGAAATTGCCTTGTTGTAATCGTCCAGCGCCCTGTCCAGGTCATGCATCTCGTGATAGATGAGACCCCTGTTGTTGTACGCGACCGCATCGCGAGGATTGAGTTCTATAGCCCTGTTGTAATCCGCTATGGCTTTGTCCGGCTCCTTGAGTTTGTAGTACGCGTCGGCCCTGATCCTGTAAATCTCTGCATTGCCCGGGTCCTTTTCCAAAGCCGTGGTGAAATCCTCGATGGCCTTCTTGAACTGCCCTAACTTGTAATACGTCAGACCGCGGTCTCGATACGCGGCGAGTAGCGTAGGCTGAACCTTGAGAGCCCTTGTCCACAGGTCGATAGCCTGCTTCTCTCTCCCCTGGCGATAATTCTCCAAAGCCTCGCGACAAAGCTCATCCGCGCGTTTTGCCCTGAGTTGTTCGATCCTTTGTTCGACGTCCCGCTGTTCCTGCCCGGCAGCAGCAAGCTGAAGGTACGCGATGTACTGCTCTAAGGCCTTTTCCAAATCGCCTTTCTTCTCATAAATGGCGCCCAAGGTCCTTAGCGCCAAGAGATTCTTCTTATTGAGGCTGAGCGACTGTTTGAGGTCCTTTACTGCCTGATCGAGGTCGCCTTTTTCGCTGCGCACCAGGCCCAAAGTGGCGTAGATCACGCTGTCTCGCTTCCCGTATCGCAACGCAGCCTGAAGGTCATTGAGACTACCATCGAGGTCTCGCGCATGGTACTTCGCCACTCCTCGATTCGCCAGGGCAAAGGCGTAGTCAGGCTTGATCTCCAAGGCGCGGTCGTAATCCCGAATTGCCTGCTCATACATACCCTTGCGCTTGTACGCGACCCCGCGATTGTTGTACGCAAGGTGATCACGGGGGTCCAGCTTTATGGCCTGCGAAAATAGCGATATGGCGTCGTCCAATCTATTTTGGGTGAGGGCTTCCACCCCCTGATTGTACACGTCCACCGCCTCCTGAGCTTCCTGCTGCGCATAGGCCGGCAGGATCAGGAACATCAGTACGATTACCAAGCACACGCTCGACCTTCTCATGCTTCTGCATGTCCTTTCATGCATGACTGATCCGCTGGGTGTTTCTGCGGCAACTCGTTGCGCTGGTGTCAAGGGCAAAGAGGCCAAGGAGAAACATCCATTCTTCTAATATATTCTAGCATAAAAAATCAAATAAAATAATGTAGTAACATTCCTAAATTAAGGATCCGAACAGTTTTATCTCTAACATAAGATAATTTATGTTTTTACTTGACACGTAAAAATGACCATGTTAAAGCCCCAGTTCAGCTCAGCCCTTCAAAGGGCTAAATTCAGTTCCATTCACTAAAAGCTACGCTCTAAAGTAATCTGTGAAGGATCTGACTAAAGGAGGATGAGGTATGGTGATAAGAGTTTCTGCACTCATCGCGTGTTTCTGCATCGGTATTCTTTTCTTTTCTTCTTCTGATACGACGGCGGGAGGCCCCCCAGAGCCAGCGGCGCCTGCATTTCAATGCGCTCCGCCGGTGTGCGGAGTCCCTGCGTGCGGTCCGCGTCCCTTCGCGTTGTGCAGCGGTGTGCTCCGTCTCTGTTCACGGGTGTGCGGCACGGTGTTGGGTTGTCCTGCTGCTTTGGCGTCAGCAATCCTTGATCCTCCTCCTCCCGTGTTCCCACGGCGTCGCGCCTTCTGTGCGCCGCCTATGTGCGCGCCAGCTCCGGTCTGTGCGCCGCCGGTCTGTATGCCGCCTCCCCCAAGACCTATCACGAAGGTGAAACCTCAGGCCGCGGTTGCTGTGGCTCCGCCGCCTATCGCCTGTGCGCCGGCGCCTGTACCGTTCCGCATGGCTCGATGCGCGCCGAGGAGGCCGGTGCTCGGTTGCGCGGGCCTGTGCGCGGCAATTCTCGACATGCCTTTACGGCTGTGCGCGGGGCTTCTCAGCGTCTCTGACGGACCGCTGGGCCCTGTGGCCGGAGCTTTTGAAACGACCATGACCGCCTATGAAGAGCTGTGGTGAGCTGGTGCGGCGATCGATGATCGCCCCCAGTCTCGCGGCTCCCGCGGCTATGCGTTATCGAACACATCGGCAGCAAGGCTCCTAGTCCATATATTGCTACCGATCTCCACGGAATGGATGAAGTGGGATCCATTCCGCTCCTGAACAAACCCCAATTCCTCCTAATCTTGGGAACGCTCGGCGTTCCCTTTTTTTTCTAGGATCGCATGAATTGATCCTTTGCCTCTTCCTTGAGCCTCCTCTTGCGATCGCGCTCAGCTTGACGCGCCGCGGTCTCTTCTCGAATGCGCTCAGCGCGCTCTCTTTTGAGTTCAGCTTCCTGCTCCAACTGTTTTTGCCGCTGTTCTCGTCTCAATTTCTCTTCAGCTATTTTCAGGCGCTGCTCGTCGAGCATAAATTCATCGAGTTTCCTGCCCTCTTCGGTGAAGGCGTTGCATTGCTGGAGGTGTTTTTGCGCGAGGCTTCCCGGGACGTCAATGATCACGGCCCCGCAGTTGGGGCATGCGCGCATCCCTTCAATTGGTTGGGGATCGATGCACGCGTAGCCCTGGGCTGCAAGTTCCGACTCCGAAAGGGTCGTGGCCACCCACAGGTCTTTTCTTTTCAAGAGTCCCCAGCCACGTCTTTGAACCCATAGGCTTTCCCACTCCCGCGCGGGTCGCGTAAGACGGTAGGAAAACGTGGCGCGATGGACCCATATGCGAGGGCCGGGTATTGCGATGTCCTGTTCCATGCTGAATATGGGGCGCTCCTTGACAAGGCGCATGCTGTTTCCCTAGTATCATCTTTTAATCCATACGAGGAGCCTTGTGAAGATTTCATTCAACTAGAGGGAATCATTAAAAGATATGGACCAATACGCTGACGTCTCTTCTCTGCCCCGCCGTGTGGTCACTGCCGTGGGCAGCCTGCCGCACGTGGACGCCCACGAAGCGGTGGGTCTTATCTTGAGTTCGCTCAAGACTGCGCCTCACGCCCCTCAACTGCCGCGCATGGACCCCCGAGAGCAGATGTGGATACAGTTCGGCGAACATATCCCCCGCTTTCGAATAGATACGGACACCCTCACCTACTATTTCGACACAACCGGCGATCACTATCCGGAACTCGAAGGATTCTACGAAGCCTATTTAAGGGTTGCGGAAGGCGGCGAGTCTGCGGAGCATTTCGCGGTTGGCGCGCAGCATGGCCTCGGCATCGAGGCGTTTCTTTCCCGGCTCTCGGAAAACGGCAGGAAATTTCCCATCATAAAGGTGCAGGTCACGGGACCTTTGAGCTTCGCCCTGACCGTCACCGACGAAACGCGCAAGCCTATTTTTTATCACCCGGTGTTTCGGGACGTCGCGGTGAAGGCTATGGGGCTCAAGGCCGTCTGGCTGCTGGAAAGGTTTCAGCCCTTCGGCGAGACGATAGTGGTGTTTTTTGACGAGCCGGGGCTGAGCGCATACGGTTCGTCAGCGTTCCTTGGCGTCTCCAAGGCGGACGTCGTCGATTCCCTCGCCGAGGTGATGGCTATGGTGACTGATCGAGGAGGCGTGACCGGCGTCCACTGCTGTGGGAATACTGATTGGGGCATGCTGATGGAATCCCCGACGCGCATCATCAACTTCGACGCGGTTGACTACATGGAGAGTATGTCCATCTACTCGGCGCAGCTCGAGGAGTTTCTGCGGAGGGGAGGCGTGCTTGCGTGGGGAGCGGTGTGCAATGATGAGAGGGCTGCCGGGGAATCGGCGAGCGACGTTGTTGCGAGGATGCAACGCGGCATGAAGCTCCTGGCGGCTCGAGGGGTTGACGCCGACTTGCTTCAGCAGAGATACATGGTTACCCCGGCATGTGGATGCGCCAACCTCGACATGGCTATATGCCAGCGCGTCTATCAGACCCTTTCCGAACTCGAAGACATCCTCGCGGGTGACGAGACGCTCGCAATGTACTAAAAGATCGTTTTCCACGAGTTGCGGCGACGCGTTCCCGTATTTCAGCGACGCCATGCTGGCGTTTGTGGACAGAATGATTACTCTTACTAGAAATCGAGCGCCCCGACCCGAGGCGCGCGACTGTTCATCTTTATGAGCAGCGAAGGGGCGTCCAGGAAAGGGTAGGGCAGACGAGACAATCCATGGATCGTCGTCTCGCGGGGCGATGATCTGTTCATGCGAAAAGGAGCCTTCATGGGTACAACCATAGCCGTCGCCGGCAAAGGCGGCGTAGGCAAGACGTCCATCACGGCGCTGATGATCAAGGCGCTGATCGAAGCAGGGAAAAAGCCTATTTTGGCCATCGACGCGGATTCCAATTCGAATCTCCATGAGGTGCTGGGACTGCCGCAGCCGCGCAGCGTGGGGTGCGTACGGGAGGAAGTGCGGAAACTAGGAGATGAAATCCCTGGGGGCATGTCCAAGGACCGATTCATGGAATATCAAATTCAGGCGTCGCTGGAAGAAACCAAGCACTTTGATTTCTTGTCCATGGGCAGGCCGGAAGGGTCCGGCTGTTACTGCATGGCCAACAACATACTGAGGGAGATCATCTCAAAGCTCACGTCAAATTACGCCTTCGTGGTGGTGGACAACGAAGCCGGCATGGAGCACTTGTCGCGAAGGACAGAAGAGGAAGTTGATCATCTCTTTGTCATTTCCGATCCCTCGCCCCGAAGTCTTAGAACTATTGCGAGGATTGCAGAACTCATAGACGAGCTGGGCGGTCGCATTCATCATAAGCATCTGGTTTTGAGCCGCGTTCAGGGCGATGCAGAGGATATTCCCGAAGGCGCCAAGAAAGAAATCGATCGACTCCCTTATCGGCCGGAGGCAATCATTCCGTATGACGAAGCGCTGGTGGATTTGGATTTGAGAGGCGAGCCCTTGATTAAGATATCCACTGATGCGCCTTCGTTCAAGGCAGTGGATAACCTGCTGCGGTCGCTCAAGATACTGACTTGACGGGTTGAATACAGGCTTTTGCCCAGAATCCTTTGTTAACCTTGGCAGCCCGCGAGACGGACGCACACCGCATGCCATATAACATCGCGGTGGGGAGACAGCGCCGCCGCGTCTCGCGGCAACCCATTACACTTAGTCAGGCTTTCTGGTTTGACCTGAATAGATCGAGGTTCGCGCAGCCGCGCTCATCCATGATGGCCCCACATCACCGCATGCTCAGACGCTCCGGCGCTATTCTCTTCCTGTGTCTTCTGTTGTTTGCGGGCGCCGTCTTCAGTGAAGAAGAGACGCCTCGGTTTTCCCAGGCAGATCCCCACCGAGTCCTGCAGTTTCCTCGCGACCACGGAAAGCACTCGGATTTTCAGACAGAATGGTGGTATTTCACGGGCAACCTCACATCGCCGGACAAAGACTTTGGCTTTCAGCTCACCTTTTTCCGCCGGAGTCTGCTTCCGGAACCTCCAAAGCTTGATTCTGACTGGACAGCCCGAGACCTCTACCCGGCTCATTTCGCGCTGACGGACAAGACTGACAAACGCTTTTATCACTTCGATATCATCGCGCGTGAAGGGCCGAATCTCGCAGGCGCTGCGGCCGATGACCTCGATGTGCACGTCCGAAACTGGCGGGTGAAGCGTGATCAGGAACGCCTCATGTTGGAAGCGCAGCAAGACGGCGCTGCCATAAACCTCACGCTGATTCCGCTGAAACCCATAGTCCTTCACGGGAAAAATGGCTACAGCAGCAAAGGCGATGATGACCGCCAGGCCTCGCATTACTATTCGTTCACGAGGCTTGCTGCGCAAGGGACCGTCAGGCTTCTGGGGAAGGAGTACGCGGTCGAGGGTCTTGCGTGGATGGATCATGAATTTGGTTCAAGCATTCTATCGAAAGACCAGGCGGGCTGGGATTGGTTCAGCCTTCAGCTCGACGATGGCGCGGACCTGATGGTCTTTCACTTAAGAAAAAAAGATGGCGCGTTCGAAACCCCTTTCGGTACGCTGGTAGCTCCTGACGGCGTCGCGACATACCTTCGGGGAGATGACATCGCTATTCTTCCACAAGGCCAGTGGAGGAGTCCCGCGACCAACGCGCTGTACCCTGCCGGGTGGCAGATTTCGGTGAAAAAAACAGATACCGTTCTAGAGGTTGCGCCGGCCGTACCTGATCAGGAATTGTCAGCCGGCAGATCCACCCAAGTAATCTATTGGGAAGGGGCGGTAAATGTCCGCGGCCGTCATCAGGGCAGACCGGTCGCGGGCGCCGGCTATGCGGAACTCACCGGCTATGCGCACTCCATGGGAGGAAGGCTCTGAGCAGCGGTTTCACCTTCCTTCTGAACCACAGAATATTCACCGGATTTCTATTGACACGGTTCCCCATTAGTGAGTAAATTCAGATTCCGGAGGTGAGGGACATGGAGATACTCTTTCTGGTCTCAGTCGGGACAGCCGTGTTGTGGCTCGCCTTTGGAAACAAGAAAGACTGGACCGGAATCTAAAAAGAAAAAAAGAAGAACAAAAACACTGTAAATCGTCGCGTGACCGGAGATGCCTGAAATGAAAATAGCGCCAGGTATTTCCGGTCAACGTTTTTTAAGGTAATAATATTTCTCGCGGCTCCAGGAATCCAAGACGCTGAAAGCCTCCAATGGCCCTGCTGCATATGCACACACAACCGGAGATGACTCGTCACATCGTCGAAAAGCGACTGTTTGTCGATGAACCAGTGATTGTCGTGGATGTCGGCGCGAGGGGGGGATACGACGAGGCGTGGGACGTGTTTGGCGACCAATTGGCGGTCATCGGCTTCGAGCCGGAATCCGGGGAGTGCGAACGCCTCAACGCCAACGCGCCTCCTCACGTCATGTACCTGCCCTACGCGCTTGGCGCACGGCATGAGACCAGAGATTTCTACGTGGCAGCCTTTTCAGGCTCGAGCGGCTTGTGCAGCGGCGACACCGAGTTCATTCAACGGTTTTTCGAGGGGGACAACTTGAAGACGGTGCGCACCGAGTCTATCCAGGTGCATCCACTGGACTCGGTGTTGGCTCAGAGAGGCATGGGGCCAGTGAATTTTATCAAACTGGATTGCGAGGGCGCGGATTTGGAGGTCCTCCAAGGGGCGGAGCGGCTCCTCCAGCAGCCTCAGACCCTCGGCGTGCTGGTGGAGGTGTGGTTTCAAAGAGAATCGAGGCGCTGCGGGTACACGTTTGTCGATATTCACGAGCATCTCACCGAGCGAGGGTTCTTCCTCTTCGACCTGGACTCATATCGGTACAATCGACGGGCCATGCCCTTCCCTTTTGTCTCGGATATTCGAGATGAAGCAGGCCGTTTGATACCTGGTCAGACCACGCACGGTCAAATAGTCCGGGGCGACGCACTCTACTTCAAGGATTTCATCCAGAATCCTCCGCAGACGCCGCGCGACGAAAATGCCCTGCTGCTCCTCAAGCTTGCATGCTTGTATGAAATATGGGGACTCCAGGACTGTGCGGCAGAGATCCTCCTCCATTACAAAAATGATCTCTCCGCCCTGGTCGATGCCGAGCATCTCTTGGATTTGCTCACCCCTGAGATCGGGGGCGTAAGACTGAGCTATCGCGAGTACGTCCAATGGACTGCGTCCAACCCTCTGAGTTTGCGGCCATCGTTGTCTTCTGTGCCAGATGTGCTCAAGCGTGCGGCAGAGGTGATTCTCCGTTTCGAGGGCAAACCGGGCGCGATCCTTCGACATGGCATCCGTTGGCTGGCGCGACGGGGAAAGAAATAGGATCGAGGTTGCTTCAATGAAGGCGGGGAGCAGTTTACTGAGGAACACCTTAGCGCTCTCCGTCCCCAACGCCATCAACCCCTTCTTAAGTTTTGTCCTCGTGTTGGTGATTTCCCGCCGCCTTGGCGCGGAAGGGCTCGGTCAGTATTCGCTTCTCCTGTCATTTTCTCTCATCTTTACCACCATATCGTCCCTCGGCCTTGGAAGCTTGGTCGTACGCGAAGTATCACGCGAACCGGAGCACGTTCACGCCTTTTTCGTCAACTCCATGGGGTTCGGCTTCGTCTCCTCCATAATAGGCCTCGCGGTGATGAACCTCGTAATCCATGTGATGAACTATGACGCAGCGGTAGTACTCGGCGCCTTTTTCTGCTCGCTTGCCCTGATACCCGGCACAGCGATCAGGTATATGGAGTCCATTTTTCGGGGGCTGGAACGGTCGGAATTCGTAGCCGCGGGGTTTGCCTTCGAGAATGGCCTGCGCGTGTTGGTGTGCGTACCGTTGGTGCTTCTGGGGTACGGCATCGTCTCGATTTTCGCAGTCATTACGATCATACGGCTTCTCGGCTTCTTTCTACTCTACCATTTTTACGTGCGGATCAACGGGCGTCCTGGCTGGTCGTTCAGACCGGATATATGGCGAGATCTGACTCGGGAAGCCCCTACCTTCGCGGGCATTGCGATCTTTTCGACCCTGCATTTGAACATGTGCGAGGTCATGCTCTCAAAGCTTCAAAGCATCGAGGCGGTGGGCATTTTCTCCGCGGCAGGCCGCATCATCAACATGTGCCAGACCCTTCCTCTCGGGTTTTCCCTTGCAGTATTGCCTTTCTTGACCAAAAAATCGGGCGAGGGTATGCACGACCTTCGCCAAGGGGCTGTTGACTCGCTGCGTTATGTATTTATCGGCGTGTGTCCGATGGTGGCCGGCGCATTTGTCCTTGGAGACCAGATCATCGATCTGGTGTATGGAGCCAAATTTGTCTCTGCAGGGCCCGTCCTCCGGTATCTCGCGTTTGCAATGCTCCCCTACAGCATGGTCTTGATTCTTGCCCAATTGTTGATTGCGACAAACAACCAACGCGTCGATCTGATGATCAATATCTCGGCCGTGGCGCTAAGTTTTGTGTTCAACTACGCATTCATCCCGCGCCTCGGCGAACTCGGGGCGGTCCTCGCCGCGTTTCTGACGCTTGTCATTTTGAATCATCTACAATACCTCTCCATCAAAAAGCTCCTTTTCAAGATGCCCCTCCTGCGCATCCTGTGGAAACCAGCGGCGGCGAGCATTGCCATGGGTGTAGGGACCTATTTCATGCAAGGGTGGCATCTGTTCGTAAATATCGGCCTATCAGCCTGCCTCTACGTCGGACTTGTCCTGCTGTTCAGGATGTTCACGGAAGACGAGTTGGTTCGGATACGCAACGCCGTTCATTTTGGAAGGAAAGGAGCGCCGTTATGATAGCATGGATCAAGTCGCTGGTTCGCGATTCGTCCTTCCCCTTCAAGGACGTCTTGCACAGCGCATATAATGTCCTGCCGCCGTCCATTGCCTACGGCAAGGTCTATCGAGATATGCTGCGCCTTTTCCAAGAAAGCGAGACGTGGGACAGACGCCAATACGAAGACTACCAAAGCCGCCGTCTTTCAAAACTGATACAGCACGCCTATCACAATGTCCCATACTATCGAGAAGTCTTTGACGAACATGGCCTCGCTCCCAGCGATATCCAAACCGTCTCTGACCTCAAAAAACTCCCGCTCCTCACGTCGGATACCATCAAAAGCCGCAGGGACGACTTCATCGCCAAAAATGTGTCGCCGTTCCAAAGAGAGATGTCACACACAAGCGGCAGTACAGGCCCTGCCCTGTATTTCTATTTTGACAAGACCACGATCCCTGTGGAACGCGCCCAAGCCATGCGCCACCTCATGTGGTTGGGCTACGAACCGGGGGACAAGATTGCCGTGATCAAAGGTCAGCCGCTGCAGACCACCGAGAAGATGTTCAAGTACCTCCGCGGCGCAAAAGAACTCAGGGTGTCCTTGGCCGAGCCTACTGGTGACAACCTGCGGCTGATAGCCGACGCGCTCGCGCAGTATAAGCCCGCGTTCATCAGAGGTTGGCCCTCGAGCATTTACGCCGTCGCCAGGTGGCTATGCGAAAATGGCCGTCAAATACCTCGCCCCAAATACATCGTCACCTCGTCCGAGAATCTTTATTCTTATATGAAAAAGAGGATCGAAGAATGTTTTGACGCTCCGGTGGTTGACGCGTATGGCCAGAGCGAGTTCGTGGCCTACGCCCTCCAATGCGCATACCGCAGGGCGTACCATGTCCAGATGGAGACGAGCATAGTGGAGTTCATCCCATACCGGGGAAATTTGTGCGAGATCGTGGGCACATGTTTATGGAATACAGCCATGCCATTTATAAGGTACAAGACGGGGGATCTGGCCATCAAAGGCAGCGAGCCATGTCCATGCGGCAGGCAATCAGACGCCATCACGGAGGTGATCGGCAGGACGTCAGACATCGTGTTCAGAGACGAGACGTCAGGCGCCATCTCCCCTATCTCTTCCTGTTCCTTTTACGACTCAGAGGAGATTAGGGAAGCGCAAATACTCATGGATGACCACGACGTGGTGAGGGTGCGGATCGTCCCGAGAAATGCGCCACGTGGCGCGTTTCATCTCCGCATCAAGGAGGAGATTGCGAGGTGTCTGGGCGCGCCATACGAAAAGATAATCGTGGAGGAGGTCGCGGCCATTCAACCCGCGGAGAGCGGCAAAAAAGCTCTCGTCATCGGGCGTTCCCCAAGTCTGTGACCGACTGCGTGGCTGCGGGATTACAACCGCGGTTCCTCCAATGCGAAGGCGCAAGGCACATATGGAGCCTTCCGCGATCCTTGGCCTCCCGACCGGTGTACAGGCTGTTCCTGATCAATACTTGAGTTGACGTTTGGAATACATTGCCACGAGCTTCCTGAAACTCTCCCCCCGGAACTCTATGATCTCGAATCCCGCATCAAAATCCTCGGTGGGATCTCTTGGTTTGAGCCAACGACAATGGGCCTCCACTTCTATACCCCGGGTCGAATCGCCGTCGGTAAATTGGAACACGAACTTCTTCCTCTCGCCCAGCTTGGCCGGCAGACCCATGACGCGAAATCCGTGCTCCGACACATCAACCACGTACCCCGCGTGCTCTTGTTTGCCCACCTCGAATATTGGCATGGGCGGCTCGACCTTGTAACGTTCTTCTTTCCTCAGCTTCTCGTCAACTTCCAAGGACGGGACGAGACTGAGCAATTTATCCCAGTCGTCCTGCGAAATGGCAATGATTTCAAATCCCGCGTCTAGATCGTCTTCCAGTGGATATGGCTTCACCCACCGGCACACAGCCTGAACCTCGCACGGCTCCACAGGAATCGCCTCATCCCCCTGGATCACCAGCCTTTTTATCTCGTTCACCCTGGCACGAACGCCGACTACACCGAGCCCATGCTCTGATATGTTGTGCACCCAGCCCCTGTTGTCAGGGCATGACGGTTCGTACACCAAAAGCGGCGCTTCCAGATATTCCCTTCCTTCAGCCCTGAAATCTCCGCTGATCTCCGCGTCAGCGCCGCTTCGACCAGTCACTACCGAGGCGGAGTCATACCCAAACATGAGCGCATTCTCTCTTTCAATGCCGTTTTTCCGTTACAGACAAGCGCCGGCCTACGCAAAGCCCAAGGGTTAGTGGAGTAAAAAACGATACTACTTCTCGAAACTTCTGTCGCAATGAGACGCGCCGCTGAGTGAATATGATGACTTTCAAGGTCTGCCTCACGGTGAAGACGTAATGACTAAGTCACGTCACGGCGCCTGATTTGTCATGCCGGACTCGATCTGGCATCCAGGAAAATGACCATGGATTCCCACTTTCGTGGGAATGACATGCAACAGCGCCACAGCACACGTCGCGATTATTTTCGCAAATGGCGATGTACGTCGCCGCAGCGACGCCTCTTTTCACCTATGATGAGACTAAACCGCGGTTATAAGGGTGTCAAGAATATTCGAGCGGATTACAACAAGTGGCAAAACCGATGGGAGCAGAGGTCTCTCGCATCAATGTCGCATGCGGATTGCATCCGCGCATAACAACGCTCCCCGCGTCTTCTATCTTAAACAGTTACATAAGATGTAGCCACAAACATGAAAAAAATATTGATTTATTTGATTTCCTTTGATAGGCACCGCTCTATGCTGAGGCGATCGGGATGATCTCGATTGACCCGTAATTTCGCATAAAAAGGCGGTCATCGATGAACGGGGAACATGATTTTACCGTAAGGGACTTACTTAACATCATTTATCGGAGAATTTGGATCCTCAAGGTGGTCGTCGTCCTCTTCCCCCTCAGCGTGCTCATCGCATGCCTCCTGATGACCCCAAGTTATGAATCCGCGGGAAAGATCGTCGTGACAGCCAAAAAGGACACCACGTCTCTCCTCAGCGGCATCCCCGGGACCGGCCCCTCTCAGATTGTGAACCTCAACGTGGATGAAATGGATCTCAATACCGAAATGGAAATCCTTAGAAGCTTAGACCTTTGGACAGAAACGGTAAAGGCGCTTGGTCCGGAACTCCTGCGCGGAACCAGTCCGGGGATATTTACCAGATTGAACCAGGGTATAGGGTCTCTTCTGGGGGAGACGCCTACAGAGCACGCCCCTGGGGCTTCCGCCAACGGCGATCAGAACGACAGGCTCCGGAGTATTGCAAAATCCCTGTTGGCGAATTTCAATGCCGTGCCCACTCCAAAATCCAAAGTAATAGACGTCTCGCTGCGCTATCCTGACCCGATCATGGTCCAGAAGATTCTGACTACCTTGCTCGATAAATACATCCCCTACCACCTCAAGGTCTATTCGCTCCCGCAAGCGGAGCTGTTTTTCGCAGAACAAGTTAAGGAAGCAAAGGAAAATTATGATCGCGCCAGCCAAGAGCTGACGGAATTTAGAAAACGGTGGAATCTTTCGCTGCCAGAAAGGCAAAAACAAGAGCTCATCTCTATGATCAAATCCATCGATGACGCGCTGCTGGACGTCAATTCCAATTTGAGTCAATACGAAAAGATGATGGCAATTATGGAGGCTGGCGGCATGGCTTCAGGCCAGCTTAGCCCAAGTATGCAAAGAGGCGGCGAGAACACCGTCATTAACGTTATGGCCGTGCAGCTCCTCCAGGCTGAGCAAAAGCAGCTCCAGGTGGCGGAAATTTTCACTGCTGAGAGCAGAGACTACCGCGCGGCGTCTGATCAGGCGCGAGATTTGGCGAACAAATTCAAAGAGGTCCTGGCAGGAGAACTCGCCATCCTGAAAACAAAAAAGGCCACCCTGGAGAATAACAAGAACTCGCTGCTCGAAGACATGCGCCTGCTCGTGGCCAAAACGGAAGACGCAAGGGTGCTTCAACTCCAGGAGACCATCGCCAAAGAACAGTATCTTCAGATGGTCAGCAGAGCCCAAGCCGCCAGGATGGACAACGTCGAAAACCGTCAAAAGCTCGTGGATGTAAAAATACTCGCACGACCCTTTGTCCCGACGTCCCCGGTGTTCCCCAAGACCGGCCTGTTCTTTCTCGCTGCGCTCATTTTTTCTGTGCCGCTGGCCCTCGGAATCATTTTCACCGCTCATTTCTTTGACTACACCTTCGACAGTCCGGGCGGCCTCGAGAAGGCGACTGGATTCAGGGTGCTGGCGACCATCGGGAAGCTCAAGAGGGGCAAGCCTTTGAAGCAGGACGAGGAATGAGACCGTTGATGACAAGGCACGTTTTCGTCGCGCTTGTCATTGCCGCGGTCATCTGCTGCGTCGAAGAGCAGTACGACGCCCTTGCGTGGATCAGCGACGTGGATACGGGTGTTATCGCCTCCATGAGCGACGACACAGTCTATATGCAGGGACAAGCGGGACAGCATGTCTTTCAGCTCATGGGGATATGTACGTGGTGCGAAGACGGCGCGGATATCGTTGCGGTGTTCGAGGGTCTCACCCATGCGACGCTTGCGCCCTACCCCAATTACTTCGGCAAGCCGCCGGTGAGAGCCCTGGTGGTAAAAGACGGCCGCGAGGAATTCTAGGAACCTTTTTTCCTTGTCTGCAATTTTTCGTACAGGTCCACGTACCTTTGGACAAGGACGTTCCAGTCACGATTCGTCTCGACCCATTTCCGAGCGCGCAGACCAAGCTCCCGTCTCAGAGTCTCGTCCTGCAGGACCGTCCGACATGCATCCACAAGGCTTTCTATACTGTCCGACTTGAAAAGCAGTCCGTTGACACGATGCTGGACAATCTCGAGGTGTCCACCGACGTCGCTGGCCACTAACGGCTTGCCCATGGCCATTATTTCCAGCGGCTTGAGGGGAGTCACCAGGGAGGACTCTCTGCCCAACCTGCGCGGCAGTGTGAGAAGATGAAACAAGCGGTAGTAATCCAGGATGCTGTCGTGGCGTACCCTGCCGGTGAACACGACGCGGCTGGCCAGCTCGCTCTCCTGCGCCATTTCCCGGAGCGGCCCCATGAGTTCGCCATCGCCTACCAAGAGCAGCTTCAGCTTGGGAAACTCACTGGCGAGCGCCGCAAATGCCTGAAAAAGGAGATCCAGGCCTTCATAATGAAAAAAATAGCCGATGTATCCCATGACCAGGGAATCGTGCAGGCCGAGGCCCCGGGCAAGGTCCGGATCAGCCTCCCCCGGAGTAAAGCGGCCGCAGTCCACACCGTTGGGTATCACGGCAACCCTCTCCGGAGATACTCCGCGGCTGATTACCTCATCTCTCAGAGCGTCGGCGATAACCACGCAATGATCGGCATTTCTCAATGCGATAGTTTCCAGGCCTCGCACCCCCCGGTATCGCATGGACGTCTGACTCAGGCCATAACGACCCGTGTGCGAGTCCTCCCAGATGCCGCGCATTTCATAGACAACGGGAATGCCTCGAATATGGCCGACGACGTCCCCCACCAGCCCGCAGGTAAACGGCGAGTGCGCATGGATCACATCAGGCGCAAAAGAGGCTGAAAGTCGCAGCGTCATGCGCAAGAGGGACACATTTTGAACTACTCGCAGCGCAGACCGCGCAGGGCTGGGATCGTACACCTCAGCATGCGGCGCGAGCAGCTTCCCGCAGGTCCGATAATATTTGACCCCATGGATAGTTTCGCTTCGATCTGCGTCAAGCGCGCCTGCTGGGGCCTGCGAAGGCGACGTGACCACCGCGACGTCCAAGCCCTTGGCCATTTGTTTGGCCACGATCTCTTGGCTGCGAACCGCATACCCGTGAGTCCCTGGTACTGATCGGTGTAGTATATGCAGGACTTTCAACGCGCCTCCTCCCCGCATGGCCAATGTAAGCCCTCGCAACTGCTCTCCTGGTCAACCTGCATGACGAGCTCGCGTCCCCTGGCGCGCACAGGCAGGCTGGGAGGCTGTCATTGAAGGACTTCCCAAGCGACTTAAAGCTCTGAGCGCAGATGGCGTACAGCGCACGGAACCCTCCAGAAGGACAATCCTTTTGGCCATCGTCTCACCGTGGTACATTTTCCCAGTCTCCGAAACATTCCGCAAGCTCCGGCGGTATGCGCAAAAAGCGCTGGGGAAAATGGACTGAAATGAGCGTCCGAAGAGGAAAACTCGTGCGCACGCTGATCTTCAGCGACGTGCAGCTCTCCAATTTGCCGTACGCAGGGGAGTACCACCCCGCTATGGGGTCCAATGAACCGGTATAGGCCCGAAACTCTGCCGCGTCGAACCCGTAAAAATAGATGTCCATGGCAAGGCCCTTGTGATAGGCGGAGAAGCGTCCTGCGGCCTGTTGAACCACCAGCCAATCCGGATGAAAATGGAGGCGCCATTCCACTTCGCGGCTTCCTTTGCCCTGGATTTCATCGCCCACCAGGATCCCTCGCTCATGCCAGTGGATAATGGATCGAGTGTGCGCCACGGCCTTGCTTCGTTGAGTCGCCTGCAGCAACCGCCAGCCGTCGCCGGATCGTGAAGGTCCCAAACACGCGTCCACCGAATTTGACCAGAGGAATGCCGCGATGGGTCGCGCGGGCTCAGCCCCTTCAAGCCGTACGGTATTGTGCGCGGACGCGCCTCGAAAATAATCCCGCCAGATCGGCGCTCCATTGTATCGCATGGCGCCAGGGTCCACGAGAAAGGGATGGCCGTCAACGGTCACGATGAAGCTGAGCGCGTCCAAGTGCCCATGTCCGTATCCTGGCGCAATCCCCAGCGGCCCGCCGTCGAGGATGAGACGCAGCCTGGGATCCGCGCTAACCTGGTAGCCTCCCACGGGGAATTCGTGAAACCTTGAGGCCGCGTCCAAAAAGGCTTCGCGATTTTCATAGGCCGCGGGATTCGCGACGTACCCACTGGCCGCATTTTTTCCTGCCAGCAGGAATGACTCGGCAGGAAATGGGCCGGCCATGCGCAAAGGCCGCGATTCCGCCGTCAGCGCCCAAAATGCCTTTATCAGGGCAGAAAAGTCCCAAAAATCTGTAAGCCGCCATCCGATTGCGCTGCCAGAGTCGCAATCTCCAATCATTGGAACCCCGCGCAGGTCCGGGGCTAGACTGCACAGATAGCCCGCCGCTGCGGTCAGTCTCTTGACAATCTTCGTGGAGAAGCCAGCGCCTGCTCTGTCCATGGCATGCAGCGTGGATACGAGAAATTCCAAGACGAATTTGAGGTAGCCAGTGGACTGCTCCGCGTACACGCCATCCTCCAGTATCAATTTTGGAAGCAGTCTTTCGATGATCCTTATGGACCGCGGAAGGCGTTGGCGCGCCCTGGGCAATCCCGGATAGAGACAGCAGATTTGAATAAGGGAGCACGCCTCTCCCAGCAGATGATTGCCCGGCGTGTGATGGATGGTCAACTCACGTTCGATATGGCACACATGCGCATATAAACAAGGAATGAATTGGAGCAGGAATTCGTCGTCCCAAGATGCGCTCCCCGCGCACATGACGTGGCAACGCGCCCAGGTAAGTACGCGCAATGCAACCTCGAGATTGCTGCTCCACTGTACGCCCAGGGGGTATTGCACCTGCGCTATCCAGCTCTCGATATGTGCACGGGCCGTCCACGCATACGATTCATCCCGGGTGATGCGCCACGCCGCGGCCAGGGGTAGGAGGTGCTGAAAGCGATTCAACTCCCAACACCACTTCACGTCGAGGTGGGCAAACTCGGGATGGCAAAAAAAATCTATGGCTGCGTAGTGATCCTTCGGCCATTCCAAGCCAGGATGCTCAGGATCTAAGACGTCAGACCATGAGATGAGTGGCGGCGCCTCAATATCTTTCCAGCCGAAAAGCGTCACTCGGCCCGATCGTATTGCGTCAGCTTGGCTTATGAGTTGGACGGTCTCCGAGGGATACGATGCGCGAAACTCATCCCAAAAGGCGTCGTCTCCAAGCCAACCCGGCGCAGCCATGGGCCCGATGGCGCGCACCCCCGCCGCGGTGGAGAGTTGTCGGAAAGCAGCCTGCTCTTCCGGAAAAAAACAGCTCAAAGCGCCGTCCGTCTTGGCTGTCCGCAGACAGCGCCGATGGCGCTTGTGAAATCGTCGGAGCCGCGCTCTCTGGGCTATGTCATCCCATGTCAGGCCGGCGAGTCGCCGCATGTAATACCGCATCAAGTCGCGATTCATGGAGACAAGCCCTTTACCCCGTATTCTACAAAAGCCTCATGGAAGCGCGTGGCCCTGGAAATGACACGGTCATGGTTTTTTGTCATTGCCAGGAGCCGCAGGCGACGAGGCGCCCCGCTTTGTCAATTACGCTGAACAATCAGGCCGCATATAGGACGCTATATCTCCTGCCGCCACACTTGATCAAGAATCTCGACTGCCGATAAACGACTCCACGAGCGCCCGATATGCCTTGTACTGGGTCGGCCAGTCCAAAGCGGCCACTTTTTTTAAGGCGTTTTCAGCGAGTCGCCTGCGAAGCTCGGGCTGTCGATACAACTCGATTATCTTGTCCGCCAGGGCCTGCGCATCGCCCGGCGGCACAAAGGCAATGGCTTCGTCGCCAAAGATATCCTCCAATACGGCTAACCTCGTGGCTACGATGGGCAGCCCTACCGTGGCCATTTCAGGCACCTTCAGGGAAAGCGCTTCGTCCATGTGGCAGTCTTTGAACGCGGGATAAATGCCGATATCTGCGGCTTGCATGAGACGCGGCATCTGTTCCAATGGAAGAGGGGGATGCACCTCGAACAAGTCTGCGACGCCCAGGTTTCTCGCAAGCTGCACGCACGCGTCCAAGGCCTTTCCCTCATGGACGATCTTTGTGTACACCTCTAGCTTCACGCAAGGGATTGCCTTCCTGAGCGCGGGGAGGGCCTCGACGGCAATGCTGAGCCCGTATCGAAAGGCCACTGTTCCCACGTAGAGTATGACAAAACGCGTCTGCTCCGTGGGAGATGGAATGGGTTTGAGGCTTGGCCGAAAGACCTTTGGGTCCGGCGCATTCAGGATGATGGAGATCTTATCTTTCGGAACGCCTCGGGCCACGAGCCTCTCTTTGAAGACTCGCGTGCTAGTGATGACATGAGAGCTAAAAGAGATGGACAGTCTCTCCACGAGCAACTGCGCCCTGATGGAATAGTGATCCGGGGGTAGCCCCAGCTTGGAACGCGCCAGCTCAGGCTGGGGATCGTGGATGTTGAGGATTACGGCGGCGCCTCTCATACGGGCAAGGATCGGACAGAAGACGAGGAAATCAGGCATATTGTGAACGTGCACGATGTCATAGCGGCGCCGGATCTCGAGAACCGTGCTCACCACCGCCATCATGACCGCGGTGAGGGCCCAGTTCATCAGCAGCGCCAGCCCCTCCCTGCGGGCCCGAGAAAAAGGAAGCGGATAGACTCTTATGTTGGGGTGACTGCTCTGAGGCGCCCGGTCTTCCGAGTGAAGACAAATGATATCGACGAGATGGCCTTCCTCTGCGAGATACTCGCTGTACCGCCTCACCCGAATGTCCCGGGCATAAACGCTGTGCGTGAGCATGAGGAACCGCAGCCGCGACAAGTAAGGAATTCTCTCCTTGTCCTCCGTTCCTACAGGTATCGATAGAGCCATTGGGGGATGTGGAACTGACGCTTGTTCAACACAAGGCCAAGGATCTTCCCCTGCACGGCCGAGAGCTTCTTGAGCGAAAAATCGACGACCTGAGAACGGGTTACCTCAGCTTCCACCACGAAAAGGATGCCGTCGGTCATGGTGGCAATGACGTTGGAATCACGGAATGGGATGACCGGCGGGCTGTCCACGAGTATATACCGGTATCTTCCTCGCAGCTTTTCCAAGGTCTTTCCTATATTGTTGAAGGCTGTTTCCACTTCGCCGCCGGATGGTACGGCATCGGCCAGGGATCCTGCAGGTAAAACGGCCACGCCCAAGGCATCCACCATCTGAATGTGCGGCCAGACATCGTCTCCATGACCCATGACCCGTGCCAGCGACCCGCCCGATTCAAAAGACAAATACCGCTGCACCGAGGGGTCCCTGAGGTTCGCCTCGACCACGATAACCCCCTGCTCGCGTTGAGGACTGGCGGCAATTGTGGCGGCCAGGGCCAAGGTGGTGGTGGTGACGCCTTCCGAGAAGCGGGACGCGGTGATTTGAATGACTCTGCCATTCTGCATTTTGTCTTCAGGGAAGAGCTCCCAGTGCAGTCTATGGAACTCGTCTGCATAAGATTGAGCTAATTCCTTGATCATGTTGGGGATGCCTCTTATGGATTTTAATCAATGATAATATTTCATAGGCTGGAAAGTCAAGATGAATCATTACTTGAATAAAATGCCAAAACCAATTGACATTATGGACTAATTTTTGATATACTCGCAACAGTCACGAGGATTGTTATCAACATCATTTGAAAAACGAAATATTTATAGCAAAAAACTAAAGTGAATGCAAAACGCCAGATAAGAGAAATGAGACAACACATCAATATAACATGTCATATGGTTAGACGATCTGAGCGATGCGCCGCCACCGCAACGGTCGCTCCGCCACATACTCGTCACAATATAACACGCCTGCGCCCCGCTTGCGCGCCTCTCAACGCTGCGACCCCCACCTCTTGGGGCCTCGTCAACCCCCCAACCCAGGCGCAAATCAGGGGCGCCAGCGTGCACAGCGCCCGACCATGCCCGATTACTATGGCCAAGGAGATCGCGCCATGTTGAACAGAAAAGGACTCAATGACACACGCCAGGATCAGCCTCCGACACAGGATTATCCAGAGGGATCGGGAACCCATAAAGCTCATCCGCTGGGCGACGGCCTCGATTATGGCCTCATGGACGATCTGTCCTCAGGCCGAGACTCCTTCTTCGAGGGGAACGGTCCTGCCTGCAAGCCGGCTGAATCCCACGGCGCCAAGCGTCCCGGATTCGCTGATCCGTGTCCCGACGAGGACAGCGACATCTCTCGTCCGTGTACGGGGCAGGAACGCGCGTCTGGGGATTGCGTCCGCGATCGTCTGCCCCGCGAATCCGTAGCTCAGTCGCCAATGGTTGAATCAGCGCGCCGCGCTTCTGCAACGGCTGCGCCTGGACTGGAACCGAAGTCGGGCGCCGGGCAGCCACCTCGCCCTGATTCATCGATTTACGTACGGGACGACGAACCGCCTCGGGCTTTTCAGGGACGCGAGAGGCCTTCAGAGGCGCCACAGTTCGCGCCGTCTTCGGCGGTTCCACCCCGCGCGCACGCCGGTCGCCCCGCAATGCAGGAGTCATCGCAGCGGACGCCCGAGGTCGAGCCCGCCATCTCGCCTGACGAGTTCTCAGGCGTAAAAAAGGCAGATAAAGAGCAATCATCGTGGTCGCGCCTGAAAGACCACTCGTTCATCTCTCGTTCGGGAAGGATTTTGTCAGATATACTTGCGGGCTCGAGGGATTTCGTGAAGACGAGGCGCAGGACCGTGGTCCCTGCTATAGCTGCGGCCCTGCTGCTCCTCGCCTTCCTCTACCTTGCGCAACCCAAGCCCTATTCTGTCGAGACGCGATTGATGTTCATATCGGGGGACGGTCGCATGCCTGATCCCCAGGGATGGTCTTTGGACAAGGAGACCAAGTATTTCAACAACACCAACGTCGTGTACACCCTGGCCCAGAAGCTATTCGAGGGCCAAGGCGGCCCTTCTGCCGCAGGGCGGCCGCAAGATCAGGAGAATCCCGCGGCGCCTCATCGGAAGCGTCGAATCATCAGCGACGGTCGAGACCGCTTCAAGAACCCGGGTGAATTCATCAAGTGGTTTGTCAAGGCCAGCTCTTTGGAGACGGACAGCTCATCTGTCCCGGCGCGGATCACCCTGAAGCTCACCGGCAAGGATCCGAAATTCTTGAAGACCGTTTCCGAAAATTACGTCCGCTCGTACGTGGAATTCAGACGAACGGTTCCCACGCCGGCCGTCATGCAGGCCAGTGCGAGCAACCCTCCTGACCACGCGGCTGCCCCTCCGGCGCTCAAGACCATCAACGAGAGACTCCAAACCTTTGACATTCAAGAGCGCGAGTACGAATTGGCGCTGAATCTCATCGATTCCGGCAAGAGCCACTTCGCAGGGTTCATCCCTAAAGAGAGCATGGTCGAGGCCAATTCCCTGGCCCATTTTCAGCAAAAGATCGTTCAGCTCGAGTTGACCAAAAACTCCCTGAGCCTCAAGTACGCGCCGGAAAGCCGTGAATTACGCACGGTCGAGGCTGAAATCCAGGCTGCGCGTAAGGCCATGCGCCAGTGTCTTGTGGAGCAGCTCCGGTTCGTGAAGCACAACAAGGAGCTGCTGCTCACCCAAAAGATGGAGCTTGAAAAGGGACTGGTCGCGCCCGCCGAGGCCAAGCCCCAGACCCCACAGGCGCCGCAGCCCGCGCCGGTCAAGCAAGCAGTCAGCGCTGACGGGCCTGTTCCCTTGGGCAATGGCCTGTACCTGATATGGGACGCTCCCTCCCTCAAGGAAAAACCCCTGCTCTCCAAGGTCGGCGACGCGGCCGGCAGACTGGCGTCAGGAGTCCAGCAGTCCATCGACAGCGTTCGGGACGCAAAAGATTCCTTGATCACCGGCCTGTATAAGACCCTGGTCTCGGACAGCGCACGAGGCGAGGAGAGCGAGGGAGAGGAAGAATCCCCCAAGCCAGCCGGACGCTACATCGTCCGCCAATAGAATCAACAGGACTACAAGGCGCAAAACACGATGTTTGCCGGAACTCAAGACCATTATGAGGCAGCACCCATGAGAGCAAGAACCAAAACGCAAATACCCCCGAAAGATAGCAACGGCTTACGAATGGAGGTGGCAGCCATGCCTCTCAGGAACTTCGTGCACGACTCGTCCAATGCCCGGCCGTTTTTGAGCCGCAGCAGGTTTCACCTCGTTGCGATATTGGCCCTTCTCGCAGTCCTGCTCCTTGGGACGTCGCTGTCATCGTTGGCAGAACCTCTCGAGTACAGTCCCAGGTGGTCCCTCGGCTTCGAGACTACCTTGAGCACCATCGAGGGACGCATGGGCTTCGACCAGCAGAACGCTGGATACGGGACGCTGAACGATCTCAAGGCGGATCTGGGCCTCCCGAATGACAATCGCACCTTCAAAATCCAGGGTTCAGTGAGGCCGTTAGAACACCACCTGCTCAGGGCGTTCGGCACCATCCCTGAAGCATACCTCGGCTCCAACACCCTCAACAAAAACGTGCGGCTCACCAGACTGCCCAATCCCAACGCGTTCGGTCAGACAGACCTGGTTGTCACCTTCCCGACCGGAAGCAACGTGTTGTCCGAACTAAAATACGCCTCCTTCGGTATGGGGTATGACCTCGACTTTCTCGTTGCCCCACGCTGGAGCGCCGGGATTGCCGGGGAGTTGCGATACCTCGACGTCCGACTCAAGCTTTGGGGCGAGAATGCCCAAGACGGCCTCGGACAAAACATCGGTCGGGTCGAGGATGTTATTAATATCGATGAAATGTTTCCCTGTGTAGGCGGCCATGCAAACGTGGCGTTTCCTTTTGGCATGAATGCCATGTCGCCCCTCAATATCGGTGGATTCACCAAGATGAGCTTCGGACTGAGTCCAAACTACTTGAACTACGTAGATCTTTCCATGGGACTGTCAGTGTGGACAGGTCCCAGGGCTCGTATGCAACTCATGGCCAAAGTAGGGGTTGAGCACGAGAGCGTGTTTCATGACGCGGCCAATCGAAACGGCCGGGTGTTCGAACTCAAGCGCAACGGACTTTTGATCTCCCTCGACGGGACATTCTGATGAGGGGGCGCACGATGAATACACAAACAATGACAGGCATCGAGAAAAACGAAATCCTGACAGGGGTACCGTTTATGAGAACCACGAGACTGTTTAGGGCGCTCAAGGATATGATGGCATGGGCCGCGTCGAAGCGGGCGCTTTCATTGGTCTTTATCGCAGCGCTCATGGCAGGCGGTTGCGTGATCCCCCGGCAGCGCGCGGTGGTACCCGATCCGCCGGTTCCACCCGGCAAGCGCATCACCCAGCACTTCCCGACGGCCCTTTATCGCCTTGCAGAAGGCGACACCATGGAGTTTCTGTATCTCACGGTCCCGAACAAGACCGCCACGCCGTATAGGCTGGCCGTGAAAGACTCCGTGGACGTGGAATTTGCCTTTCACCCGGAACTCAATAGGACAGTGCGGGTGAGGCCGGACGGACGCATCAGCATCCCGCGCAAGAAAGACGTGATGGTGGCGGGCCTTACCGCGGATCAGGTCTCGGACATGCTAAAGAAGGTCTACGCGGACCTGCTCAAAGACCCTGAAATAACTGTCACGGTTCGTGAGTTCAATGCCAAGCTGGACGAGCTCCAAAAGGCCATTGCCACTGCCCCATACGGACAAGCCCGCGTCGTGTCAGTGCGGCCGGACGGCAATATATCGCTCCCATACATCCCTGACATTCGCGCAGTCGGCAAAACCATTCCCGAACTCACCAAAGAAGTGAACCAACAATACGCCCACCTCATCTCTGACATGCAGGTCTCCATACTGCTCAAAGACGTGGTCGGCAACCTGGTATTTGTTGACGGCGAAGTCAATCGACCGGGCGTGTTCAATATGCGAGGCCCCATCACCGTGCAGCAGGCCATCGCCATGGCCGGCGGCATGAAGGTCACCGCAGAGCCGCGAACCATCCTGCTGCTTTCCAAGGCCCCAGACGGTTCCATATCGCCGAGGACGGTGGACCTGACCAAGATCAACACCACCTCAGACTACGTCGTAGGCAAAGACGACCTCGTGTATGTGCCGAAGACGGTTATCGCCAGGGCGAACGTCTGGGTTGATCAGAACATCAGAGGACTCCTCATGTTCCAAGGCTGGTCGCTCGGACTCTCCCAGCAGGTGGGCCGCCAGACGTCACGTTAACCGCAACTCCATCCTCCTGACCCGGGGCCTTGTTGGATCACAGCGATCCGACGAGGCCCCCTCCTTTTCGGCGCCCTGGCTGCGCGCTATCTCCTCCCGATCTATTTCCACATATCCGCCTTGGGCCTTTGAAGCCGATATCCCCAACGATCCACGAGAACCCAAGGATCGAGGCATCCTTGCATGATCATGCGGAACGTCTTCAACCCATCTCCCCGGGTGATGGATGTGCGACGGAGGAGAAAGGGGTCTGTCCCCGAGTGGTTGAGTCCATGCAGGGCAGTGACCGCCCACGAGTAGCCGGCATTTGCAGCCATCAGCGCGATCTCGCCCGAGACGTCCCGAAGCGTGCCGTAGGGATAGGAAACGCCTCCGGGAGCAACGCCGAGCTCCTCCGCAATGCGCATGCGAGACGCCGCGAGTTCCTCCTGCGCCTGCGCGGGCGAAAGCATGCCGAGGCTCACGTGTCGCACGCAATGCGAACCGACGGTAAATCCGGCTGCATGAAGAGCTTTCACGCCGTCCCAATCGAGGTACGTCTCTGCCGCGGCGGCGTAGAGCCTGTCAAGCAGCCCCGTGACCACGAAAAAAGCCGCGGGGAGTCTGTAGCGGTCGAGAGTTTCGGCTGCAATGGTTTCGTATTCCTTGTACCCGTCGTCAAAGGTGATGGCCGCGCATGGCTGCGTCAAAAGCTTTACGCCACGCGCATGCGCCGCAATGTCGTCGAGACTCACCACTGGGAAATGGTCTGCGAGGTACGCTATATGCTCCTTGAAATGAGCGGGACGGATGCTGTGAGAATCAGAGGAGTCTTCGACGATCCGGTGGTAGGTGAGGATTCGATGCCCTGTCTGAAAATATCGGCTGCGACGATACAGACTTGCTATCCCGGACAGGGCCGCGCCCGCTTCCACAGACCATTTCAGCAACCTTTTCGCCGCCGCGCGAGGATTCATGCGTGTTCACGATGTCTTTCTCAGAAGCGTCAGACCCCAGAGCGCATCCTGCATTCCGTTCCTAGGAGAACGCACACGAGTATATCGGTTTTACCTGAAAATGCCAGACAGTAAGGAATCGGAACGACGAATAGTAAGGTCCTCGAAATTGCGGCCGCTTCACGGAATTTGTGACTCATTGCGACAACTGGCCTCGATGGCACCCGTGTATTCAATTTTCAGGAGAATTGTCTGGCGATTCGCCGTGTGTTCTAGTATGTTTTCAAGGGCATGATTGCCGTTTGGCGCCGCAGCTCGCCGCGTCCCGAGCACGCGGCGTCGCCGAAACCCAATCGTCAGATGAAAGAGTCGTTTTGCGGCAACGAGGCGCGCGGGCTTCCCTACGGGAATGCGCCTAGACAAGGCGTCCAAAGAAAAGGCTCCAAAGCGTCGCAGGATAAAGAAGCTTCGCAGCGCCTCCTGCGAGGACGCGCAGAAACGCTCAACACGATGGAAGAGTATGCATGCCGCCTAAAGGGATTGCCATATCCGCATTGAGCGAGACGTCGGACTCTGCGTACGCGTATCGAATAGTAGAATTGGCCAAGCGCCTGCGTGAGAATGGCATACCGTGCGATCTTTTCTTCGCGGAGGACCATCCTCCTCTGAAAAAGCAGACCACCGCGTCGTTGTGCATGTTTCTTTGGCTGCGAATGCTTCGCAAGTATGACTTTATGTATTGCGGGGCCCCCATGGCCGGTCAGGCGATGTATTTTGTAAAGCGCCTCACCCCTGGCCTGGTCCTCTTGGACATGCACGGCGACGACATAGCCCAATCTGCCTTGGCTCGCGAGATCGCTACGGGCGGCAGGAAAAAGACCGCGTCCATCAGGGTAAAGATCGCGTACCGCATGGCCATGTCCGCCGCAGACTATTGGATGACCCAATCGACCTATCAGATGGCTGACCTCATCTCATCCGGCGTGGATAAGAACCGCGTCAAGGTTGTCCGCAACGGGGTGGACCTCGAGTTATTCAAGTTCATGCCATTTCCGGAAAAGCCTCTATACACATTTGCCTATGTCGGCGCCTTTCAGGTATGGCAGGGTATAGACAATCTCATCACGGCGTTTGAAGGTGTTTCAGACCCCTCTGTGCGCATGCTCATGGTGGGTTTCAAACCTGAGGACGCTGCGCTGAAAAGACGCCTTGTGGAAAAATTTGGGGACCGGGTCGCATTGGTGGACATGGTGGACAGAAGGCGGCTCCAGGAACTGTTGTCCTCCGCGGCCATCATGCTGTCCGCGAGGCCGGGACACATCGCAAGCAGAGCCGCGTTTCCGACGAAGTTCGCCGAGTATGCGGCAATGGGCCGTCCCATTCTCGTCACTCGGGTGGATGAAACCGCGGAATTTGTGGAAAGATACGGCTGCGGGTTTGTATCGGAGCCGCATCCGCATGCCTTGGCCGCAGCGATGGAGCAAGCGGCTCGTACGCCCAGGAACGTACTTGCAGAGATGGGCGCCCGGGCGAGGAGCATGGCAGAGGAACATTTTTCCTGGTCGCATATCGGTCAGGACTACGCAAATTTCATTCTTCAGATCACAGGTCGCAGCGCATGACGCGCCTGCAATTGCGAAAGGCGATATGAAGAAAACCATTGTCAGTGTGGTGGGCGCTCGTCCCAACTTTATGAAGATCGCGCCGCTGGACCGTGCGCTTAAGGAATACCCTCATCTCGATCATTGCGTGGTCCACACGGGGCAGCATTATGATGCGAACCTGAGCGACGTGTTTTTCCAGCAGCTCGACCTTCCCACGCCGCATCGCTCCCTGGGGGTGGGGTCAGGCGGCCATGGCGAGATGACTGGCAAGATCATGATAGAGTTCGAGAAAGTATGCCTCGATATGAAGCCGGACATGGTGGTGGTGGTGGGGGATGTCAATTCCACCATAGCCGCAGCGTTAACCGCTCGCAAGCTCTTCATCCCGGTTGCGCACGTGGAAGCTGGGCTGCGGTCCTTCGATGAAACCATGCCCGAAGAGCTGAATAGACGCCTCACAGACTGCCTGTCCAATCTCCTTTTCGTCTCGGAGCCTTCCGGCATGGAAAATCTGAGAAGGGAAGGGATAGACATGGCGCGGGCCCATTTGGTAGGGGATATCATGCTCGAAACCCTCGAACTGTTCCTCCCTCAGATCGCTCAGAGGAAGTCATGGACCAATTACGGACTCGACCCGAAGCAGTATGCGTTAGTGACGCTGCACCGACCTTCCAACGTGGACGATCCAGAGGCTCTGCGCGAGCTCTTGGACATATTGAAAGTCATCCCCTTTTTCAAGGTGTTTCCAATCCACCCTCGCACGCTCCTTCGGCTGGAATCCTTCGAACTGCTCGAGCAATTTCAGGAACTCGAAGATTTGAAGCTCGTCCAGCCGCTCCCTTACTTGGAATTCTTGTCCCTCATGTCCCAGGCCCGTCTTGTGTTGACCGATTCCGGATCAGTTCAATCTGAAGCAAGTTTTTTCGATGCGCCATGCCTCGTGTGTCGTGAAAACACGGAGAGACCTATCTATGTGGAATATGGCACGTGCGAGTTGGTGGGACGCGATAAAGAAAAAATCCGATCACTTTGCCGGCAGATCGTAGAGGGGACATTCCGCAAATCAGCCCCCATGGTGAAAGAGCTTGGCCGCGAGGTGGCGAACAAGACCGTTGCGATAATTGCTGAGTATTTGTCTTGAGGGCGTAAGGGGTGAATTTGGATTCGAGTGATTCTTCAAGCGTTCTTGTCGCTGGCGGCGCGGCGACCGCCGCCACAGACAGGTCGATGAGCGTGATCGATCGGCGGCAGTATGAAGACTATTGGTTGAGAACGTTCCTTGAAGACATTGGCGTCAGGGTAACGCTCACCGAACAGCGGTTGTGGCATTCAGATGGCCTGCGAATGTTTTTGCCGCTGCCATGCAAAGAGGCGTTTTCGATCCCTCGAAGCGAACGCTGGCGCCTCTGGAAATCCGGCGCCCTGTTTCTAAGGTACCCCTGCGCGGATGATGCGCCGGCATACCCGAGCCATATCTACCTCGTCGATGACAAGAACTACGATCTGCACAGCCTTTTGGGAAATCAGCGAAAAGAAACTCGCCGAGCCCTGAGAAAGTGCACGGTGGAACAAATCGCCATAGAAGACCTTTTCAAAGAAGGGTTCAATCTCATACGGGATACCTATGACCGACAAGGCAGGATATGCGACGAAGCCGCTATTCGGGGCTGGGAAATCTATTTTCGAGCCGCTGCTCGCAACCCCATATTCGAGGCATGGGCAGCCTTCGTAGGCCGTGAGCTCGCGGCGTTCAGGGTAGATTTTACGTTTCACGGCGGTTTTTACGGGGAGGCCTTATTCAATCGCCGAGACCTGCTCAAGTACCAGGTCATGAACGCCCTCATGTTTGTCTCAACCAAGGCGGCCATCTCGAGGGATGAGATAGACCACGTCTCATACGGCATGAGAGGGCTGACGGGAGAATCTGACGCCCTCAACAGGTACAAAGAGTCCATGGGATACCGCAAGGTCTTTGTGCCGGAGCGCATCGAGGTTATGCCCCTGCTGAAGCCCTTTTTCGACGGCGGGCTGGTGTACATCGTTCAGGCGCTTGCCAAGAAACGCTATGACCAATCAGCCAAGGCCAAACGCGTATGCGGCATGATTCACACTTACCTGAACCAGCGACGAAACTGCCTCGCCTCGACGTCGGCTTGAAAAGAGCGGCGACTGCGCCTGCGGCCAGGGACGGTTCCCCTGAAAGAGGCACGCGACGCGGCTTCACACAAAGCGTTTCTTGATCTCCGCTATGTATTGCGGGACGCCCCCAGGCAACTGCGCTTGGATTTCGAGTCGCGCGGCCTCCAGTTTCGTTCGCGTGACCGGATCTTTCAACTCATCCAGGTCTCTAATCGCGCCAGCCCGCCTGCCCAACTGAAAGAGGAGGCGGTCGTCGTCATCCATCCCAAGGTAGCGGTCGATCACGCCAAGCATGGCGGCCTTGTCCTTCGGCAGCGTACCGGTAATCTCTTCCAACAGATTCAGGATGTGATCGCTGACGATGGTCGTGGTGACGCCGTCCAGGGCTTCAATAAACATTCGGATCTCTTTGACCATCGAGTCTTCATCCGGCGGCTGGAATGAGCCCGCCTTGACCATTTCCATCAGTGGCGTATTGTGGCGCACGTAAAGAGAACGCAGCCGTACGAACTGGGGATTCACCTCATTGACCACCCGCGCGGACTCTAAGGCGTGTTCTCGAGACAGATCGACGCCTCCGATGCCGGGTATAATGTAGAGGCTCAGGGATATGCCGCTGGCAACGACTCGCTTGCCGCCTTCCACGATCTGGCGGGAAGTCGTCCCTTTCCGGATCAATTTGAGCACCGCGTCTGAACCGGATTCCATGCCGACGTGGAGCCGGGACAAGCCTGCCTCGCGCAGTCGCACAAAATCAGCCTCAGACTTGCTCGCCAGGGTATTGGCCCGGGCGTACGACGTAATTCGATTCACCTGGGGGAATGTCTGTTTGATATGGCGTAAAATCTCGACCAGCGCATCTGTTGACACCACCAGGGAATTGGCGTCCTGCAGAAATACGGTATCGCCCCCGGATGCCAGCCAAAACACCACTGAGCGATACGAATCCGGCAGGTTCGCATCCCGAAGGACGTTTGCGATGACTGCCCTCGTGAGATGTCCTCCTTCTCCCATGCCCCACGAGATGCGTTTGATGTCATCCACTATATATTTGACGGTATCGATATCGCCTTTGACCTCCTCCACCGGACGTCGCGAGAACTTTCGGCCGCGGTAGGTGCTGCAAAAGGCGCATTGATTCCACGGGCAGTTGCGGGTCACTCGTATGAGGAGGCTCCCTGCCTCGCTGGGCGGCCTTATTGGGCCTTGTTCAAAGGCTAAAGCTTGCTGCATAATCTTCCTCATCTTCAGTCTGTTCCATGCGCGTGCATCCCCTCTTCTTGATGCATGCGCACGCGGGGGCCCGTTACGATGTCCCCTGTCTCATAGATACCCACTGAACGAAGAAATGTGAAGCGCGCTGGGTTTGCGAGGCTGTTTTCCTTTGGTCGCATATCGAGGAGGCGGCAGCACGGCTGGCTTTGGAGAAAGCTATCGTGGCTTTCGATGACCGCGTTCCCAGGGCGTTGCCCTGGCCTATTGTATTGCGCCCCGCAGGAGCGGGGCTATATCGGTTCGCAGATTGAATCACGAATTCGCAGAAGTGGTCATCATTTCGAGGCCTTGGCTCTGTGTCATTTCGACCGAAGGGAGAAATCTTGGCGCGAATAGCAAGATTTCTCAGTCGCCACCTCTCGCTTCGTTCGAGCCCGGCTCCTTTCGAAATGACAAGAGGTGACTTGTCGTAGCGGTCAGAGCGGTTCTCGAAGGCGCCCAAGAATTACATGATGCGGACGTCATTCGGACAGAACTTTCGAGAATCAGTACAACTCTCACGGCTGGATCCGAGCTGTCGCTGGCGTTCTCGGTTTTTGGCAGAGCAGATCAAGGCTCTCAGGGCGCGAACGTGCCATTCCGTTGACGCCGCCGCTGGCTTGACGGGCGTCGCGACCACAGCCCATGTCTCAATGTGCGAGGTATCCCTCGCTCCTTTTACCAAGACCGTGGCCGCGTCTCACGCCGGAACAGACAATTGGCTTCTCACGAGGCGCAAGCTTTACCAAAGCATTCTCTGTCATGTGCAGCAGCGCTGCTTGCGTCCTCCGCACATTGTTCTCGGTATCGTATGAGGTTTTGGCAATGCTCGCAGGGATTGTAGGACGACTGATAGTGGATCACTCGGCCATGGGCTCTCGTGGCCATGCGTATCCGAAGGTCTTTCATGTCCCCGTAGATGCGCAGGCAATGCTTCACGCTCCACCTGCCCCGAAACACGCTGCACGTCACCGCATTTTTCTCGAGCCATTGTTCCTGGTTCGTGTCCATGTCGGCCCCCTTTCTTGCAGCTACCCCCATTGCAGGCGCGGGCTCAGACCGGTTAACGCAACACCCTGTTCTTCACTTTTTTCGGTAATTGGATATGACAAAGAAGGTGGGAAAAAGTTCCTCAATATGGTGGAGTTTATGGCGACGGCCAGGGGCGTTACTCCTCGACTGTCTTGCGAAGCGCCCAAGCGCTCGGGGCGAGCTCACGCCTGCATGGTACACCATGGGGGGTACCCGTGACCCCAGGCGCGCCGGGTCGAGTTTCCTCCGGCAAGGCAAGAACGAGCCGCCTTTTCCAAGGGCGGCGCGGCGCGCCTCTGAAGCGACGCGTTCATGACGTGCGGGCTTCGCAGTCGGTTCCTTCGCCGTAAGGGCTCACTTTTTTTCGTATAACTGGCCGTCGGCCAGGACATACTCCGCATCCAAGACTACCACATGCACCGGCGCGCCTATGACGAGCTGTCCCTTTATTACCGCCCCAATCTTGCCAATTACTTCAACTTCTTGATTGATGCGGGGGACGTAGTCGCGTATGCCTTTGGTGTTGAAGGCCCATTTGCCCCCGAGAACGGTGGGGCTCTCTGAAAAGGAGCCTTGCCGAGCCTTGCAAATGACGATATCGCCTTCCCTTGTCTCGATCACTCCGCTCAGGACGAAGTACCTTCGATCGTTGGGCAATTGGGTTGGCGGCCTTTCCACCAATTCATCGCCGGGCGCGGCGTCCAAGCGACGTACGAGATCGGCCATGCTTGTCTGAGGAGCCTCTTTTGCTGCGTACACCTCCTCGGACGACTCGCCGGGAACCTTACCAATCTCAGCGGTTAAGTTGACCATACGGCCTTCGCGCCAGATGGTCAGCGTGACCGATTTGCCAGGGGAATAAGTGCGAACTAAGTTTTTCAACCTCACGGCGGATGTTATTTCTATGTCATTGCATTTGAGGATGACGTCGCCGGGTTGAACCCCGGCCTTCCAGGCAGGTGAATAGCGAAGCACCCGAAACACAAACGCGCCGCCTTGGCCAAAGAGGCGCAATCCCTTGAAATCCTTTTCCGTGACATCTCTTAGGTCAACGCCGAGGTACCCGCCTTTTTCCTCCCCGCTCTCCACTGCGGCAACGCCGGTTGCCACATATCGCGTCAGAATCTCCACGACTTCTGGTTTGTGGAGTTTTTCCGCCAGTTGAAGCACGGTCCCCACATTTCTCACCTTCGCGTTCACATCGGCGCCGTTTTTGAGCAACAGCTTTATGAAATCGACATGTCCGTTGCTGACCGCGACCATGAGGGGAGTAATGCCGTCCTTGTCCTTCAAATCAGGCAGAGCCCCTTTTTCCAGCAATAGTTTGGCCACGATCACGCGGTTTACCGCAGCCGTATAAAACAGGGCGCTTCGTCCTTTGCTATCCACGGCGTTTATGTCTGCGCCATGTTCCCACAGGAGTTCAACCACCGGGAGATAGCCGTCATACGAGGCGAGCATCAGGGCGGATATACCCTTTTTCGTCTTTGCATTGACGTCGGCTCCCGCCTCGATCAAGAGTGCGACGCTTTCTTGATGGCCATTGGAAGCCGCGGCAATCAATGGCGTCCAGCCGTCTGAATCTCTGAGATCTCTGGCCGCGCCGGCGTCCAACAGCAGGCTTAAAATCTCTTTGAAGTTCCTGGCGGCCGCATAATGCAGCGGCCCTGAGCCTTTGCGGTCTTTGAGATCGGGTGAAGCGCCGTGATTCAGGAGCGCCCTGGCCTCCTCAACCCTGTTATGCTTGGTTGCTTCGAGCAAGGCTGTCCATCCGTTGTCCCGCATCTGCTTGTCAGGTTTCGCGCCTTTCTCCAGTAGGACGTTCAGGATCTCGAGGCGCCCATGGCTCACCGCTTCTATGACCGCGGTCTTACCCTTTTCATCCGCCGCATCCACCTCAGCGCCTCTCTCCAACAAGGCATTCACGATATCGCTGTTTCCGATGCTTGACGCCGCGATGAGAGGCGTCCTTCCACGCCGATCCCTGACATTTGGATTTGCCTTTTTCTCGAGCAGAGATCGGACGGCTTCCTTATGGCCGTTCTCCGCCGCCAAAAAAAGCGGCGACTCCCCTGCCTTGTTTGCGGCATTCACGTTGGCGCCGTGGGTCGTCAGAAAGTCGATGACGTCAACATGGCCCTTTTCGGCTGCCAAGGTAAGGGCTGTGTCTCCATCCTCGTCTCGACCGTTCAAGTCCGTTTTCTCACGTATGAGCTTTTCCAACACACGCAGGTGTCCATTTTTCGCGGCGTATATGAGTGAGGGGAACACCTGCCTGGCGTCGCCCTTATTGGTGAGGCGCGCCTTTTTCTCTATGAGCGCGTCGAGCACATCCGCGTATCCGAGACACGATGCGACGAAGACCGCAGAACAATTACCGTTTCGAGTCGTCGAATCCGGATCGGCCCCTTGATCGAGCAGCGTCTTGACCCTTCCGAAGTCCCCTCTCATACACGCCCTAAGCAGCTCGGACCCGAGTTTGCCCTCCGCGGGCACGTGGGCGCCAGCATGCAGCAAATATGAGACAAGCGGAGCATGGCCTTGTTTGCATGCGATTATGACGCCGGTTTCATTGTTCTTGTCAGACACATTCAGGTTCGCGCCCCATTGGACCAGCTTCGACACTATTTCCTGCGATCCTACCCTGCACGCGTACATCAACGCATCGCGACCCATAGCATCCTTGGTGTGCACGTTTGCGCCTTTTTCCAAGAGCAAGGCGACCACGGCAGGTCGGTTGTTTCTCGCCGCCTCGATGAGCGCGGTCCGGCCTTCTTTGTCGGAGAGCTGAATATGCGCGCCCGCGTTGAGCAGTTCGCCGACCGTTCTTTCGCGACCGTTTGCAGACGCCTTGATCAACGGGGTTTGCCCGTCGGCGTCGCGGGTATTGACGTTGGCCCCCTTTTTTATCAATTGGCTCGCTCGATCGGCGTTTCCCGTTTCGGCTGCTTCGAGCAGCTCCTCCTCCAAGAGTCCGGCGAAGACCGGACTCAGCAGACAAACCAACAATCCCGTAGCCAGGCATGCAAATTTTACAATCCTTGCCATGTCACGCCGCTCCTTCCTCTGATCAGCACTCTGGGTCGCTCCGGCTTTTTCCTGTCAGCGCTTCGCCGTTGTCCCCCTTCCAACAATAATGGGCGCTCTTCGAGCTCACGTCACATTACAATGTCATATTGTCAGATAAGGACAATTTTGCAAAAAAAATTTCTCCACACAGCATTTTTTTTAGAAAAAAGGCGACGCTCGCTTCAAACGAGCCTCGCCCCCTGAGAATGACACGGATTCGGCGGGTCGGGCCCTCAAGGGGGTTTTCGAAAGCGCCCACGAACTCCCATGACAAGAGGTCATATCGGGAGATGAAAATCCCGTTCTGAGAACAACTATGGCATTTTCAGGTAAACTGTATGGGAGGAGGGGCCGTCGGGCCAATTCTCCTGCTCATTGCCATGCGTCAGCGTCACTCGACGGCCGGACAGGACTCGATAAACGTCAAGACATCGTCCAATTTGGCGGACGCCACGGCGATACACGAATCAGCGGCGCCGTAATAACAGCGCAGTTCTTCCCCTAAAAGTACCCACCCGCACGGGAATACGACATTGCCGACATCCCCCACTATTTCATACGGCTCGCGAGGCCCAAAAATCCAGTGGTCGGATCGTTTGATGACGCGGGTGGGGTTTTCTCCATCGAGCAGAGCCAAACCCAGCCGATACAGACAGCCGGCCGCGGTGTCACGAACTCCGTGATAGAGTATGAGCCATCCTTGTGGGGTCGCCATCGGCGGCGGAGACAGCCCCACTTTGTTGGCGTCCCACCAGCCCCCGCGGCGCGCCGGTATCACCACTCGGTGGTCGCCCCAATGAAGCAGATCCGGGGAGAAGGATATCCAAATATGTTTCTGAACGCCTGGAAAGGCTGAAACCGGCCTATGCAGCATCGCGTACCTTCCGCGAAACTTGACCGGAAACAGGGCAGCGTCTTTGTCTTCCGGAGGCATGACAGGGCCGAGGCGTTGAAAATCTCGAAAGTCGTCTGTCAGCGCGAGAGAGACCAAAGGCCCTGCTTCAGAGTACGCGGTGTACGCGATCACCCATTTCCCGAGGTCTTCCAACCAGGTGGCCCGAGGGTCTTCAATGCCCCACATCTCTTCTGGATGGGTATAGGGAGACGGCAGCAGCGAAGGGGTGGGGTCGATGCGCCATCCGTCGATCCCGTTCGCGCTGCGCGCAACGCATAAATGCGAAAGGCCAGTCTTTTCTTCCACGCGAGCGAGGAGCGCGACCTCGCCCTCCACCAGGGCCGCGGCAGGATTAAACACGGAATTCACCGGATACGGCCAATCCTTTGACGTCAATATGGGATTTTTGGGATGCCTGTGAAAAAGTTCGTTCACTCCATAATCTTTCATGACCGCGAACCTATACCCTTCTCGAAAATAATCGCGAATTGCGCTGCTGCACCCCTGAAAGTCATTCCCACGGAAGAGGGAATCCATGACGAATTTCCTGGATGCCGGATCGAGTCCGGCATGACATATCAGGGCGCGGTGATGGTACTCATTGATTATGTCTTCGCGGTGAGGCAGACTTAAAAGTCATCATATTCATCCCGCGGCGCGCCCTATTCCGACAGGAGTTTCGAGAAGTCCAGCATGAAACGCGTGTTCAGAACTCGGGCGGCAACTGAATTGGTTTGCCAGACCTCACGGCCTCATTTGCCAAGGCGTATGCCTCATTGTATTGCCTCGCCACGACTTCCCATGAAACGACCTCATCGAGGTATTTTTTCAATCTGTCGCCGAGCCGAAGTCGGAGCTCTTCGTCGCACGCCATTAGGATCACTTGGTCTCGCAGCATTTTTTTCGTGGTGAAAAGAAGGCCGCCGCCGCTTTCCAGGGCCTGAGCCGTGAGTCCTTCCATGGGAGCGGTGGTAATGAATGGTTTATTGAGCGCAATGATCCGCGCAAGCGTGCCGGATTGGGTTTCGTCGATGGACGGGAGTACGATGAAATCACACACCGCCATAACTTTGTAATAAATCTCGCCTCGAGGGATGAACTCGAAATATCCTGCCAGGCCCTTTTGCTCAAGCACCTCTACCTGGTGGCGGTACTCCTGATATTCCTTGAGATCGTTGGGATCGCGCATGGACCCCGCGGCAAGAAGACTCCACTCTTGCCCGGATTCTCGGAGGATCGCGTCGTGGATTTCCTCCCACATCGAGGTCAGGATGTCCCATCGTTTGTTGGATTGAATCCATCCCACCAATCCTATGATGTGTTCGCTCAGATACGGGAATCGGTCCAGACCGATTTCTTTTCTCAATCGAGGAATATCTTCTATGCCCCAGCGCCGATCGGGCCGCGCGCCGTGGGGAACTACCATAATATTGCGAGGCGTGTTCCAGCCGCGGCCAGCAAAATTCCAGTCGAGGCGCCATTTTTGATAATGGCACTTCAGCAACACAATGTTCGCCCTCTGGCACATTTGATACACGAAATTAGCCTCGAATTCCGTGAGTCTGCCGTGGACAGTGTGGGGCTCCACCACAGTCGGGTACGCGCTCAGCGCGCTCAAAAGGCTGAGAAAACCCTCGTTCCCGTCCCCTTGACCTCGCGCGTCGATGTAGTTGTACAGACCATATTCATGTTCCAGGTGCACTGCATAGGGTCGGAGTTCGCGCACCTTCTCCACGACCGGAACCCACCAATCACGGCGACTCATATCGATGAGAGGGAAGACCCCGTCTCCCTGTCCGTCAGTATGAGAGATAACGAAGACCTCCCTGTGGGGATTGGCTTTACGGATAAATTCCCGGGCTTCCTCGGCAAAGGTGGCAATGCCGCAAAGCCGCGGGGGATAGCTCGATATCATCACAATCGGTTGCAGGTTACTCACGCTGTCATCCTCAATAGTCGAAATGGTATCGTTGGCCGAAATGGCCCGCTGGTTCCTCGTCGAAAAGTCGAGCCAACCATGCGCAGATCAGTCGCACGCTGACCCCTGTCGCATTGAAAACGCATGTGTACCCCGCCATGAATCAAATTTCAAGAATGGTTCATCGCGGAGACGCAGTCGCCGCGAAGACTCGGACATCGTTTTTTTCAACCGTTTCCTGACGGGAACCAGCGAGCTGCTGAGAACGCAGCTCAGACAGGCCAATGAGGGCCAACAGAAAAGAGATAAGGGATTCCGCCCCCTGGTTGGCGCTGACGCCGCTTGAATCGATTCCGTCGGCCACTGAGCCGTCGGAGAAATCATACAGGGCTGCGTTTAGCCTATTTCGGCCTAAAAACCATTCGAAGGCGTGCTGCGCGTGCACGAGATAGCCTGGTCGACCCGTTGCCTGATACGCGGCTAAATATGCCTCCACCAGGTATCCTGCGTCAATTGGCTGTTGGCCGAATGTTGCTTTGGTTCCACCCTTGATGTACCAGCCTTCATTGCCGATCAGCTCGAAGTACGCCCCGTTCCATTGCACAGAGGTGAGGAAATCGAGAGATTCCAACCCAATATCCAATTGTTCTTCTTTGTTTGTGATCTGGTAGGCGCGGATCAACGCCTCCGGAAGCTTCGCGTTCCCGTACGTCAGGGCGTTCTCGAACCAGCGCCAGTCCTCTGTGCGATGGGCGTGGTAGCTCGCGGCCAGGTCGTCAGAAAATTTTTCCAAAAGTCCTCGAAACCGGCTCGCGCCCGCAAAGCGGTCTAGCAGATAATAGAACCCAAGGATCGCGTATGCCTTTCCCCTCAGGTGTTGCATCTCCTCAAGTCTAGGCAGGGATTTTTCCATCATGTTTTGCGCCAGGTGCCGGAGACGCTGCGTCGGCCCCCATCGCACCACCGTGCCGAGTCCCCAGATCACTCGGCCGAGCGTGTCGTCAGTGCCTTCTTCGTCCAAGAAACGGCGATCATAGGCCATGAAGTTGTGAAAATGACCAGTCTCTGTCTGCGCATGCTTCAAGAACGCCATGTAGGTGCGGATTAAGGGGAGCGCTGCCTCGTCCTTGGTCTGATTGTAATACATCATCAACGCCGCCAGGCATCGCCCGACGTCGTCTGAGCTGTATCCGTGATCCCTGTCCGGTATGCCAAAGGCCGCGTGCTGAAGCATGCCCACGCCGTCTGACAACACCAGGAGATGGTCTAGTTTTAGGTCGGGTAGGGTGGCCTGCGCCGCGACGCGGGGTTTCCATACCTCTCTGACTTCCCTGTGTTCTCTCTCCGTCAGCACTTCCTGGAACAATTGCACGTACCGCCTGGCAACTTCCCTCCATATCATCTGTCGCCCGAACTCGTACGCCCTCTTGCGTATTCTGTTGCGCTGCACCGAGTCTGCTATCAATTCGACAAGGGCTTCAGACAGCGCAGCTCGATCTCCAAAATCAACCAGCGCGCCTCTGCCGTCTGCCAGCATCTCTTCCGCATACCAGTAGGGCGTGGATACGATGGCCTTGCCCATTCCCATGGCGTATGCCAAAGTACCGGATACAATTTGCTCTTTCGAGAGATACGGCGTGAGGTAGATGTCGCACGCGCAAATATATTCGATGAGTTCCTGCAAGTCCACGTATCGATTGTGGAACACCACATGATCCTCCAAGCCGAGATCCCGGACCCGTCTTTCCAAGGATAGACGATATTCCTCGCCGTACACGCGTTGGACCTCGGGGTGGGTCGCTCCCAGTATGATGTAGATAACGTCCGGGAACCGCTCCACCACCGGCGGGAGCGCGTTCAGGGCGGTCTCGATTCCTTTGTTCGGGTTGAGGAGCCCAAAGGTTAGAAGCACGGTTCTTCCTTCTACGCCGAACTGATCCTTGTAGAAGTTGGAATCCACGAAGGGGACGTCCGGCACGCCATGGTGGATGAGCGTGATCTTGTCTTCCGGGACGCCGTACACAGATTGGAGGAGCTGCACCCCTTTGGCGCTCATGGCGACCAGTCTTTCAGAGGCCTCTATCACGCTCTCGAAGGACTGGCGGTATTCGGTCGAGGGATTGCTCAGCACAGTATGACAGGTCGTGACGACTGGCTTCCGCAGATGACTCAGCAAGACTGACAGGTACTTGCCGGCTTCTCCTCCGAATATGCCAAATTCGTGCTGTAGACTGATCACTTGGGCTGACGAGCCGTTGAGATACTCTGCGGCTCGGGCATAATCACGGATTTCGTTTTTCCTTATCTCAAAGGTGACTTGGGGCGGATAATCGAGCGACTCATGGGCGTGAGAAAGAGCTGTCACTCGGTAGGGAGCGTTGCCAGTTTCCGCTGAAATGGCGTCAGCCAAGTCCTTCGTAAAGGTCGCTATCCCGCATCTCCGAGGAACCGAAGTCGCCACATACACGAGATCTATTTGCGGCTGCAAGATTCCAACATAAGATCGTTCCTTCATCTCTACCCCTTCCTTGCGACGACGTTTCAGACGATCCTTCGCCTCGAAATAACCCAATCCAAATGGTAAATCGCTTCAAACCTATTGATTCAACTGACAATTTTACTAATTCCATGCTCACGCCTGTCGAGGTTGTCAACCCCTAGGCGAAGCAGGTATAGGCCGCAACCCGCAGTGGGCCCTTGACAAGGCGCGGAGTCGTCGCACAACTAATTATTGATGCGAGACCATGATCGAATAATGTCGAACATACGTCGCGAACCGAGTATAATCCGGCGCGATGGGAATTCATGGAGAGAGGGAGGTTTCCAGAATGCGTGTAGCGATGCTTTCGCCCATTGCGTGGCGCACTCCTCCTCGGAGCTATGGCCCTTGGGAGAGGGTTGTCTCTCTGCTCACTGAAGGCTTGGTGAGAAAAGGCGTCGATGTGACGCTCTTCGCCACAGCCGACTCCGAGACCACCGGAAAACTCCATGCAGTCGTTCCTCGCCCCTACGAGGAGGACAAGACTCTTGACCCAAAGGTATGGGAGTGTCTCCACATCAGCGAGCTTTTCGAAAGAGCTGACGATTTCGATCTTATCCATAACCACTTCGATTTTCTGCCCCTGAGCTACACCGGCTTGGTCGAGACGCCGGTGATAACCACGATCCACGGCTTCTCATCGTCCAAAATTCTCCCAGTGTACAAAAAATACAACGGCAAAGTTTTCTACGTCTCCATCAGCAATGCGGATCGATCCCCTGAACTGTCCTATATCGCCACCGTTTACCATGGCATCGATATAGAGAACTTTACCTTTCAAGAAACGCCGGAGGACTACCTTCTCTTCTTTGGACGCATTCATCCAGACAAGGGAACACGGGAGGCGATCGAAATAGCCAAAAAGGCGCAAAAGAAGATCGTGCTGGCCGGGATCATCCAAGATCAGGACTATTTTCGCAGGGAAGTGGAGCCATTCATCGATGGAGACCGGGTTGAGTACATCGGCAGCGCGGGCCCTGAAAAAAGAAACGAACTCTTAGGCCGGTGCCTTGCGCTCCTGCATCCCATCCAATTCGACGAACCCTTCGGGCTCTCGATCGTTGAAGCCAACGCATGCGGCGCGCCGGTCATCGCGTTTCCACGGGGGTCGCTTCCGGAAATTGTCGCTCATGGCGTGAACGGGTTTCTGGCGCGTGACGTCGGAGAGGCAGTGGACGCGGTGCAGCGAATAAGGGAGCTTTCCCGCCGCGACTGCAGAAAAGTAGTCCAGGAGCGGTTTTCTCGCGACAGAATGGTTGACGATTATTTGAGCGTCTATAACCAAGTCCTGGCCCTCGAGAAAAGAGAAGATCACCGGCCTTGGGGATACTACCAGGTCTTGTCAGACGCCCCTACTCACAAGGTAAAGCGCATCGTGGTTTTCCCGGGGAAGCGACTCAGCTTGCAAGCCCATCGGAGAAGATCCGAACACTGGATGATCGTGGGCGGCCATGGACTGGTCACCCGAGACGACGAACAAATCCCGGTGAAGACCGGCGACGCCGTCGATATTCCTCAGGGTGCTCGACATCGGATATCCAATGTGGGACACGATGAAGTCGTCTTTATCGAAATCCAGACGGGCGACTATTTCGGCGAAGACGACATCGTACGATTCGAGGACGATTACGGAAGGGTATAAGAGCCATGTCACGGGCGAACAAAAATTGGCCGGTACGCAGGTCCCCTGCGAATCCCATCCTGACCAAGGAGCAGATACCATATCCGGTCGAGACGGTTCACAACGCGGCTGCGACAAAGACGGACGACGAATATGTTCTCGTCTTTCGCGCGCACCGAAGGAACGGCCGGTCCATACTTGGGGTGGCGCGCAGCCAGGATGGTTTCCGTTTTACCGCTGACCCTGAACCTTTCATGACGCCGAGCAGGGAGGGGGTGTTTGCCGAGTATGAGGAGTTTGGCGTGGAAGACCCTCGCGTCACGCGGCTGGGAGACTCCTATTACCTTACGTACAGCGCGTATTCGAGGCATGGCGTCAGAATAGGGCTGGCCAAAACCGAGGACTTTCGATCCGTTGAACGCATCGCGTTCATCACCCAGGCGGACTGCCGCAACGTGTGCCTGTTCCCAAAAAAGTTTGGCGACAGATTTGCCAGATTGGATCGACCTCACACCCAAATTTTGCCATGGTCTATCTGGATTTCCTACTCCCCTGATCTCATCCATTGGGGCGAATCTGAGGTGGTGATGAAGCCTGGGCCGTACCACTGGGACGAGATGAAGATAGGCCCCGGCGCTCCTCCCATCGAGACCGAAGCGGGTTGGCTAAGCATTTATCATGGCGTGTTCCAGACGATGGATGGGGCCGTGTATCGTCTTGGCTGCGCCCTTCACGATTTGGACCACCCGGAGCGGATTGTCGGGATTGCGGACGACTGGATATTGCAGCCCGAGGACCCGTGGGAAATCGCAGGTTATGTGCACAACGTCGTATTCACCTGCGGCGCGATCCCCGAGGAGGATGGCACAGTCAAGATTTATTGGGGCGCGGCTGACACCGTGCTCTGCGTCGGCGTCGCTCATATCAAGGAACTTACTGACTTGTGCGTGAGCGCTGCTCGTTGTCCATAGCGGCTTCCCCGGCTGCCAGCGACGCGTTGCCCTCACATTATGCGGTCGCAGGTTGAGGAGATAAGGAGTTGAAAAAAGTCCCTTATGTGGCGGCGTGGGCCATTGCCTTCGCCTTTGTAGAAGCCGCGGTCGTCGAGTACCTGCGGGCTTTGTACTACCCACTGGAACGCGGGGGATTTCAGTTCCCGTTGCAGACCTGGCAGGACCTCAGCGCCATGGGCTGGGAACATCTCCGCAGATTGTACATCGAATTAGGTCGTGAAGCCGCTACGCTGGTGATGTTGGCGACCCTTGGAGGCGCTGTTGGCCGCAACAGACGTGAAGCCTGGGCCCAATTCATGATCGCTTTCGGTACGTGGGATATCTTCTTCTACGGATGGCTCGAGCTGTTTCTCGGATGGCCTGAAAGCCTCTTGACCTGGGATCTCCTGTTTCTCCTGCCTGTTCCATGGGTTGCGCCAGTTTTGGCCCCACTCATAATCTCCTTGTGTCTAATCTGCGCTGGTCTTATCGTGCTGTGGTACGAACAGCGGCAGCATCCATTGTTGCTCAGTTGGGGCGAATGGGGATTGATTTCCTCCGGAGGGCTCGTCGTCATTCTGTCATTTTGCCTCGACGCGGAGAACGTCTTGGCCGGTGGGATGCCTCACAACTTTTCCTGGCCCCTGTTCGCCCTGGGTTTAGCGACGTCTGTGGTCACGTTTGCGCGGGCGGTGTATCGGAACACGCAATGAGCGATCTGTCAAGTTGGCGAGCAGATGCACGCTCCTCCTTTCAATATTGCTGCGCTGGTTCTACCGGTAGCGTTGTGGGCGGTCTCCCCTGACTCGGCGGGAGGAGAACCTGAGGAGGCTCTATTCCTGGTTCGATCGGTTTTGGTTCGATCGGTTTAGGGGTAATGGGAGGCTTGGAAGGCCCGGAACCGCCAGAGGCAACAGCGACCGGCTCGCTGCCCCCTCCCATGTTCAGCCGCCAACCCAGCACGCCTTGATCTGTGCCTTGAGAGGCGGTAGCAGTCACCACGCCGTTTGAGTTCGTGAGCTTCACGCCGCATTTCTGAGTGGGACCGGGGAAGCCATATTTCCCCGTGGTATCGGCAAGCACCGCATCCACAGCCGCGCTTACCGCAGCTTGATCAGCGGCGACAACAGCGCTGCTGCTCAAAATATCGTCCGTCAGTTTCTTTTGGACTGCGGCTTTCAGGTTGAAGAGATCTGTCAAAGCCGCCTGATCGCATGCGGTGCGCTTGTAATTGTTGTAGTAAGGGATGGCAATGGCAGCAAGGATCCCGATGACAGCGACGACAACCATAACTTCCACCAGAGTGAACCCTTTTGCATTGCGCATATTTTCCTCCTGGATCAGCCCCGGCGTGGCCGGCAATTGCGCGACATTTGTGGTCCGCCGCCAGGTCTGCAAGCAAATACCGTGCCACAGGAACGAAACGTGACGATTCGTGAAATCAATGGGTTATGGACAGCAGAAGACAACGTCGCCCAATGGGGGACAAAAATTGTCACACATTTCGGACAAAAAATGGAACATGGTGATATAACACATCATTGTGGTGTCAACCTACTTGACGCTCCCGCTCAGAAAAGAGCCTCATACACACAGAACACAAAAACGGTGAACCCCATACACACTAAAGAAGGTTTCCAGAGATACCGGTATCCCTTTGCCAAATCAGAGCAGAAGTATTGTTGATTCACCAACATACAGAGATGTACCGGCGAGAGCATCATCCCCACATAGCCGAATCCGTACGCCAACAGGCAATAAGGATAAGGAGAAGCGCCGTGCGGGACGAGGCTCACGACCAGCGGAAACGCAGCTCCGACAAATCCCAACGCGATGCCTGTCACCAAACCGGCCACCAATGGCAATATCGCCACAATCGCCAAACTCGGAATGCTGTACGCAGCCAACTCGTCCTTGAGGACCTCGATGACCTTAGACTCTACGAGAATCCCCTTGAAGGACATGATGCCCACGATGATGAGAAACATGTACAGCACGTGTCGATTGAAAAAAGCGGAGGCCACCGCGCGGGCAGGCATCTTGTTGGTCGCTATGATGGCGGCTATAGCGCAGGCAAGGGCCAAGACGAAATTCAGATTGCTCGGCCAAAACTTCCCCACCGGGTACCACGATCCCGCGATTATCCGCATCCCATGGAAAAGAAACATCCCTCCGATCACGATGATGATGGGCATGATTTCCCGCAGGAATCGATTGATCGACTCCCTGGATACCTCCGCATGCGTCGCAGGAGGCGCCGAGAGCCCCCGAAGGATGAAAGCGGCGCCGCCTGCCACCGAGCCTATGGTCAACGGCGACTGAAGAAGGGTGACCTTCCACGTTTCCACGCCGAAGAGGGAAACCGCCAAGACGATGCCCGGGTAAAGGGGCCACCAAAACTCGACAATATGCCTAAACCAGTAATTAATTGCGGCCTTCAGCTCCGAAGGCGCGGGATTTTCCGTCAAGATTGCGGCTACCATTGGCGCGGAAAAAACCGCGCCCCCCGGCATCGGCAAGAGGCCGATGAGCGCAGGCAAAGCGACGAGGGTAAACTTTTCGCCGGGGGAAATGAGGCTGAATGCCTGGACGATGCGCTCCAATCTGCCGCTTTTCCCTAGCAAATCGCTCAGCATCAGGATCAGGCCCAATGTCAACGCCAACCAAAGGGATTGGGACGACCTCGAAAAATCCCACATGAGCAACCACACATTCCAAAAATCCATGCCCATCCACAATCCTATGACCGCGCCTCCCACAATGAGCCCGATATACAGAGGAAAGAATTTTCCCAAAAACAGGATAACGCCAAACGTAGCGAAGATCTTGATGAGGGCGGGGATGTGGTAGAAATCCAAGAGGGTCACCTACCAAGGCATAGATGAAAACGTGCTGGCCGCGCAGAATAAACTCGTGGGCGGCGCCTTCGTTGGGGCCATGTATTCACACCGGCTGAACTGGGTTGTTCCTTCTACGCGGTCAGAAGAGGCCGAGCGTCAGAATCAAGCGTCCGCTTCACGTCGGTCCAAATGAGCGACCACTACGTGCAGCCATCGCAAGATGTCCAGCGGACAGGTATGATGATCGTCGGTCAAGGACGGCGCGCGGCATTCTTCATAGACAGTATGTGAAGTGACTAGGCAGACCGGCCAGCCGGGCACGTGGTGGAATGAGCCGCTTCCGTCGTTCGTCCGGTACACCATGAAACACTGCTCGTCGCACCAGACGCGGTAGGAAATCCCTTCGTGCTCGAAGGAGAGTATCTCCCCAAATATCCGCAACTCGTTGAAAAAACGTTTGATTGCGCTGAGCGCTTCATGAGGAGCGCCGTCAAGGCGCACACCTATCTCATCCAGCGAACACATCTCGTTTTCTGAAGCCATGACCCGTCCCTCACGTCCGCAGCCCCAAGGGCGTTTTCCTTACACATCCTTACGATTCAGGCCTGCACATTCCCACCATACATGTATGCCGCAATTTTGTGCGCCCGTCCGAGGCCTCTTGCTCCGAACACCTGAAGGATCGCTCAGTTTTTCAGCCTCACGCGTATGAAGCCTTGACTCCCGATGGAGCCCTCGGGCCGAGCTCCGTTTTTTGACGCAAAATCAATCCCCGTTCCCACAGCCAAACTGAGCCGAATAACGATCCCAAAAATCTTCCAGCGTGAAACGATGGCATTGCGTCCCTCGGCACTCGACGCCGAAACTCGCGCTGACAGCTCCCATTTTACAGGAGTCGACAAAGTCGCGACCTTCGCGCAGTCCCTTTATAAAGCCGGCTCGGAATGCATCGCCTGCGCCTGTGGGGTCCACGGCCTTGTCAACACGAGCCGCAGGGATAGCGCATTGACCCTCGTTGGTCGTGAGCACGCAGCCTTTTTCTCCGAGAGTGGTGATCACCGCGTTGGTTCTTCTCAAAAGCTGGTCCCTGTTTTCTCCTGTGATCCGCATGACCATTTCAAGCTCGTAGTCGTTGGAAATGAACACATGAGAGCCGGTAATCATGTGCAGGAGGTCCTCTTTCGAAAGAGCGGGGATTGACTGACCTGGATCGCAAATGTAAGGGATGCCCTTCTGCTTGTAGATAGAAGCAAAATCGACCATATCCTGAAGGTTGCCAGGGGCGATTATGGCGAGCGTGCTGCGTGGGTCCAGACCGTCCACGGTGTAGCCGCAAGGATAACGCATGGCGCCTGGATTGAAGCCGGTTATCTGGTTGTCCGACTTGTCTGTCGTGATATACGCCCCTGCGGTAAGCTCGTCTTCGATGATCCGGATTCCTTCGAGAGACAACCCCAAACTTTCGAGCCACCGGGAATACTCCCCGAAATCTTTGCCAGCGCACGCCAGGATGAGAGGTTTTTCGCCCAGCAGCCTGAGGTTATAAGCGATGTTGCCAGCGGTTCCTCCGAACTGTTCCTTCACGCCGTTGACCATGAAGCACACATTTAGGATGTGAATTTTGTCTGGCAAGATGTGGTCTGCGAAATTTTCAGGAAAATCCATTATTCTGTCGTACGCCAACGACCCTGAAACGAGAATTGTCATCGCAAAGCTCCAACCGACTCCGAATGATGCATGGGCCAACTTCGAGCGAGCATAGAAAATGCCATTTCCGGTGTCAAGGATTCCCGAGGCGCTGCGCGCTGGCCTGGGCAGCGCCAGTTGCGCCCCTTTTGTCCTTGCGCAATTTTTGCATCAGTACGTACAGAGAAGGGGTGAAGAAGATTCCAAGGGCTGTGACCCCGATCATCCCTGCAAAGACCACGATCCCTACCGATTGGCGGCTCACCGCGCCCGCGCCGGATGCGGCGACGAGAGGCAACACCCCCAAAATAAACGCCAAAGACGTCATGATGATAGGACGAAAACGGAGTCGTGAGCCCTCTACCGCCGCCTCTGTCACGCCGACGCCTTTGGCGCGCGCATCGCGCGCGAATTCCACGATCAAAATAGCGTTCTTTGCGGCCAGTCCCACCAGGAGCACCAGCCCCACTTGCGTATATACATTGTTGTCCATGCTCGTGAGCAGAAGACCAACGGCGGCGCCCAAGGCAGCCAAAGGCACTATCATCACCACGGCAAGGGGGTCTGCCCAGCTCTCGTATAATCCCGCCAAGATGAGAATGATCACAATAACCGCTGCAATGAAGGTGACCGCGCCTTTGCCCGCCGCCTTTTTCTCCTGATAGGCCATATTGGTCCACTCATACGAAATTCCAGCCGGCAGAAGTTTTTTGGCCAATTGCTCCATTACTCCTATGGCTTGTCCGGAGCTGTATCCCTGCGCGTTCTGCCCCAGAATTTTCACCGTAGGGAACAGGTTGTACCTGTCCACCCGCATGGGCCCCACTTCGTACCGAACATTCAACAACGTCCCCAACGGGATCATTTGGCGGGTCTGACTCCTCACAAACAACTGGGATATGTCACGGGGAGAGCGACGAAAATCGCTTTCCGCCTGTACCCTCACCTGCCAGGTTCTGCTGAATTTGTTGAAGTCGTTCACATACGCTGACCCAAGATACGCCTGCAATGTGCTAAAAACGCTCTGAAGGGGTATTTTCAAAGCCAACACCTTTGTCCGGTCGATATCCAGGAAAATATTGGGATAAGACGCCCGAAATGTGGACACTACTGATTTCAGCTCTGGTCGCTGGTTCGCTGCCAAGGCGATTTCTGTTCCCGATTGCTCCAAGGCTTGAAAGCCCATATCCGCTTTATCCAGGAGCTGCATCTCGAAGCCGCCGCCGGTCCCGAGGCCAATAATCGGAGGCAACGTAAAAGGAAATATGACGCCTTCATAGATTTTCTGGAACTTGGCGGCGAGCTCCGCCATGATGACATCTCGGCTGCGGCCCTTTGCCAGGCGTTCCTCCCATGGCTCGAGTGGGACGAATATGGTCCCCAGGTTGGAACGCGCCGCGTCGATCATGGAATAGCCCACGAGAGCCCCCCACGCCATGACCCCTTCAGTGTCCTGAATAAGCTTGCCCGCCTGCTGCACGGTATCGTAAGTCCTGTTGAGAGTAGCCCCATCAGGCATCTGGACATTCACGATGACGAGCCCATCGTCCTCCAAAGGCAGGAAACCAGTCGGAACCTTTTGATACAAGAGACCGGTGAGTCCGAGAAGACACAAGAAAAGGATCATCATGAGCGCAATCCGACGCACCCCCAATGATACGATGCGCGAATAGAAATTTGTGGCGCGAGTAAATGAACTGTTGAATGCGTTGAAAAACTTGTTTGTCGTCCCATGGCCAGGTTTCAACAACAACGCGCAGAGCGCAGGGCTCAACGTCAACGCATTTACCGCGCTAAAAAACATGGTAATCGCAATCGTGAGAGAAAATTGCCGAAAAATTTTGCCGGTGATGCCTCCCATGAACGCGGGCGGTACGAACACCGCCATCAGGACAAGCGTAATCCCTATGATTGCGCCGCTGACCTCCTCCATGGACTTAATCGCGGCCTCTTTGGGGCTCAGGCCGGATTCAGCCATGACGCGTTCCACGTTTTCTACCACCACGATGGCATCGTCCACCACCAAACCGATGGCAAGCACAAGCCCAAACAATGTCACCATGTTGATTGAGAAACCCATCAACGCCATGACGGCGAAGGTTCCGATTAAGGCCACAGGGATAGTGATCATGGGGATCAACGTCGCTCGCCAATTCTGGAGAAAGATGAAGACCACGATCACCACCAACACAAAAGCCTCAAACAGCGTCTTGATCACTTCATGGATGGAGGCGTTGACGAAGTCGGCAATTTTATAGATGACTCGACATTCCATCCCCTCGGGAAACGCTTTTTTCATCTCATCAAGGGCCTGGAGCAATTGTGCGGTTACCTCCATGGCGTTCGAGCCGGGAGACTGATAGACGACGAGGGTGGCTGCAGGCTTGCCATTGAAGAGGGAGGCGAAATCGTAGGCCCTTCCTCCGAGTTCGACCTTGCCCATGTCCTTGACCCGAATGGCGCGGGTACCCTCGCCAGTCTTGATGATCACGTCCTCAAACTCTTCCACCGTCTGGAGCCGACCAAGGGTATTGACATTGAGCTGGTACACTTGATCTTTAGGGACCGGCGGCTGTCCGAGCTGTCCGGCCGCCACCTGCACATTTTGCTGACGCAGCGCGTTTACGACGTCATCGACGGTGAGGTTCCGAGCCCTCAGTTTTTCTGGGTCAAGCCACAACCTCATGGCGTAATCTTTTGTAGGAAATACAGAGATGCTGCCGACACCAGGTATCCTGTTCAGGGCGTCCTTCATGTTGATGGTCACGTAATTGGTGAGAAAGAGGTCGTCGTATCGCGCGTCGGGCGAGAACACGCTCAAAATCATGACCAGGGCTGACGATACCTTTTGGGTCACCACACCCTGTCTTTGGACATCCTCCGGCAATTGGGCCAAGGCAGCAGTGACTCGGTTCTGCGTCAAGACCGTATCCATGTCGATATTTGTGCCGAGTCCAAAGGTGACGTTCAGGGTGTACGAGCCATCCGCGGCGCTTTGGCTGGACATATAGAGCATGCCGTCCACGCCATTGACTTGCTGCTCTATGGGAGCGGCCACTGTGTCGGCTATGACCCGCGGGTCAGCGCCTGGATACGACGCCACGACTTGGACCACTGGCGGCACGATGTCGGGGTACTGCGCGATGGGCAGGCTGAAGATGGAGATTCCACCGGCAAAGACGATGAGCAACGACACCACTGACGCCAGAACAGGCCTCTCGATGAAAAAGCGACTGAACATGATTTTCCTTTACTCGCTCCCCTTCTGAGAACTCGTCTGATTGAATTCGCCAAGGGTCTCGGAAATGGACGACTCTTTGGGGCTGACCTTGGCGCCCGGCCTCGCCCGCTGGATGCCATTCACCACCACCCACTCGTCCTTTGAAAGCCCTTCCTCGATAACACGGAGACTTCCTTCAAGCTGCCCTGTTTTCACAAGCCTTTGTTCCACCACGTGATCACGGTTCACTACGAATACGTAGCGTCCCGCCTGACTGATGCCGACGGCCAACTCCGGCGCAAGGAGAACCGTCTTGCGGTCTATGGGGACGCGAACTCGGCCAAAAAGACCTGGGACCAAAAGCCCTTTCTCATTCGAGAAAATCGCTCGAACCCGCAGCGTTCCGGTATTCACGTCAACGCGAGATTCGGCAAAATCTATGTTCCCCTGATGCGGAAATCCTTTCTCATCAGCAAGCTGCAGATACACGGGCGCTTTCTCTTTGCCTGTTGACGCCTCGTCCTGCACCCGGGGATATTTGCGCATCAACATCAAAAGGTCTCGTTCGCTCACGTCGAAATACACGTACACGCTGCTGTCGTTCACTACTTCAGTGAGCAGGGTTTTTTCACGCGCGCCGACAAGGTTGCCTACGTCCACATAATTGCGGCTGACCCGTCCGTTGATGGGTGAAGTGACCTTGGTATAGGCCAGGTCAAGCTTCGCTTTTTCGAGGTCTGCTTTCGCGATGCCCACTTGGGCTGCCGCGACCGACTCATCGGCGTTTTGAATGTCGTACTGCAATTGGCTGATGGAAGCGGTGGAGAGCAGTTGCTCAGCCCTTTTTAGATTGGCCCGTTTAAGCGCGAGTTCGGCTTCTCGACCCTTTAGGGAGGCCTCCATCAAATCCACCTGAGCCTGGAAGGGACGCTGATCTATGACAAACAACAGATCGCCCGCTTTGACGTGACTGCCTGGCACGAAATGCATGCTTTCCAACCAACCTTCTACTCTGGCCCTGATCTCCACGAACTCGAGCGCGGCGGTGGTCCCGGAGAACTCAAGGTACTGAGTCACTTCGCGTTCCAGAGGATGACTCACTATGACTTCGGGAGGCTGGGGTTGGACCTGCTTGGACCTCTCGTTGCACGCGGGAAGCATTGCGACGACGATCAAGAGAATGGTTGACAGCGCACGGGACAGTTTCGAGGTCATGGGAGGGACTCCTAGACAGCGGGGTAATGCACGAGTACCACGCGCACAATGAGCGATATACTCTGGAGAATCAAGCAAAAAGATTCTCTGCCCATACGCGGCTGCGATTTGGCGGATGAAAATCCTTGACGACTTTTCAGCAGGACAAACGTCGCATCATTGACATCGCTACTCGGAATCATTAAGTTAAACTCGCAAGTTATCAATGAACAATCTTGCCACACGTGTTCATCTGCGAGGTGTATCGATGCGAATCATTAATATGGACCACGTTGGGGCTTCCCCGATACTCCCCGAGGTCAGGGAAGCGATGATGCCGTTTTTGACGGAGAAGTATGGCAACCCTTCAAGCATGCACAGCCTCGGAGAGACAGTCACTGAAGCCCTGGATGAGGCGAGAGGCAACGTCGCCAAGTTGATCAACGCCCAAGAAACAGAGATAGTGTTTACCTCAGGCGGCACAGAATCCAACAACTGGGCGCTCAAGGGCGTTGTCCAAGCAAATCGCGCGAAGGGCAACCACGTGATCATCTCGTCAGTTGAGCACTTTTCCATCATGCACGCAGCGAAGACGCTCGAGACGCAAGGAATCGATGTGACGAGGCTTCCTGTGGACAAGTACGGGATGGTTGATCCGCAGGACGTCGAAAAATCGATTACTCCCAAGACCATCCTGATCTCGGTGATGCATGCGAATAACGAGATAGGGACCATTCAGCCGATTGCCGATATCGGACGCATCGCAAGATCAAAGGGTGTCGCCTTCCATACAGATGCCGTCGCCACCGCAGGGGTAATCCCTGTCAACGTCAATGAGCTCAATGTGGACCTCCTGTCCCTCGCAGCAAACCCATTTTACGGTCCTCTCGGCGTCGGGGCTCTCTATGTCCGCAAGGGTGCGAAGATATCCCCGCTCATGGATGGCGGCATTCAGGAAGGCGGCATGCGCGCGGGCACCGAAAATGTCCTGGGCATCGTGGGAATGGGCAAAGCTGCAGAAATAGCGATAAAAGAAATGGACGCCCGCATCGCTCATCTCATCCCGTTGCGGGACAGGCTCATGAAAGAGCTCCCTGCGGCCATAGAAGAAGTGGCACTGGTCGGCCACCCCACCAATCGACTCCCCGGCAATGTCAGCGTCCTTGTACGGTACGTGGAAGGAGAATCGATGCTTCTGTTCTTGGATATGGAGGGGGTGGAGATTGCGAGCGGTTCAGCGTGCATATCCAGGTCGTTGAAGGTGTCCCATGTCATGCTTGCCATGGGCATCGACGCGGGAAGCGCGCAGGGCTCCCTCCTGTTCACCCTAGGAAGGGATAACACCAACGAAGACATTGACGATGTGCTGAGGATCCTGCCTCCCATCGTGCAGAGGCTGCGAGACATGTCGCCCTTGTACAAGAAGACCTCTCGGGTCAAAGCGGCCGGCTGACCTAGACAAGTCAAAGGCGATGTGCAGACCTTTCAAGGAAACGACGCAACGTGGCCAGCGCGTTGAACGCGCTGGCGTCCGAACCAATACAAAGGGGGTACAGCTTTGTAATGTATAACGAAATCGTGATGGATCATTTTACCAATCCACGCAATGTGGGTGAAATACCGGACGCCGACGGTGTGGGAGAAGTCGGCAACCCCGCGTGCGGCGATATCATGGCCTTCTATATCAAGGTAAAGGACAACGTCTTGGAGGATGTCAAGTTCAAGACGTTCGGCTGTGGAGCGGCCATCGCGGTGTCCAGCATGGTGAGCGAGATGGCCAAGGGAAAAACACTGGACGAAGCCATGAAGATCACCAACAAGTCCGTGATCGAAGCGCTCAGCGGGCTCCCGAAGAAAAAACATCACTGTTCCAACCTTGGCGCGGATGCCCTTCACAGAGCAATCGAGGACTATCGGGCAAAACAAAAAGGAAAAGAATACAAAAAACCCGTTGATGGGCCCGAGGTATGCGCCTGTCCAGTGTGCGATGTGGAGGACCCCGAAGAGGCGCCGTATTGCGCCTCCAAATGCGAACGGCAGCCGAAATAGACCGCACACGGCGCTCCCTGAAAAATAACACCGCCGGGTCGCCAAGGAGCCGCCCATTCCAATTTGTAAGCGTTGCTGCGAGCCTGCGCGTCGCGGCTACCCGCGTTTAGGCTCGCGGCAATGCCGGGCTAGGTCCCGAGGCCTGCGAACAACCTGTCTTTCAACGCTCTTCTCCAGTTGACCCCGTGGGAGCGTTCACATAGAATAATTCCCATGGAGCAACTCATTCTGCCTTTCCCTGTCAACCCGCTCTTCCGTTTCGACAATCTTGTGCTGCACGAGGGAAATGAGCTCGCTGTCTCGACCATCACGTCAGTGTTTGGGACGACCGACAAAATTCTGCCGCACCTTTTCCTTTACGGACCAAGCGGTACGGGCAAAACGCACGTGTTGAAGGCCCTTGCAGAGATGCTTCGGGCTCGCATGGCCGTCACGTTCATTTCAGCTCATGATCTGAAGGCAAACGAACCCGGAGAAGGCGAAACATCTCGAGATCTTGAAACCACCATGGGTGCTGAAAGCCTCGGGCAATCCGCCCTGGTCATCGACGACGTTCACCTGATCGCCGCCGCACACGCGTCGGCGCTATGGATCGCGTCCAATAAGCTGACCACGGCAGGACTTCCCCTGATCCTAAGCTCCCTCATGTCTCCTCAAGAACTGTTTGAGGATAATCTGCATCTCCGGTCCCGCGTGACCTCCGGATTGGTTCTTCGACTGGACTCGCCCAGCGATTCCGCAAGGATGCTAGTCCTCGACAAGATGGCTCGAGACAGAAATATAAGATTGCCGCCGGAAGTAGGAAGGTATCTTGTCAACCATAAATCACGCGGTCTGCATGATCTCGCCGCCATGCTCGAGCGCCTAGACGTCCATGCGCTCACGAGAAGCCGTAGGATTACCTTGCCATTCATAAGAGATCTGGAGAAGGAGGGGTTGCTTTAGCTCTAGGCAAGAGCCGTCTGTGTTTCCTCTCGACTTGCGTTGGCCATAGGCCTTTCGCCGAGACGCGTACCAGCTATCACCGTGAACCACGAATTCCATAGAAGCGGCTTCATGTAGGTCGCCCTCCTCTCTGTCATTTCGAGCGCAGCGAGAAATCTTGAGCCGTAAACCCGGATTTTTGAGTCGTCGCCTCACTTTGTTCGAGCGCAGGTACTTGAACGAGGATTTCATGCGCGGCTGCGCCGCGGAGCCCTCCGCGCCCAACAAGGAGCTGTTGCAGCGTCCTCAAACTCTCGCCACATAGGCTCCGGCGGCCCAATCGGTCATGCATGGAAACCGATGGCCTTACCCGCCGCTGTCTTGACAAGGGCTGCGACGCCCCGAGGCCGCAACCAGTCTTCTGAATTTCTCAGTCATGCGACATGCTTCCGCGTTGGATCTCAGCTCTTCCACCGTGTAGCGCATCTTTGTGACCCAATTCGGATGCTCCGAGGTGGTGCCCGGGAAATTCTGCTGCCTCAAATCCAAGAAAAGGTCTTCTTGGTTAATAAGGGCGAGCAGCGAAGGCGTCCGCAGTACGAAATTCAAGACAGCGGTGTGGAGATCGTCTGTAGGGGTCGGCGACTCCCAGGCAGCGTGCGCATTTTGGTCCGTCAGGAAGCCGTCTTGGAAAAGCCGCTCGATAATGCGCGCCTTCTGATTCGTTCTCTGGCTACGCTGGGTTTCTGCCTGAGGCGCGCTGATGAGCCCAATTTCGCGTCGCAACTCGATGTCGCGATACGACCAGAAACCGGCGAGCGTCGGCAAATCGTGGGTGCTGATGGAAACAAGGGCTGTGCGAGGATAATCTTGGAAAGGAACATAGTTCCCTTGATCGTCTTGTTCAAAATAGAACAGCCTATACGAGAAGATCCCTTTTTCCATGAGTCTTTCTCTAAAGCCGTGAGGCAGCGTGCCCAGGTCTTCCCCCACGACCAGCGCCCTGCTTTGTTGGCTCTGCAGCGCAACAACACTGAGGAGTTCGTCTTCGCGCTCTTTGACGTACACGCCCTGTGACGGGCTACACCCATTGGCAATCCAAAAGAGGTGATTCAACTGCATCACGTGGTCAATGCGCAGCGCGCCCCCGTACCGACAGTTGGCTTCGAGATTTTTCAAGAAGAAATCATACCCATTCCGGCGGATGGCCTCGCCGTCGGGAGGCGGCACGCCCCAATTTTGACCGCGTGGAGAGAATGGGTCCGGGGGGGCTCCAATGGAAAACCCTTCATGAAAGAGATGCCGCCACGCCCAAAAGTCAGCCCCATTGGAATCCACCCCCAAGGCCATATCATGATACAATCCGATCAACATGCCTTTGGCTCGCGCGTAGTCCTGAGCGTGGCTGAGCTGAAGATGTATTTGCCACTGTACGTACATCCAGAACAAAACCTTTTCTTGGTGGTTCCTCTCGAAATCCTTGACGGCCGTCCCTTCAGGGTCATGGTATGGCGTGGGCCAATCACGCCAGCTCACCGTGTGGGGCGACTGTTCGCAAAAATGCTCCTGCAAAGCACAAAAAAGAGCGAATCGACGCAGATATTCACCCTCCGATCGTCGAAACGCTTCGAACTGCTCCCAGCGTTCATTACACCTGTGGCCACGCGCGTTGTTTTCGAGAAACGTCCGGAATGTCTCCCGCAAGACCACTAATTTGAGCGCGGCGACCTTCTCATAATCCACGTGTTCGCGACTTCTGAGTTCAGTGACCAGGCTCCGATTCGCTGGCAAGCTCGCGTAAAGACGAGCTTTTTCCGACTGGTTGAAGTCTTCGATCGCGGGAACGTCCAGGTACACATAGTTTGCGTACAGACGACTGGAGGGGAGGTAAGGGCTCGTGTTGAAAGGACTTTTGTTGAAAATCGCATGAAGCGGCTGCAATCCGACAAAGTCAACCCCAAGGTCGTCCGCCGCCCAGTCTATGACCCGAGCAAGGTCAGAGAAGTCGCCAATGCCCCAGTTTTTGTCGGATCGAATGCCGTACATGGCCAAGGCGACGCCGGCTAGTCTCGCCCCGTTGGCCATCTCAGAGGGCAGATAACATACGTCAGGGCACACCAACCAGTGCATATCCCTGGAAAGGCGCGCTTGTGAGAACTCGGCGGTTACACGAAATCGGTACCGGCCCTCTCGCAGACCCTTGGGATACGGGACGCGAACCGTCACCTCATTCACGAAACGCGGTCGGGACGTCGAGACTTGGGCGTCGTCTATGGGGTAATGAAGAGGGTCAATGGCCCCGAAGTATTCTTCAAATATCATTTGACCATTCTGAGCGCCCTCTTCGAGGACGCTCTGCGCGCTGCGCATGGCGACGGAAAGCTCCTCGGGAGGATGTTGACGGGAGGCGACCAAGGTGTCAGGCGCCTCTCGAAACAGGTCCTCCCTGAGATAGACCCCTTTCTGTTTCAAGACGCGCAAGAGATCGGGCAGCTCGGCATAGTGACTCTGGCCTTCTATATCATTGTATTCAGGTTCGACCCCGAACATTTCAAGAAGGTCATCAAGTAGGGTAAAACTCGACTTCACGTTTTTTCTCCTCCGGAGCGATCGAGGCGCAAGGCATTGCCACGGGTTGACCTCTCCAGAAAAAGAAGACTGGATGAGCCGGAGGTCTTGTCTCTCGTCGTTTCCCGTTTATGCCACAAAGGCGACGCGTCGCGTGATTTTTCATTGACTCTTTTATCTTGTAACAAGTATTCATATTCAATGGAACAGCTCTACTTTTTTTGCCAGCGCGTTCAGTATCGAACGCAGAAGGCGGAGAGACTCCTCTACTTGTGAACCACATGACCCGCCACATCACGACATGGAGACAATGAATGGATTTCAGGCTCACAGACGAACAACGATTGATCCGGAAAGCTGCACGGGACTTTGCCGCTAAGGAACTCATGCCCAATGTAAGGGAATGGGAGGAAACAGCAACCTTTAGCAGAAAGACCTTTGATAAGATGGGTGAACTGGACTTCACGGGATTGTATGTACCGGAAGAGCTTGGGGGAACCGGCGTCGGCCGTCTGACCGCGGCCATTATCTTCGAGGAGCTGGCAAAGGGCTGCTTCGCCACCGCGGTGTACCTGAGCGTCCATAATATGGTCACCAATCTCATTTATCAGTACGGCAACGAAGCTCAGCGCAAGAAATGGGTGCCGCCCCTGGCTCGCGGGGAGAAACTTGGGGCTTACTCGCTCACCGAAGCAGAGGCGGGTTCTGATGCGGCCGCGTTGACCACCTCTGCAGTGAAAACCGACGGCGGGTATATCGTAAACGGCACAAAACTCTACGTGACCAGCGGGGAGGTTGCGGACATCTACGCGGTGATGGTGCGCACGGATGAAACTCAGAAACAGAAAGGCATCAGCGCGATAATCGTGGAGAAGGGCACGCCAGGCTTTACCTTTGGACCACACGAACCAAAAATGGGGCTCAATGCAAGCCCTACCACAGAATTACACTTTCAAGACTGCTTTATCCCCGCGGAGAATTTGCTGGGCGAAGAGGGCCGCGGCTTGAACATGGCCTTGACAGCCCTCAACGGGGGGAGGATCAGTATAGGCGCGTGCGCCACGGGTTTGGCTCAGCAGGCCCTCGATTATGCCATGGCCTACGCCCATAAGAGACAGCAGTTCGGAAAGTCCATCATCTCATTTCAAGGGATCCAATTTCTTGTTGCAGACTTGGCCACAGAGATCGAGGCAGCGCGCTTGATGATTTACCGAGCAGCGTGGCTCATGGATCAAGGTGAACCAAGCGTCATGGAGGCTGCCATGGGAAAACGGTTTGCCACGGATACCGCCATGAGAGTGACCACTGAGGCCGTGCAACTATTGGGCGGGTACGGTTATATGAAATCCTATCCCGTGGAAATGTACATGCGCTTCGCAAAAATCGCCCAGATATTTGAGGGAACGAACCAGATTCAGCGCGTTGTCATCGCTAGGGAGCTGGCCAAGTACAAAGGAGGCAAGAGGCCTGACACGTACTAGGGCGGCCGTAGGGGCGCGCTCTCTATAGGCGCGGGAAATTCAACGTGAGAGAACAGTCACTCTCGTCCGACGCGTGTGACGCTATACGCAGAAGACGCCATTGTTCGCAGGAGAAGCTTTATGGCCAAGAAAGCTGAGAAAAGCCAGAGTACAGGGGAACGAATTCGAGAGATGAGAAAAAAACTCAATCTCGACATAAATCAACTTGCAGAAAAAACGGGATTCAAGGCTGAGTACCTCGAGGAAATCGAGGCGGGCCTAGTCGTTCCCCCGGTGGGGACGCTCATACAAATTTCCAGGGCCCTTGCGGTGGATTCAGCCGCGTTGCTCGCAGAAGAAAAAAAAGAGGAGCGGCGTCGGAGCTACCGCAAACGCACCAAAGCATATTCATACAAAAACCTCACTCCGGACGCTGAGGACAAACATCTCTGGGCATATCTCGTGACCCTCGATCCGGGGAAGGCCCATGACATGGTAGAATACAAACACCCGGGAGAAGAATTCGTTTACGTGTTGGAAGGAAAAGTCGAGATTCAAGTGGGGGACGCGGTGCACCAATTGAAAAAAGGAGCGACGCTCCATTTCAACTCGAGCATTCCTCACAACTTGAAGAATCTCAGCAATAAAAAGTCCCAGCTCATCGTTGTGGTCTATACTCCTTAAAAGAACGGAGGCCGCCTCCGCAGCGACGCCATTCTGCGAGAAATCTACGGAGAAGTCCGAGGGAGACGCGGGAGCCGCGTCTCACGTTGACACAGACGCAATTCTCGTCAACGATCGTGGAACTTTCGACGCGATAATTTGTCTATCGCATTAGGGTTATGTCATGACGGACGTCATACTTACCAGCGCTAGAGCATACGCGACGACGTCGCGTGTCCCAGGAAAGTGTGGCTCCTAATGAACGTAATAACCCATATCCATACCTCCTTTCACGCCCCGAGCCCCCTCTCGGGGCTTTTTTTTCGCGAAGCCGTCTGTTATTGTATCGCCTATCACGTTTCGGGCGAAAGATGATGAGGCCCATGGGGGCGATCAATTCCGGCAGAGGGAACCGCCTTGCTTTTGCTGCGCCCCCTGGGCAAAGGAACCGCGTCCCACGCGTACGGAGCATGGCGACCAAAAAAAGGGTTCATAAACGACACGACAAGGAATGGTTCCATGAGAGAGCGCGCTGAAGCGCCTACGCGCTGAATGAGAGAATGGAGGAGAGAGTATGAGACTGAATGGAAAGGCGGCCGTCGTCACTGGGAGCAGCCGAGGGGTAGGTAGAAATGTGGCGCTGGCATTGGCTGCCGAAGGTTGCGACGTGCTTGTCAACTACACGTCAAATGAATCGGCTGCTCAAGAAGTCGTGGAACGAATAATCGGGATGGGGCGAAAATCTGCGGCGGTGCGCGCCGACGTCGCCGTGAAGCAGGACGTGGAAGAGATGATGCGCATCGCGAAAGAGACCTTCGGACATTTGGAGATTCTCGTCAATAACGCCGGCTTTACGAGACCTGCCATGTTGCTGAAAATGACCGAAGAACAATGGGATCAGGTGGTCGATGCGCACCTCAAAGGGGCTTTTCTCTGCACTCAGGCCGCCGCGAAATATTTCCAGGAACAAAATTACGGGAAGATCATCAACGTGAGTTCTGTCGCGGGGCTCGTGGGGACTGTTGGGCAGGTCAATTATTCCGCCGCCAAAGGCGGCATTCTCAGCTTTACCAAGAGCGTCGCCAGGGAGTTGGCGCGCTACAATGTCTGCGCAAATGTTATATCACTTGGAATAGTGGAGACCGACATGACCGAGAAGATACGGAGCGACGAAAAGCTGAGGGAGATTTACATGAATCGTATTTTGATGAAGCGGTTTGGAACCGCAGCAGATATAAGCCCTGCGTTTGTGTTTCTCGCGTCCAGCGAGTCGGACTACATCACGGGCCAGGTGCTGTGCGTGGACGGCGGCTACGGCATGATTTGAAAGAAGTGACGTACCGAGTCGAAAAATCTTGACTTGTTATTGAGCATCTGTTACAACGATTTTACTATATAAGTATGTGAAGTAGATAGGCTTTATCAGGTGGTTGAGACCTACGAGATGCTCAACCGAAAAAGGGATTACCCCAAAAAAGGCACGCACCTGCAGCGAAGGGGCGCTTTTTTTGGGTGGGAGAAGGCGGTCAAGCCGGAGTCGGGCAAAAAAATAGCTTGACATTCGGTGGTTGATTTGATACCAAAAATACATTCCGGGCTATATCGGGTTTTTATCCGGGAATGTTTTTTACGGGTCTCCCAAACAATGGTTGGGAGGAACTGTTGAAAGGAGGATTGAGGGTATGGTTAAACGTTTAATACTTCTGAGCCTACTGGTTCTCGCATTGTGCGGCGCTAGCGTGGTGATTACTTCCGCTGGCGGACCCGGCGGCGGTGGACAGGCATATATGCCGCCCCCACCAATGATTCCGCCGCTGTGTGGACCAGCCCAGACAAAGTACGAAATGAAAAAGGAGGTTATCACTCCGATACCCGCTCAATTGAGAAGGGTGAGGGTGGTCGCCCCGTATCTCGCCGGCGTTGCATGGCCGCGTAAGCCTCTGGCATTCTTCGCGAATCCACAGACTTTCCCCCAGGCTATCCCTGTCGGTCGCTATGAGTGGCTGGTACCCATCGTGTCAGAGATCAAGAACGAGCACTATGACACAGTGATGGATCCGTGCTGCAAAAGCCACAAAGTGCCTCGTTGCGTGTGGGTGAAGGCAAACTACATCAAACAACAGTGCGCACCTGCGTGTGGTCCTGTTCCCATGGCGCCTCCGGCCCCAATGCCGGTCAAAGTGACGAAGTAAAGGTTGCTGCGAGAGGCCAATACAGAGAAGAAGAGTTCCTCAGATATAATGAAGTTTCGAAAGGAGGATTAGGGTATGGTTAAAAAGATAGGAATTCTCGGATTCGTCCTGGTCGTCGTTGCCGCGGCGGGCATGGTATGGGCCGAGACATTTACGGGGTCGATCCCAGCACCTCAGCCGATGGTGGCGCCAGCAGCAGCCCCAGCATGTGTTGGGCCAACATGCGCGCCCCCACCACCGCCAAAGGTCAAAGCGGCTCCCAAAAAACTGAGAACGTCAATTCAGGTCAAGATGTCGTATCCAGAGCCGACTCCCCCACCCATGACATGGTGCGGGCCCTCCTGCGCGCCTCCTCCCATTCCCGTGGCGGTGCCGATGTGGAGATTCATCGTTCCTTGGCCACCCTATGTGTATTACCTGCCCGTTGACTAAAAAACGGTCACGAGCATCGAAAAAAGAGCCCCCTGGAACGGGGGCTTTTTTGTTCCCCAAGGCCCTATACGCGCAATGATTATCATCCCTGCCATAGATTTGAAGAACGGGAAATGCGTCCGACTGAGACAGGGGCGTTTCGATGAAGTCACGGTGTTTCACGACGATCCTGCAGCTCAAGCGCGCTCATGGGAAGACGCGGGCGCCGCGCGCATCCATGTGGTGGACCTTGACGGCTCCACCGCGGGCTCGCCCATAAACCGTGCAACCATCGAGCGGATCGTCTCCTCCGTACGCGTTCCGGTGCAGCTCGGCGGAGGGATCAGGGACCGCGCTGTCGTGGACGCCTACCTCGAAATGGGCGTAAGCGTCGTGGTTCTGGGTACAATGGCCGTCAAAGAGAGGGCTCTGACCTCAGAGCTGCTGAATGCCTATCGGGGAAAAATCGCCATAGGCGTTGATGCGCGAGGCGGTAAGGTGGCAATAGACGGTTGGACGAAGGTCACCGACGGGACCGCCATTGACCTTGCCAACGCGTATGCCCCCCTGAGGCCCGCATGCTTCATCTATACCGACATCCAGCGAGACGGGATGATGAAGGGACCCAATCTCATGAGCACTCGTGAATTCGCCATGGCGGTGTCCATTCCCGTGATCTTGTCCGGGGGGGTTTCCTCCATGGCGGACGTTGAAGCGGTTCTGGGCCTTGACCACTGCGGGGTAGTGGGCATGATTATAGGGAGGGCCTTGTACGACGGCGCGATAAATCTGAGAGAGGCGATAAAACTCGCCGAACAAAGGACAAATGCTGGCTAAAAGAATAATTCCTTGTCTTGACGTCAAAGATGGAAGGGTCGTCAAGGGCGTCAATTTCGTCAATCTATCTGACGCGGGCGATCCTGTGGAGAACGCGAAGTACTATGACGCGGAAGGAGCTGACGAACTTGTCTTTTTAGACATCACAGCTTCTCACCAGAAGAGGAAAATCATCCTCGACGTCGTCGCTCGTACGGCAGAGGAAGTGTTCATGCCGTTGACGGTCGGCGGCGGCATCAAGGCCGCTTCAGATATCCGAGAGCTGCTCAACGCGGGCGCGGACAAAGTTTCCCTCAATACCGCGGCAGTCCAGAACCCCGGGCTCGTGAGAGACGCGTCGCAGATGTTTGGCAGCCAATGCATCGTTGTAGCCATCGACGCCAAGAGGTCGCCAAACACGCCATCAGGCTTCGAGATTTCCATCCACGGGGGGCGCACCATGACCGGTATAGACTGCCTCGAATGGGCGCGCAGGGTGGAAGAGCTAGGGGCGGGAGAAATTTTGTTGACGAGTATGGACGCCGATGGGACCAAAAATGGCTACGACATACCCATGACCGCGGCGGTGACTTCGATTGTCGGTATTCCCGTTATTGCCTCTGGGGGAGCAGGCGCCAAAGAGCACTTGAGAGACGCTGTCTTGCTGGCAAACGCAGACGCTGTTCTGGCTGCGTCCATTTTCCACTATCGGGAGATACCCATAGGAGACGTGAAGCGGTACCTTGCCCAAGAGGGGATCCCCGTGCGGCTTTGACGTGACCAACTTCTTCTTTTTACGGGCGCTGCGCGCGTTCCCTCTTGCGCGGCCTGCCATCTCTTCGCCCCATACACCGGGAAATTGTACGAAGTTTTAATGAAGATGTCAGATGAATGACTCTGGGATGAATATACAGGTTGAAAGTTTAAGAGCGCTCGATTTGGACGCCGTGCTCGCCGAGGCAGCGCGATATGCTCATTCTCAGCCAGGGAAAGAGAGCGTCTGCAGCTCCGCGCCGCTGCAAGATTTTGACGAGATAAAACAGAACCTCAGCATCGTAAGGGAACTGAAAGAGGCGTCCATTCTTGACGGTCCCCTGGATTTGCATGGGTTGATACCCCTTCAGGGTCTGCTTGAGAGCCTCGAGAATCCCGGCGCAGTCTTGGAACCGGAAGATCTGCTCGCTGTCCGAGACCTCCTCGCCCTTACCGCCAGGACGTTCGACTGGTTGGACCGCCTTGACCCACGATTCCAGACGCTCAAAGCCTTGCAAGCCCCATTGGAAATCCTTGGCGACCTTCGGGCGAAGATCGAACGGAGCATAGACGACAACGGCCAGGTGAGAATGGACGCCAGCCCTGAACTGGCGTTTATCGGAGATCGCCTGAGAGAGGCGCGGGAAAGCATCAGGAAACGACTTGACGGATTTGTTCGCGACAAAAACCTCATGGACGTGGTGCAGGAAGATTATGTCACGTTGCGGAACGATCGGTACGTGATACTCATGAAGCCCCATTTCCGGGGGAAACTCGATGGGATCGTTCACGATCATTCTCGCAGCGGGTCCTCCGTGTATGTCGAACCGTTTGATGTGGTTGAGGCAAACAACAAGGTTGCCGAATACGCTGACCAACAAAGAGCTGCCGTCAGGAAGCTTTTGAGAGACCTCTCTGACGAGGTAAGGCGTCGTAAAGACGAAATCACCGCGAATTTTGAGCAACTCGTCTGGCTCGACGCGCTGCAGGCGAGAGCGCTGTACGCGCTGGCTACCTCGTCCGTGGAACCGGAATTTGTGGAGGATGGCTTCAGAATTATGGGCGGCCGGCACCCGCTGCTGCTGGCTGCATCTCCATCCGATGTCGTACCCATGGATGTAATTCAGGACGGCGACACAAAGGTCGTCATTATCAGCGGCGCAAACATGGGCGGGAAAACGGTGGCGCTGAAGATAGCCGGCCTTTTTCCCCTCATGATTCGCTGTTCCTTGCAGTTGCCCGCGATGGAGGGGACAAAGATTCAGCTTTTCGGCCGTATAATGGCGGACATCGGGGACGAACAGGATCTACGAGAGCGTATATCCACCTTCGCAGGTCATATCCTCCGCATGAAGTCTATCATAGAAAGCGCCTCGGCCGGGGACTTGGTTCTCATCGATGAGCTGGGCGCCGCAACAGACCCTGAAGAGGGGGCCGCCATAGGTATGGCGCTCTTGGATTGTCTCGTGGAAAAAGGGGTGCGCTGTGTGGTCACGACGCACCTGTCTCAGCTCAAGGCGTATGCATTTGCGCACGATCACGCGAAGAACGTGAGCGTCGAGTTTCACCCCGTGACCCATGAACCAACCTTTCGGCTCATCTATGATATTCCGGGCGAATCCCACGCGATCGCCACGGCGCAAAGAATCGGACTGCCGAATGCGGTTCTGGACCGCGCACGCCAATACGCCGATAAGTTCGCGGGAGGCAGCGCCAAACTTCTCAGCGACCTGAGACAGAAAATAATTGAATACGACGAGCTGCAACAACAGTTGAAGAACAAACAGCAACAACTAGATGATGAGCTTGCTGAAATTCGGAGCAGAAAAAACCAGGTCATCGAGTCGTTCAGAGAGCGTTGCGTCACGCTGATCCAGGATGCGGAGAAGCAGATCGCTGATCTTCAAAAATCCTTGAAAGAACGATTGCCAAAAAAAGGCGACAACCCGAGGGAAAAACTTAAGCAGATTGCAGAGCGTCTCGAGAGCGAGCTTGGTATTGCCATAATCAGACGAAAATCAAAACTCGCGCCTGGCGCGATCGTACGGATTCCCTCGCTGGACAAACAGGGAAAGGTAACCGAGGTCTCGGACGCAGGCGTTGCCACCGTCGCGGTCGGGAAACTTAAAGTGAAAGTCAAGACGAGCGACTTAGTGGAATCTTCTTCTGAACGAACTGAAAAAAATACTTCAAAAATCCAAGGTACTGGAGTAGAAATCCCTAGCGCCTCGCCCCAGTGGCAGGTCAAGGTTATTGGGCTGCGGGTGGATGAGGCAATCCCAGTCGTGGAAAAAGCCATCAACGATGCATTTCTCGGGGGCCTTTCAGAGCTCACCATCATCCATGGCAGGGGCACAGGAGCCCTTAAAAAGGCTGTGCGGGAATATGCGTCCGGACACGCTCTTGTCAAGGGCTTGCACCAGGGAGACCACACGCAAGGAGGAGATGCAGTGACTGTTTTGGAACTGGCGAGTCACTGAAACAACAAGAACCTCTTATTCTCCTGCGACTTACAGATTCAGCGACCGTACCATGAGAATACCTCAAGCAAAGATATCCGAAATAGCCGCAGCGGCAGATATTGTGCAGGTCATATCCCAGTACGTGTCCCTCAAGAGGGCGGGAAAGGATTACAAAGGCGTTTGTCCTTTTCATGGCGACAAAGATCCATCCTTCTATGTTTCCCCCCAAAAGGGCATATTCCACTGCTTCGGATGCTCGGTGGGTGGCAGCGTGTTCAATTTTCTCATGCGGATGGAAAACTGGACGTTTGTGGAGGCGGTTCAGTATCTAGCCAAGAGATACGGTATTCAGCTCGATCTGAGTGAAGGACACGGCGCGAGAGAGGAAGACAGGAAGGCCATTCTTCAGGCGCTCAGATTGGCGGGAGAGTATTTTTCGACCCACTTGACGGCCGAGGCCCGGGCATATCTCGCAGACAGAGGAATTTCAGACGTATGGATCAAGGAGTTGGGGCTCGGCTTCGCCCCTGACAAATGGGAAGGCATGGTTTTCTTCCTCCGGTCGCGAGGCGTCTCAGACAGGCATGCCAGGGCAGCGGGGTTGGTCCGAGAGCGGGCAGAAGGCGGCTATTACGACTACTTCCGCCAACGAATCATGATTCCCATCCGAAATATCAATGGCCAAATCGTTGCGTATGGCGGCAGGATCCTCGGAGAAGGGACGCCCAAATACCTCAATTCTCCGGAATCAGAGGTGTTCACGAAAAAGAATACGCTTTTTGGTTTGGACACGGCTCGGGAAGCAATTCGAAAAGAGGGCTACCTCATCCTCGTCGAGGGCTATTTTGATCAAATATCATTGCGCGTCCATGGGATCGACCATGTGGCAGCGCCACTTGGTACCTCGCTGGCCATGGAACAAGTCCGATTGATCAAACGGTTTACGTCCAACGTACGAATTGTGTTTGATTCGGACGACGCGGGAATACGAGCCCTCAAGAGGGCAATCCCCATGTTTCTCGGTCAAGGAATCGAGCCCTCCTGCGTCCTCTTGCGGGGCGCGAAAGACCCCGATGAAGCCATCACGCAGCACGGCCCAGAAAAATTCAAGAAACTTGTCGAGGACGCCATACCGGCCGTCGCGTTCTTGTTGGACCATATCGAATCTCGCTGCGACGTGAACACAATTAAGGGCAAAAACTTGGCGATTGAAGAGATCATGCCTATTATTGGAGAGATTGCCGATTCGGTCGAGCGGGATTATATCATAGAGAAGGTATGCTCGAGATTCAGGATCAAGGAGGAGAGGCTTCGTCAGTTTTTACGCGCCGCGGCGCCGCGATCGGCCGGCAGCCCACCCCGAATAGAACGCAGCCGTGGACTGTATAACTTTCCCGCGGATGAGAGAAATGTCGTGAGGGGTATGATCTTGCTCGACGGCGTGATCGACGCGATCGAGGCCGCTGGCGTGCTCAAAGACATTCAAGACCCGGTATTGGCTGAACTGGCAGCCAAGGCGACGGCCTTTCATCGCCAAAATGGGCGTTTCGACGCGAGGGAGTTCCTGCATTCCCTTGAAGACGAGCGTCTTTCCTCGATTGTGGCATCCTGGATGAACCCACGGCCTGAAGAGGATGACCTGCGCCCTGAACTGGATGCCGACACCCTTGTGTACGAATCTCTCGATCGTATGAGAAGACGGAAGCTCGAAAGACGGAAAACTGAAATAAAAGAGCGCATGAAAAAGTGTATCCCAGGCGACGAAGAATATAAACAGCTCGCCAACGAGCTATTGTCTCTCGGCCGCGTGTTGCACAAATAACCATGACAATCTCAAGAAAAGGAGAAGTCCTCAATGATTGACGCCAAGACTCCATTGGAGTTCAAACCACTGTTCGATCTCGCCCGTACTCGAAAATACTTGACGTATGACGAGATAAACGAACTGTTGCCGTCCCACATCGTTGGGGCTGAACAAATCGATGAACTTCTCATCAAGATCATGGCGGACTACAACGTGGAGCTGGTGGCCTCCGAGAAGAAGATTCCTATAACCGAAAAGAAGGTACAGGCGCTTGATGACGACAAACCAGAAGAAGATGAAGAAGATGAGGAGATCATAGCCGACCCTGACGCGGTGGTGCGCGGCAACGACCCTGTGAAGATGTATCTCCACGAAATGGGATGCGTTTCTCTGCTCACCCGTGAAGGGGAAGTAGAAATCGCAAAAAGGATAGAACAGGGCGAACAACAGGTCTTCGGAGTGATCATCGAGTGCCCCGTGACCATAAAAGAGGTCCTCGCCCTGGGCGACAAACTGCGGAAAGGGTCTATTAGACTCAAGGAAGTCATCAAAGGGTTCGACGACGAGGAAGTGGCGGAAGGCGACGACTCCACCAATGTGGAGAGGGTTCTCAAATTGATCGATGAAATGAAGGAGTACGACGCCAAGTATCACAGCCTGCTGGACAAGCGAAACTCCCTGGGCCCCGATGCGCCGCAAGATGTCATCGCACAGATGGACCAGGAAGTCGCGGCCGCGAAAGAACAGGTGGTCGCATGCCTCCGAAGCATTAATCTCAACACCAATATGATTGACCACATCGCGGGAAAGCTGAAGTTTCTCGTGCAAAAACTCGAGGCTGCAAAAGACGAGTTGTGGGCTGTCGAATATGAGCTCAAGGCATCGACGGATGAAGTGCGTAAGAAAATTGACTTCCTCAAGAGCCTCATCGAACAGAAGAAACCGATAAAAAAATACACCCACCTCTCTCCCCAGAGGATCCTGGAACTGGAGAGGAAGTTTGAAAACGGGATGCGCAAGATACAAAAGCTCCGCGCCGAAGCAGGCATGGATGAGGACAATTTGGTGAGGGCGCTGGAGTCGTGCCGACAAGGGGAGTATCTCGCACGAAAGGCAAAATCCGAACTTGTTCAGGCAAATCTTCGGCTTGTGGTGAGCATCGCAAAAAAATACACCAACAGAGGCTTGCAGTTCCTGGACCTGATTCAGGAAGGAAATATAGGTCTTATGAAGGCGGTGGATAAATTCGAGTACCAGCGTGGGTACAAGTTCAGCACGTACGCCACATGGTGGATAAGGCAAGCCATCACACGCGCCATCGCGGACCAAGCCCGTACGATCCGCATCCCGGTTCACATGATAGAGACCATCAACAAATTGATAAGAACCTCTCGATACCTTGTCCAGGAATATGGTCGTGAGCCCACGCCGGAGGAAATCGCCGAAAAAATGGAATTTCCTTTGGAAAAAGTGCGCAAGGTACTAAAGATTGCCAAGGAGCCCATATCTCTAGAAACGCCGATAGGCGAAGAAGAGGATTCCCATCTTGGCGATTTCATCGAGGACAAGAAAATCCTGTCGCCGTCGGACGCGGTTGTTGGCATGAGCCTCACCGAACAAACGAGAAAGGTCTTGGCCACGCTGACCCCCCGTGAAGAAAAGGTGCTTCGCATGCGATTCGGAATAGGGGAACGGGCCGACCATACCCTTGAGGAAGTGGGCCAAGATTTCGACGTCACACGGGAACGCATTCGTCAGATCGAGGCAAAGGCTTTGAAGAAGTTGAGGCATCCTTCCAGGAGCAAGCGGTTGCGACCATTTATTGAAGGTTGACGAGGGCTGGGAAGCGGCATTCAAGCTGGTCTAATTCAGGCGACCCCTCGCATGGGGGACGTTTTCCCCTCTATTGAATGACCGCACCCCACGGCTCTGCCCTACGAAAAGCTGGAATCATGAGTATCGCGCCAGATTACAAACCTAAATTGCGCAATGTTGAACCTTTGACAGCGATCTATCAGGGAAGAAACGTCATCGGTCTAAAGGACCCTCTACGGTTGTCCGATAAAATGGTGTTTGTTCCGCAGGAGACCCTGCCCCTGTTGGCAATGTTCGACGGCGCGCATACGCTCAGGGATATCCAAGCCGTCCTGAGCGCACGAGTGGGAAGAATCGTGTTCCTCGACGAAATCCAGGGCATCCTTGACACCCTCAATCAAGCGTACCTTCTCGAAGGTCCCTCAGCAGACGACGCGATTCGCAGAAAGACTGAAGAATACAGAAGCAAGCCGTTCAGGCCGTCTTCGCATGCTGGAACCTCGTACAGCGCCGATCCCGAAAAACTGACGCAAGAACTGGATGCCTTTTTTGATGAAGCGAACGGCGGACCAGGGCAACCGGAACTGTTTTCTCAGCCCCACAGACCGGTCGGCCTCGTGGCTCCTCACATCGACATCAGGGCCGGCGGTTCGAGCTTTGCCCGAGCCTATCACGCGCTTGCGACAGGTCAGCCCTCGGACGTCTATGTTATCTTGGGAACGGGGCACGCCGGCGTCCAAAACATGTTCACCGCGGGCTCCTTGGATTTCCAGACGCCATTGGGAACGGCAAAAGTGGATTCCCACATCGTTACGCTCCTTTCCAAAGAACTTGGAAAAGACGCCGCAGAAGAAGAAATCCTCCACGAGACCGAGCATGTCATAGAGTTTCAAGTAGTGTTTCTTCAGCATGTCTTTCGGGGCCGACACGATTTCACGATCGTGCCCGTGCTTTGCTCCCTGTCGCACCGCATATTCGACTCGAATGATTCTTTCTCCGACCAGAAGCAAGCCTTTTACGCCTTTTGTTCTGCGCTGCGCAAGGCGTGCCGTCAATCCGGCAAGTCGGTCTGTTTCATAGCGAGCGCGGATTTAGATCATATCGGCCCCCGCTATGGAGATCAGTTTGTACCCCACCAGGGCTCAGTGAACGCCTCGCTGGAAAAAGACCGCGAGATGCTCGGTCATTTGGAACAACTGTCCGTGGATTCTTTCATTCGATGCATCGTATCTGAAGGCGATGCGAGGAGAGTCTGCGGCTTTTCTCCCATCGTCACCATGATGCACGCCATGGAGGCGTCTCGAGCGGAAACGTTGAGTTTGGATTTTGCCTACGTCGATGACAGAAAAAGCTTCGTTACCTTCGGGGCCATGGTATTCTACTAAGAATGCCGCTGGCGCAAAAACATTATGAGCCCCCTACGCGTTGCGGTGGGCCGCATCGGAACCCTTTTTCCTCGTCTCTCACGAAATATCAATGGAACCCTAACTTGACAGGGACACTCATAACGAGTAATAGCTACGCCTGACTACTCAGGGTGCAAGAGTGCAACTCCTGCACTATTGATTAAGGAGATGGACCCTCAGAGACACCGTCACCCGCCAACGCAAGCCGCTGCTTCAGAGAATCTTTCATGACAGGAATGCAGAATACTGGGTGGAGCGACCAAGGGGTTCGTTTCTTTAATGAGGAGGAGGAGGAAATGGAAATAGTAGCCAACATCCCTACGCCTGAAGAATGCGCCTCGCAGATTCTGGATTACACCGGCCACATAGTGGAACCAGAGGCCGCGGGAGAACTGTGGCTCAAGATCCTGCAGCACAAATGGTTCCTTTCCGAGAAACTGGGGCGAGATGTGGGCATAAAGGTAGCCTGCTTGGACTTTTTCGAGAACACGCAAGCCAATCTGCCGGATGTGCGTGAAGAAGAAATCGCGCGTATCCTGCGAGAACTAGGCGGTACACTGGTGGACCGGAGCATTTGGGACACGATCTCAGATACACAGCCGCCCAAGAAAATCGTCGAAAAGAGAATCATATTGCCGCTGACCAAGGTCGATCTCGCTCGTAAACACGGCGTGGCGCCTCCGAAAACAATCATCTTTTTCGGGCCTCCTGGAACCGGCAAGACGCATTTTGTCCGAGCCATAGCAGGAGCGCTCAAATGGTGGTATGTCGAGGTGAGCCCGAGCGACCTCATGGCAGAAGGACAAGATCGCTTGGGATTGAATCTCAAGGCGCTCATGGAAAAAGCCACGCGGCTGGAAGAAGCCGTCATATTTATTGACGAATTCGAAGAGATAGCCGCGAGTCGCGACAACGCAAGTAGGATGGACAAGTCCATTACCAATGAATTCTTGAAGCAGGTGCCGATCCTCAAGAAACGGGGAGGCAAGATACTGCTCATCTGCGCGACAAATTATATTCGTGAGTTGGATGCGGCGCTGCTTCGCCCCGGCCGGTTCGATTGTATCATCCCCGTCGGTGGGTTGGATCATGCGGGGCTTAAGACGATCTTTGACTACTATCTCTCCCAAACCAATGCAGGGGAGGTCGATTCAGACCGGATCGTCTCGTTGATCCCGTTCTATACCCCTGCAGATATTGAATATCTCTTTCAAAAGGTGACGCACGCGGCTTTTGAGCGAGAGCTGAGCCTCGGTCGAGATTACCGTATTACCACGGACCTGTTCTTGGAGAAGATACCCGAGGTAAAACCATCGCTGACCGACAAGATCATCGCAGAGTTCGAGAGAGATTGTCGTGAATTCACGCGATACTGAGAAAGCATGAAATGGCCATACCAGAGTCGCCTGCCATAAGGCCAGTCAGCAGCGTCTTCCGGCGCAGTCCTGCATGGCCTGTACGCGCCTTTTTTTTGATCTTGGCGCTGCTGTTGGCTCGGTATGGCCAATGCGAGGAAAACCACTCGGAAATCGAAACCCAGGTGCTGCGCGTCGTGAGCACAAAATACGCCGGTTATTATCACAAGCCGTGGAAGGCGCCGGATTTTGTCACTACCAAGAGCAGCGGCTTTTTTTTCGAGGATGAAAAAAATTTTCCCGGCCGCAGGGGTCTCATACTCACGAACGCGCATGCCGTGTCCATGGCCCAAAGCATCCAGGTGTCCAACGGCAGAGAAAAAAGACAATACAAAGTCACGCCCTTGGGAATTTGCAATTCAGCGGATTTTGCCATACTCGAAATGAGCGATGAAGAGCTCGAATCCTATGAACGCATCAACGGCCCGATAAATCCCTTGCAGTTGGGGGACAGCGACGCCCTACGCGTCGGCGACAAGGTGACAGGGTGGGGATACCCTTTGGGTGGAGAGAGCCTGAGCAAATCCGAACAGGGAGAGATAAGTCGCATCGAAGTAAGTCGGTACTCCTACTCGCTCGATAGATGGCTGATGATCCAGGCGTCTCTTCAACAAAACAGAGGCAACTCAGGCGGCCCTGTGTTGAAAGACGGCAAAGTAGTGGGGATAGCCTTTCAAGGGATGAGGATCAGCGACCGGATCAACTATTTTATACCCATAAATCTTGTCAAAAATTTAATCCCGCTCCTTGATAAACAGCATCTTATACCGTCTTGGTTGTACGTGGTGCAGCGGCTGTTCCCAAGACTCAAGGAATACTATGGGCTCAGTCGAGATCAGGGGGGCGTCCTCCTGGACTACATCATCCCTGACGGCGGGCCCTACCGTTTTGGGCTGCGCACTCATGACATCCTCCTGGCCATAGATGATCATGAGATAGACAACTACGGCGAGATTTATTTCGAGCCGCTCGGGCAAAAGATACATTTCTCGGAGGCGCTCAACCGTAAGAAAGTAGGTGACCCCCTCCACATCAAGGTTCTGAGACAAGGGCAGGTCCTCGATATAAAAGGTACCGTCACGCCAGGTCTCCCAAGGCTGGTTCCCAGGATTTTCTCTCGTCCGAATTACTTCATATTCTCCGGCATCGGCTTTGTGGAATTGACCCTCAACTGCATAGACAATCTAGGCAAATCAGGGGACGCATTTAGGGCGAAATATGCAGACGGTCTTCCTTCCCGACCACATGAAAAAATTGTCATCATCTCAGAAGTATTTCCCGAATACGGCCTGAGTGAAAGCGCCGCATACCTGAGAAGAGTGGAAAAAATAAACGAGACACGCGTCCTCAATGCGAAGTCTTTGTACACCGAGCTCATAGAACACAAAAAGAGGGGAGAATCGAGAGCGCTGCTCACATTGGAAGGGCATCTCGTGCTTCCCCTCGACTTGCAGAACGCGTCGACCCTAGACGCAGAAATTCAGCATAAATATGGCATCCTCTATATGATGACGCCGGGCGGTCTTCACAACTAATTGACCTCCACGCGCCTTTGGCCCCATCAGGACCTCAGGCTAACAGGTAATCCTCTTCTCGAATTCCTCCCACAGGACTTCCGCCATTTCTTCGCCGACCTCGGCCCATTCCTGGTTTATCTGACTCAAATGCGCTGATAAATTACCCGTCCAATGGGACTTGTCCGATTCCATAAAGTAGTGAAGGAAGCTTCCGTACAGCCCTTCGTACATATACGGAGTCACTCTTTGCATATCTCTAACAAATGTTTCTGCTCTTTGACTAGATTTCATTGGCACCTCCCCTTCGAGCGCGCCAAATGCTGCACCGCTCTTCATGTATCTGTGGTATATAGTAGTGGCAAACCTCCATAAGTTTCACGCATTCTATACACATATATGTGCACGTATGCGTCAAATGCAAACCCCAGGGGCAGCGCGCCGCCCGTCGTTGCATCCGAGCCAGAGGCGCGCAGATCGCCGAGAAGACAGACGTCTGCGTGCGCGAACGGCCCAGCGTCATCGCTCCTGTCCCCAGGGCGCTGGCCCTGGACTACTGTCCTGCGCCCCGCGGGACCGGGGTTTATACGAGTTCTCGAAACGTCTGTCCGAATGAGGCGCTCCACGGCGCCTAATTTGTCATGCCGGAATCGATCCGGCATCCACAAAACTCGTCATGGATTCGCACTTTTACCTGAAAATGCCATAGTTCCTGTCACAACGGTATTTTCGTCTCCCATTGTGACCCCTTGTCATGGGAGTTCGAAAGAGCGAGGCCCGAACGAGGTGAGAGCCATTGCCGTTACCCAGGGCGTTGTCCTGGGCTATTGTATGGCGCCCCGCAGGAGCGGGGCTTAAGAGGGCGCCGAGAGCTCATGGCGAAGCTGGGTATTCCCGACGGAACGAGGTCGCATCATCGAGTTCTGGAGCGCTTATGATACCCATAGCTGGTCACAGAGCCGAGCGCCTTTCATTTTATCTGAAAATGCCATTCTGTTCAGAAGATTATTTTCATCTCCCGTTGTGACCCCTTGTCATGGCAGTTCGAAGAAGCGAGGCCCGAACGAAGTGAGAAACCGCGACTGAGAAATCTTCTTCGTCTGGGGACCAATATTTCTCGCTTTGCTCGAGATGACAGAGAGTGAAGCTCGCGAAGCAGCCGTCCGTCCAATTCGGGATTCATTTGGAGAAGCGCTACACAGGGGCTTTTCAAAGTATTCAGGCATCCGGCGCCGCGCCACCCTCTTTGAGTCCATGGGTAAAGGAATCCAATGCGCCAGAAGCGTCGAGGCTAATCCAAGCCCAGCAGCCGGGCCGCGTTATCCCTCAACAGCGCAGAGAGCGTGGTCTCTTTCAGAGGCAAATTCCTGATTTTTTGGACCTGGTCGGATATGGAGACGACTTCTGTGGGCCAGTCGCTTCCGAAAACAAATCTGTCTGCGTATCGCTCGAACTTGGGAATGGCCGAAAGCAACTGCTGGGGAGGGATGCCTGAAATATCGATGTACAGATTTTTGTGTCGGGTCAGCAGCCATTGCGCTTCCTTGTACCAGAAAGGTCGGCCTGCGTGGCATGCCACGATGGGAAGCATGGGGAAATCTTCTGCGATATCATCGAGGAGGAGAGGATGCGCGTATCGAATGCGCGTGTAAGGAAACAACGAGGTGCCTGTGTGGAACATCACCGGAATACCGTAGTATTGCGCGGCTTCATACCCGGAAAGCAATCTTTCATCATTGGGATAATAGTGGCCATACGACGGCAGCAGCTTAAGCCCTTTGCATCCGAGCTCTTCAACGCACCGCTGGACTTGGTCGCCCGCGGGCGAAGAAGAATCCAGATCGATGGACCCGAAGGGAATGAGCCCCGGGGTATCCCTACAAAAATCTGCGGTAAACTCGCTCGGAATAATCCCAGTGACACGCGGTGAATACTCGGAGAGTATCACCGCGTAGTCAACGCCCTGACTCTTCAAGTACCCGGAGAACTCCTGTGGAGAAAGCGTGTCCATGAAATCGAGCGCGTGAGGCGTGAGCGTCTGCGACAAATAGTCGATCATGTGTTTCGTGAGATGTTCGCGCCTGCCAAGATGTACGTGAAAATCAATGATACCCATTCTTTCGCTCCTGATTGATTGGATGCTCTGGCCAAACTCCCCGGAGCAACCGCCGGTCAAGCCGATAGGCTCTTACTGCCGAGCCGGCGATGGCGCGCTTGCGTGTACGGCCGCTTGCAGCATCCGCCATCTTTCGATTCATTGCAAGCTTCAGTCGCCAGAAATTACAGCGGGTTGGTAATGCCGTCCGCGCGTGTCCGCCAGAAATGCCAAGCTATGAGCGCGGCCATAGCTGCGGGCAATCCGAGAACATGCCATGCATAGAGCCTTGCCAAGGTGATGTCGTGAGGTTCTGAAGGCCCAAAGACGATGGCCGACAAAGACTGGCCGATGAAAGGGATGCTCGCAGCCAAATTGCCGGCGATGGTCCAGGCCCACAGTCCTCTATCGTCCCATACCAACAGATAGCCGGTGAAATCCACAAGGAACGTCATGACCAGGAGCGCGAGTCCCAGGAGCCAATTCCACTGCCGAGGCGGCGCGTATGCCTTGGCGATGAAAACTCGGATCGTATGCATCGCAACGAGAACGACCATTGCCTGACCAGCCCAATAATGAATGTTGCGCACGAAAAACCCGTACGGCGTAACGTGAGTGATGTATTGTATTGACGCATAGGCTTGCGATAGGTGCGGGATATAATACAAGGCGAGAAGGATGCCGGAAGCGACCTCGATCACAAACATCCACAGGGCGAGTCCCCCAAGGCACCATGTGTATGTGACCCGAGTCGCACGCTCATCGATGAAACGAGGATGGAGATGAAGAAAGAAGTTTGTCAGGGAAGCCTTGTTCAAGAAACAGCGGCGCTCCTACTCACGCCTACATCCTTGTGACCAGTATGTGCGCCCACAAAGGTCGTTGCCAGTGCCGAGCGCTATTGCCGAGAGGATGGCCTCTCTGAAACCTTAAAGGTGGTTGGGTTCTCTTCCTCAAGATGCAGCTCAAGCATTCGCTTTGACGCGGGACCTTTCTTCACGAATCCCTGCGCATCGAACTCGCTGCCATGGCAAGGACATTCGAAAACCCTCCGGCTTGCGTTCCAATTGGGTTTGCAACCTAGATGAGGACATCTGTCGTCAAGAACGGTCACCGCCTGGTCTTTGGTTTTCACAAGCCACACCCCAGATTCTGGAACGTGCAGGGGCGATCCCTCCTCGACTCGGGAAAGCAGTTCCTTGGGCAGCGCTCGTTTGCGATTCACCGCAAACCCAAATGCCGCGAATCGCCCCGCGCCCCATACGGTCGCGAGAGACAACAATCCCGAACAAAAAAACAAGAATGTCTTGAGGAACGATCGCTTTGTCATATGGACGACCCTTTGATGCGCTGCAGCCTCGTAAGCGGCTTCTCTTGCCGCTCCGAGCCTTTGATGCGCTTGCTCCGGCTGGCGGTAAGCTGCGAAGACGGCGGCAACAGCCCGGATTCATAGGAGCCGTTGGCCGCCGCGCAAGCCGTTGCTCAGCAGCCCTGGCTGGGCAGTTTTACGGGTTTCTTTGCAGCGCCTTGGGCCTTCAATTCTTTTTCAGCGTCTGCCTTGGTCGGAAATGGTCCTTTGACGATGGATTTGGCGTCCGCGGGCTTTTGATCGACCACGGAGACCTTACCTGAAGCGTCTTTGACCACATAAAATTCTGCAGCTACGGCTACTGAAGTCAAGACAAAGGCGCACAGCGCCGCAGCTATACACACCGACCGAACCATTTTCCGCATGTCCTATACCTCCTTAGACAAAGTAGGTGAGCGGCGAGGCTCACTCTTCTCGACGCGTTGGATCATTTATCATAAGGGCGCCATTTTTCGCCGAGCCGCGCAAGCACAAAGGCTATCAAGGCCATGACGACGATGGCAGCGGCCATAATCTCTTTAGATGTTCCGAAAACTTGCCAAAGCGTGATTCTCCCCATGTCGAAGCTCTTGTAAAACGAGCCCCAGACAGGAAAGCCGAGAGCAAAAATCCACATGCCCACGATCATCCCTGCGAGAAAGACCAAGCTGTCGATTTTTCCGGACACCAAGCCCACTACCGCAGTCCCCGGGCAATAGCCGCCTATCACAAACCCCAGCCCAAAGAGAACTCCGCCCACTATCTGGGGCAGCAGATATGTTTTGAGCAGTGAGTATTCCAAGAGAACGCTGTAGTCGAAGAGCCCTATCCAACTCAGCACAATGAGTCCCACCATCGCGGTGCAGATTGCGGAAAACATGACTCGGAGCACCCGCATATCCCGAAAGTAGAAGATATTGGTTAAATTCCTCGCGTCGCCGAATCCAGCCCGCTCTAGGACAAAACCGAAGAAAAAGCCTATCACAAGGGCAATCCACAAATTCGTCGCCAGGCTAAAATCGTTCAGCATAGCCAATGGGCCGGTCATGACCATTCCCTCCTCACAAAATAAGCGGCGATAAACGCGGTTGCAAATACGACCATCATAAACGCCCAGCTTCCCACCGCCATCGTGGCGCCGCCAGTTAAGGCCTGTCCCGAGGTGCAGCCCATTGCGAACCTGGTCCCAATGCCGCCGATGATGCCGCCGATGAAGGCCATGGATAATCGGAGCCACACGCCTGCCGTGGGCCCTTTTCCTACGCTGATACGGAATCGCCGCGCCGTGATCACGGCGACCAGTCCGCCAGCAAACACTCCTACTACTTGCACCACGATCCAGTCAACAAAGGGGTGCGGCGCCCCAGGCGCGTAAAATCCCTTGAAATAACCATTCGTTTCCACAAAGTGGGGGTTGACGCCGTGGGCAATGACCGCCGCCGCCCTGGCGAATGCCCCAGAAGCTCCCAATCCCGTCCCCATAAGGTAAAACGTGACGAGGAGCACCAACCCCAATGCGACGCCCGCCACATAAGGGTTCCAGAACCCTTGCGCGTACTCCGGTTCCTTCATTTCAGACCGCCTTTCTCTTCCAAGATTTCATTGTTAATGTTAATGATCAGCCGCCTTGGCCCCGTACGCGACGCGGCCAAGGCGACACATTCCTATGGAAATTTGATACTGCGCCCTGTCTGGCTTCCCGTGGACGCTCATCCGGCCTTGCGGGTCTAGGCCGAGCACGCCTAGTGCGCGCCAGTTTTAGGAGGCCCAGGCTCCTCTGTCCCGGACTTGAATAGCACCTGCGAGGCCAGTTTTTCAGGGGCCCCAAGTTTTGCAGGTTTTGGCTCCTGCGCAACCACATCTTGCCATAAGATCGGAGCCGGGTCATTCACAGGCAGATCCTTGGGGCACACCATCAACCATCGGGAGGTGAGCTGGAAGATGCCTGAAACAAGAATGGCAATCACCGCGAGAATGACCGTGGCCAAAAGGCCTGCAGTGATCATACGTCCTCTTCGCTCGGCCAGGTGATTATTCGATGACTTTGGGCTCGGCGTTTCTTCAGCCGCCGGTTCAGCAGCAGAAAGGGTCTCGGGCTCAGCCGACGACTCGACGTTTTGTTGACTCGGATTTTCTGGATTTACTGACATGATTGCCTAACTCCCGAGATTGTCGTTCGTATATCCCATAGCGTTGCCTTCAAATTACCTGCGGAGGAGCACCGGAAAATATGATCAGGGCGCGCAGGCTCATGCCGCCAATGAGCACCAGCAAGTCAGCCCCTACTACAAGGTATTTCGGCATCTCGCCGTACTCATAATATTCAATGATACTCAAAATAAAAGGCACAACAATTCCCAAAATGACCACAAGACCCCAAAAATAAGGGCTGAGCACTCCTGATATGAGGATGCCAGCAGAAAGCGCCGCCTCGGTGGACCTCGTCAAAGACATGAACACAAAAAGCATCAACACGAGGGCTTCCACCGCCAGGAAGATAACATGGCCCAGGGCAAAGTTGGAGAGCGTCTTCACTGTGGTTATGTCAATAATGGCGGCTCCGATCATGGCGACTGCCAGACCGGTTGACATGGCTGACGCCAAGAAAAGCACTGGCATCAACGGCGTATTCCAAAACGGGACCCCGTTGACCACCGCAATGAGCACGCCCGTGTACGTGGCCGTGGCCACGGCAAGCAGACTGCCAACTATCTCGATGTACAAGAGGTACTTCTTTGCTCTCTTACCGATCACGGTGATCTCATTCAGGGCCGCGGCGTAAAGAAACGCCAGGGGAATAAAAAACGAGAGAATAATAACGCCCCACGAGATCATGCTTCTTAAATTGCCCACTAAGTATATCTGCCGCCATGGCTCCCAGAAACCCGCTTCAAGATCCAACACCAGGCATGCCGTCCCCACGGCCACCAAAGGCCCTGCAGCCAAAGACCCCGCTCGCGCAAGCGCCTTGGACCAATCAGGCGCAAGGAGTTCACATGCAACAGCGGCGATGAACGCGCCTGAACCGGCGCCGGCAAGAAACAGATACGCAATTATCAACCACCCCCACGCGCTCTCCACCATGACTAACTCCTTTTGTAAAAAATTTTCGGCCTGGTATCCAAGTCAGGCCTCAACGGCTGGGCCCTGTGCTGGGCGATGAATTTCGATATCTCACTGTTGGGATCATCCAGATCGCCAAAGATGCGTACCTGGGTAGGGCAGGTGGAAACGCAGGCAGGAGTTCCACCTTCTCGCACCAACTCTATGCAGAATCTGCATTTTTCCACGATTCCTTCATGATGCTTTATGATCCGAACTTTGTACGGGCAGGCCTCCATGCAATACTTGCATCCAACGCAGGTTTTTGGATTGACGAGCACGAGGCCTTCCGCGGTGGTGTATGTAGCGCCGGTAGGACACACTCGCTGGCACGGAGGATTTTCACAATGATTGCACTGGACAGGGATGAACTCAGCCCCATACGACGGAAAACGCCCCCTGTCCTTTGATTTGATCCAGTTGAACGCCTCATTGAACCGAAGTTCATTCTGATTTTGGCAGGCCACTCGACACGCGTGGCACCCGATGCATTTGGTCGTATCGACTGCTATTCCGTAACGCGGCATGGTTCGATCCTTCAATACCTCTTGTCCGACTTTGGGTCCATCGGCCAGTTTACAACGTTCTTATGCTGAACTTCTGTCATCGCTATCCCGCTCTCGCTCCCTGTGATTCTCGTCGCAAACGTCATGTCTTCTCGACCCGCACGATGATCTCGTTGGACATGATGTGCCCCAGGACCGGGTCGAAGTATGTGGGAAGGAAATCGTTGTAAGATACGCCGTACCCATAGGCGGTCTGGAGTTTTCGCGCGTAGACCCCATAGCCGCTAGGGACGAAGACGCAGTCCGGATGAATGCCTTCCGTGAGTTTGGCCCGAGCCCTCCCTTTGCCCACTGAGCTGATGATGGTAGTGCAGTCCCCATCCTTAATGCCCAAGGCGCGAGCGCGATCCGGGTGCATCCAAATCCTCCCCAAATCGTTCACCATGGTAATCTCTTTGAGATATGGCTGGTTTATCGTCCGCGCGTGCGTGTGATGAGCCTGCTTGCCGTGTATCAGCCGGAAGGAATGAGGATCCTTGTCATCCGGCATCACAAGCGGCTCTTCCCATTCCGGCATATCCGGCAGGCCGAAATCTTTCAAGATTGAAGACGCTATTTCCAGTTTTCCACTGGGCGTATGAAATGACGGCTCGCCGGGAGTCCACTCACCGCCCAAGTCAATCACGCCTTCTTTCTTCAACTGCTCCAGGGTTATTCCGAGCGGCGCCAAACGAGCCCTATTGTAATCTTCCAACGTAAAGTTGAAGTAGCGCCCTATGCCGAGATGAGGAGCCATTTCGATCAATATGTCCGCAAGCGGCTTCGTATCGTAAAGGGGCTTCACCACCTGCTGTCGAATGGCCACCTGTTTGGAACTGTAACTGTGGTTGGTGTGCACCACGTCATCTCGCTCCAGGTAATAAGATTCCGGTAGGATGTAATGGGCAATGGAAGCTGTCTCAGACGGAACATAGTCAAAGCTGACAAGCAACTCGAGTTTCTTGTACCCTTCGATGACTCGCGCAGGATTCGGATTTGTCCTCAGGGGATTGTTGTGATACACAAAACCCCCTTTTAATTTACCCTGAATAGCCAGCTCAGGGATCGCTTGGCTAATTCCTATGCCCATAGGGGTCAGAGGGTAACGCTCAGGATCCGTACTCCCGTCTATCATGGGGCCCTCAACCCGCGGCGGCTCCGGATGTTTCTCTGGATCGAGTTTCCCGAGCTTCACCTTGGGATGGATATACAGACCTCCCCTCTGGTTGAAGTTTCCAAGGAGCCCATTAACGCAGGCAACCGCACGCACAAGCTGCAAGCTGTTCTTGTATTGCGTGCCCATCGCGCCGTGGTACCCGCGATGGATAACCGCACGAGGCGCTTCACGCGCGATATCATGCGCAAGTTTTACTATGACGTCTTTGGGAATGGAGGTTTTGGCTTCAGCCCATTCTGGCGTGTACTGTTTGACCTTTTCAGCCCACTCATCAAAGCCTTCGGTATATTTTTCCACAAAGTCCTTTTGATAGATCCCGTCCCTGATCATCACATGGGCCATTGCCAAGAGGAGGGCGAGATCGGTCCCGGGTCGAATCCTTATCCACTCTCGACTGAGGACAGCGGCCTCGCTATAACGAGGATCCACGACCACGAGTCGAGCCCCCTTTTCCGCGGCCCTGGCCAAGTCCCGCAACTGCCTGAGCTGAAGACCTGCCGCGGGGTTGCGTCCAATGAAAAGCACGAAGCGGCTGTGCTCGAAGTCATGCTCCGGCTTTGCCTCGCCAATGGTGAGCCACCAACCGATGTTCCTCGGCAAAAAGCACGTCGTGCCATGGGAAAAGACGTTGGGAGACCCCAGGGCCCTCATAAATCTGTGGGTCAAATCCTCGTTCCCCTCCGGATACTGGAGCCAAAAAAGGGACTGAGGGCCGTACTTCTCTGAAATCGCCTTGACGCGCTCGCCAATTTCCTTGTACGCCTGCTGCCATGGGATGGGTTCGAACTTCCCGTACGCCACCCTCTTCAAGGGCGTTCTGATGCGATCCGGATTATAGACTTCGTGGAGCATACCGTGCCCTTTGGCGCACATGCGACCCATGTTGTTGCCGGCTATGGGTATGCCCTCGGCCTTCCATACGCGGTCCCCCTTGGTATAGACTTTGATGGCGCACCAGTTGCCGCAGGCGTCACAGAGGGTGGGAGTGACCTTTACTTCCTTGCTCGCAGTTTTGCCTGGGGTAGCCCAAGAATTGAGGTTGAGATAGGAGGCGGCGACGAGCGATGCGCCTCCTGCTGCAGAACCGATGAGAAACTTTCTTCGTGAAATCCCACGGCGATGCACAATACCTCCAGAGCGGGAGCGGATTTTTATTATTACTATATATCGATAATAATATATGTCAAGGCCTTATTTCCTGTCCTCCCAGTTTTTACCGGTTCTCCCGAAAATGATTCCAGCCGCCGGCCGTCAACGCCTCCACATGCCCACCTCGTCGCTGCAACCTCATGCCCAGCGTCTCCTCAATGACCCCAATGGCAATAAGTTGGATTCCCCTCGCAGCCGCAGAAGACTTTAATGACGGAAACGCGTCCGGGCGGACGCACGTGAGCAGCGCGTAGTCCTCGCCGCCGTGAAGCGCCCAATCCAGCGGGTTCTTTCCCAAGTACGAAGCCGCTTCCAGGAGCGCGTCATGTATGGGCAGCTTGTCCTCGAAGATCAATGCGCCCACCTTCGATTGTGTACATATATGCCCCAGGTCGGAACTCAACCCGTCGGATATGTCGATGGCCGCAGAACACGCATGAGACGCGGCAAGAAATCTACCCTCCCTCACGTGGGGCCGCGGGTTGAGATGGGCCGCTTTCAGGGGCTCGACCCAAGGGTCCGGCGGCCAGTCGCCTCGTAGGAGCAGGTCGCAGCCCGCCGCTGACAGGCCAGTGGGGCCGGTGAGTGCAAGTATATCCCCTGGTTTAGCTGTATCGCGAAAGAGCGTCTCGTCGCATGGCGCCGTCCCCGTAATGGCGACGTTAATGACAATATCGGCCAACGATCGAGTGGTGTCGCCTCCGAGGAGGTTGACCTCGTATTCGCGGGCGAGACCGGTCAGCCCTTCATAAAAATCATCGAGCCACTCTACCGCGACGTTGTCGGGAATCCCTATGCTGATAAATGCATCCTTGGGGACGCCCCCGCAGGCCGCGATGTCGGAGATATTCACTGCGAGGGACTTGCGCCCCAGTATGTTGGCAGGCGCCCACGACCTGTGAAAGTGGACGCGTTCGATAAGGAGGTCAGTGGTGACAAGGAGGCAAGTTTCTTCGTCGATCCTCACTACCGCGCAGTCATCGCCGATGCCGCGTATCACGTTGCGAGGCCTTATCAAACCCAGAGGCGCAATGCGGTCGATAAATCCGAATTCCCCAATGTCAGAGAGCTTCATGGCACGCTCGCCTGGTCCCCACGGTCTGGGGATGGAGCAGGAAGCCTATGGCCGTTCTCGAAAATAATCGCGAATTGCGCTGTTGTCCCGCTGCAAGGCGCTACTTGATAATCGCGGCGTCGTCGAGCGATAACTTTTTCTCGAATTCATCCCAAAATTCTTTTTCGGAGACCCGCCAATCTGAGCCGAACTTCTTGTTAAATAGAGTGGCCACGTGGTCCAGGGCCTTCTTCCACACCGATTGATAGCTCAGCTTGAGCACGTCTTCCAAGAATGGGGTCAGGGCGTTGAGTTTCTCCTTGGGGAGGTAGGCCCTCGCGCCGAGCTCAATCGATTGCTTCAAAGCCTCCGGGCTCAAGGCGTGGGCGGTGAGCATCACGGTCGGGAAGTTTCTGCTCACGGAGATCTTTAACAAATCAAATCCCCGGACTCCCATTATGTCGAGGATCACGAGGTCGTACGTATAGGACACAAGATACTGGCGGGCCTTTTCAAAGCTAGTGGCCGTATGCAACGTGAGGTTTACATCAGTGGGGAGCTGCTCGGCGATGGTCTCGAGTACGTCTGGCTCGTCGTCCACCGCGAGGATCAGCTTATCCTTCCATATTTCTTTGTCGGACATGGTCAATCCTTTCTGCATTCATGGGATAGGGGATGACGCGCCCCCGGCGCCTCGGATCCCGTCCCTAAATCTGAGCTTACGTTGCAGTCGAGAGCCTATGTGATGTGAGATTAAGAAAACGGCCAATCAGAGTCAAGCTCAATATACCATTTCTCGAAATTTCTGTCGGAATGATGTCCGCCGCGGGGTGAATATGATAACCCTCAAAGTCTATGTCAGGGCG